>JAPHSS010000020.1 GCA_026195255.1 Gammaproteobacteria bacterium | reverse complement strand
TGAACTGAATACACCACTTGGAAATATACTTGGTTATTCGCAGTTGTTTGCCAGCAATGATATGGACGATGAAAAAAAACTCAAATACTCGAATATTATTGCTGATGAAGCAAAACGTTGTTCACGTATTATTAATGATTTACTGAGTTACGCACGCAGGGATAATTGTTCCGATGAGGCCTGTGATATTAACACTCTGATCAGGGACATGGTCGATTCGTTCTTAACCTGCATGTTAAAAAGACAATCCACGCGCATTGAACTGGAACTGGCAGATGATCTGCCCGCAGTCGAAATACCCAGTGGTGAACTGGACATTGCTTTATCAAATTTATTGCTAAATGCATCTCATGCGCTGGAGGATCGCGAGGACGGTCTGATTCGTGTTGTCACACGGGTTGTAGGTGCACGGGGTGTTGAGTTAATTGTTGAAGATAACGGTTGCGGAATAGCACCTGAAGATCGACGTCGAATATTTGAGCCATTTTATACATCAAAAGAAACTGGCGAAGGCACGGGTTTAGGGCTATCAATCAGTCATGCCATGCTGAGTCGTCGCGGAGCGTCATTGGAGCTGGATCATACCTACAAAAATGGCGCGCGTTTTGTTGTGAAGTTACGCGGAGTTAAAAATTGAAAAGCAGCACAGAAGTAATAGAAACTGACCAGCCATTGATTATTATTGCAGAAGATGATGATCGTATGCGTGAGCTGATTGCTGCGGTTATTGATAAACTGGATGCGCGGGTGGTTGCTGCAGACAGCCCACAGCATGCGCTAGACCTGATTGAGGCTAATACCAATGTGGCAGTCGTGGTAACCGATCTGAAAATGCCGTTTGTAGACGGTCACGATATTCTCAATTTTGCGCGTCGAGCCCATCCACGTACCCAGGTTGTGATGGTGACCGGGCACGGCACAGTGGAGTCAGCGGTACAGGCACTAAAAGCCGGTGCCTTCGATTATATTCGCAAACCGTTTGATAATGATGAGTTATATCATACGGTTGAGCGCGCTCTGTCTTATTATCAGCTAAGCATGGAGAATGAAAAACTGCGTTCACAGAGCAATAATGAACTACAGGAAAAATACCGCCTGTTATACGGCCAGTCGCTGGCCATGAGTAAGGTGGAAAAACTCATTGAAGCGGCAGCGGCCTACGACTGCAATGTGTTAATTTCCGGCGAAAGTGGCTGTGGTAAGGAGCTGGTGGCACAAAAGATATATTCACTGAGTGAGCGCAGCGAACAATCATTTGTAGCAGTGAACTGCGCCGCAATACCGGAAAATATTATTGAAAGTGAGTTATTCGGTTATGTAAAAGGCGCGTTTACCGGTGCCGATCGAAATAAAACGGGGTTGCTGGAACAGGCCAATGGCGGCACCCTGTTTCTTGATGAGGTTAATAATGCATCCCTGTCCTTGCAGGCCAAGCTGCTGCGTGTATTACAGGATGGTAGTTATTATCGAATTGGTGATAGCGAAGCACAAAGCGTTAATATGCGGGTGATTACCGCGAGTAACCGTAACCTGCCTGAAATGATTAAATCAGGGGAGTTCCGTCAGGATTTATATTATCGACTCAAGGTTGTTGATATTGGATTGCCGGCGCTGCGTGAACGTCGTCAGGACATTCCGCTGCTGGCCAACTTTTTTCTTAATCGTCATGTCACTCGTCTGGGTAAAAATCTCAATGGCATGTCAACCAAGGTGCTGGCGGCTTTAATGCGGCACGACTGGCCAGGTAATGTGCGTGAGCTGGAAAACGTCGTGTTAAGCATGACCATTATGGCAATGGGCAGTCGTATTAATGAAGAAGATCTGCCCGCTGAGCTGGCAGATGAAGAAGCTAGTCAGTTGCGTTCACTGGATTTTGTGGCGCCGCAAAGTCTGGAAGAAATCGAAGCCTACTTTATCCGCAAAACTTTGCGTGAACAGCAGGGTGATCGCACCCTGTCAGCAGAAATTCTCGGCATAGACAAATCCACCCTGTGGCGAAAAATGAAACGTTATAACATTGAGGATTAATAATGCAACGCAGAATGTTCTTAGCAGTTTTCATACTCGCCCTGCCTGTTGCCAGCATAGCGGCAGATATGGACAGTCTGCAGCAGATGATACAGAGACTGGAGCAACGTATAGAGCGACTCGAATCACATGCCGGTATCGTTTCGGCGAAAGATGAGGCAAGCCGTTCTGAAGTGATACAGGCTGAGGCGTTACAGAAGAGTACAGGTGACAGAAAAGACAACCGGTCTGCGCGGGTTAAAACTCGCTACTGGTTGTCGCAGCAGTCAGAGTTTGACTCTACGGAGCCGCCACTACGCGAGGGCCGTATGAGCTTAACCATGCCTGTTTCACTTAAGCCGCAAAACTACGGTTACAGCAGCAGCGGTATGTTTGATAAACATAAGGACCCGTCGCTTTATCCCCTGGCAGCGCTGATTATTGATGCTGAATTGAAGCTGCCACAGACGGCTGACTATTTACTGGTAGTTAAATCCACGCCACCACGGGAAGTAGGTGGTGCGGGTAATGTGCAGGTCTCAATTGAACTGCGAATTGGCGGCGAGCTGGTATACCAGATGCCTTATTCGAAAAGCCTGGCAAGCCGCCAGCATCGCTTACATTTGCAGGGGGGGATTCAGTCAATGGAGCTGCGCATATTTGCACGCTCCCCCGGTTTTGGCCCAAGCCAGACAGGTACCAGGGTTTATCTGGGTCTGCAGGCAGAGGGCGAAATTAGTCCGTCATCCATCAGTGCCTATCTACACGAATAAAAAGCTCGTAGATTCGGCGTTCTCACTTTTATGCTTATGCATAAACGTTTGCAAACTGGCAACAGTGTAAACGATTGAAGCAAGACCTCAGGGTGATTGATAGGTTGGTAGTAGTTAAATATGTTGTTGTGGAGTTTGCAGATGAAAAGTTCAGAAAAATAAGTTGCTCACATTCAGGTGTGGTTGGCTGACGATTGTGATCCTGATTCAGAATTGCAAAGCCAGGAAGAAAGTCCAACAGGGCGCTTCCGCGAACAATGAATAAATAATATTTTATAAATAGTGGAGAAGTTGTTGTGAATAAAACGTTTTATTTGTTTTTTACTTTAGTTATATCAATCCTGGTTGGCTGCAGTAGTGGTGGTGACGATGAAAGTGGTGGCGGCATTAATGATCCTACAATAAATTTAGAGGTTGCTGCTAATTTTAATGTTGATGAAAAAAGCTCTTACGAGTTACAGAAATCAACTCTTCGTATAGATAGACACAGCAGCATGAGCGGTTTGCCGTGTAACGCCTGCTTTTATAGAGCGGTGGTTTATACAGATCTGGATAATGATGGCGATATTGATGTGTTTATGTCTGTTGGCGATACCTCAAGCAACCGGACTCCGGTTGAAATCTATCTCAATGATGGTTCTGGAAATTTCGCCCGGGATTACAGTTTAATTTCTGGTACTGAACCAGGCGCAATCAATCCGCGAAAGGCAATTTTGGGTGATTACAATAACGATGGGCAATTAGATATATTTGTTGCTGGCCACGGCTATGATCAGCCGCCTTTTCCCGGTGAGCATCCATTACTTTTTCTTTCAACCGCTAGTGGATTTGAATACAGTAGCAGCCTTGAATCCTATAGCGGTTTTTTCCATTCAGCGGCCTCAGCAGATATTGATAATGATGGGGATATAGATATATTTGTTGGCGATCCTGAATTACCCTTCTTCCTGATTAATGATGGTTCTGGTAATTTTTCACGTAATACAGACAGGATTACTTCAGAAGTTAATGGTAAGTCGCTCTATACTGCTGAACTGATTGACATAGATAAAGATGGATATATTGACCTAGTTGTCGCAGGGCACGAATATGAGGGCATGGAGACCGTCATATACTGGGGGAGTAGTCGCGGTACATACCTTTCCACAAGTAAAACCGTGTTGCCATCTGTCACCGGCCAGGGCGTCATTGTGGATATAGATGCAGAAGATATAAATAATGATGGTTATAGAGATGTTTTCCTTACCAGAACAGGTGGAGGAAATAACAACTTCTATAACGGATATTATCTTCAGCTTGTGCTGGGTAACGGCAATCGCCAGTTCACAGATGCTACTAGCAATATACTTGCAAATAGTAGAGCTGATAGCTTCTGGATTGACTGGATTCGGGTTCAAGATTTTAATGCTGATGGGCATTTAGATATTGTAGAAGATAACGCCTCTCCCGGGTTAATCTGGTATAACAATGGTAGCGGGATATTCGAACTGCGGTAAAATAATCTAGTCAACTAACAATAAAATTAACACTGACAACTTTGAGTCGTGGTATGTAAGTGCCCGTACTCAAAGTTGACGATGTGTTAAGTGCTGTTGTAACTGAATCTCATTGGTCACTGAGTGCATCTATTTGCCCTTTGTTTACGGGCAGGCCGCGCTGGTTAACGTAACAGCTAACCAGCTAAAGCTTTTATTTGAGACTGCCGGCTTGCCGCGCTTTGGTAAGCTCGTCGAATGTGATATCTCTGGCTTTACTGCCCCAGGAAGAACGCTGATAATTGACCAGTTTCAGCAGTTCGCTGTCGTTAAGGCGGCCGACGTATCCTATGGGTGGCATCCTGCCGGAGTACATCTGATTATTCACGATCAGCCCACCGTGATAGCCGAAAATGACACGGCGCAAATATTTCTGGATTGTTTCCGGGTCGTCTGAATTCACCCGGTCGTTGTCAGCTAAGGGCGGAAAGAAACCAGGGATGCCTTTACCATTTGGTTGATGACACGCCGCACAGTGCTGCATATATAGGCCCTCACCCAGTGAGCTTGCCTGAACAGATGAGACGCTTAGCGACAGAGCGGCAGCCGCAACTACACCAGAGGTCGTTATTGATATCTTTTTATTTAGAATTTTCATTTTGTCTTCTCCTCAGTAAAGCATGTAGGCCGAGGCTAGTGCACTAACCTCATTGATTATAATCACATATTTAATAAGCTGTTTTTGCATTATTCTGTAAATAACCCCAATCAGCACCAGCCTACCATTTGCAAAATAATATTGCATTGTCGTAAGCAGCCAGTTTATGACTTTCTTAACATATCCTTGATTGACGGGATTGTAATGAATATTAAAAAGGCAGTTTGAGTCATTTTATAACTTAAGGCTGTTGTAGTAAAAGCTTGATCAAGCTTACTATTTTTACATCTCCAATATGTATTGTAGATATTGCAGTGGAAGATTGAATACAAGTTTCTTGCTTATAGAGTGGTGCTGTCAAAATCATCGGCGCATTGGCGATTTAGTGCCCCGAAGTTTCTACGACTAACGTCTGTTGTAATGACTGGTAAATCTGTGAACTGGTTTTAGGGGTTCGATTTTTTGCGCAGATCATCAATTTAAACAGGAATAGGCGCTTGTAAGTGCTTCGATTGCAATTTGCGCTGCTGGTCGACTCAGGTCGCTGTCCCGGCTAGCGGCATATAAGATATAAGTTTTAGCCAGATTTCGAGAGGTTACATTTTTAGGTAGACAAATTTTCAGTGTTGCGGGTTGTCCGGGTGCGTGCAGCGTAAGGCGGATAGTCTCTTCAACACCACTAATGAAACCCCAGCAATATCTTTGACGCTGTCTGCCAAGAGACGTTAATGAACTCGATGAACAATATGTTAATAAATCCCGGGCAGTTAGCTGCTGAGGGAAAATGTCTTGCGTGTTATTCGTGTCCTCTTTTCCTATAGCGGACCCACAGACGAAAAAAAACAGAATACAAATAGAGTTAATCTTCATGGCTGCCTCGTAAATTCATTACTGCATAAGCGAACAAGTGTGTGTCAGAGAGTAATTATTTATAATGTTCGCATTCATTATTAACCGTCCTTGTTTTTATTGCAATACCAACGAGACTATAGAAAAAACGGGTTCTACAAAATAGGCGGGTTTCATAAATTATGAGTCTAAATTGTACTGCTAAATATTTTTAAGGGAGTGAAGTGGGTAAATAAAATAGAAAATTCAATAGCTAAATTCAGATATGACTGATAAGTATTGATGGATATAGATTTTATTTTCTTATAACAGTGTCAGTTGTTATGTCTTTTATTTGAGTAGGCTGGCCACTGCCTTTGTTTTGATAATCAATATATAAATCAACGTTGTTAGAAAAATAATGTTTGCTTTGCTGGTTCGTGGTTGCAGGCGACAAGCCAGATGGGTTGGCACTTGTTGATATTAAAGGCTGGTTAATTGTCTGACATAGTTGAATTATAAGTGGGTGTCTTGATACTCGAATGGCAACTTTATTATGTTTTCCACTGACCCAGTTAGGGGTGAATGCCGACTTGTTTACTAGCCAGGTTGTGACAGATTTTTCGCTTAATATTTTTTGTTCTTCCTTGGCTGATATGTCTATATAGGGTGCAAGTTGTTTCAGGTCACCGGCAACAATAATCAGCCCCTTATCAACGGCTCTGTTTTTTAAGTGAAGAATTCGTTTTACGGCTGATTCATTTAATGGATCACAGCCTAAACCAAAAACTGACTCAGTGGGGTAAGAAATGACTCCGCCATCTTTAATGATTTTTGCGGCTTGTTCAATTTGAGAGTTTTCTGACATGTGATTGTGTGTGATGTATTCAGATTAGATAAAAAGTTAACGCACAAAGGCGCTAACTCATTAATCTTTTTTCTTTACAGCTTTCTTCTTAGCTGTTTTCTTTTTCACTGTTTTTTTCTTCGTCGCTTTTTTCTTAACAGTTTTCTTTTTGGCTACTTTTTTCTTTGCAACTTTCTTCTTCGCAACTTTTTTCTTTTTCCCCTTACGTTCTGGAGCCGCTTCAATGAGCTCTTCGCATTCTTTCAGGGTTAGGCTTGAAGGTTCTCTGTCTTTTGGTATTTTGGCATTTTTATTGCCATCGGTAATATATGGGCCATATCGACCATTGAGAACCTGAATTTCCGAGTCATCGAAAGTTTTAATGTATTTGTTCGCTTCGAACTCTTTTTTCTCTCTTACCAATATCATGGCTGTTTCAAAATCGATATTGTAAGGGTCTATGCCTTTTTCCTGGAACTCTTTACGTATAGATACAAAGTATTTGCCGAATTTAACATAAGGCCCAAATCGACCTACGTTGCTGCTTACTTCTTCGCCTTCATCGGTTTCACCCAGAACTCTGGGTAATACAAATAAATCGTAAACATTATCCATGGTGATGTCAGCCATTTTCTGGCCTGGTTTTAAGCTGGCAAAGCGCGGTTTCTCTTCGTCATCTTTATCACCAATTTGTGCGAATGGACCATAAGGGCCCATGCGCACAGTAATGGGTTTGCCGCTTTCCTTGTCGATGCCGATCTCACGACTTTGAGCAACGTCTGCACGACTCACGTTTTCATCTATGTCTTCTACTTTTTTGATGAAAGGTGTCCAGAAATTTTCCATTAATGGTAACCATTCACTTTCACCACGGGAAATAGCATCAAGCTCATCTTCCAGTCGTGCAGTAAAATCGTAGTCCACATAGGTTTCAAAATATTGAGTTAAGAATTGATTAACAATTCTTCCCATGTCTGTCGGTGTAAAACGACGATTTTCGTTTTCCACATATTCACGGAATAGCAGTGTCGAAATTATATTTGCATAGGTAGAAGGTCGACCAATACCGTATTCTTCTAACGCCTTTACCAGGCTTGCTTCTGTGTATCTTGGTGGTGGCTTGGTAAAATGCTGATTTGTAACTATGCCTAATAATTTCAATTCCTCACCTTCTTCTAGAGGAGGCAGGAATTTTTCATCATCATTCTTTTTCCTGTTTTCAGTTTCAGAGTCATCGTCTGAGTCGGTTTCGGTATCGTCCTGGTCTTCCATATAAACAGCCATAAAGCCAGGGTGTTTAATAGTCGAGCCATTTGCGCGGAACTGATTTGCATCACCACAATTTAAATCAACAGCAACCGTATCTAAGGTGGCCTGTACCATTTGACAGGCAACCGTACGTTTCCAGATTAATTCGTATAGTTTAAATTGATCAGGTTTTAAAGCACTTTTTATCTTATCCGGAATGTGATTCACAAATGTTGGGCGAATAGCCTCATGAGCTTCCTGTGCATTTTTAGATTTATTTTTAAATACACGGGCCTCGTCCGGCAGGTTGTCTTTGCCATAACGTTTTGAAATTAAATCACGTAACTCATCTAATGCATCCTGAGATAACAATAATGAGTCGGTACGCATATAACTAATTAAACCAACTGTTTCGCCATCACCTATGTCGATACCTTCGTATAACTGTTGAGCAGTACGCATGGTGCGTTGTGCAGAAAAGCCTAATTTTCTGGATGCTTCCTGTTGTAAAGTAGATGTTGTAAATGGTGGAGATGGATTACGTTTTGTTTGTTTTTTGGTTATTTTAGTAACAGTGAGTTTGCCATTAGCAGCACTGTTTAGTGCCTTTTGCGCGGCTTCTGCCAGTTCTGTATTATTAATAGTAAACTGTGATACTTTCTCATTGTTATAAATGCGCAGTTTACCTGAGAACTTTTTATTGTCTTTTTCTGTGTCAGCTAAAATAGTCCAGTATTCTTTAGAATCAAAAGCTTCGATTTCTTCTTCACGGCTAACAATCATTCGAAGAGCGGGGCTTTGTACTCGCCCTGCAGATAAGCCGCGTTGTATTTTTTTCCACAGCAATGGAGAAAGATTGAAGCCAACCAGGTAATCCAGGGCGCGTCTGGCCTGCTGGGCATTGACCATAGGCATGGATAACTCACGTGGGTTATCCACGGCTTCTCTTAATGCACGTTTGGTTATTTCATTAAAAGCAATTCGGTGAACGGTTTTATCTTTAAGTGCGCCGGTTTCTTTTAGCAGCTCATACAGGTGCCACGAAATAGCTTCTCCCTCGCGGTCGAGGTCGGTCGCGAGATAGAGGGTGTCAGCTTTTTTTAAGGCTTTTTTGATGGCTTCAACATGTTTCTCATTTTTTTCAATGAGTTGATACTTCATGCTGAAGTGATTGTCCGGGTCAATAGCGCCTGTTTTTGGGATTAAATCACGAACATGTCCATAAGATGCCAGTACATGAAAGCCCTTGCCCAAATATTTTTTTATTGTTTTAGCTTTAGCCGGTGACTCTACAATTAACAGACTGTTACTCATGTAATACTCATGATTATTGTTATTTTTAATGAAATGTTTTTTTACTTTAGTAAATTTTTCTTAATATTGTTTGTTTATTTTCGATTTAGTTTAAATAACTGCCTGTATTGGTATCAAATATCAGGTTTTCCATCCAGGCATAAGCATTTTCTTCACCTGGCTGGCTATACAGCACGATCATAATAACCCACTTGAGCTGTTCGAGTTCGAGTTCAACATCCAGGGCAATAACACGGTCTAAAATGACTTCGCGACTAACATCAGAAATAATCTGATTTTGCTCAAGGTGTATTAGAAAACTAATGCAATCCGGTTCGAGCAGCATTTTTTCCAGCTCACTGTAAATGCGTACCGATTGTGAGTTGATAACAGGTTTGTCAGCAGAAGAGGATAGCAGGTCCGTATGGATCTTAGCCAGGTCTTCTAACCAGTCAAAGGCAAGTAAGATATCGTGTTGTGGGAAACCCAGATCTTCAAGTCGGTCGAACATATGTTCGTTTTCCGGCAGAACAGGGTTTTCATCAGTAATAATGTTTTCAAACAGATACATCAAAACATCAACTACATTTTGTTTCATTCGTTCTCTCTTAAGCTCTCATACTATATATCTATGAGCTTAGTTATTTAGTTCGTACTATTTAAAGTGCGAGAATACAGCCCATTTTCTGAAACTACCATGCCCTGTAGCTCTAATATCAGGAGCATTGAGGCAATTTCAGATGCATTCAGATTACTTCGTTCTACCAGTTCGTCAATAGCCACGGGTTCATACTCCATGTGTTTTAACAGACTCTGGTAGCTTGAATCAAGCTCATCATGTGTTTTTTCTGAACTAGTTTGAGCAGATTCTGCGGCGCTAGTATGGCGAATTGAGCTGGAATTTACCAGTGGTAAGAGTTCTTCCAGTATATCAGCGGCCGTTTCTACCAGTTTTGCGCCTGATTTTATTAGCTGATGACAGCCTTTTGACAGGGGGTTGTGGATGGAGCCAGGAATTGCAAAAATTTCACGTCCCTGTTCCATGGCATGGCGCGTAGTGATCAACGAGCCGCTGTTTATAGCTGCCTCAGTGACTAAAGTGCCTATGCTCAAACCACTAATAATTCGATTACGCTTTGGAAACAGGCCTTTATGAGGGTCGGTGCCAATCGGTGACTCACTAATCAGGCAACCATTTTTAGAAATGGCTTCAGCAAGTTTGGTATTGGCCCTGGGGTAAATAGTGTGCAAACCATTAGCAACCACAGCAATACTGCCAGCCAGACCCTTGAGTGCGCCCAGGTGGCTCGCTGTGTCTATACCATGAGCCAAACCGCTGGTAATGGTTATTCCCGCATCAGAAAGGTGGTGTGCAAAATTTTCAGCAATTTTCTTGCCGGCTGCTGTAGGCGTGCGGCTGCCGACCATTGCCAGTTGTGTTTGATTCAGGTAATCGATATCACCAATATAAAATAGTGCATAAGGCGGGTCATTTATTTCCAGTAGCTGCTGGGGATAACGGGGGTCATCATAAAACAAAATGCCATGATCAGGATGCTCGAGCCATGCCAGATCCCGGTCTATTTCTGTAATATTCAGCTCGTTAATTCGGCTTATCTGTGATTCATTGAGCTGTGTTTTACTTAATTTGCTGGTGCTCGCATCAAAAATAGCAGCTGCACAGGAGAAGTTGCTAACTAGCTGATTAAGCGTTGTTGGTGGTAAATAGCAGCGCACCAGTTTTAACCGCTGATGTAAATCATCCTCTGATATTTCAGCCATAACCGTGTCCGTGAGTTTAAATTTAAAAAACAGTAGTTTATAGGTAATGAATTCAGAAAGGCAAATGAAGCTAGTATTTATATGTATTTTGAGATCTGAAATTGATGTTAGTTAGAAAAAGATTTTTCAGGTAAAAAAAAGCTGGCGGCCTAAAGATTAGGCGCCAGCTTACGGTGTGAGTCATTTAAAGTATCGTTGTTCTACCTTGGTTTATCGACCCTGTCCATTTTGCTGATTCTGCGTGTTGACTTGAGTATCAGGCCGTAACTAACCTCGTCAAACACCTTGAATAACATCATTAAACCGCTGCGTTCATCAGGTAGCATGATTTCCAGTTTGTCCTCATCACCACGGTCACGACTGGTTCGATCCAGAAAACGGTCACGAGCAATGCCACCAGCTTGATAGGTTGCCAGTAGGTGTCCAATCTCTAAACCGTCATTACTGCCTCGGTTTATAACGGCAATCTGGTATTTGGCTATCGATGAAATAGCGTCAAATAACGAAATGACTTTACCGTTTATGTAATCATTAGGTAATCGAGGGAAATATTGCTGATCAATTGCCGTTTTGTCTGTTGGTAATAAACGATCACCTATCAACACTTCTCGTGAGGTTCTCAGTAATATGCCTGATGAAGGTGTGGCGTATTTATGGATTCTAACTTCACCTGCATAAATCACTTCAAAACCGAGTAATTTGCCAGTATCCGGGTCAACTAGTCTGTTTCCTTCGCGGAAAACGCTATATCGACTGCGCTCCTTATCTAATTCACCCCTGATATAAACTTTATTATTAGCACCAAGAACCAGATGAGCGTCATCACTGCCAACAATATAAGGGGCCAGTTGCCATTCTTCCTGAGATATTACACGAGGGCGAGTTAAAAACTGTCGAACGGCATCTGCAGGAATGCTCGGAATGGCTTCATTTAGTGTCTGTCTGTGAATTGTAGGTGTTAGCTTAACAACTTTGCGGCCGCCGGTGTCTGTGCTTTCACGACGAATAACATCTTCACCTTCGGCAGGGCGTGCTACCTGAATTCGTGGAACCCCATTAACATAAGTTAAAGTCAGAATATCACCGGGGTAAATAAGATGTGGATTTTGTACCTGAGGGTTGCGCTGCCATATTTCTGGCCAGTACCAGGGGTCCTGTAAGAACATACTGGCAATATCCCAGAGCGTGTCACCCTTTTTCACGATATACTCACGAGGGTGGTTCGCAGCTAGCTCGAAGCGTTGAGTGCTTGAGGCCTGAACTTCATTGGCTTCTGATGTAGTTGACTCTATCGTGCCTGATTGTGGCTGAAAAGCTTCCGATTTTACTGCCAGGTCGCTATTATCCGGCTCTTTAGGAGTGCTGGAACAAGCAGACATCAGTGCGATTGATATAAATAATAATGCAAAGCGTCCATATTTGGGCATGAGTGCTTTTATTTCCAAGGTATGAATCCCCATATTTATCCGTGGTTTTCAAGAGTTTAGCTGATAAACTTGAATTAATGAAGTAAGTTTACCCAGTAATTAACAATAGTTTATTTATTGTCTTTTTGCTGGCGCAAAATATTGAGAGAGAATGTTATGCCCCTGTTGGAAATTTTAAAGTTTCCCGATGATCGTTTACGCACCAGAGCGAAGCCTGTTGAAACGGTTACCGATGAAATAAAACAACTGGTAGATGATATGTTTGAAACCATGTATGCGGCTCCCGGCATTGGTCTTGCGGCAACGCAGGTTAATGTTCATAAACGTATTGTGGTCATAGATGTTTCACCAGAGAAAGACCAGCCCCTGTGCCTGATTAACCCTGTTATCACGTCTAAAGATGGTATAGAGACGCATGAAGAGGGTTGTTTATCTGTTCCCGGAATCTATGAGACGGTGGAAAGGGCAGAGCGTATAAAATTCACAGCACTAAACCGTGAAGGTGAAGAAATTAAAATGGATGTAGACGACCTGTTGGCAATATGTGTTCAGCATGAGCTTGATCATCTGGAAGGTAAGCTGTTTGTTGATTATTTATCACCGTTAAAGCGAAACCGCATTAAAAAGAAACTGGAAAAACATCAGAAAACGGCAGATATGTAGTGAGCGATAAAGCCCTGAAAATTATTTTTGCAGGTACGCCCGATTTTTCTGTTGCGCCTCTGAAAAAGCTAATTGAATCTGAGCACGAAGTTGTCGCGGTTTACACTCAGCCTGATCGTCCTGCGGGCAGGGGCCGTAAACTTACTCCTGGACCTGTAAAGGCCTGCGCCCTGGAGTCTGGTATTGATGTTTATCAGCCTGAAAGGTTAAAAGATAAAACAGACCAGCAGCCGCTAATTGATCTCAATGCAGATTTAATGGTTGTGGTTGCCTACGGCATTATCCTTCCTGAAGTTATTCTTAATGCTCCAAAATTGGGCTGTATTAATATTCATGCGTCTTTACTACCCCGTTGGCGTGGGGCTGCACCTATTCAGCGTGCCATTCTCGCCGGTGATACTGAGACAGGCATTACTATTATGCAAATGGATGTGGGTTTAGATACAGGTGATATGTTACTCAAGACTCGATGTAATATTGAGCCAGAGGATACCGGCTCAAGTTTGCACGATCGATTGTCTATTATGGGGGCTGATGCATTAATGCAGGCATTGCCCGGGATAATTAATAAAACTATTGAACCAGAAAAGCAGAATGATTCACTGGCAAACTATGCACATAAGTTACAAAAATCTGAAGCTTTGATTGACTGGAATAAATCGGCGAAAGAAATTCGCTTACAGGTTAGTGCATTTAATGCATGGCCAGTAGCGCAAACGCCTATTGATGTAAAAGGTAAAAATCAGATGTTACGTATCTGGCGGGCAAAAGTGAGCGAAGAAGTTAATAGTTCAATAGCGGGTCAGCCAGGGGAGGTGTTGAGTTGTACTAAACACGGTATAGATGTTTTAACGGGTGATGGTGTTTTACGTTTACTGGAAATTCAAATGCCCGGTAAAAAACCAATGGATGTAGCGTCGTTTGTAAATGCAAATGACATTAGTGGTGTGATCCTGGGTTAAAAATCTGAGTTTACGCGGTGAAAAATTTTAATCTTTATATACGTTCTTTTACCTTTTGGGCGCAATATTTAAATTTATTGAGAAATCATGCCAGGCAAAAATAATAATAATGAAACTTCCCTCGCTTCACGAAAAGCCGCGTTAAATATTCTTTTGTCTGTATTAAGAGATGATGGTAAATCGCTCTCATCGCTTACACATTTAACAGAGAATATTGATGCACGTGATGCTGCTTTTGCCCGTATGTTAAGTTTTGGTGTGTTACGTTTTTATCAGCAATTACAGGCACTGCTCAAACCGTTTATAAAAAAACCACTTAAAGCAAAAGATATTGATGTTCAATTAGTTATGCTGATGGCGGTCTATCAGATAATGTATAGCAGGGTTCCAGAGTTTGCAGTCGTTGATTCCGCAGTACAGCAAATTCGTAAGTCGAAGAAAAAGTGGGCCGCGAGTATGGTAAATGCAGTGCTGCGGAGCTTTCTGCGTCAAATCGAAAACAAAGACTTGCAAGAAGTGATAGGAGGGCTTGAATCTGAAGAAGCAATTTATTCGCATCCTCAGTGGATAATAAACAGGATGCAAGAGGATTGGCCTGACAGCTGGAGAGAGATACTTCAGGCGAATAATCAACAGGCACCGATGACATTACGAATAAATCTGCAGCAGACTACAGTAGATGATTTTATAGCGGAGCTTGAAAAAGACTTTGAAATTAGTGCTGAAAAGATATCAGGCATACCCACTGCAATTAAACTCGAACAGGCTCGTGATGTAAAACAGCTGCCCGGATATAATAAAGGCTGGTTTTCTGTGCAAGATGCAGGTGCTCAGCTGGCAGCGCAAATATTACAGCCGAAAGCGGGAGACTATATTCTAGATGCCTGTGCTGCACCCGGCGGAAAAACGGCACATATGTTTGAAATGCAGGCTGATATTACGCTTACAGCACTGGATATTTCTCAAAGCAGGTTACAGCGAGTAGAAGAAAACTGCCAACGTTTAGGTTTTAAGCCAAAATTAATAACAGCGGATGTTACCGAAGTTGAAAAGTGGTGGGATGGTAAACAGTTTGACAAAATTTTGCTTGATGTACCCTGTTCAGCTGTAGGTGTTATCAGGCGTCACCCGGATATCAAACATTTACGTTGGGATGAGGATATAGAAACGCTGGTGCAGCTGCAGAGAGATATATTGCTTAAAAACTGGCAATTATTGAAACCCGGAGGTTTTCTTTTATATGCAACCTGCTCATTATTTAAAGCAGAAAATGAACAACAGGTGACGTGGTTCTTGCAGCAAAACGAAGATGCCAGTCTGGTTGATTTAACTAATGTTGTCTCTTTGGCAGCAGGCCAGGAATCTGCAGCGCCCGGTTTACAGTTATTTCCGGTAAGTGGTGATAATGATGGTTTTTATTACGCCTTACTTCAAAAAGCTTAATGATATCTGATTTTGTAAGAGGCAGGTGTTTACTTCTATTAAGAATTATTCTTATGTATGTTAGTCAGTCGAAAGCTTCAACTACTCATTTAAAGAAATAATCGTTTAGCTAATGCATCGTTTTTAACTGGAAAATAAGCCATAAAGGCGTAAACTTCGCGATTACACTTAACCCTGGAAAGGATATAAGCTTTTCAGGATAACTTGAAGTTAAGATATGAAAATTCTGATTCTGGGTGCTGGGCAGGTAGGTTCATCAGTAGCGGCCAATCTTGCATCTGAAGCAAATGATATAACGTTAATTGATCACCGTGTTGAAGTGCTTAATGAGCTTCGAGACAGGCTTGATATTCAAACCGTGGTTGGTAATGCGGCTCATCCAAATATTCTTGAGCAGGCAGGCATTGAAGATGTGGATATGCTCATTGCGGTAACCAATAGCGATGAAGTAAATATGGTCGCCTGTCAGGTTGCCTGGACTCTACATCACACGCCCACTAAAATTGCACGCATCCGCTCATCACAATATCTCAAGCATAATGAACTATTCAAGGGCAATGCTGTACCTGTTGATGTAATTATTAGTCCTGAAGAAATTGTAACAAATTACATATTTAATATTATTGAGTACCCTGGCGCTTTACAGGTATTAGATTTTGCTGACGGTAAAGTCGTACTGGTTGGTATGCGTGCTTATTATGGGGGGCCCCTGGTTGGTCATCAGTTAAGTGAGTTACCTAAACATACACCTGGAACCGATACACGAGTTGCCGCAATCTATCGACGTGATAGAGCGATTATTCCAAGAGGCCACACAGTACTGGAGGCCGGCGATGAGGTCTTCTTTATTGCCGCACGTGGAGATATTCGTGTCGTAATACGCGAATTACGAAAACTCGATAAGCGTAACAAACGAATTATGATCGCGGGAGGTGGCAATATTGGTAAACGCCTTGCCGAGCGCCTGGAAAAACGTCACCAGGTGAAAATTGTAGAACGTAATGCTGATCGTGCTTTTTATCTTTCTCAGACGCTCGATAAATCAGTGGTTTTATTGGGTGATTCGGCAGATGAAGAATTATTGTTAGAAGAAAATATAGATAGTATGGATGTTTTTTGTTCTGTAACGAATGATGATGAAGCAAATATTTTATCGGCAATGTTGGCTAAAAAATTAGGCACTCGAAAAACCATGTCGTTGATTAATCGCCCTGCTTATGTTGATTTAATGGAAAATCAGGAAGCAATTGATGTTGCTATTTCTCCAGAGCAGGTGACTATTGGCGCATTATTAACACATGTGAGGCGAGGTGATGTTGTCGCGGTACACTCATTGCGTCGTGGAGCTGCAGAAGCAATTGAAGCTATTGCTCATGGTGATAGTGGCAACTCCAAAGTTATTGGAAAATTAATTGAAGAAATAGATCTTCCAGAAGGCACAACAATCGGTGCAATAGTTCGTGGTGAAGAAGTAATTATTGCGCATCATGATACTGTTATAGAGTCTGAAGACCATGTAATAATGTTTTTAGTAGATAAGAAAAAAATTAATGATGTTGAACGCCTGTTTCAGGTGGGCATTACATTTATCTAAGGTAAGATATTTTGCACTTTACTGTTATTCAGCGTATTTCTGGCATTTTAATAATGCTCTTCAGTTTTACATTGCTGCCTCCTATAATTATTGATTTTATATATCAAGAAAATGCAGCCGACGCATTTTTTACCGCATATATAGTGTTGTTAGCAACGGGTTTTGTTTTATGGTTGCCCGTAAAAAACTCAAAGAAAGACTTGCGCCTCAGGGATGGTTTTATTGTTGTTGTGCTCTTCTGGTTTATATTAAGTATAGCTGGAACATTGCCTTTGATACTTTATGAACAACTGGATATATCAATAACAGACGCATTTTTTGAATCAGTTTCTGGTTTAACAACTACCGGTGCAACGGTTATTACCAACCTGGATAGCCTGCCTCATTCCATACTTTTTTATCGCCAGGAATTACAGTGGTTAGGTGGGATGGGTATTATCGTATTGGCGGTTGCGGTTTTGCCTATGCTTGGCATTGGTGGTATGCAGCTTTATAAGGCAGAAACACCAGGGCCTATAAAAGACAGGAAATTAACACCTCGTATAACTGAAACAGCAAAAGCGCTTTGGTATATTTATTTAACCTTAACTGTTATGTGTGCTTTAGCGTACTGGTTTGCTGGAATGAATATATTTGATGCGGTAACGCACAGTTTTTCAACAGTGGCTATTGGTGGCTTTTCTACTCATGATGCAAGCCTGGGCTATTTTGATGAAGTTGGAATTAAAATTGTTGCAATAATTTTTATGTTTTTAGGTGGCGTTAATTTCGCATTACATTTTTTGGCATTTAGAAGCTGGAGTTTTAGATCTTATTTAAAAGATGCAGAATTCAAAGTTTATTTTCAGGTTTTATTATTTGTTTCAATAATTGCAGTTGTTTTCCTGCAGTTCACTGATGCTACGGATAGTTATAGTGAATCACTTTTGTTAGGCGTTTTTCATGTGGTATCTATTGGCACAACAACTGGTTTTGCAACAACTGAATTTCATTTGTGGCCAAGTTTTTTACCCGTGTTATTACTTTTTACAAGTTTTATTGGCGGTTGTGCAGGCTCAACTGGTGGCGGATTGAAAGTGATACGAGTTATTTTGTTGTTAAAGCAGGGTATGCGCGAAATGACAAGATTAATTCATCCAAAGGCAGTTATTCTGGTTAAGATCGGTACAAAACCGGTAGCCGATTCAATAATTGACGCAGTATGGGGCTTTTTTGCGATTTATGTGTTGGTGTTTGTAATAATGATGCTGTTGTTAATGGCAAGCGGGCTTGATCAAATAACGTCATTTTCTGCGGTGGCTGCAACACTTAATAATTTAGGCCCTGGCCTTGGAAAAGTGGCATCAAACTATGCATCTATTAATGATTTTGCCAAGTGGGTGCTGAGTTTTGGTATGTTATTAGGTCGTCTTGAAATATTCACGCTTCTGGTATTACTCACGCCTGCATTCTGGAGAAAATAATGCCAGACTGGAATTCGGTATATGCAGAAAAGTCAGTTGAAAATTCTACTCCAGCAGATGTGATATTAAAAAATAGCCATCTATTGTCCTGCAAAGGTAAAGCGCTTGATTATGCGAGCGGTTTAGCAGGCAACGGAATTTATCTCGCTAAAAAAGGTTATGAAGTAAAAGCGTGGGATTTGTCAGAAGTTGCAGTAGAGAAAATTAACCAGTACGCTAAGAATAATAGTCTGTTATTAAGCGCTGATGTTTATGATCTGGAAAATGAGTCTCCCAAAATACAAAACCAGTATGATGTTGTTGTAGTGAGTTATTTTTTGCATCGTGAAAATTTACGTTACTTGTATGATGTTTTGAAAAAAGGCGGGCTGTTGTTTTATCAGACTTTTAGTGGTTTGCAATATAAAGAACAGGGGCCAGCTAGAGAAGCCTTCAGGCTTAAAAAAAATGAACTGCTGAATGTTTTTTCAGATATGCAGTTGTTGTATTATCGTGAAGATGATGAAAATGCAAACGGCCCGGAAAGTAAGCAGGGGCAGGTCTTTTTTGTGGCAAAAAAATGAATCAAAAGAAAAAAATAAAACCTAAAAGTTCACTGGTCTATGATACATCTTTTAAGCTCGAATATTTAAAACCGACATACTGGGGTGTCTGGATTTCAAGTGTGTTTTTGTGGTTGTTTATGTTTTTGCCCGGGTCTTTCCTGGATGGGCTGGCAAATAAACTGGGTGATTTGATTAGGAACATAAATAAAAAAAGACGAAGAATAGCCAGAAAAAATATCGATTTGTGTTTTCCTGAATTAAATGATGAAGAGAAAAAAGAGTTAATTAGACGAAACTTCAGGCACCAGGCAAGAAGTATTTTATATTATGGCATTATCTGGTGGGCACCAAAATTTATTCTTAAAAAAAGAATTGTATTTCAGGGGCAGGAAAATATTGAGGCGTCATTAAATAATAATCGCTCGGTTATTTTTATGGCGGCTCATAGTCTTGGCCTGGAAGCGGCGGTATCAGCGGCAACAATGAGTTATCCGTTATCGGGGCCATTTAATCCAATGAAAAACAAATTAGTGGACTGGTTTGTTGCCAAAGGGCGTTCTCGTCACGGTGGTATTTTGTATACTAGAGAAACGGGTTTGCGTCCTATAATAAAAGATGTGCGAGGCGGCTGCACTATGTTTTATTTGCCAGACGAAGATCTTGGTGCAGAGCGTTCAATTTTTGCTCCGTTTTTTGGCGTTGAAAAGGCCAGTGTTCCCATTTTAGGCCGGTTGGCAAAATCATGCAAAGCGGATGTTTTGCCCTGCATGGCCTGTTATGATGAAGACAGGCATCGTTACAATATTCATATACTGCCTGCGTTAAAAGATTTTCCAACGGGTGATGATTATGAAGATACCCTGGTTATGAATAAGTCTCTTGAAGAAATCATCAGGTTATGCCCATCGCAGTATTTCTGGATTATGAAGTTATTTAAGACAAGACCTGATGGCGAGGCGAAATTGTACTGAATGAAACAGGCTTTGCAACAGAGGCGCGGAGAACACAGAGGTTTAAGTTTTAGTGGCAATTCATCTAAATTTTAATATCAGGGCAGCCTTCACTCATTAAAGGTTTCATGGTTGTTAATAAACTCTTAAACAAGGTTTTGTTTTCTAGTTCTTCAGCCGCTAACAACTCTTTAAAATGTTGTCGCTGAGTTGGCATCGAAAAACAGGCGGGACAGGAGTCCGGGATTACCGGTAGTTCAGTGTTATTAGAAAACTCACGGGTTTGTCGTTCACGGGCGTAAACCAGTGGGCGAATGACCCTTAAGTCACCTTCATCAATAACATAATTAGCTTTCATGGTTCTAAGTTGTCCGCCATGAAACGCTGACATCATAAAACTTTCTGCAAGATCATCCAGGTGTTGGGCAAGTGCAATCACATTAAAACCATGTTTTCTGGCAGTGTTATACATAATGCCGCGTTTAATGCGTGAACAAAATGAGCAATAAGAGGGTTTACCCATGTGCTCTTTTGCCATATCCATAATTGGCTCGCGCCGGTAGTGATACTCAACACCCAAAGACTCTAAATAAGGAATCATAGGTGATGGATCAAAGTCTCCCGCCATTGGGTCAACTGTCATGGCGGCAAACTCAAACTTAATAGGTGCATGCCTCTGAAAGTGGTTGAGAATATGCAATAAAGCTAATGAGTCTTTGCCGCCGGATAGACCAAGTAAAACGCGGTCGCCTTCATGAATCATATTGAAATCAACAAGTGCGCGACCGGTTTGACGAAGCAATGTTTTAGGCGGTTGAACAAAGTTACTCATCTATAGTTCCGGGCTTATCTGGTGCTTTTTCAGGTTCATCGAAATCAAATAACTCATCTTCATTAAATTCAACGGCTTCCTCAGGTGGGTTACCATCATGAACAAGGTTTAAGCGTCGCTGCAGAAAGGCTTCACGTATAAAGGTGTAGCGGTCTAAAGCCGCCTCATTTAGTATGCTCTCTGCTTTTAATAATGAAGCGCGAGTATCAATGGCTTTAACAGCCGTTAGCCCCCATGATAGCTCTCTATCCCGATGAACAGTTGGGAAGCCGTTTTCAATTTCCTGCCAGATAGGGTCGAACTGTGCGCTATCAACTAGCAAACCGGGTGCATCACGGATTGTGCTAGGCCCCCAAAAAGGAATGATAAAATAAGGGCCTTCAGGCACACCCCAGTAACCCAGTGTTTGTCCGAAGTCTTCCTGGTGTTTTGGCATATTCATATCACTGGCCCAGTCAATAAAACCCGCTAAACCAAGGGTGCTGTTAATGATAAAGCGGCCGGTATCTGAAACGAACTGCATAGGTTTTAGTTGCAGGAGATCGTTAAATATAACAATGACATCATCAAGATTACTGAAAAAGTTATTTATACCCTTCATTATCGGGTCAGGTGTAATTGTTTCATAGCCCTCTGCGACTGGTTTTAACAAATAGCGATCAAAGCCATCATTAAACTCATAAACAACACGATTATAGCTTTCAAGGGGGTCTCGAGGGTCAGTAGGCCCGCTCACACTGGCGCAGCCAGATGTGATAATTGAACAGAAAAGTAGTAAGTGTTTAAGGTAGTTTAATTTCATGATCAAGTGATTTGTTATTGTGTCAGCAAGTTAACAACAGCAACCAATCAGGTCAATCAAAAGCTTATATATTTAATGAACTATAATTAAATTAATTTATAAGTTAAATGACCAGTTAAGGGAGTGCATGTGTTTTATTATATTGCCAGAATATTGAAATTAGCAGCAATGTGGCTGGATTTTTTATTGCTTACGGTTCTTTTATATGTGCTGTCGTGGTTGCCTGCAGGCTTATTGGGTTATTGGTATTATCGTCTTTTCAGGGTGTGGTGTAAGTCATTTGTGCGCGCACTGGATGTTAATTTAAAATTACATCAGAAAAATACGAATGATATTCCCCAGAACTACATTCTTATTGCTAATCACCCTTCAGCATTTGAGGATATAGGTATTCCAGCACTATTTGAGGTTTACTCATTAGCTAAAATAGAAGTTAAAGACTGGTGGGTGGTAGGTAGAATTTCATCAGCTGCGGGTAATCTTTATGTTAAACGAGAATCAAAAGATTCGAGAAATAAAGCAGCAGAAACGATAAGAAAAGAAGTAGAAAACGGCAAGAATATAGCGCTCTACCCTGAAGGTGGTTGTAAAGGTAAACGTATTTTTGAATCATTTCGTTATGGGGCATTTGATGTTTCAATGAAAACAGGTGTGCCTATTTTGCCTGTTTTTTTACATTACGAAGCACAGGACGATTTTGCCTGGAGAGATCCACATACGTTACTGGATAAAATATATCATTTTCTGAATACTGAAAATAGTACAGCTAACTATTATGTGTTTGATGCGATAGATCCGTCACAGTTTAATAGTAAAGAAGAATTTACAGAATACACCTGGCAGTTATATAAAAGCTGGCAGGAAAAATATATGGAATAATCTTGTCAGTTCATAATATTCAGGAATCAAATGCGTTATTGCTCTACAGAGTAGGGCCGGTGTTTGTGTGTTCGCCAACTATGCCTGTAGAGGCCGTTACACTACCGCCTAAACTAACCGTTCCCCCAGGTTCGAGTGCGGCGGAGCCCGGTGTATTTAAATCTATACACGGTATGGTGAGACTGGTTGATCTAAGGGTTAGATTTGGTGTTGACGAGGCGGATATGAATAATCCGGGTAAAATAGTCATTGTTGAGGTGGAGGGGGGGCATGCAGGATTCTGGGTCGATGAAATAGAAGATGTTATAAGTTTCCCCACTAAAGGCTGGTCTCAGGTGCCTGTTTATATTCCTCGAAATGTATTTAGTCGAACGCTAATAGAAGAAAAAAATATCAGATTATATGCTGACTTTGAACAGCTGGATAAATTCAAATCAACAGGTTATCTTCGTAAGCATATTGAAATGATAAAAGTCGCTGCTAATCAGCAGGAAAAAAATAAAAATATATCAACGAGTTCTCCTGGTGGAACTAAAAAACAAATTATTGAAGAGAATACAGTTGATATTATAACAACGGAGAATATAAATTCTGTAAATATATCTGCAGAGGAACACAGTGAAATAAGTGATGTTAAGAATAATAATGAAACATCAGAAAATGTGGTTCCAATATATAAAACAGGAATTGAAAATAGCGATATAAATAAAGCCAGGATAGTGAAGTCTGAGGCTGTTAAAGCAGATGATGTTAGTGAAAAAAATAACATAAAGAGTTCACATGTTAATGAATTAGATACCGAAAAACAGAAAAGTAAAAAACAAAGCAGCTATCAGCCTGCAAATAGGGCATCAGAAAGAAAGTCAGAAATTAACACTATATACAGTAGTAAAGCTGAAGATAACAAGCTTTATAAAAACCATATGCAGGTTTCGAAAAAAAATAAAGATAATAATATAAATCCAGTTAAAAGCAATAAGATTAAAACACAGGTGTTCGCTAAAGAAATAGTACAAAAAAATAGTGACGTAAAAAAATATAACGAGATTAATCGCGAGCAGGCCGGGCCCGCTAAGATTCAGCCAATACCACAGGATAATAACGGTATTGTCTGGTTAGGGTTGTTGGCTTTAATGGCTGTGGTCGGAATTTATTATTTTCTCGACTCCGTTGTGCTGGATAATGAAAACGTTTTGCAGGTAGATAAAAAAAGAGCAATCACGCAGGCGCTTGAATATTCAGAAAGCAGTAATTACGCAGAAGTACAGAAACCTGTAGTGACAGAAAAAGAAATCATTGCGATCGAACCGATTATTAAAAATAGTGATGTAGAAGCCAGCTCGGCGAAACAACAAATAATTGTAGACAATGAATCGGTAGAAATAACGAAAAATGATGACGGGCTTCTCATTGTCGTAAATGATGTTGTTCGTGAGAATGAGTTAATTGAAAATAGTGTTGAAGTGAATGATTACGATACGGATTTCAATGAGCAGAAAGATGTGGGTTTAGAAAATAGAGTAATTAATAGCGTATCGGAAAAAGAGGTGAGCGCTGCGTCCGGGGAAAGCAAGGTAGATCAATATGTTATTGAAGAAACGGGTGTAGAAAAAGTAGATGAGTTAAATATATCGGATCATACGGTTATTGCAGAAAGTAAAAAAGTTATCGAAAGGCAGATGGTGATAGAAAGTAAAGGCAAGGTAGAGAGCCAGAGTGCAGTAGAAAGTAGAGCTTTTAAAATGGCTGAAGCAGGCGATAGTTCGTCAGGGTTTGTATCAAAAGAGAGAAAGAGCATCGCTGATAAAACAACAGAGGACGTATCAGGTATTACAGAAAATTCTTCTGTAATATCAAGCAAGAAATTTATTCACGTAGTTGTAAAGGGCGATACGTTATGGTTTATTGCAAAAAGATATGTGCATAATCCGTGGCGTTATCCCGAGCTTGCAAAATTAAGTAATATAAAAAATCCAGACTTAATTTATCCGGGAGACCATGTGACAATAATTATTAATTATAAGCGCTCTAATAATAAATAGTTTACATCTTTATGGATATGAAGTTTTGTTACTAAATTTAAATGGGTTTGCTCAAAAGCACGGATGTTGTTCATTTATCAACATTCTTTACAGTTACATTAGCGCGGATTGTTTATAATATGATGAGCCCGAATGGCTATATAATAGTATACAATGGTGTGTTCACAGTGGCGGTTTTTTATTCTGCTTAGGTGGTATTTTTTGTATCATTTTGTATCTGTGCTCTGATTTTAGAAAAGGTGACTTTTGCCACGTATTATCCTAATTTTACTGATTTTGCTCGTTGTTTTTTATGTGTTATATCTTTTCAGGCGATTGGACTCGCTTAAAAGGAAGCAGCTTTTAAAAAACCTGGCAATAATATTATCAGTGGGTTTGTTAGCTGTTCTTGTATTGACTGGCCGGCTCAACTGGTTGATTGCCGCAGTTGGTGCAACTTTACCTTTAATACCGCGTGTGGCGCGGTTTTTTATAGGTGTGTGGCCAACAGTTCTACCTTATTTTCAGCGATATCGACAAAATCATCAGTCGACGATGACAGCGCGATTTATACATCTACAAATAAATGTGTTAAGTGGTGAGTTGCAGGGTGAGGTGTTAGAAGGTGAGTTTCAGGGACAAAAGTTACAGGCGATGAGTCTTGAACAGATTATGTTGCTACTTGATCAGTGCAAACAGGAAGATGCCGAATCTGCCTCGTTATTGATAGCTTATCTTGATCGTAAATATCCTGAGTGGGCTAAAGGCGGCTCTGAGTCATATCGTGAACCAATGACAGACTCTGAAATGAGCGACAAGCAGGCCAGAGATATTTTAGGTGTATCTGAAACGGCAAATAAAAAAGAAATTAATACTGCCCACAAACGCTTAATGCAAAAACTGCATCCGGACAGGGGCGGCTCCGATTACCTGGCTCAGCAAATCAATAAAGCGAGAGATACATTATTATCCAGTGTGTGAGTTAAGGGCTAAAAGCACCTGACAAAGGCTGGGTTAGGGTCACGGCTTATTTTACTTTATTACAGGCAATAAAAAACCCGGCGTTCCGTGCCGGGTTTTGGACTTCCGCTGCCCTGGTGATTGATTATGGCGTTGTAGCTAGTTCCGTTTTTTCATATACTCCTGTAAAACATTCTGTTCTTCCGTGGATTCCTTATCCCTGTATTTCCTATCGTGCTACTTCCTAACTATTCCCTGTGTCCTTGTTTGTGCCATGTCCTTTTGTCCATGACTGTATTATGGACAAGCTTCCTAAGTGTTACTATCAGTAGATTCAGGTGCTTAGTGTCAGGTTTCTCACATTGTGAATGTAGGGATAATCCTACAAAGTGCGGCCTTAAGATGTCCTTTTAAAAAAACAAACTATTTGAATAGTCCAAACTGTAAATATATATATGCTTAAATAGAATAATTTAAATGTTAAAAGACATTATTTTAGAAAAATCAATTCAGCTATGATTACCAGCGAGTAAGAGTATGAGTAACTTATTTAATTCAATCAGCCCTTTTGTTAGCCATCACTTACAGGTGGATGACCTGCATACTCTGTACATCGAGGAGTGTGGTAACCCTGCAGGTTTACCCGTGTTGTTTCTACATGGGGGGCCGGGTGCCGGTTGTGCGCCTTTTCATCGCAGATACTTTGATCCTGATATTTATCGAATCATTTTATTTGATCAGCGTGGTTGTGGTAAATCCACGCCTCATGCCTGTCTGGAAAATAATACTAGCTGGGATCTGGTGTCAGATATAGAAACTATTCGCCGACATTTGAAAATTGATAAATGGGTTGTATTTGGAGGCTCATGGGGCTCTACATTAGGTCTTTTGTATGCACAAACACACCCGGATAGTGTGAGTGGTCTCATTCTAAGGGGCGTATTTCTGGCGCGAGACAAAGATGTACAGTGGTTTTATCAACAGGGTACAAGCCGGCTTTTTCCAGATTATTGGGAAAAATTTATTAAGCCAATTCCAGAGTCTGAGCGTGGAGATATGGTGCAAGCCTATTCCAGACAGTTAACAGGGGATGACGAAATGCAGCAATTACGGGCTGCAAAAGCCTGGTCAATCTGGGAAGGCATGACGGCAACACTGGAAACAGACAAAGATGTTATAGATAGTTTCGCAAATCCACACTCGGCATTGAGTATTGCGCGGATTGAATGTCATTATTTCATGAACGATTGTTGGTTAAAACCAGATCAGTTAATTAATGATATTCAGGCAATACGTCATATTCCAGGTTATATAGTGCACGGTCGTTATGATGTGATATGCCCGGTTGAACAGGCATGGGAGCTGTCTAAAGCATGGCCTGAGGCTAAATTATCAATTGTTAGTGATGCGGGGCATGCTGTTGTTGAGAGGGGTATAACCGAGGAATTATTAAGGGCAACGAGAGAAATGAGCGAAATATTAAAATGATCGCATTAATTCAAAGAGTTAGTCATGCGAGTGTTTCCGTGTCTGAATCTGAAATTGCGCGTATTGATCAGGGTTTGCTGGTATTGCTGGGTATTGAAAAGCAGGATGATCAGATAAAAGCAGATAAGCTCATCCATAAAATGTTGGGATACCGCGTCTTTGAAGATGCTGAGGGAAAGATGAACTTAAGTTTGCGAGATATAAAGGGTGAGTTGTTACTGGTGCCACAGTTTACGCTTGCTGCAGATACGAAAAACGGTATGCGGCCGAGTTTTTCCAGTGCGGCATTACCGAAAGAGGCTGAGTACTGGTTTAATTATGTTTCAAACCAATGTGAAAAGGAAATGGGCCAGTTGCAGTCGGGAGAATTTGCTGCAGATATGAAGGTCAGCTTGTTAAATGATGGGCCAGTAACATTTTGGTTGCAGGTATAAAATAAATCTATCACTGGTTGATGCGGGGCAAACCCAACATGCCATCGACCACAAACACTTGAAAAATTAGTGCAATATAAATTCTAGTTTTAAGTCAGTAAATCATAAGAATTATCGTAAGTTAATGTTTAAAAATAGTTTTTTTATATAGTGGCATGCATTGTGACAAAGGGCGACACTGAGGCCTATAAGCGTATTGTATTGGCATGCTGTTTTTATAAATTATATTTATAAGTAGCCAGTCTCGCAGAAACTAAATATAAATAGAATTAATTAGAAATACAGGGTTGACAGCTTAATATTGTTGAAGTCTAATTGATCCAAATCAATGTGCTTGTAGGTGACTCCTGACTGAAATGGTTGAGTCTTAAGCAGTACTTAAAATGAACAATA
Organism: Gammaproteobacteria bacterium; assembly: GCA_026195255.1. Lineage (GTDB taxonomy): Bacteria > Pseudomonadota > Gammaproteobacteria > SZUA-229 > SZUA-229 > SZUA-229. The sequence continues at coordinate 226,422 of JAPHSS010000020.1, read as the reverse complement.
AAGAATTTGGGGGTTTTTATGGGTGATGCGCCGAGTTGTAAATGTGTAATTTCTTTTTTATGGACTAATGCTTTAGTTGTTGGTGGCCTGGTATTTCTACTGTTTACTTTTATCGATCCGGCTGATATTGCCGTTGCGATGATGTTAGATGTTGATGAGAGTGTATTCCGTATTCAGGCGTATGCGTTTAGTTTTGGCTTTTTGTGGTTAGGTTTCTCAGCGTCAACCTTCCTGAACTGTTACTTTTCACGTTTGAAATACAATATGCATAATACGATAAAATAGATTTAAGTTAATAGATTAGCAAGGCCGGCCCCTGCAAGGGGGCCGGCCTTATTTTTTGCGTCGAATAATAAGCTATTTTCCCCACCTATATTACAGTGTATCCTATAAGCTTTAACCGTTTACCCGCTGGAGAACTAAGTAAATGACTGATCGCACTGCGAAAATCGCTCGCGACACACTGGAAACTCAAATCACTGCTGAAATTAATATAGATGGTAGTGGGCAGTCCGAATTTAATACCGGTGTACCTTTCCTTGACCATATGCTCGATCAGGTGGCCCGTCATGGCCTGGTTGATTTAAAAATTCAGGCTAAAGGTGACCTGCATATTGATGCGCACCATACGGTAGAAGATATTGGCATTACTTTGGGTCAGGCCTTTGATAAAGCGGTAGGTGACAAAAAAGGTATTCGTCGATATGGTCATGCTTATGTGCCTCTGGATGAAGCATTGTCACGTGTGGTCATCGATTTTTCAGGTCGCCCTGGTCTTGAGATGCCTGTTGAGTTCCCGCGAGCCAGTATCGGTGGTTTTGATGTCGACCTGTTTTTCGAATTCTTTCAGGGTTTCGCTAATCACGCTAAAGTAACACTACACATTGATTCTATTCGTGGCCGTAACGCACATCACGTTGCAGAAACTATTTTTAAAGCATTTGGTCGCGCGTTGCGTATGGCTCTGGAAGAAGATCCTCGAATGCAAGGGGTAATGCCTTCAACTAAAGGTAGTTTGTAGTGGCGCAAATAGTGGTTATTGATTATGGCATGGGTAATTTACGTTCCGTTGCCAAGGCTGTTGAGCATGTGGCACCTGATCAAAGTGTTATTATTTCGTCCGATGCAAGTGAAATTGCGAATGCAGATCGTGTGGTATTTCCCGGTCAGGGAGCTGCCCGCGACTGTATGCGTGAATTAGAAGATCGTGAATTAACTCAGGTGGTTTTAAATTCAGCCAAAGAAAAACCCTTTCTTGGTATTTGCATGGGTATGCAGATTTTGCTAAATCACAGTGAGGAGAATGAAGGTATAGAGTGCCTGGGGTTGTATGCGGGAAATGTTCGTTTTTTTGGTAATGATTTAAAAGGCGAGCAGAATGAAAAATTAAAAATTCCGCATATGGGCTGGAATAATGTAGATCAGACTATTGATCATCCTTTATGGCAAAACATAAAAAACCACAGTCGTTTTTATTTTGTACATAGTTATTATATGGATCCAGAAGATAAAAGCCTGGTGGCCGCTACCTGCGATTATGGGATAAATTTTGTATCGGCAATTGCTAAAGATAATGTTTTTGCTGTGCAGTGTCATCCTGAAAAGAGCGCGCAGGATGGTTTGCAGTTGTTGAAAAATTTCACGCTATGGAATGGTGATTAAAAACATTTGTTAAGTCTGGAAAAGTTTAGTAACTTTTCTTTATGTAGAAATATTTGAAAATTTTTATTAATAATTAAGGTGAAAAAATAATATGTTACTGATACCCGCCATTGATCTAAAAGATGGGCATTGTGTTCGTTTACGTCAGGGAATTATGGAAGATAATACCGTGTTTTCTGATGACCCGGTCGCAATGGCTGGCAAATGGGTTGAAGCAGGTTGTCGTCGTTTACACCTGGTTGACCTGAATGGTGCATTTGAAGGTAAACCGGTAAACGCAGAGGTTGTTCATCAGATAGTAGAAACCTATCCCGATGTGCCGGTACAAATTGGTGGTGGTATTCGTGATGAAAAAACCATTGAAGCGTACCTGGATGCGGGTGTAAGTTATGTCATTATTGGCACAAAAGCGGTAACCGATCCGCACTTTATTAGTGAAATTTGTGCCGGATTTCCCGGTCACATTATTGTTGGTTTAGATGCTAAAGATGGCAAGGTAGCGACAGAGGGCTGGTCGAAAGTGACACGTCACGATGTGTTAGATATGGCACAGCGTTTTGAAGAAGATGGTGTTGAATCAATTATTTATACTGATATCTCCAGAGATGGCATGATGCAGGGTGTTAATGTTGAAGCGACGGTAAAATTAGCACAGGCAATACATATACCCGTTATTGCATCAGGTGGTATTACAAATATGGATGATATAAAAGCCCTGACGAAAGTTGAAGACGAAGGCATTATGGGGGCGATTACCGGACGTGCAATTTATGAGGGGACATTAGATTTTGCCACTGCGCAAAAATGGGCAGATGAGCAGAAATAATAAATAACACCCTTTTGAATAATGAGAAAGAAGTCTTATGTCACTTGCAAAAAGAATAATCCCCTGTCTTGATGTTAAAAATGGCCGCGTTGTTAAAGGCGTGCAATTTGTCGACATTCGCGATGCTGGTGATCCTGTTGAAGTAGCCCGTCGTTACGACCGTGAAGGCGCAGACGAAATAACATTTTTAGATATTACCGCCAGCTCTGACGACAGAGAAACCATTGTGCATGTTGTTGAGAAAGTAGCCGAACAGGTTTTTATTCCCTTAACAGTGGGCGGTGGTATTCGTGAAGTTAAAGATGTTCGTCGCATGTTAAATGCTGGTGCCGATAAAGTAGCCATTAATACGGCGGCGGTGTTTAATCCTGAATTTGTTAAAGAGGCGAGCGAAAGAGTTGGCTCGCAATGTATTGTTGTTGCGATTGATGCAAAAAAAGTAAGCACAGAAGGCGAAAAAAATCGCTGGGAAATCTTTACTCACGGTGGCCGTAAACCAACGGGCATAGATGCAATAGAATGGGCTATTAAAATGGCAGACTTCGGTGCAGGTGAAATTTTACTAACCAGCATGGATCGTGACGGAACCAAAATTGGTTTTGATCTTGAGTTAACAGCGGCTATTAGCGATGCTGTGAATGTTCCAGTCATAGCCTCCGGTGGTGTGGGCAACCTGGATCATCTGGTTGACGGTGTAACAAAGGGCAAAGCGGATGCCGTACTGGCAGCCAGTATTTTCCATTTTGCTGAATATTCGGTAGAACAGGCTAAACGGCATATGGCGAGTAAGGGAATAGAGGTTCGTCTATAATATCTAATGCTTACTTATTGGTTATTTTCAGTGTAATTGATTAGTCAAAAGCAGTTAAATCCTACCTATGTTAAAATAATCTGATGAATAAAGACTGGTTAGAGCAAATAAAATGGACTGATGACGGGCTGGTGCCGGCTATTGCACAGGATGCGGAGACCGGTCGGGTTTTAATGTTTGCCTGGATGAACAGAGAATCCCTGAGTTTAACGGTTGAAAAAGGTGAGGCGGTATATTATTCGCGTTCACGGCAGAAGTTGTGGCATAAAGGTGAAGAGTCAGGTCACACCCAGAAGGTGAAGTCACTGCGTTTAGATTGTGACGGTGATGTAATTACTATGAAAATTGAGCAAACAGGTGGTATTGCCTGTCATACAGGTAGAGAAAGCTGTTTTTATCGTGAATTTCAAAATGGTGAATGGGTTACTGTTGATGAAGTCATTAAAGACCCTGAAGATATCTATTAGGTAACGGTATTAAACCATGAGTGACGTATTAACAAAATTGGCAGAAGTGCTTGAAGAGCGTAAACAGGCAGCTCCAGACTCATCGTATGTAGCGAAGCTCTATGATAAGGGGCTTGATTCTATATTAAAAAAAATCGGTGAAGAAGCGACAGAGACCGTAATGGCTGCAAAAGATGGTAATGCAGATCAAATAATTTATGAAACTGCTGACTTATGGTTTCATACCATGGTATTACTAGCACATCAGGGTTTAAAACCTGAGGATGTTTTAAATGAGTTGGCCAGGCGATTTGGTTTATCGGGTCTTGAGGAAAAAGCCTCAAGAGCTGAAAAATAAATTAATTATTATAATGTTGTATGAGAGGAATTAGAGATGGGTTTTAGTATCTGGCAGTTAGCCATAGTTTTAGGCATTGTTATTTTATTATTTGGAACAAAAAAATTGCGTAATATCGGTGGCGACATGGGTTCAGCAATTAATAGTTTTAAAAAAGCAATGAAAAACGGTGAAAAAGACGCTGATGCGGGTCTTGAGAGTAAAGATAAAAATGTGATCGATGCTGAAGTAACCAGCAAAGATAAAGATCAAGCATAAAATATAAAGATTTAAATTAAATGTTTGATGTTGGCTTTTTAGAATTGCTCGTAATCATGGTGCTCGGTCTTCTGGTGCTTGGCCCGGAGCGCCTGCCCAGGGCTGCGCAAAAAGTAGGTTACTGGTTTGGTAAAGCGCGGCGTTATGTTGAAGGCATGAAGTCTCAGGTTGAGGCAGAGTTTGATAGCACAGAAGTAAAACGCCTGTTACATAATCAGGAAGTTCAAATTCGTGAGTTGCAAAGTAAAATAACGGATGCGGATGATTATATAAATTCAGAATATCATAATCAGTTTGATGATAAAGAAGACCCGGGCACATCGCCTGAACCTATGAGTTTAGAAGAAGAAATAAAGCCAAATGAACCCCAGTATGACATTATTGAAGAAGATAATGATAGTACTCTGCGGGATGATGAAGTCGACTCTAAGTCTGCAGATACAGTTGATTCTAATAAAACACGGTCACCTGAAAGTGCAGTGAGTGATAAGGCGCAATGAGTGATTCATCAAGTGATACTCCTGTGAGTGATCAGAAGAAAAATAAAACAGAAGAAAAAGAATTAGGGAATAAAGAAAATCAGGAGCTTGGTTTTATAGGGCATCTGATGGAATTACGTGATCGTTTATTGCGTAGTGTAGTAGTTGTCATATTGATTTTTCTATGCGCATTTCCTTTTGCAAATGATATATATCACATTCTTGCCTTGCCTCTGGTTAATAATTTGCCTGAAGGTGGAACGATGATTGCCACCGGTGTTATCTCGCCTTTTTTAACACCCTTAAAACTGGCATTTATTATGTCAATTTTTGCCGCTTTTCCATATTTGATATTTCAGGCCTGGGCGTTTATTGCACCGGGGCTTTACAAACATGAAAAAAAACTGGCCATACCCTTAATTGTTTCCAGTGCGATTTTGTTTTATGTAGGCATTGTCTTTGCCTACTTTGTCGTTTTGCCCAATGTATTTACCTTTATGATGTCAATGGCAATAGGCGGAGTAACGCACGCCCCTGATATTACTTATTATCTCGATTTCACCTTAAAAATGTTTTTCGCATTTGGTATTGCCTTTGAGGTACCAATTGCAACAATTTTGCTGGTTTTAGGGGGTGTAACAACACCGAAAAGCCTGTCAGAAAAAAGACCTTATATCATTGTCGGGGCATTCATTTTTGGTATGCTGTTAACACCACCAGACCCCGCATCACAGATTATGTTAGCCATACCCATGTGGCTTTTATTTGAGATTGGTCTATTGCTATCTCGTGCTCTTAAAAAGAAAGATGTTGAAGATGAGGCGTATCAGCCATTATCTGAAGAAGATATGGAGGCTGAGTTAGACCGTGCAGAAGCGGAAGAGGATAATGGGCCCAGGTTATAAATCAGGCCCTGTTATGGCTTATCAGGGGTTATGACGGCAGTAAATATTCGCCACCTGGTATGAAATCAGCATAAATGTGGCTGTAAGCCCAATTTAGCGGGCTTTCTGTTTGATATTCATCCCACTTTTATGAAAATTTCAGGTATAATTCGTGCCCAAAAATACCACATAGATCTAACATAGAAGATAGAGCAAAGTAATGGCTGAAAAGCGCAAGCGCAGTGTCCCTCGCCGTCCTACGGTACTAGTAATCCTTGATGGTTTTGGTGTTAATCCAAGCCGTATTAATAATGCAGTTGTTGAAGCAAATACACCACGCCTTGATGAATATTTATCTACAAACACACATATAACTCTTGATGCCTCTGGTCTATCCGTGGGTTTGCCTAGTGGGCAGATGGGCAACTCTGAAGTGGGGCACCTCACTTTAGGCTGCGGCACGATAATGAGGCAGGATCTGGTACGCATTGACGATTCTATAGAAAGTGGCGAGTTTTTTGAAAATGCGGCACTGGTTGCAGCAATGGAGGACTCAGTAAAACATGAGCGTCCCATGCATCTGGTTGGCCTGGTTTCTGACGGTGGTGTACATAGTCACACCAAACATTTATGCGCCCTGATCTCAATGTGTGCCACATACAAAGTTAAACCCCTGGTGCATATGATTACAGATGGTCGTGATACAGCACCTATGGCGGCTATGGGTTACCTTCAGGGTCTTGAAGATGCGCTGGAAGATGCAAACGGTGCAATAGCTACTGTATGTGGGCGTTATTATGCTATGGATCGTGATAACCGCTGGGACAGAACAGAAATTGCCTTTAAAGCCATGGCTAATCTTGACGGTGAACAGCATGAAGCCGCACGTTATGCTATTGAGTCATCATACAATAAAGATATTACAGATGAATTTATTATGCCCTGCATATTGCCCGAGGCAGAGAAAATTGAAACAGACGATAACGTTATCTTTTTCAATTTCAGAAATGATCGGCCTCGTCAGTTAAGTGCGGCACTTAGTCAAAATGAATTTGAAGGTTTTGAGCGCGGTAATTATGAGCCGGTGACTGTTACTTGTTTAACAGAATACGACCCGCATTTTTTATTACCAATAGCATTTGCACCACAGCGTCCAACGACAACGCTGGCATCGGTTGTTAGCCGTGCTGGTTTCAAACAGTTTCACTGTTCTGAAACAGAAAAATATGCACACGTCACTTTCTTTTTTAATGGCGGGCGCGAAGAAAAATGGGCTGGTGAAGAACGTGTGATGATTCCATCACCTAAGGTTGCTACATACGACGAGTGCCCTGAAATGAGCGCAAAAGAGGTGGCTGACGCAGTGATTAAGGCGCTAAAGTCTCATGAACATGGTTTTTTAGTTGTTAACTTTGCAAACGGAGATATGGTGGGCCACACGGCTAAACGTGATGCGGTAATCGCAGCGGTTGAGGCAATGGATACACAGGTAGGTCGTTTGCTAGATGTGGCGGTAGAAGAAGAGTATTCGGTTTTACTAACGGCTGACCATGGCAACTGTGATGAAATGGTTGACCCTGTTACCGGAGAACCACATACACAACATACGGTTTATCCTGTGCCCTGCATGGTAATTGATCAGGAAAACTGGCATTTAAATACCGGTATGGGTTTAAGTAATGTAGCGCCTACTATTTTACAATTAATGGGGCTACAGCAGCCACCTGAAATGTTAGGCAAAAGTATTTTGCTTGAGCCATACAAAAACTAGCCAAAACCAGGCTGCTATTTTAAAAAATAAGTAGCAGTCTTACTTCTAATAATTCAAAACTATTTTATATTGTTTATATATAAATTAAGTACACTCAAGGTCTGTTTTTAAAATTTAATTTAGATCGAATGTAAGGTGATAGTTTGTCAGCGCATATGTTGAATGAAAAAACGTTGTTATTTTTTAAATAACAGGCAGGCATAGTTAAATCTATGGCTGCTTAATGGCTGACTGTTAAATTAAATTGGGGCTAATTCTTTTAACTTGTTAATTATCTCGTCCGAGTCCCACTCGACACCGCCAAACAGGGTGTAGCGAATTTTGCCGGTTGGGTCGATAATGAAATTGGAAGGAGCTGCAAATACCTGCCAGTCACTAATGCTTTTTCCTGACTCATCCATCAATATACTGAATTCTGGTTTTACTTCTTTTACAAATTGTTTAACTTCAGCTTCTGTTTCACCCATGTCTACAGCGAGTATTGTAAACGGAGTATCCCCCATTTTTTTAATCATATTATTCATTGAAGGCATTTCTTTGCGGCAGGGGCCGCAATAGGTGGCCCAAAATTGTAGTAGCACAACCTGGCCTCTGTAGTCTTTAAGGTCATGGGTTTTACCCTGCAAGTCAGTTAGTTTTAATGGGGGTGTTGCTGTATTTGCCGTAAATGGTTTTAAATTTGCTGCCTGCATATTTAACGTGAAGCAGAATAAAAGCGTAAATAAAGATAATGATTTAATCATGGGTGTTGTTTTCCTGTAAATAAAATAAGCTGACTTTTATTAATCCGGCCATTTGAGAAGTAACGACATCTTCTGACCGATTAGCGTCCTGACGTTTGAAAAAGTAACCCCTTACATTCGGTATTATTTTAGATATGACCGGGCTACCATTTTTTTGTAATTCATGACTTAGGCTATTGATTCCCCAGCGGTTAGGGGTGCGTTCGCCTTCGAGTAATAAAATGGGCAATTTGGTTTTACCTACAGCGTCCTGGTACTCAGGCGCTTTACCTGGAACGGGTGTTTCTTTAAATAAACGGGGAAACATTAGTATGGCACCTGAAAGTGAGGTGTTTTGCTTGAGTGATTCCCAGTTGCTGGCACCGCGTAAAACCAGCTCTGTATCAGGGCCGCTAGCAATTAGATAAACTTTCTTACCTGTTTTAGTTGCTTCATTTATGAGGCTGGTCAGAGCTTCTGTTGTGATGTTTGATAAGCTACTGCGTACTTTGGGTAACATAAAACCTGATAGCATGTCGGGCATCCAGACCTCGATGCCGTCACCAGCTAAAGAACGGGCAGTTTTTTCCTCGGCAATACTTTTGCCTTCATCACAGGGAAAACCTAACAATAGAACATTGCCGGATGCGGGAAATATCCGTATCTCTATTTCTGTATCACCTGCATCTATGGATTTAATATCTTTAGCCAGAGCCAGGTTTGTATTGCTAATGCTTGTAACGATGGCAATCACTAAAATGTTAATGAATGATTTTAAATTCATAATTATTGATTTGGCCTATTAAAATAACCTTAATATGAGTGTTATGATTCACCCATGAATAAACGAGTTTCGATAATTAGCCGTATTTTAGTATTAAGTGGGTTGCTATTTCATTGTGAATCATCAATTGCAGATGAAATAAGTGATGCTATAGGGCTTAAACCGAATATTGAAAACGGTAAAACAATATACCCGCTGTGTGCCAGTTGCCATATGCAGACAGGCTGGGGCAAAAAAGACGGTAGTTTCCCTGTTATTGCCGGTCAGCATCGACATGTTTTAATAAAGCAGTTGGCTGATATTCGTGCTAAAAATCGTGTTAATCCAACCATGTATCCTTTTACAGATCCAAAATCAATTGGCGGTGTACAGGCAATTGCTGATGTAACCGCCTATATTGCATCACTAGAGTCTCCTTCTAATGTGGGTATTGGGGATGGCGGTCGACTGGCTTTGGGTCAAAGCATATACAAACAACGTTGCCTGCAGTGTCATGGAGAAAAGGCGCAGGGTAATAACGACGCCTTTTTCCCGAAACTGCAGCGGCAACACTACGCGTATCTTGTACGCCAGCTTAAATGGATTAGAGATGGATACCGAAAAAACAGTAATGCGTTGATGGTAACTGAGTTGAAAACTCTGTCTGATGATGATCTGAACGCAGTGGCGGACTATATATCCCGCTTATAAATGTTTAACCTGTTTTGTGTAAGGGTATAGACTCCGTAATACTCTTGATGGTATCAGTAAGGGGACAGAGCGCAAAAAACGCGGTCTTTCCCCGATGGCGATGTGCCTAAACAAATAAAAACTATCTTAAATAGAAGATGAAGAGCCCTCCTTACTCTCGTTCCCATGCTCCTGCGTGGGAATGCATACGGCTAACGGATGTCTCCCTATCTCAAATTCCCCACACGAATAGAGGCAGAGTAGTTGCTTTATGGTCGCATGTTATTTATGACCTGTTTTGAATAAACGAAGTACTGTCAGATGTATATGTATTCTCACGCGGTGGCAGCGAAGAGTTAGAATTATTCATCATGATCAATATGAATGTCAGTTGGAAACGGGTTTCCAGTCCCGGTTTCTGTAACATCTTTTAGGCTCATCAGAAAAACAGCCCATTTCTGGCTGCAGTGGGCCATAAAATCGGATTGATCCTTCCAGCCTGAATGTGAAAATAAAATATAAGTTTGATTATCTTTATGGGTTAACTGAAATGTTATCTCTGTGCCAATCCAGTCTTCAGGCATAGAGCCTGAGTGTTTCCATTTAACAAGTTTATCCGGTATCAGGTCAGTCACTTCAAAATCAGGTCCGCCCCCATTAAACCTGAATTTAATAATAGAGCCCACGCCCCCCGCACCCGATGTATCGGTTGTCCACCACTCGGCGAGGCCTTTATCGGTGGTCAGTTTATTGTATACCTCACTTGCAGAAGCCTTAATTCCTACTCTATGAAAAATATGAGGCATGTCGGTCTCCAGGTTAATGGGTAGAAAATCAGTAGTTTAAAAACACTTAACCAAGCGAAACAACTTTATCTACTATTGCAATGGCAAAAGTTAAATAACAGCTAGAATTATCAGTGTCACTCTGTTTGCAGTTAGACAAGTCTTCAAGGTGTTTAATAGTGGGCTGCCTATAGTCAAGTGGGATGCTTTTAATAGCATTAACAAAATTGTCTTCAGCTGTTTCACTGGCACCGCTTTCTGACTGATGTGCAACCCAGTAAGCCTTCGCCGCCTTGCGTATAGATAAGGTGCGCCCATTGGCAATGATTTTTTCAAAAGCAGCGCTAGCTGAATCGTTCTGTCCCATAATTTTCTCTTTAATTTATGAATATAACAAATTACATGGGGCTGATACCCATGTGCGATAAAGTAATATTTAATAGTGTAGTTCATGACGCCAGAAAAGCAGGTTTAAGTTGTGTGTAAATGGCTTGTCACCCGTGCTGGCGAGAAATCATGGTAATACATTATTAATGTTAGTCACGTTATTGGTTTATAGACGGTCTATTAATGAATGATTTATAAAAACAAGGTTGTTATTGAAAACGTTATTGAACTTGTTGGAGATTAAGCCTGATGTAAAGTTTTTAGTTATTTATAATTAATTTTTGAGCTTTATGTGTTGAGTTGATCTTAATAAAAGTGTGTTGTTTTATTAATGAGACAATAAGTTCTAGTTTTTATAAATTTTATAAGATTTTGTCTTAACAGGCGAGTTTAAGCCTGTGAAATAATTTGATTTCAGCACATGTTGTATTTGTTTATATTAAATTAGAAAAAGAAAAAGTTTTATTAACGAAACACCGTTTTTGATTATACATTTTTAAGTGCCTCCTCTTTATTAAAGTTATCCACAATAATAGCGACATTTGAAGCAGGCATGGTAATGAATATTAAATGTTTGAACGCAAAGTGTGTCTGCAGGTAACGGAAATTTGTTTAGTTAAAACAGCACTAGCATAATAACTACATTTGTAATTGTATAAGCAATTGCAATACGCAACAAAAAAAACAGGAATTCTGTATTTAATAGTGCCCTGATATACTTTCAGTTGCAAAAATTTTAAGAGTGAAATAGATGGAAAAATACCGCTAGTAGATTAGTTAACGCAAGTGTCTTACCTGGGTTTATGTCTCTTCGGTGAACAAAATAGAAACGGCTAAAGCAAAGCACCAATAGTTACTCGAGTAACATGCTCCAGCTTAAAGCTTAAGTTCATATTTTGTCTAACAGTTTGAGTTAAAGAGGAGCCGTGTTTCGATATGCTTATAGATAGCTACAATATCACAGCAACTATTAATAATTATTAATAGGTTAGTGAGTTTTTGCATGCTATACACCCCGGTAAATCGTGATATGTATAAACGGGCTAATCACAGGGTAGATCAAGGCTTGTAATCGACTTGATTTACTAATTTACAGAAGGCCAGACTTTACCCGTAGACAGAAAGATTTAATAAACCTGACCGTAGGAAATAAAACAGAGTAACAGTCACTTACCTTATATATGTGTTCCCACGGGTCACCGTGGGAACGAGATCAATAGGTATAGCAGTCACTTAACAATCATATGCCGATACTGGCGATTTTTACTGACAATAAATATTTACCATTAACAGGCCTTAGTTTGTTTTAACTATCAAAGCATTTTCAACAGTAAAGGTAACGGCAGGCCTGTTAATGAGGTTACAATTACATATCGTATGTATGTATTTTAGGCGTATAGTGCATTGCTGACCAGGAGGTATTGAGGTGAGGCACTTTGTATTCAATATTTTAAAGCATCATAAATGAGGGAAAGGATCATGAAAATAACCACTGGCCTGTATGGCCTAAGTTTAATCGTAACGCTGATAATCATGGGGGGTTGCGCTTCGTCACAACCGAAGCTGACACAGGCTGAAGTCCTGAGTCAGTACCCGCAGGTGGCGAGCCTGAATGCTGAAGTAAAAGATGCACAGGCAAAAGGCTCAAAGTATCTAGCCCCGAAGAGTTATGAAACAGCGCGTAAGAATTTAGATAGTGCTATGAGCGCGGCACATAACAATGAAAAAGAAGACGCAAGTGAAGCAGCAGCTAAAGGCTTAAAAGTAATCGATAAGATGAAAAAAGATACCGCCAGCAGCAAACGTTTGCTGAATGATGTCCTGCAGGCCCGTAAACGTGCAATGGCCGCTGGTGTGGCTACCTTGCAGAGTGAAAAGCTTGCAGAGCTGGACAAAAGCCTGAGAAAGACAAGTGAACTCATAGAAGATGGAAGCATTGAAAAAGCCAAGCGACGTCGTCCTGAATTGCTTCAGGGATACAGTCAGCTTGAACTGATGGCCTTGAAGAAGGGCACTGTGGAGCTGGCCAGAACTGCCATTGCGAATGCTAAAAAACAGGGCGCAGAAAGTTATGCACCAAAAACCCTCGCCCAGTCTGAAGAAAAGATGGCATTAGCAGTTTCTATACTGGATGCGGATCGAACACAAACTAGCAAGGCTGAAGCGCAGGCAAAAAATGCCAGGTGGTTGGCTGAAAAAAGCGCTGTAATCACCGAGACTGTCAAAGACTTCGATCGTCGTGATTACACCAAAGAAGATATAATTTTATGGCATCAGGCTCAAATGAATATAGTTAATGAGCCGATAGGCGGAAAACTTCCGTTTAATGAATCCAGTGATGCGGTAGCGCTTAGCTTAAAAGCGTCGATAGAGAAGCTTAAATCTGCTGAAGGTAATTACAGTCAGCAGTTGGCAGCAACTAAAAAAGAACGTGAGGCAATGTTAGCAAGAGATCGCGCGGTTAAAAAACAATTTGAAACCGTGCAGGCCATGTTTTCTAAACAGGAAGCAAATGTTTATCTACAGCGACAGAATGTTCTAATCTCTGCGCACGGATTTCAGTTTCCATCCGGGGTGAGTGAAATCCAGACTGCGAATTTCCCACTAATGAGCAAGATCGTTCGTGCGATCAAACTGTTCCCTAACTCACGTATCGATGTGTCCGGGCATACTGACTCAACGGGTGCTGGTCATATTAATAAAGCACTCTCTCAGGCACGCGCCGAGAAGGTGAGCAAATTTTTATCAGAAGTAGGTGATATATCTTCGAAGCGCATCAAGGCAGTTGGTTATGGTGAAAGTCGTCCAGTCGCTTCCAATATGAACGCGAAAGGTCGTGCTGAAAACCGTCGTGTGGAAATTACGATCATTAATGAATGACAGGCTTACTCGTCTTAATAATTAGTAAATGAGGCTAGTAAATAAAATCAGGGTCGGATCTCAACTGTTTCTAATGTTAGAGACAGCTGTGATCTGAACCTGATTATTCTTTGTTTTATTCTTCATAAATGCGGGGGTTAAGGTGTTTGCTGGTTTTTGACGGGAGTTTTTCAACTCAAGCTGTTGTTAACTAAATGAAATTATTATTTAGTTAACAAGTTGCACTGGGTGTAAAGCCAGGGTACAAATCTGAGTGTTTAAGACTTTTTCAGGCTTTAAATTTTCCACTACGTAAGCGTTGTGCTTCCATCATTTCCAGTTCCCTTGAGCCTGAAATAACGATATCAGGATTAGGAACAAAATCCAGATCTTGATTATCTCGCTCATAAGGAACAGAGTTTATTATTACTTTCATGGCATTTAATCTGGCCAGGTGTTTATCATTGGATCGAATGATTTTCCAGGGCGCGTGGGTAGTATGTGTGTTTTTCAACATCTGATATTTAACATTGGTGAAATCATCCCATCGCTCCTGTGCCTGAACATCAACCTCACTCAGTTTCCATTGTCTAAGCGGGTCTGTTTTTCTGCGTTCAAATCGGCGAGCCTGTTCTTCCTGTGTGACACTGAAATACAGCTTAACAAGGATAGTGCCCTGTCGAATCAGGTCTTTCTCAAAACCGGAAACACCACGATTGAAATTTTTATATTCTTCATCAGTACAAAAACCAAACACGGGTTCAACCATCGCGCGGTTATACCAGCTTCGATCAAATAAAACCACTTCACCACCCTGTGGAAACTGGCGTACATATTTCTGGAAAAACCATTCTGTTTTTTCTCTTTCCGTCGGTTTGCCTAAAGCAACAACACGATAGTGTTTTTCATTCATATAACGTGTGACACGACGGATGGTGCCACCTTTGCCCGCAGCATCGCGACCTTCAAACAGAATAATCATGCGCCTTTTGGTTTGTTCCAGATACTGTTGCATTTTGATTAGTTCGGCCTGAAATGGTTTTAGTTCTTCTTCCTGCTTGAATTTACGGTATGCTTTATTTTTAAGTTTTTTATTTTTTTTAGACTCAGCATCTATTTCAGCGACGTCAGCATCACCAGCAAGAGTTAGTTTGTCTTCAGTTTCGATTGGGGGTGTGTGCTGTTTCTTGCTCATAACCTGTGATTCCAAAGTCGGGTTTAATCTTTAACTTTTTAAAGATAATGGTTTATCTTTAAAATAATACGCCTATCTGTTTACTGTTTCATTAGTAATGATATATGTTTTGATTTAGGTCATCATTATTGATCAAAGTGTTTCTATTCGAAAATTAGTTTGTAATTTAAGCCAATGGGCTTTGAGTTTTTCTTTTTGACTATCATCCATTAGTAAATTTTTTAATGCCTCTGGCCATAATGAGCGTACTTTTTCCATGGTGTCAGCAATATGCGGTTTGATAGCGCGCCAGGGGATACCTGATTATGTTGCCCATGATTGAAAGTTGTTCAGTGTAATTGAATAGCATTTTTTTGTTTTGCCAGATTTTAAAGCGAATTTTGTTTCATTATCGATGTAAATGTTGGTGGTAACGATATCGTAAGCTGGGGATAGCCTTGGCGTAACCTGATCTTCATATAAAAGGCTCCAGTTTTTTAAATGGGCATCACCATTGGCAAGTAATATATTTACCAGTAATCTTCTGGAAAATTGCTGTGTACCGGTTGTCCATTGCCAGAATAATCGAAAATAACCTTGCCAACTTGTTGATAACTGGCAGAGTTATATTTTTCATGTGGTACTTCACTAAAACTTGAGCAAAGTCTTCCATATGCTTCAAGTGCTTATATGATTTGTAGTATATATGGTTGACAATATATATGATAATACATATATTATTTCTATGACTATAGAAACCAGTACCTTATTTTCAGCACTATCTAATGAAATTCGCCTGCGTTGCCTGATGTTGTTGCAACAGCAAGGTGAATTATGTGTATGCGAATTAACCCATGCACTGAACCTTTCACAACCCATGATATCCCGTCACCTGGCTTTATTGCGTAGTAATGGCCTGGTCAGCGATCGCCGTGCAGGGCAGTGGATTTATTATCAGGTTAATCCAGAACTCGATGAGTGGGCGAAAAATATTCTACATATCAGTGTTAAGGCTAATCTGCATGCAGAGCCTTTTTCTCAGGATCTGCAAATTCTGCAGGAAATGCCTAATCGACCAGGTTCAGCATGTTGCGCCTAATGTGATGTGTACAGCATCTGAAGAATTAAAAATTGTTAAGAATAAATAATAACTCAGGCGTCAGGTTTGCTCAGGCGCACCTGTTCGAGTTTGATAATGAATGGGTTTATATTAATCGGTTGCTGGGCGTTTAGCATAACCGACGGTGCACCTTCATGTTGGGAGCGCTGTATTTTTACTTGCTCTGTTATTCACTTTTTGAAGTTGCCATGCTGTTTTTATTTATATGAGCTTTTCGGTATTTTTTTATTGCGGCTGGGCGAATCACGGGGTTGTACTTTCTGGTTGGCTCTATTAAACGCAGGCTCTGATTAGTTACCTGATATGTTCAGGTGTATTTATTTTATTGGCATGCTTACTTTACATAAGGCTACGCGTCACGAATAAAAATGAAATTAGTATTTGAGTGTTAATAGTAATAAAAAAGTTAAGCTGTTTTTATATTGATAAAAGTGGAGTATTTAATTAAATGTTTGACGCGTTAGCGAATCTTGTCGTTTATAAATGGCTCGGGCTTAATCCTGCGGATCACTTTGCGGCGGCAGTGCATTTTTTTGTTATGGACGTAACAAAAATATTTGTTTTGCTTGTTCTTATAATTTATATCATGGGTTTATTTCGCGCCATGTTGTCACCAGAAAAAGTTAGAAACTATGTTAGAGGTAAACCTAAGTGGGTTGCCAGGAGTGGTGCTGTAAGTTTAGGTGCGATTACGCCTTTTTGTTCATGCTCATCCGTGCCTTTATTTATTGGTTTTGTGGAAGCGGGTATTCCATTAAGTGTGACATTCTCATTTTTAATTGCTAGCCCCATGATTAATGAAGTAGCGGTTGTTCTTTTATTCGGTATTTTAGGTTGGAAGTTAACACTCTTGTATGTGTTAGCGGGGCTCACTGTAGCTTATGTTGGCGGAGCAGTTATGGAGCGTTTCAAGCTAGAGCGATGGGTGGAGGGTTATGTATGGAAAATTCAAATGGGCGAAGTTGCGCTGCCAGAACCCGACAGGAGTTTTGCCGGGCGGCACCAATATGCGTGGGGCCAGGTTAAAGAAATTGTTATTCGTTTATGGAAATGGGTTATTGCAGGTATCGCGGTTGGTGCTTTATTTCATGGTTATGTCCCAGAAGCCTGGGTAACAGAAAACTTAGGTGGTAAAGATAACTGGTTAGCGGTGCCGGGTGCTGTTTTATTAGGCGTGCCATTGTATTCAAATGCAACCGGTGTCATACCAGTGGCTGAGGCGATGCTGGGTAAGGGAGTGGCTATTGGTACAACGTTGGCTTTTATGATGAGCATTGCAACTTTGTCGTTACCTGAAATGATCATACTAAGAAAAGTCATTCGCTGGCCCGCTTTAGCGCTTTACGGCACGGTGCTGACAGTTGCTTTTATGCTGGTTGGCTGGAGCTTCAACTTATTAAGTTAGAAG
This sequence comes from Gammaproteobacteria bacterium, assembly GCA_026195255.1. Classification (GTDB taxonomy): domain Bacteria; phylum Pseudomonadota; class Gammaproteobacteria; order SZUA-229; family SZUA-229; genus SZUA-229. The sequence goes on along the minus strand of JAPHSS010000020.1, from coordinate 209,019 downwards.
CAGTAATTATTTGTAATTAAATTTTATATGTTTGATGTTATAAAAATGAAACTAATTGAATTAGCTGAAAATTTAAGCAGCGATAATTCTATAGATTTTATAATGCAACTTTCACGTTGAACAGGAGGTAAATATTATGAATGACCAACCACAATTACATTCATCTATCGTCGCTATGGTTTCGTTAGCTTCGGGCATTGCTGCAAATCATCCTGCTATGGGGAAATGCCAGCTTGAGCGTTTACGTAAGGTGGGAATACCACAACATCAGATAGATGCGGTTATTGAAATAGCGCGCCATATTCGCGATGAAGCCGCACAGGAACTCGATGCTGCTTTAAATGAGTGTGTTACCCCGCAGATTAAATCAGAAGCTGAAAAGCAGTCTAGTGACAATGCTAAAGTCAGTTGTTGCACGTCCACAGCAAGTGGGCAAAGCTGTTGTTAAAAATATTATAATGAATTACGAGGTAAACAAGTTATGAAACAAATTAAAGTATTAGGCAGTGGTTGCGCTAACTGTAAACGCACAATGGCAATCATTGAAGAAGCCGCAAAAGAAAAAGGTATCGAGATTGAGCTGGATAAAATTGAAGATATAGGCGATATCATGAGTTACGGCGTAATGTCGACACCGGGTGTTGTTATTGATGGTCAGGTGGTGCATGCGGGTGGTGTACCTGAGCGTAAAACAGTTGATGGCTGGCTTGCTTAATTTTCTGTCCTCCTAATCCAACTGTCAGAAGATGTTCGATGGAGTGCTCATTCCAGTTAGCACTGTGCTGAATATTCAATTACTGTAAAGAATAACGAGTCTTTTATGATTAAGTTTACACTTTTCAGTTCATTTTAAATTTCTGTTTTTCTAAGTAGTTGTATTCGTTATATAAACAGGTTTATTGCATGGTTATTGCCTGTAATCACTGAACTTACATAGTATTTGGGCATATGGAATGTCCAGGGACAACTTAAATGATACAAAAACTTATACTTCTTTTATGTTTATCATTCTGCGCAATGAGTTCACATGCAGCTTTAATCACTTATGAATTTAGTGGTGCATTTGATCGTGCTGTAGACCCGTCTTCTGATGTAGCATTCGGTGATTTATTTCAAGCCACGTTTTCTTATGATGATGCTGCACCCCTCGCCAGTATAGTGGAGCCAGGAACCCGTGCCCAATACAATACCGGTGCAATAAGTATTATATCGGGTGCCAATTCTTATACTGCAATGGATACCCCACAGTTGCAGATACTTGATGATTGGGTAGGAAGTAATGGTACCGCTAGAGATAATTTTTTTATCAGCGTCGAGATGGCAGATACATCTGGCACAGGTTATTACCTGCTGCAAATTGATATGATAGACAGTACGGCGACTTCGTTAAATTCACTGGCGATACCTGACGTGACGACGGTAGAAGAAATGGCTGCAGATGGGCGACTTTTTCTACGTCGATTTTCCTCAAGAAATGTCGAAGAGTGGGCAGCCTCAGGTAGATTTTCTTCGATTACGCCCGTTCCCGTTCCAGCAGCCGTCTGGTTATTTGCTTCTGGTCTTATCGGTTTAGCTAGTTTAGCCAGGCGGAAAATTTCATAATTTTAAAAATTTAGTTTTGATCTAAAACGACCAGTTAAACAGCATTGCCTCGCTAAGACACCTCTCCAGCGGGGCAAGATCGCCGCCCACTTTCAATGAACCCGGTGCGCTCTGTCCCCCTTAACCCAGACCACCAGAAGATGTTCGGTGTAGTAGTCCAGTACAACACAGTTAAATAGCCTGAAAAGTCAAAAGCAGAAGTTCGAGTGAAACAGGCGAGTGCTTTTTAATATGATCAACCAGTCTGCCCACTTGATTCAGTCAAAATATTTTACTCTATTGTTTTTATTGCGTGTATAAATCGAAGCTGCATTTGTTTTTTTTTATTTAGCGACTAATATTAAATAGTGTTTTTTTATGAATTACCTGTGTGTCTATGAAAATAAATCAACCTGTTACCAACCATGAAATAAATTTTCCAGAATCCTATAACATACTCTCAACTACTGATCTCAAAGGCTCCATCACCTACTGCAATCAAGATTTCGTTGAAATAAGCGGCTTTAGTCTGGACGAACTTGAGGGCCGTAATCATAATATTGTACGTCATCCCGATATGCCACCAGCTGCATTTGAAGATCTTTGGTCATCAGTAAAAAACGATCACCCCTGGATGGGGATGGTTAAAAACCGCTGTAAGGATGGTAGTTTTTATTGGGTTGATGCCTATGTAACGCCTATTAAAGAAAATGGCACGGTTAATGAGTACCAGTCAGTACGAACAAAACCTGATAGAGAAGTTATTAAACGAGCAGAGTCCACTTACCAGCTGTTGATGCAGGGCAAACTACCGTTTAGATTGCGTTTACCTAATATAAATACCGGTGTAAAACTGTCACTCGGGTTTAGCGTAGCTGTTGTGCCGCCACTGGCGCTTTTAATTGCCACCAATGGGGTTAGCTTATCAACCTTGCTGATATGTGGATTAAGTCTGATCGGCGCTATGTCAACCATCTTCTCAGTATCAAAGCGAATTGCCCAGGTTGCCCAGGTTTCTCGTAAAGTCATCCGAAATCCGTTAATGCAATGGATTTACACTCATTCAACTGATGACGTTGGAGAAATAGAGCTGGCAATAAAAATGCAATCCTCTGAACTACGTGCAGTGGTTGGCCGTGTTAGCGATTCAAGCCTGAGTCTCAAGGAATCTGTTGATGATCTATCCAGTACCATAGAAAAAACCAATATAAGAATTCATGATCAACAGGTCCAGACTGATCTAGTCGCCACTGCGATGAATGAAATGTCATCAACTGTGCAAGAGGTGGCGCGCAATGCTGCTTATGCATCAGAATCAACTCTTGAAGCTCAGCAAGCGGCTCAGGCTGGGCAGCAAGTCGTTAACAATACTATTTCCTCAATCAGTGAGGTTGCGAGCAGTGTAGACCAGGCATCCGAAGTAATTAACAAATTGAATGATAATGCAGGAAATATAACTTCAATTGTGGAAGTCATACGTGGCATTGCTGACCAGACTAATTTATTAGCGCTCAATGCGGCAATAGAGGCGGCACGCGCTGGCGAGCAAGGACGTGGATTTGCAGTAGTCGCTGATGAAGTGCGCTCGCTCGCTCAGCGGACGCAGACATCAACTCAGGAAATTCAGGAGATGGTTGAAAACCTTCAGGCCGGCTCTGATCAAGCGGTTAAAATGATGCAGGAGGGCCGAGAAAAATCAGAGGTCTGCGTACAGCATGCAACTGATGCGGGTGAAATGCTGAATAATATCACCCAAGCAGTGAGTATAGTCAGTGATGTAAATATTCAGATCGCAACAGCCGCAGAAGAGCAGAGTGCGGTTGCTGATGAAATTAACATGAATGTCGTTAATATTAATGAAGCTGCGCAAGGCACCGCTAGTGATGCAGCCAGAACCAGTGAAATCAGTCAGAAATTAAGTGAAGAAGCGCAACGCCAACAACAGCTTGTCACACAGTTTCAGCGCTAAATTTATCTTAATTGTTGTAATGACTTGCAGTTATTAGATAGTAACCTTAATTAAATCAATCGTAGATTTCTTTGTTATTAGCCGCGGCTCACATGTTTATAGTCAATATTAAATTAATATAATATCGAGGTGACTCACTGGCTGGTAGGGAAAGATATCGATTATTAAAGTTGACTGTTTAGATAACAGATAAAAGCTTTATAAGGCTTATATCTGCTTTGTTTGTTCAGGGGTTCTGATCTCCTGATTCTTGTTTATACTCAAGAGACAGTATCAAGTGAAAGCGCCTATCAGAAATCAGAACTAAGGATAGCTGCTACTTAAAGAAGCTGATTGTTTAAATCGATTAACCAGGTCAAACAGCCCATTTGAAAGCTGATTTAACTCTTCGCTAGACTCAGACGTTACCTGTGCGCCGTCGGCTGTTTTAGCCGCAACTTCTGATATATTAGTGATGCTCTTTCCTAACTCCTCAGCCACCTCACTCTGTTCTCTGGCCGCCGTCACAATCTGTGTGTTCATTTCCGATATGTTAGTAATCGCGAGCGTAATCTCATCTAAAGACGCGCCTGCCTGCGCCGCCTGGGCAACCCCGTTTTGAGCGCGTTCACGGCACATGCTCATTACATTAACCGCTTCCACTGAACCCGCCTGTAGGGCTTCAATCATACCCTGTATTTCCTGGGTGGATGATTGTGTGCGACCCGCCAAAGTACGAACCTCATCAGCAACTACAGCAAAACCCCGGCCTTGCTCCCCTGCGCGTGCAGCTTCAATGGCAGCATTCAGGGCGAGTAAATTTGTCTGCTCGGCAATATTTCGAATCACATCTAGAACACTACCGATAGACTCACTTTGTAATTCAAGTTTCTGTATGACCTCAGAGGCTTTATATACATCACTTGCTAACAAATCGATCTGATTAATTGTTTTCGTTACAACCTGTTTAGTGTTTGTTGCCTCAATGTCTGCACTTGCCGCTGAGTCAGCGGCCTGAGTCGCATTTGCAAACACCTCTTTTGCTGAAGCTGTCATTTCAACAATAGCATTTGCAAGCTGGTCAGTTTCTACCTGTTGCCTGTTGGCTCCATTAGCCGTTGTTTCAGTCACTTTAAACATATGCTCTGCAGTAGATCCCAATTGTGATGTAGTTGAGCCAATTAGCTGAATCATTTGTTGCAGATTTGTTAACATCAATTTCATCGACATTAATAACTGCCCCGTCTCATCATTCGTATGGACTTCAATTTCTGCCGTTAAGTCGCCTTCTGCTATTTGATGAGCAATATCTATTGCCGTATTTAGTGGTTTAATTACCAGCCGAGCGATGCTGTAAATAATAACACTGGCCAATACAATGATTATCAGAGTCAGTAAGCTCAGGCTGTAAACAATCGTGTCATAAGCGTCTACTTTAGATTGCTCCATATTATGCAGGTGCGCCCGTGCGTTTTGTTGAGTAACTAAAATCTGTTGATTGGAGCGGTCATGATTATACCCAACAACTACCTTTCCTAATTTTACATCATCATAAATTATATCTTTCTCTAAAATCGCGCTTTCATCGACAGTTGAAATATCGCCAGATTCAGCCAGTTTTCGATTTTGCATATCTATAAATGCAACATATGATATATCTGGGTCTTCGGTGGCCACATTTGTATAATTTAACAGCCCACTGAAATCAAATTCAGCAATTGCTGTGGGTGCAATTTGTGCCAGCACTTTTAAAAGCTGTTCTACTTTTATAAGCTCTGATTCTTTATTTGCCTTTATTTGTGAGCTAGTTAATTCATCGACCACTTTCTCAGATGAAACTAACAAAGTATTCAGCGATTTATTCTGCAAGCCAATAGTCACACGCGAAGAAGTAAACAATAGTATTAATAATGTTAATGCGGTTACGATTGCAAACTTGGCGGCTAAACCCAATCCTCTATATGAGCTAATAAGGTAGTTAAATATTTTCACTATAAACCTCGGTGTTAGACAAACTTAATGTCATGAACTTGAAAAGAATTATTTTTTCGGTAATAAACTGTCTGCCTGATGAGAAAGGCAACTCAATAATGAATAATGGTTAGTTATTAAAAGGCGTAATATTTAACGCTTTCAATGCTGTTACCATTCCATCTAAAGATATGGGCTCAACAAAACCGTTAATTTTCGCTGCTTTTGATGCAGGGTGATCATTGCTTAATTCCAGTGCTGCCAGTTTGGCTTTTTCAGCTATCTTGGCGTCTGTTTTCGGTAAAGCCGTTAAGTACCACTCAGGATATAAATTTGTACTATGCACTAGATTTAGATCATCTCCAGTACGTTTGTCCACTATAATAAACTCATCAATTTTAATTTTTTTCTCTCGTTGCATTGTCTCTAGAAGGCCTGAGCGTACAAAAGCTGCATCAATGACACCCGCTTTTACTGCGAGTACGAGATCATCCTGTTTTTTTCCTGCGCGCATAGAGGCAAAATCCTTATGTGGATCTATGCCTTTTTGATAAAGATGATAGGTCTGAAAGGTGTAAGCACCAGCCGCAGCTTTAAACTTTAAAGACATGACTATTTTGCCTTTAAGGTCCTCGGCATTATTAATATTGCTACCTTTTTTAGACACTATGACACCAGCAAAGAAAGGGCCTGATTTTTTGTTTAATGTTGCCAGTGGTATGCCATTATATAGTTTTACGATTTTTGCAGTATGCACAGGGTTTGTAAGTACTAGATCTAACTCATCAGACTTCACTGATGTAACAAGGTCTGCTGGTGATAGTGGCACCATGATCACCTGTTCACCAAGTTTAATGGTCAGGTACTCACTAAAATTCTTCCAGCGTTTCATGGATTTTAGCGGACCTCGCGGTGCCAAAACGCCAATTTTTACTTCAGAGTAAGAAGCTATTGAAAAAAAACAAATAATAATTGATAACAGGCCCGCAGTAACAACGCGACTAACTCTCACATACATCTCCTTATACTAGATATATTTTACTTTGATAATTACTTATACAAGCTTATAGTCCAGAAATTATTGTTTACCGAAAAATCACTTATAATAGGGAAAAATTCCCGACCCAGAAAATCCTGTAAATATAATGTGATCAGGTTAGGTTCAAGATTCAAGTGTTTCAAGTATTTCAAAGTGTTTCAAGGAGTCTGACCCCTTGAAACACTTGAAACATTTATTGCCTGGGTTGAAAGAAATGAAGTGCTGTCAGTTTCGTATGCATTCCTATGCAGGAGCGTGGGAACGAGATAAATAAAAAAATCGATTTTGAAATTGAAGTGTAACTGGTAGTTGAGAATAAGGCTTGAATTAATAAGCGATTTTTGATTGCTTCTTATGAGCCGCCTAAATATTTATTTAAATGGGTGTGTTAATAATGCATTTCCATCTTCTGATAACACTTAGGCTAAAGTGCTTGATGTCTCAAGTAGGCGAGAAAAACTATCTTTGTCTATAGGTTCAGACATATAGTATCCCTGAGCTGTGTCACATCCCATTTCTAACAGCATATCCCAGCATGTTTTATTTTCAATACCCTCCGCCACAACTTTAAGCCCTAAATTATGACTGAGTTCAATTGTGGAGTGCACTATTAAACGATCGCTTTCATCCTGTTCCATATCAATTACAAATGACTTATCAATTTTAAGTTCATTAACAGGCAGTAGTTTGAGATATGCAAGAGATGAAAAACCCGTACCAAAGTCATCTACTGATAACTTCACTCCCAGTTGATGCAGTTTGTTTAAAACCTGTATCGACTTTTCTGGATTCGACATCATTGCGCTTTCAGTTATTTCAAAGCTAATTTCAGAACTGTTTAACTTGTTCAATTGCAGGCATTTTTTAATTTCACTTAATAACTTGGGGTCTCGTAAATTTTGTGCTGAGAGGTTAATCGCTATTGAGCACTCGTATCCACTGTGGATATTCTGTGCACAGAAAGCCATAGCATTACTAATAACCCAATGGCTGAGTTCGTGGATAATACCCATTTCTTCAGCCAGATTTATTATCTGTTCCGGGGCAATATTACCCGATACCGGATGCTGCCAACGTAATAGTGCTTCAGCCCCAATAATCTTGCCGGTAGTCATCAGGTACTTTGGTTGATAGTTTAATATCAGCTGATTATTTTCAATTGCTGATTTTAAATCTGCACCAAGTGATAATCTATCAATAGAATGACTGTCTTCTCTGGCACTGTAAAAGTGGTAATCAGATTTTTCACGTTTAGATATATACATGGCCACATCGGCATGTTGCATCAAGGTATGGCTGTCGTTGCTATCTGAAGGGAATTCAGAAATTCCAATACTCACACTAACCTGAAGTTCATAACCATTAACATAAAACGCCTTTGCCAGTGACTGATTTATTTTGTCGGCTACATTCGCTGCTTGCTCACGGTTAGTATCGGGTAATAATATTGCAAATTCATCACCCCCAAGGCGAGCGACTGTGTCCATGTGGCGTAATAGCTTTAAAATTCGCTCTCCAACCTGTATCAGTAAGCTGTCGCCTATATGATGACCAAGGGTGTCATTTATTTCTTTGAAACGATTTAAATCGAGCATCATAAAAATTAGATTTTGAGGATCACGATCAGCAATTAATAAATGATATTCCAGGCGTTGCTGTAACATCAGCCGATTAGGCAGGCCCGTGAGTGAATCGTGCATGGCCTGATGCTCTAGTTCGTTCTGACGTTTGTATACCTGACGATTCATTTCATTAAAAGCATCAATTAAATCTTGTGTTTCTCGTGTTTTATTTAACTTAAGTGATTCGAGCCCATTATGATGTTGCGCTTCATCCTTCATTGCACTTGCCATAATCGCGATAGGTTTGATAATAAAGTGTTGTAATAGTTTGATAGAGATAATTATATAAAGCAGAAATAATAGAATAATGCCAATGAGAATATAATTTTGTTTGGTGCTTGCAGATGTCTGGTTTTTTAGAATTTTCTGATATTCCTGTTTAACTTTCATGTCGACCAGTTTGAGGTCTTCGTTAATAGCGTCCATTAACGGAATAATACTTGAGTCTAATATGGTGCTGTCCATACGCCATTTTCCTGAATGGTTAATAGCCTTAACACTAGCAAAAGATTTTTGCCAGAGAGTAATTAATTCAGGTAACTGCTTAATTACATTACTTCCTTCAAATCCAAAATGTCCATATTCGTCTAACTTAACCAGACGTAAAGCGATATCTCTAGTTCGGTCTGCATGAGAGTCTACACTAACTTCCTGCTCCAGCAGCAATACAGGGTCGAATGATCCCATGCGATTAGTAAGATAAAGCCGGTATTCTGCCAGTGTACTAACCCAGGCAAGCATTATTTCATTGAGTAAATAATACTCTTCTGTATTAAGTTCTAACTCGTGATCCTCATGGTACTCCCGCGTGGTAAGATTTATGGCGCTGATAATTTCCAGGCGCAGTGGGCGCATTTTTTCAGAAGATATAGCAAGCGCAGGATATTGCTCATTGGCAGTAACACGAACAACAAATAAGCGGCGTGATGCTTCGTGCAAACTCTCAAAGTTTAAAGCCAGGTTTTGAGTCGCTGTCTTTAAATCAAGTTGTTTAATGAGAGCTTCATCTTTGATGGCGTTAAGGGTTTGCAGTGAACGATTGATTTCTTTATTTAATTTGTCTTTATAACTGCTTTGATCCGGGTCGAGAATAAATGCCTGAATAGAATTGTAAGCACTACTTGCGTGTTCACGAATTTCTGTTGTTAATTCGAGAATGTTTGATGTCGTCTCAGCCTGTTTTATCAGCTGACTCGAGGTAGAAGTGATGTTGAGATAACCCAGAGTAGCGCCTATTAGTACTAAGCCCCCCAATAACAGTGCAGTAGAAATATATTGAGACTGGATGCTGCGAACGGGTCGCGCTTTATTTTGTGCTGCCTGCAGATTTAGCTTGCTCACTTTGCGATACAATCCTAATGATGATTCGGCGTGTCAAAATCAATATACTGCTCACGCTCTTATTTTATTTACCTAAGTATAGGGAAATAAAAGGATTTTCACAAAATTTTTAGATCTATTTTATAATTTTAATCGTTTATTAGGTGTTTAAGGCTGATAACTATCAATCTAGAGACTTATATGCTTCAAGACTCAAGAGGGTGGACGCCTTGATCCGTTGGTTTGTTATCATCGAAAGCAATTAAATTAGATAAAGCTGATGCTCGGATTCGCACACTAAAGTGTTTTTTAATGTGAACAGCGAGTTTGTCTCCTTTATTTGCTTGATCCCTCGCTGCGATCAGCTGTCTTTCAAGCACATAGGCAGCGACATCCGTAAACTACACTGCGGTCTATTCATAAGATAGGGTCAATGGGTAGTAACTTCCATAGAAATAATTTTGAACGTTTGAATATCGTTGTATCATTGTTATGGCCTTCTAATCGAACATTCCAGCTATTGCCAGGTTGCATATCAATTTCGATTTCACGCTTCACTGCACGAGCTAACTCAGGGTCTTTAGCTATAACACCAACTTCTGTATTCAGGTTTTCAGAACGGGGGTCAAGGTTGAATGTGCCAATAAAAACTATACTGTCATCAACTACCATGGTCTTCGCATGCAGCGAAAATATTGGGAGTTCTTTGTTCTTGTATTGCGTATAACGTTTTACCAAATCTTGTCGACGTTTTGCGTCGTGGCGGTATTCATATATTTCGACACCAGCATCCAGTAATTTATTAACCTGAGAACTATAACCGCTGTAAGCAGGTAAATTGTCGCTAGATGATAGTGAGTTAGTATTTATTTTTATACTGACGCCTCGAGACAGTGTTTCTTCGAACAGTTCCCATGCTTCATCACTTAATATAAGGTAAGGTGTTTGAATGACAATGTTGTTTTTAGCAGATTTCATCAGCTTTGCCAAAGCTAACGTTGAGTCTCCGCCGCCACCAAGACTGTAATTAAACCAGGTGTTATTCTTGCCGGGTTTGTCACTGATAAATACAGCGTCAAGCCAGTAAGAAGACGCAATAATGTTTTTAATTTCAAGATCAATGTCCGAAATTGATGATCTCACTTCAGGCAGGAAGTTTGCCTTATCATTTGCGTAATCGTGGAGTTCCTGATAGTTTTTCTGAATTTTAGTTTGAGTTAAGTTGGCCAGGTTTATCTTTGCTGCTTTTGTATTAACTTCGATGTTATCGCCCCAGTCATCCTCTAGTGGCAGACCAGTATCTAGCGAGTTGGGGTTTCCAATCAGTTGTTCAATTTTAGTAGAAGTATTGCTTTTCCAGAATTCTTCGAAAATATTTTTAACTTCTGAAACAACATCACCAACCAATAATACATCACGGTCTCTGTAATTGTACTTATGACCAAAATCGAAATACGATGCAGACATATTTCGTCCGCCAGTGATAGTGACTGTGTCATCAACAATAAACATTTTATTATGCATACGTTGGTTGCTGCCACGAAAATCCAGGGTCATTTTAGCCAGTCTTTGAATAAAATTTACGCCAACTGAATGAACCGGGTTGTAAATTTTTATGTGAATATTTGGGTGGTATGCAAGTGCATATAAATCGTCATTATCCGCATCAATTAACAGGTCATCCACAAGCACGCGAACACGCACACCTCGATTGGCCGCTCGCAGTAATGCTTCGGCTGCAAGCACGCCAATGTTGTCAGTGCTCCATATGAAATATTGCACATCAATAGTTTTAGTCGCTTTATCGGTCAGCCAGGCTCTAGCAAGTAATGCGTCGCCGCCTTTTTCTAATACATATAGGCCAGTTTTGTGTGGGTGTTTTTTTGTTAGAGGCTCAATTAATTGATTTAGTGGAGTAGATGATTGAGCAGCGAATGAGAATAATAAAAACAGGAACGTGTTGAATAAAAATTTCATGCTTGTGTCCATAAAGTAGAGCCTTAATTAAGCCAGAGTTATATAACGGTTAGTGATTTACAGGGGCGCGTTAAATCTTGCTGATGCATTGTTGTTTGTAGTGATGCTCTTCCAGGTGGAAAAGGTTTGTTTAGATTTATTTTAAATATGTAATTAAAGTGAGTATAGCGTGATTTCAAGGACTGCTCAAAATGCCTGTTGAAAGAATTAAAATTTAAGGGGGCTATCTCCTTGAATCGTTGGTTTATATTCAGCTAAAGTAATAATATTAGATAAAGTTGACGCTTAATATGAAACACTGGTGTGCATTTTGGTGTAATCAACGAGTCTGCCTCCTTTATTCTGTAAATGATCTCGATTTAGAAAACCGCAAAAAAGCCGGGCAGGATCAAACACCATCCGGCTTTTTTTACTCAGTAAGGATGTGTTGCTGGCTTATCAGAAATGAGCTGTCTAGTAAAACTATGAACAGCGGTCCGCGTTTAATTTTATTAGATTAAACGTGGACTGGGCCTTTTCGTTTCTTTTAGTTTTACTCTATTGCAAACTCAATGCGTTCATTAAGTTTTTTTAAAGCTTTATTAGCACAGGCTGCATCTTTATCACCACCGGGTGCGCCACTTACGCCGACTGCACCCACATTGAAACCGCCTGAGGTAATTTTGATGCCGCCTTCCATTACAATTAATCCCTCGATATGATTCAGCTCCTGGCGAATATCTTCGCGTGACTTTTTAAACTGGCCACTGTCAACCCATGCCATAACCGTCATATTGGCTTTGCGCTCTGCAATTTCCAGGGTAAAACGAGATGCCAGGTCATCACGTAAAGCGGCGCGAACCAGACCATGACGATCAACAACAACCGCACTTACGTGATAGCCTTCATTGCGACAGGCAAGAACGGTTTCACTGGCAATATCACGTGCCAGCTCCATGCCAATACTGTTATCAGTTACCACATCAGCGGCATGAGCAGCAAACGTTAAGGTGGTTATAAACATAACGAACAGGGGTTTGATAATAAATAGCTTTTTCATAAATGACCTCGTTTTGAAAAAGATGTTAGTTGTGGAGTAAAGAGGTTGTGATCGAAACTATGAATATATAACCGCGCAGGAGTTTTTTCAAATCACTTTAGTCTGTGAATTGAAAACTCTGGCCTGTAACTGCATGTATAGAAGCTGTGTTTTGATTGCTGAAGGAATGTGTTTGGTTCAAAGGGTTCAAGGGGTCGGTTCAAGGGGTCAGACTCCTGGGTTCAAGGGGTCAGACTCCTTGGGTTCAAGGGGTCAGACTCCTTGAACCGGACTCCTTGATCCGTTGGTTTATAATCATCTAAAGCAGTGGATTTCGATAAAGTTGACGTTCGAATTGAAACACTAGAGTGTTTTTAACGTGATCAACGAGTCTGACCCCTTGATACTCTATGCAAATCAAAAGCTTACAATCCCTTTATTATGTCTATACATTACCTTCATCGCCTTTTCTTCGTAATGTAAATTTCACAATGTAATTCGCATAGCAAACTTTCAGATATTTCCTACATGCATTGACCTAATTCACTGATTGCTGTGTGCCAATACGTATGTTTAAAATTAGCGTGCTGTATTAGTAGAAACGCATGTGATTAATTTTTATCACGTTTAAGAAAAATGAAAAAAGGAAGAAATTATTATGAATAAAATTCATTCAATATTATCAAGCCTGACATTATCAGCTTGTCTATTTTTTTCATCTACCGCCTCAGCTGTGCTTGTTGAGTATGTTGGCGCCAATCATGTGACAGGGAATGATGGGGTTGAAAGGTTTATTTCGGTTTCAATGACCTTTGATGATGTATTTAATCAAAACTCAGGTACACCTCCGACTGTCCCCGGCTCAAATTTAGGAGGTGCATTTGGGTATTTTGCAATAGACAGTTATTCAGTTGATGTAGAAGGCATGGGGTTATTCACTGGCTCTAACGGACGTTTAAATATCTGGTATGAGCGAACACCATCTGAATTTAGCTTTTACACAGAAGAACTTGAGGTCTTAGAAGACCATAGTCTGATGTCTTTTTATGATGGTGCAGGTAATCCCTGGGATTGGCCTAACTGGTTAGGTAGTAGCCCAGACTATACGCTGGCACCTGAACTGGTGATTAGACGATTAAATATTACACCTGATTATTCATTTGATTTTGGTAATGATATCCATTTAGAGCCGGTTCCCGTACCCGCTGCAATCTGGTTATTTATTTCAGGTCTTATTGGAATGGCTGGAATTGTACGTCATAAGCAAGCTTGAAAGACTTATATCTAAATTTATAAAAAGGCGACTTTTTTAGTCGCCTTTTTTATGTCTGGCGAATGCCCGTTTCTGACCATTAACTGACCGTCGGCTTCTGACCCCTTAATACTCTGATTTTTTCAAACATAATCTAACTCTTATAATATGTCTCGCATTAACAATATTGACGGGTTGTAAATATGCATGAAAAAGTACTCTATGATTTTCATAGGTGACAGTTAACCTTCTCTGTCAGGCTAGTTATTGATTGCCAGTTATAAGCCGCTATTTCATAGTCGTTGTGCTTTTTTGGAAGATTTATAATGGTTGTTTTTTTTCCTTAAATAAACGCACATGAATTTGATGTGTATCATCGTAACGCCGGGCAATGAACACATACACTTTAAGTGACGAAATGAGAAACTGGTAAATTCGGAGATGTAATGGTTATTGATGGTCGCTCAGGTTGGATCTTGTCAGGAGTGGCGACAGGCTCGTTACTGACGGGGGGGATTTTCTACCTGCTTTTCCGCAGCAGTTCTACGGTTTACTTCCTTGCAGACATTTTCCTCGATGCAGGAAATTACTCCATTTCGAGCGGAAATATTTTAAATTCAATGCCGTCTTTTTTACATGTTTATGCATTCATATTACTGACAGCCGTCGTGCTTAATCCGAGCAGAACTGGACTGATCCTGATCTGTTTTGGCTGGATGGGCGTAGAGCTCTTTTTTGAAATCGGTCAGCACCCATTTTTAGCTCAATCTCTAACCGACTGGGTACCTGCATGGTTTGCTGGTTTTCCTTATCTTGAGGTCGCGAGCACTTATTTTCTAAGCGGCACATTCGATCCTGTCGATGTGCTTTTTATAATTATTGGCGCAGCTGCGGCATTACTCACTTTATATAAAGTTCAGCACTGGGAGGTTTCTCATGGTTAAAATCAATAAGGGATTACCGGTATGGCGAATCCTGTCACTCATTGTGGTGCTCGTCTCTGGTGTTTTAACGATACTTGCTACGGGTGGTGATAGCGTTTATTTCGACCCACATGGTATCGCTGACGCAGGGCCTGATCAGCATGTCTCGTCTGGACCAGGGTCATATGTCTATCTCGATGGCAGTGGCAGCAATACACCTCTTGGAGCAGATCCGGGTGATAAGAGCGTGCACTACAGTTGGGAAGTTGTGGCGCATCCCCCCAATGCACCGATATTCTGGTTTCGTGAACCAAACACTGTCAATCCAGTGTTTATCGCCAATTATCCGGGTGAATATGTTATTCAGCTAAAGGTTAAGCTTAACGGCCAGGCAGGGCTGGATACTGTCAGGATTACCGCCTATGCGGATGATGATGAAATCCTTCCGGTCGCCAGGGCGGGGGCGGATGTTGTTGTAAAACATGGTGCACTGGTTGAGTTGAATGCCAGTCAAAGCTTCCAGGATAATATTTTTATACCGCTCCGCCATAGCTGGTTCATGACTGAAGCTCCTTTGGATAGTGCGTCTGCTCTCTCATCAACAGAAGTCGTTAATCCTTCTTTTATTGCTGAATTCAATGAGGGGGATGGGCAAAAAGGCAATAGCCATTATGAATTTCGCCTGCATGTGATAAACGAGAATGACTGGGTGAGTGCGCCTGATCATGTTGATGTCTATGTTTATCCTTCAGAAGGGTATGTTCACCCCGCACCCAATGCCGGGCCTGACCAAAGAGTCAGCACAGGTCTACAGGTAAATCTCGACGGCAGAGAAAGCTTTGATGTGGATGGCAGGCCTCTGAGTTATGAGTGGCAATTCTATTCACGGCCTCAGGGCAGTCGTGCTGTTTTGTCAAATAGTAATACCCCTACACCTTCTTTTACCCCTGATGTAGACGGTGCATACGTGGTCTTTCTGTCGGTCGATAATGGTGAGCTTAACAGCAGCAGTGATTTGATCAATAGCGGCACTAAACAAAGTTTGTATGACTGGCAGTATCAGGATCGAGTGACGGTGATTGCAACATCAAGTCGTCCTGAGCCTGTCTCTATGCTTGGGCCGGATCAGAGAATTGCATTTACTGGGCCAGGCAGCCTGATACTAGATGCCAGTCGTTCTACCCAGATCACCGGATCCAGCTTATATTTCTGGAGGCTGATCAGCAAACCGGCTACCAGTAATGCGACTGTCGTGATTACTGATAACAATAATCCGCATGGAGCCCAGCTGAATTATGACATGGAGGGAGATTATGTTGTCAGTGTTATTGTGGAGAACATCTATATGTCGGGCTACGATACGTCCGACAGAATAGTTTATAAGATTACCTCGAATACTCCGCCAGTTGCGGATGCAGGTGCCGACCAGGATGTTACTGTCAATTCACAGGTCACCTTGAACGGTAGTAATAGCAGTGATGTAGACATGGACTCTGTGGCCTATAGCTGGAGCCTGGTTTCTACGCCTGTTGACTGGACCACCTGGCCAGGGGAGTGGCCACTACTTTCCGAAGGCAGGGATGCCAGCCCAACCTTTACCCCAAGGCGAAATGGTGAATACCGACTACGCCTGACGGTGAATGATAGAGAGTTAAGCAGCGTCGCGGATGAGGTGCTTATTAATGTTAGCGGTAGTGGCGTAAATGGCGTCCCAATTGCAGATGCAGGTGTTGATCAATCAGTTACGGTGGGTGATACAGTGTTACTGGATGGGGGAGGCAGCAGCGATCCTGATAACGATCCGCTTAGTTATAACTGGACTATTGAGATCCGGCCATCAGGAAGTTCCGCAGCCATCGGTGATCCGAGCAGTGAAACGCCGAGTTTTGTGGCAGATGTTGAAGGCAGTTATCAAGTTCAGCTGATTGTTAATGACGGCCTGGTAAACAGTGCTCCGGACAGTATGACAGTCACAGCTGCCGTTGCAGGGGTATGCGCAAACCCTCTTACACTGATGACCAGTTTGCCATTCGCGCCAGGTCTTGGTGAGATAGCAACGAATATTCAGGTTGATGCCCAGGGAGTCGACACATTGAGTGCAATAGCAGCGCTTACAACAGTCGATGAGAATGTTTATCGGGCAAGTATCCCCGATGGGAGTAATCTGAATCAGGCGGAGTTCACCGTTTATGGGTCGAATTGGGAGGAGATCAGTCGCAGCCATACCAACCCGATCAGCGACAGTGAGTCTCCATCATTTGTCGTTCGTAACATTGCCGATGACATTTATTACAAGCTAGATGTCGACTTTACCGGAACAGGCATGCAGGAGGTACAGATTGATGCTCTCAGCGGTTGCCGTTGCGGTAGCAATGCAGAAGATTGCCCTTAAGTTCTGTGCCTGCCAGCACGGTGGGGAGTGTTTGAGTCTGGAGTCTGTAATGCCGAGAAGAGGAGAAAATGGTGGGCCCGGAGTGGTCGAACACTCGTCCTGCAGATTATAAGGCCCGGTTAGCGAGTCTTTAAACCCACGTAAACTGCTATGTGTAGTCAATAGGGGAGTGTGCCCGTACTATTTTTCTTTCCACTGGAGAGCTCGAAGCTTGTCGTTTTCGGTTGCTCAATTTAATAATTATAAATAGTTTCTGGCAGCTTTGTTATGTTCGTTTTCGCCTCAGTTCGCCTGGTGTTACACCATAATGACGATGAAATGATTTGGTAAGCGTTCGTGCCGTGGAGAATCCGACTAGTTCGGAGATTTGATCAATGCTTTTACTTGAATGTTTAATCAAATGATGAGCTTTTATCATTCGCCAGTTTAATATGTATGCCATTGGTGGAACGCCGACGGTGTTTTTAAATTGTCTAATTAAAGTTGCACGAGACATGTTTACCTGTTCGGCTAGTAAATCTAAGGTCCATTCATTTTGTGGGTTTTGATGAATCAATTCGAGTGCGTGATGAATTCGATTGTTTTGTAAGGCAGCAAAAAAACCTGTTAACTCTTTATTTTCATTTATATGTCTATTTAATAATTGTAAGAACAGTACTTCTGTTAAGCGGTCGATAATGGATGTTTTATTTGAATCACTTTGCTCCATTTCGGCATCAAGTAATAACACGGTCATCCATATTGGGTTATCTTTTTCTATGTCAGTGAAATGTAATGCAGAAGGTAAAGAGTCCACGATAGGGTGCAACATGTCTTTATCGTAATCGATAAGACCACAGATAAGTTTATTAGTGATTTCTCCATCCTGAAAAAGTGGCTTACCTAATTCGCAGGCATCACCTGCTGTTGTACTTGGTGTTAACTTTCGATTGGGTTGATCTGCAATCCAGTGCATCTCCCCATGTGGCAGCATGACGATATCCATTTGTTTGATGTTGATAACTTCTTTTTCAGCATTCGCTTCTACACCAATATAACAATTTCCGCTTAAAGCGATATGAAAACGAGGGTTGTTTAGCTTTTGTAGTGACATCCCCCAGGGAGAAGCTAATTTTGATCGAAAAAAAATACTGCCACGAAAACGTAATGTATCGAGTACATCGCTTAATACATTTGATTTGGGCGCAGTCGTTGTCGTTTGCCTGTTTTTGATACTGTGGGATACTTTTTCGACCATCTCAAATACCTTGTTTTGACTGGGTGAGACTTATACTAACGCCCAATAGAGCAAAAGTGGGTTTTGCTTAAAATCAATGAAAGGTAGGGTAACCATGATAAATATGAAAAACAATCTATTTAAAGTATGCGGATTTACTTTAGTGGCAATGTCGGCACAGTTTGCAATTCCTGTAATAGCGGTAGCGGGTGATGCGTTTACAATTTCACCTTATGTGGATGCAAATGGCAATATTAGCTCACCAAAAGATTTTCGTGCTTCAATGGTTCATTTGGGTTCGTGGTTTGTTCCTGACGGTGATGCCAGTGGTTTCCATGATGTCTATACGGAAAAAGAAAGCGTTGAAGCATATCGTAAAACAGGCAGGTTTCCTGATGGTGCAACACTGGTAAAAGAATTGCGTTCATCAACGGCTGCAGATTACTCCACAGGTTCGGGTGTTTCTTATGCGAATAAAAACGTCAAGCAGTGGTTTGTGATGATTAAAGACAGTAAAAATCGTTTTTCCAGTAATGGCCTGTGGGGTGATGGTTGGGGCTGGGCATTATTTAAACCTGGTGCTGAAACAACAAATGCTGCAACAGACTACAAGAAAGACTGTTTAGGCTGTCATGTACCAGCAAAAGAGAAAGACTGGATTTATACTGAGGCTTATCCAACATTAGTAACAAAATAGGTTTATCAAGGAATTTATAATATGAAGCAAACAGTATTGAAAGTATCTGTAGGCGAAGCGGCTGAGCTTGTAAAAAAGTCATTACAGGATAAAGGCTTTACTTTATTTGCTGATATTGATCACCAGGCCAATGCAGTATCAGTTGGCCTTGAAATGCCGGCATCGCGTGCCCTCATTTTTGGAAATCCGCTTGCTGGTACAAAGTTGATGCAAAAAGATATTTTAATGAGTCTTGATCTTCCTCTACGTTTAGCCATTGTTGAAAAAGACGCTCAAGCGCTGATGATTCATCAGACAACGGATGACTACATAGGTAGTTATCAGGTAGAAAATCATCAAGTGCTGGAAAAGATAGAAGAGTTATTTTCAGTACTGGCTTCAGAATTAAGCTGATATTAAGTGGCGGACTTGATGCATTATTTAAAAGATAAAGCGGTGATTGATGGTCTGACAGCAGAGCGGCAGTTCAAGTGAGTTCAAGGGGGGCAGTCTGACCCCTTGATAATTTGTAAGGACGCCCTATATGGTCTACACATTCATAAGATAGCATTAATAGTAGGTCAAAAAGCTTCTTGACCATATAATACTGGATGTGTAGGATAATTTAATTTAGTCACAATTATAAGGATAGTAGATACATGACTAATCAAACCAGCCACAATAACAAGCAGATAATTCAAGAACTCATTTCAAAAGACTTAACCCTAAAAGGTGATAATTTACCACTCCTAACTCAGGTTATAGATAAAATAGCCTGGATTGATAATACAGTAGTTTTAGCTGAATTAATTCCTCAGGTATCAGTAATAATCGGTGATATTAAATTATTATCAATCGCGGCGTCTGCAGCGAGTGTTAGCTCTATCGTATTATTTCCTGTAGGTGCAATGTTAAGCATTATTAATGGCATGGAAGCGGGCTTGCGCTTATATGGCATGAGAGCAGTTGCTTATACAATTACTGCCTGGACATATGGTGACATTATTCCCACGCGCTCTCCAACGGTGCTGAGGAACATTACTCCTGGTGTAGTAAAAGCAAAGGCCTGGGATATACAACAGCGAGACAAGGCCTGGAAAGCCGCAAGTGATTCGGTAATTCATCGTTTAAACAGCGAAATTAAAAATAAGAACGTAAAGAAAGAAACATTGCAGCTCATATTTAAGGCTTTATCAGATAACAATAAGCAAAAATTAACTTTAAATGTACTTAAAGGGTTTGAAAAGCAGTTATCTGTATTTGAACTTCCTGTATGGAAAAATAATTATAAAATTGTATATCCATTTTAATTAGTATCGTGATTAAATACAGTGCCTAAATATAAAATTGATAAGATTTTTTTTTCAATTATTTCAATTGTGATAATTTTATACGGAATTTATATAGCTTATACGGGACAAATGAGCTTGCCATCGAAGTTTTTCAGATCATCATATGTGTTGATTGGAGTGCAAGCGTATTTAGCTGCAAGCTCAATAATATTACTCGGGACATCTATTTTAATAGCCATTAATGGATCTACAACTATATCTAGAAAAATTTCAGGGTATATACTATTGACTAGCTTTATCCTGTTTTTAATTACTTTCTAGTAATCACGCATTGCTGGGCAGTCCCATTGTTTTTCTGTAACAAGCTCAATTGTTTCTTTAAGTAAATCATATTTTTTGTCTGGAGAAGCAGAAGCAATAACTGAAAGTATATCCTTCGCCTGTTTAGTTTTTATGTTAGCCCATATGTAGTCATTTATTTTATCAAGACTTTGTTCTCTAGTTAAGTTTTTGAAAGCTGGAGTGTTAGTTGAGTTTTTATTAAATGCATCACAGATTAATTGATAATCATTGTGCGAGTCTGCTTGTGTTGCATATAAATTATGGTTAAAAGCTAATAAAATAAAAACTAATAAAATCTTGATATTCATGGTAATTACTCGAGGTTAGCGTCCTATATAGACCCCCATAATACAGTTGATATCTAACCATCTCAATTAATATCTTACTAAACTCCCCCATGACAATGACATACTCATGCCAAAACGCAGATATACACACATTATAATTAACTAAACATCGATTAAACAGGATATCCATCATAAGTTCGACAAGTAACAAACTGCAAGCGCAGTGCACAAATTACTGAACAGTGGAGCACACCCATATCATGCATCAGATAAACCCACGCCCACTAGGGCTCAGGCCTCACTTGAAATCACACCTGATAACCATGGTTTGAATTAAACCGGGAACAACCACGATTATTTCATATTACTATAATTTAAATCGGGGGAGGTTCATTGTTCCCCAGAATTATCCCCAGAATTATTTGACCCCAGAATCCATAGGCCCAAGTAAAATAATCATAAGTTAAATAATTAAATGAGACTGTAAACCTTACCAATTAAAAACTGATGAGAAAAGAGAGGGTTCCAATAATCAGGAGTATATAATTAACAATAAAAGGTCGTTTAAATTTGTTATCAAAGTGTTCTATCTTGCCTTTAAGTCCACTTCGTTTTGCGCTCCATTCCCATAAAAATCCACCGCCATAATTAGGCACACGAAGCATTAAAGAAAAGATACTGTCATTAGGGTATTCATAGCCAAGAACGGCTTTGTCTATAGTCTTTACTCGTGTTTTACCAATATAAAACATCAGGCCGATGGCAATAAATATGCAAAGCGTACCAACTACAGAAAAACTGATCATAATGGCTTCAATACTAGTCATGATAATGCTTATCTGATAGTGGTTTCATATAATTTCTCTCCAGCAAAACCTGTAGCTACTCCTGCATATTTACCGCCAAAATAACCGCCTGCAACACCGGCTACAATTCCACACCATAGCAGACTTGTACCAGCAGTTTCTAAACCAAACACTAAATTACATGTTATACAGGCTGAAGCAATGCCACCACCGGTGCCACCAGCTACGCTACCCATTAACCTGCACTTTCTTTAAATGATGTCTTTGTACACTGCTAGATCAGTGCCAATTGTACAAGCCTCATGAATTTTAACACCGCTTTGACCAACATCCAGTGCAATGTCAACATAACCCGCACGTTTGAGTGTTTTGGATAGTCTAGCAGCATTATCATAATTTTTAGAGAAACCTTCTGTCTTGTTTATAGTCATCCTATTTCATAAAATTTTATCAAAAAATATAGAATAATAGTTTTTAACACATAATAAATACCTGCTTCTGTTTTTATATTTATTTTATTGTTTGCAATGAGTATCTATTTATTTTCATTTGTGCAAAAGGCGTCAAGCGCATCGCTATGCACAAGATAAACACCATTACGTATACGAAATACGAATCGGGTATGGCTAGCAGTGAGTTGACCCGTCTCTATAGTCGCTGCGAGTAGAAACGAGTTTACGTAATCGGTTTTCACATCACTAAAATATAACTTAAACTGTTTTATCGTAACAACTACACCCCTTTCATCAACAGAACCTAGTTCGCCCTTTTGCACCGCATCTAAGAATCGCTGTTTTAAAGTCATTGTTAATCCCTTCAACTATTTTTTATAAAAGAATTCCGCTTGGATGATAGATTCAGAAATGTACACATACACAGTCGACGCATCAAATCAGTAACTCACTCTTAAAGCATCATTCAGAGCCCTTCTCACAAAGGAAACCAATATCATACAGCCCAGAAATAACTTCACCCACCATCAATAAATAGTTATCGACCTGTTCGAAATAAACCTCAATATCGCAATCTACGGGTTTATAAAAATGTGGATTATTAAGCAGGTACGTCAGTTGATCTATATAGCGCTCTATCCGCACTTTATACTGGATATTGTTAAAAGCTAACCTTAGTTTATTTGCCTCAGAGAGTTTAATGGTTCGCAATTGAAGTGAAGTTTTTAATCGATGTAACTTTATATTAAAACTTTTTTTGAACTCGTCATTACTCATAGGCGCGCCTCTATAAAGATTAAGTAACAGAAAATACAAAAACGTTGCTATGCTTGTGCTAGGTACCAAATCATAAATTCGTTAGATTCACCCCAGCACAAACTAACAAAACCATCAGAAAACAAGCACCAATTCCCTTCAAACTCAGTAATCTGCTGGGCGTGAACAACAGACATTAGCCAGCTCAATTCCGACATGCATTTAATATCAGAGCAAAGTATCCCTTAGTATCTAGTCAAGTCAAATACTAAGAATATCTTAGCTACGTATAAATATGAGTCTGATCGATGGCTAAACAACCACCAATTAGTAAGCGCATCAAAGAATTAAGAACAAAAGCCGATTTAAGCCAAAAAAAACTTGGCATACTGGCCGGCATAGATGAATTTTCTGCCAGTGCGCGAATGAATCAATATGAGAAAGGAAAGCACATCCCAGATTTCACAACGATAGCACGCTTTGCAAAAGTACTTAAAGTACCTGCTTGCTACTTTTACGCCGAGGATGATGAAATGGCTGAGATGATTTTAGTGTTTGGATCGCTTCCAGCTAGTCTGCGAGCTAAGACATTACTTAAGTTAAAAACCAGGTAGGTCAATTTGATTTTACTCTGCCCCGAATTTTTCGAAACCGGGCCTGGTTAAAAACCGTGGGACTATCGTTGGAGCAGCGTGCATGCACATTTAGCGGGTGAAGATAGCAACGGAATAATTTAACCAGATAGATTACATTCGTTGGTTGGCGACTGGAGGGCGTATTTATATGAGGCGCAAACGCAAACAGATTGTTTATTTGCACAGCATGAACGCACAGGACGACCACTTGGAAATGAGTCGTTTGAAGAAAAGGTAGAACAGCTTTTACAGCGTACCCTTAAAAAGAAAAAGCCTGGGCCAAAGTGTTCTGGTGATGAGAATTAAGTATTGTGTCCCCAGAATTTCAGAATTTACTTATTAATTTAATCATATATATCGCCAATTGCCTCTACTTCATATAGCTAGTTACTGTTTTTTTCAGGCTTATAATATTTTTTATTAGTCAATGTTGCGCTGTCCGGGTCGGTTTTAATGTTACGTAGGATTTCACTATCCGTTTGTGTAATGACTTTATTCCAGTTAGTCTTGCCTGTTTCTTTCTTTATGGCTTTAGGTTTATTTGTCATTGGGGTTTACTCGCTTGAATTTTTCCAGTTCTTCATCGGAGGGTAAATTGCTGTCAGGATCATCTTTTGCTGCCTGTTCGATTTCTTCATCGGTCATGTTTTTTAAGCGTTCATAATCTGTTTTGCTTATTATGTTTTTAAGCTCGTCTAATGTATATGTTCTTTCTGTCATTGCCATTATCCTATTGACCAATTTGAGAGTTATATAATGCTTGTTCTTTTTTACTGGCCTTTCTAGCCGAAATTAATCGTCGCTTCGATTTGTTATCTCTGTAGGTGTAAACGACAAAAAGTATGCCTGGTAATGCATACCCAATGGTTTGAAGGCGCTCTTCCCCATAGTCGGTTCGTTCGTCAACCGCTTCAATTCTATTCGGATCACTGAATATTTCTGCTGCATCAACAAAATCAATACCATGTTTCTGAATATTGGAGTTTCGTTTGTTTTCATCCCAATTGTATAGCATGACATCCCTTTAAAGTTTTTCAGTTAATGATATTTATAATGTTTGTTATTGTCGAGGTATTTATACGGTAGTATAAATTGTGTTTAGATTTAAATATCAGGGTTTAATATGTCTGCGTCTTGAGGCGCTATTTAAAATAGCGGTTATTTCTCTGCGGAATATAACAGCATAAATGCTTTTATTTGCGAGCATTGACGATACGCGAGTATTAACTGCCAGAGGCAGGTCAAAGTTCATAACGCTACCTGGAGAGTATCGGGTGCAATAGTAAAATCATATTTTCTGCTGACATTGTGAATTGCTAATCCGGCTAGTGCGCCACCAGCAAGCCAAAGTAACCAGTGTCCACTCTTAAATTGGCTGCGAATAAGTGCAGTAGAGATCAGGCCAGTTATTGTAGCCTGTATCTGAGGACTCATTTTGCGGCCAAAAATGAGGTAGTTTGCCAGGTGTTCGCAATTATTATTAAATAGCTGGTACTGGACCTTATTACTTACAATGTCTTCATTGCGCTTAGCCAGCTGTTGCATATCGGTAGCTTCAGTGCTTACGACTTTCACTTCTTTTCCCTCTGCGTACTCCGAAAAGGAGGTGATTACAGTTCCTCTATCGGGTTGATTATGGAGTACCTGCATATTACCCATGTATACGCCAGCATGTTGCGCAATGCCTTTGCTTCGATGTAGCAAATCACCCATTTTAAGTTTAGAATGCATATTCATTTCTCCTATATAATTACGTTTAAAGTATATACGTTAAACGTAATTATATTCAATGTCAATAATGGCGAAGAAAAATAGTGAAGATAAATTATGAGCACTGAGCAAACCACATATTCAGCTGTATTGGGTGTGGTGTTGGCTAATATCAGAAAAAGGCAAGGTATAGAGCAAAAGGATATGGCCGACCGAATGGGTTTATCACAGGCCAGTTATAGCCGCCTTGAAGGTGGAAAATCCTCATTTTCTGTCGATCAGATGTATCAGGCCGCCGCATCGCTGCAATTGCCAGGGGAAGAACTCAGTCGGCAGCTTAATGCCACCGTGTTAGAGTTAAAATCCAACGGGGTTGAAGTCGTACCTCAGTTACGCGGCAATACGACACAGGCAAAAGAACAGGGACCCGGTGTAGGGCATCTGCTTGTGGGCGGGGCGCTGGCTGCCTTGCTGATAAGTTTGTTAAGTAGAAAATAAAATATAGATAGAAATAAATAAAGGCAGAACCAGACCATATGGCCATCAAAAAGACAGAACTCTACTCCTCCCTCTGGGCAAGCTGCGACGAACTGCGCGGCGGCATGGATGCATCCCAGTACAAGGACTTCGTGCTCACCATGCTCTTTATGAAATACGTCTCGGATAAATACAAGGGTGACCCCCACGGTATGATCCTTATCCCACAGGGGGCCAGCTTCGACGACATGGTCGCGCTCAAGGGTGATAAAGAAATTGGTGACAAAATCAATATCATCATCAGCGCCCTTGCCGAAGAGAATGATCTTAAAGGCGTCATCGATGTTGCCGACTTTAATGATGAAGATAAACTCGGTAAAGGCAAGGAAATGGTAGATCGCCTAAGCAAGCTAATCGGACTATTCGAAGGGATGGATCTCTCCGCAAACCGCGCCGAGGGTGATGATCTGCTGGGTGACGCCTACGAATATTTAATGCGCCATTTCGCGACCGAATCCGGCAAGAGTAAGGGGCAGTTTTATACCCCATCGGAAGTCTCCCGTATTCTTTCAAAAGTCATTGGCATTCATGCCGAAACCGATCAGTCAGAAACCGTTTATGACCCTACCTGCGGTTCCGGTTCGCTGCTGTTAAAGGCCAGCGATGAAGCGCCCCGTGGCCTGTCTATTTTCGGTCAGGAAATGGATAATGCCACCAGCGCCCTGGCGCGCATGAACATGATTTTGCATAACAATGCCACTGCTAAAATCTGGAAAGGAAATACCCTTGTGGACCCGCAGTGGAAAGACGCCAATGGCAAACTGAGAACCTTCGATTTTGCGGTGGCCAATCCTCCGTTCTCCAATAAAAACTGGACCAGCGGCATCAACCCACAGGAAGATGAGTTTAATCGTTTCACCTGGGGTATTCCGCCTGAGAAAAACGGTGATTACACTTTTTTACTGCACATAATCAAAAGCCTGAAAAGCACCGGCAAGGGTGCGGTTATTCTGCCTCACGGTGTGTTGTTTCGGGGCAATGCCGAAGCTCGCATCCGCGAGAACTTAATTAAGCAGGGTTATATAAAAGGCATTATCGGCCTGCCCGCCAACCTGTTTTACGGCACCGGCATCCCCGCCTGCATTATCGTTATCGACAAGCAGCACGCCAATGCCCGCAAAGGCATTTTTATGATCGATGCCGGCAAGGGATTTATAAAAGACGGCAATAAAAACCGCCTGCGCAGCCAGGACATCCATAAAATTGTTGATGTGTTTACAAAACAGTTAGAGCTGCCACGTTATAGCCGTATGGTGGCACTGAGTGAAATCGCCGCGAATGATTACAACCTGAATATTCCGCGTTATATCGACAGTAGTGAGCCGGAAGACCTGCACGACCTCAGCGCCCACCTGCAAGGTGGCATCCCCAATCGTGATATCGATGCACTGGAACATTACTGGAAAGTATTCCCCAGTATTCGCGCTACCCTGTTTAAAGATGATCGCAACGGTTACAGCAAAGGTCTGGTCGAAGCCAGTCAGGTGAAAACCAGCATCTTAAATCATGCAGAATTTATCGCCTTCGCCACACAAAGCCTGCAACCGTTTACCCAGTGGTGCAAACAGGTCGCGCTGGCAAATATTCAAACCGGTGATCAACCCAAAGCCATTATTCAGCGTATCAGTGAAGAACTGTTAAGCGCTTACACAGAGCAACCTCTGCTCAGCAAATATGATGTTTACCAGATCCTCATGGACTACTGGGCAGAGGTAATGCAAGACGATGTCTACGTACTGGTGCAGGATGGCTGGCCAGCAGGCAAAGTATTGCGTGAGTTAGTTGCCAAAAAAGGCGAGAAGCTTAAAGAAGCGCCTGATCTGATAATCAAAAAAGCAAAATATAAAGCCGAGCTGATTCCACCAGCATTAATCGTGGCGCGTTACTTCAAAAAAGAGCAGGTTAACATCGATAATATTCAGATTGAACTGGATGCAGCCACACAGGAGCTGGAAAGTTTTATTGAGGAGCATTCCGGTGAAGATGGCCTGTTAAGCGAAGCACTTAACGATAAAGAAAAAGTCACCAAAGCCTCCATTGCATCACGATTGAAAATTACCATAGATAAAGACGAAAAAGCGGCGCTCAAACAGGCCAGAAAATTATTTGAATCTGAAACCGATGGCAAGAAAGCATTAAAAGAAGCGCAGGAAGCACTGGATCTATCTGTATTTAAACACTACGCAACACTATCAGAAGATGATATCAAAACCCTGATTGTAGAAGACAAGTGGCTTGCCAGACTTAGTGCGAATATTCAGGCAGAAATTGAGCGCATCACCCAGCAAATGGCCAGCCGTGTTAAAGAGTTGGAAGAGCGCTATGCCGAACCGCTGCCGATGATCGAACAGAACGTCGTGATGATGAGTGACAAAGTGACTGGACATCTTAAGGGCATGGGGCTGGAGTTATGAGTGTGACGGATCAAGTTGCCGAGGCTTCGATAGATTATCTAATCACAAAGGCGGGGGAACTCGGGCAAGGGAGTGTTGTACCGCCGGGCTATAAGCAGACTGAGGTGGGGGTTGTGCCGGAGGATTGGGAAGTTAAATCTATAGGATACTTCAACCCATTCGTGACGAGTGGGTCAAGAGGGTGGGCTGAATACTATTCAGCACATGGTGACCCATTTGTTCGGATTACAAACTTAGGCCGAGAGTCTATTTATTTAGATATGAGCGATACGAAATACGTTTCGCTTCCAGAGCAATCAGCTGAAGGCAAGAGGACTCAACTTCTCGATGGAGATATATTAGTCTCTATTACTGCAGACATTGGGATTATTGGTTATGTAGATGAGAAACTGGCTAAGCCAGCTTATATAAATCAGCATATTTCATTAGTACGATTCTTTGGCGATAATGTCGATAAAAAATATGTAGCCTATTTTCTAGCTAGCGAGAATATTCAAAAACTTTTCCGTGGAAGCTCGGATCAAGGCGCAAAAGCAGGAATGAACTTGAATAGTGTACGTTCAATTTCATTTGCTGTTCCCCCGCAGCTAGAACAAACCGCCATCGCCAACGCCCTCTCCGACGTAGACGCGCTGATCAACGCGCAGGAAAAACTCATCAGCAAAAAACAGGCCATCAAAACCGCCACCATGCAGCAACTGCTCACCGGCCGCACCCGCCTGCCTCAATTCGCCCGCCACCCAGACGGCACGAAAAAAGGATACAAACAAACCGAGTTGGGAGAAGTGCCGGAGGATTGGGAGATTACAACAATAGCAACACGACATCAGCTAGCAACAGGCAATACGCCACCAACCTCAGATTCATCAAATTATGGAGAGCACTATTTATTCGTTAGTCCAGTTGATTTAGGTGGTCATAAGTACATTGGAGATACGGATAAAAAGCTATCACGAAAAGGTTTTATGCTGGCAAGAAGATTTCCTGCAGGTAGTACATTATTTGCTTGCATAGGATCAACGATCGGTAAAACAGGGATCGCTCAAATTGATTTAACATCAAATCAGCAAATTAATGCTGTATTTCCTAACGATGTTGATGATGAGGAGTTTATTTATTATGTATTAGATTACATTGCTCCGAAGGTAAAAATTCTCGCGGGTGAACAGGCCGTACCTATAGTAAATAAAACAGAATTTGGCGGAACAAAGTATACAAGCCCAACGTCCAAAAAAGAACAAACCGCCATCGCCACGATCCTGTCCGACATGGATGAGGAAATCCAGACCCTGCAACAACGCCACAACAAATTCCGCCAAATCAAACAGGGAATGATGCAGGAATTGCTTACGGGCAAAACTCGACTCGCAACTGGCAGGGAGACTAGTTATGCCGACAAATAATGACCTGGTGCTGAAGCCCGTCAATGAACTATTAAGCGAGTCGTTTTATATTCCAGCCTATCAACGAGGTTACCGTTGGACGCGTCGCCAGGTTACTGAGCTGCTTGATGATATCTATGAATTTCAGAAGCAGAGTGAAGAGAGTTCAAAGAGCGCATTTTATTGTTTGCAGCCGGTGGTGGTGAAGAAACGTGATGGTGAGTGGGAATTGGTAGATGGTCAGCAACGGTTGACGACCATACACATCATACTGAGTTACCTGAAAGATATCCTTGCGATGATTGGTAAAGAGCGTTACAGCCTGCGTTATGAAACACGCCCGGATAGTGCTATTTATCTGGAAGACATTGATGAAAGTCGTCACATGGATAATGTTGACTTTTATTATATGTACGAGGCTCGTCAAGCTATTCAGGAATGGTTTGAAGCGCGTGATGGAACCTACAAAATCAAGTTTGTACAAACGCTGTTGAATGACGATGATAGTGGTAAAAACGTAAAAGTAATCTGGTATCAGATCAATGAGGATACGGATGTAACTGCTGTGTTTACCCGGCTTAACCTTGGGAAAATTCCACTCACCAATGCCGAACTGATTAAAGCGTTATTTTTGAAAGGCAGTAATTTTAACGACAGCGACCGTTACCTTGGCCAACTCAGAATTGCACAGGAATGGGATGAAATTGAACGCGCACTTCAGTCGGATGATTTCTGGTTTTTTATTAGTAACAAGAAGATGCAGGCAAATCGCATCGAATTTGTGCTAGATCTTGTGGCCGGTCAGTTAACTAATGATGATCAGGCAATCCCAAAATACGATCCCTTTTTTGTGTTTCTCACTTTTTCACGCTGGCTCTCTGAAAGTGATGAATCGATTGAGAGAAATTGGGAAAAAGTAAAACGATGCTTTATGACCTTAAGAGAGTGGCATGAAGACAGAACAATCTTTCACCTGATCGGTTACCTGGTTTCTACGGGGGCTAAGGTAAACGATTTATTGAACGACTTTCAAGTATGCGCTACTAAACAAGAATATCGTCATGAACTGGCAAATATGGTTTTCAAAAGATCAATGCCAGGATTAAAGGAGATAAATAGCTATGAGAGTCGTGCAGATTTACGGCAGTCGATTGATGAATATCTGGCAGAGCTTTCTTATGGTTCGCCAAGGC
Organism: Gammaproteobacteria bacterium; assembly: GCA_026195255.1. Taxonomy (GTDB): domain Bacteria; phylum Pseudomonadota; class Gammaproteobacteria; order SZUA-229; family SZUA-229; genus SZUA-229. The sequence goes on along the minus strand of JAPHSS010000020.1, from coordinate 178,278 downwards.
CGCAATTGGTATCGGCGCTGTTGTTGTTTAATGTTGCGACACTATTAGCTAATGCAAAAACAAATGTTCGATTTCAGTTTGATCGTTTTAAAAATGAATCCTGGGATATTGAGCATATAAGATCTGTGGCAAGTGAGATTCCGAAAAGCAAGGATCGACAAAAGGCCTGGCTTGAAGGGGTAGCTGATTATATCGAAAATGAGGTTGTAGATAAAAGCTCGATGTCTGAGGATTTGTCTATCAGTCTTACCGACATTCTTAAAAGCGCAAAAGACATTATTGCAGGGAAAACCTTTGACTCAGTAGCGTTCGAAAGTCTGTTCACTCGTGTGCTTGAAATTTATGTGCCCGATGGTAATGAAGAAACGGATCATTCTATAGGTAATTTAACGTTGCTCGATAGTTCAACAAATCGCAGTTATCAAAATGCTATTTTTCCCATTAAACGCAATCGTATTATCAGGCTCGATAAGACCGCTACATTTGTGCCGGTTTGCACTAAAAATGCTTTCCTCAAATATTATAGTGATCGTGTGGATAATATGATGTTCTGGCATGCGCGGGATAGCGAAAACCACCAGTCTGCGATGGTTGAAATGCTAACAACATTATTTGTAGTAGATGGAGTGACGGCATGAAAGAAGGAAGCACCCTGTCGTTTATTGAGTTGATGAATGAAGTCGAAGTCATTCAGATTCCAATCCTGCAACGCGATTATGCACAAGGTCGGGATGAGGCGGCAGAAGTTCGACGACAGTTCCTCGGCTCTATAAAGGATGCTTTGCTGGAGGATAATCTAGAACAGCCACTAGATCTAGATTTTGTCTACGGTAATTTTGAAGGAAGAGACGGTTCCGCATTTTCGGTACTTGATGGGCAGCAGCGACTAACTACCCTGTTTTTATTGCATTGGTACCTGGCAATGAAAGACGGTTGTCTCGCATCATTTCAGGCGTCATTTGTTTCTGACATCGGTTCGAAATTTACTTACAAAACACGTGTAAGTGCCGCAGAATTTTTTAATGCTCTGGCAATAGCTAATGATGTAAATTTAAACGGCACGCAGAGTGCTATAGCAGAACAGATCATAGATAAACAGTGGTTCTTTTTGTCATGGAAGTCAGACCCCACAGTGCAGTCATGTCTAACCATGTTAAATGCGATGCATCACCAGTTTTCTAGTTGCGATGATGTACTTTACGAGCGGTTGATAAATACGACTAATCCTCGCATTGTATTTCAGTATCTGAATCTAGAGTCATTTGGACTGTCAGATGAGCTTTATATCAAGATGAATGCCCGTGGTAAGCCACTTACTTCGTTCGAAAATTTTAAGGCCTGGTTATGCGGTAAGCTTGATGATACGACTACTGGTAAGGTAATTGAAAAGAAGATTGATAAAGAATGGACGGATATATTCTGGAAGATTAGTCTGGAGTTAGACAAAGAGTTTGATGAGTTATATCTCCGGTTTTTCAACTTGATGGCATTTTTCAGAGCATGTGAACGTGTTGAAGGGAGCTTTGTTTATCTTGATAAGCCTCGGCAAATCTGGTTGCGAAAGCTTAGGGTGGCGGATGGTTATCTTTCGGTCACTGATCATGAAAAATTCGAATCATTCGATGAAGAAAGTATACATAGACTTGAATCGATTTTAGATTATTTCTTTGTTAATCTGGATAACGATAGTGTTTTCAAGGTTCTTACTGATGGATTAACTAGTAATGATTATGTCAGTCAGTCGAAATTCTATGCGTATATCAAATTTGTCCAACAAGCAATGGAATCGGAAACATGGACGAAAGAGAATGATGAAAATTTAACTCGCTGGAAGCGAGTTACGGATAACTTGATAAACAATCATCGTATCGATGAGCTATCGCCTTTTGTTCCAGTTATTCGTAGTCTTTCTGAACTCTCAACACATAGTAATGATTTGTATGCGTTTCTTTCTGGCTCTGGAATGGATAGCGGATTTGCAAGCGAGCAGCGCGAAGAGGAATCGCTCAAGGCCGGACTTATTCTTGAAGACAAGAAATGGGAAGAGCTGTTAACGAGATTTGAATGTCACCCATATTTGAAGGGTAAAGTTGGCTTCATACTCGACATGGTTGCTAATGCCGATGGTGAAAACATCAGTCAAGCCAGGTTCGAAGAAGCGGCAAGTAAGGTATCAGTTTTGTTAAGCGACGATATTCTCCGAACGCGGGATTTTCTGCTCGAAAGAGCTCTATTGGCTTTGGATGATTACCTCGTCAATGAAAGTGGATATAGATACAGTTTCTGTGTTCCAAATCGAATGACCTATCGAGAACGATCTGAAAACTGGTTTAAGGTTGCCAAAAAATCTGTTTTCAATACGCTTGTGAATGCCGTAGAAGTTGATATCGAAGAGTCACTAAAAAATATCATAGCAAATGCAGACTGTGGCGGTTGGCGGCAGTTGCTCATCGAGAATCCAGAAGCAATTCGTTATTGTACAAATCGTTTAGTCTATAAGGATAGCAATCTTATACATCTGCTCAGTAAATCATCATTCCGCGGGTATCATGCGGAGTTGAGAACATTTGTTCTTGAAAAAATTATGAATACGATGAAAAAAGGTGGCGAACTTCCAGAAGATATAACTGGATTTCATTATGTTGCAGTCTACGGTAGTGAAAGTCCTTATTTGAGAGTGATATTGAATAAAAAAGAGATTTATAGCCTGTACTATGGGAAAGCTGGTTTTTACATAAATTCTATTCCAGAATCTGAAGGCGAAGAAATTACAGTGTCAATGCCAATGGTTTTAGTAGACTTACTTAATAAAATATTTCCCAATAAGGAAGCGAAATGATTACAGCTACACAAAGAAAAAATTATTTGGTAGTTGTACACATGAAGGATAACGAATGGGATTGATTTATAAATATGTCTTCCTTGAGTTTATAGGGCTTAAAATTAAAAGGTCTCTATGTCATGCCTACTGAGTTAACACTAGATCAATTGCATAGCCTATTGCGTGAGCTTTGTCGTCTGGATAAAGAAACGGAGTGGGTTGAGTTCAAACATAATAACGATGATGCGCCAAAAATTGGTGAGTATATATCTGCGCTCGCAAATTCGGCTGCTCTGATTGGAAAACAGTCGGGTTACATTGTTTGGGGTGTTGATAATGAAAGTCATGATGTAATTGGTACAATATTTAAGCCTTCAAGTGCTTGCTATAAAAAACAGGAGCTAGAAAGTTGGTTGTTGCAGAAGCTGGTGCCTAAAATTCATTTTTATTTTTACGAATTTGAGAATAGCGATGGATTCCCCGTCGTTATTCTAGAAATACAGGCGGCAACTCATACCCCTGTTCAGTTTGATGGTGCTGAATATATACGCGTAGGTTCTTATAAAAAGAAGCTTCGTGAATTTGCTGAGAAAGAGCGAGACCTCTGGCGTGTATTTGATAAAACACCATTTGAAAGGCAGGTGGCAACTGAAAATAGCACAGCAGATGAAGTTTTAAAGCTGTTAGATTATCCTGCTTATTTTGACCTTACCGAGCAACCTTTGCCTGAGGGCCGTGAAGGGATTTTAGCGGCATTGAAAGCGGATAAATTGATTAATTCAGTGGATAGTGGGCGATGGGATATTACTAATCTTGGTGCTATTTTGTTTGCGAAAAAATTACAAAACTTTCAGCACCTCGGGCGCAAGGCTGTAAGGCTAATTCTGTATCGTGGCAATAGTCGTATAGAAACCATTCGTGAGCTTGAGGGTAATAAAGGATATGCCATTGGTTTTGAAAACTTGATTGACTATATCAAGACGCTGTTGCCATCGAATGAAGAGATTGGAAAAGCCTTTCGTAAGGAAGTTCCTATGTATCCAGAACTGGCTATTCGTGAGCTGGTTGCCAATGCGATCATTCATCAGGACTTTTCGATAGCTGGTACCGGCCCTATGATCGAATTGTTTGATTCACGTATGGAAATCACAAATCCAGGCATACCTCTGGTCGATACAGAGCGTTTTCTAGACTCTCCACCCCAGAGTCGTAACGAGGCTTTGGCCTCTTTTATGCGCCGTATCAATATTTGTGAAGAGCGAGGTACAGGGGTAGATAAAGTTGTTTTTCAAACGGAATTATATCAATTACCGGCACCTATTTTTGAGGTGACAGATAAACATACACGTGCAGTGTTGTTTAGTTATAAAGACTTTTCCGAAATGGATAAAGAAGACCGAATTAGGGCCTGTTATTTGCACTGTTGTTTACGCTATGTAAATCGAGAGCATATGAATAACTCTTCACTTAGAGAGCGGTTGGGTATTGATGTTAAAAACAGTGCAATGGTGAGCCGTGTTATTAGGGACACTATGAAAGTAGATTTGGTTCGTCCATATGACCCAGACGCTGGGACCAAGGCTATGCGTTATGTGCCGCATTGGGCCTAATTTGCTTGATCGTTGCTTGACTGAGTGAGTGCCTAACGTGATATCGTGTTTGTAAGTTGTTGATAATACAGTAAATAATAGGTTTTTATTGCTTGATTTAAGCCATTAAACAGAGGATGTAATTGACGTGTCTAAGGTTGGCCAGCGCGAACGCGTAACACAGAATCGAATTGCTCAGTTCTTCCAGCAAGAGCTCGGTTATCGATATTTGGGTGACTGGCAGGAGCGTGAAAATAATAAAAATATAGAAGTTGATATTCTGACTGACTGGCTTAAAGGGCGTGGCGTAAGTGATGCGCTAATTACCCGAGCGATTCGTCAGCTGGATGCTGCAGCGGCACTGGGCGAAGGCAAGAAGTTGTATTATGCCAATAAGGAAGTCTATCGCCAGCTGCGTTATGGCATAAAAGACAAGGAAGGTGCTGGTGAGCAGAATCAGACTGTCTGGTTGATTGATTGGAAAAATCCAGCAGCAAATGATTTTGCAATTGCCGAAGAGGTCTCCATTAAGGGTGAAAATAAAAAACGCCCTGATATCGTTTTATATGTGAATGGTATTGCGCTTGGGATTATTGAGTTAAAGCGTTCTTCGGTAAACGTGACTGAAGGTATTCGCCAGAACCTCGATAATCAGAAAAAAGACTTCATTCGAAATTTTTTTACTACCATGCAACTGGTAATGGCGGGCAATGACACGCAGGGCTTACGCTATGGCACTATAGAAACTCAGGAAAAATACTTTCTGGAATGGAAGGAAGAAATTGAAAATCCGTATCAGAATAAATTGGATTTTCATTTAAGTCGCATCTGCAATAAGCAGCGCTTTCTACAAATAATTCACGACTTTATTGTATTTGATGCCGGGGTAAAGAAAACCTGTCGGCATAACCAATTCTTTGGTATTGAAGCCGCTAAGAAACATGTTGCACATCGTGAAGGTGGCATTATCTGGCATACACAGGGCTCTGGTAAAAGCCTGACCATGGTGTGGCTGGCCAAGTGGATACGAGAAAATATTACTGGCAGCCGTGTATTAATTGTTACTGACCGTACTGAATTAGATGAACAGATTGAAAAAGTATTTACCGGTGTAGATGAGGCTATCTATCGTACTAAAAGTGGGGCTGATTTAATCGCTACGCTGAATCAAACTAACCCCTGGCTTGTTTGCTCGTTGGTTCATAAGTTTGGTCGACAGTCTGAATCGGAAGATGATGCAGCGGCTGAAGCATTTATTAATGAGCTAAAAAAATCGCTGCCTAAAGACTTCAAGATAAAAGGCGATCTTTTTGTGTTTGTAGATGAGTGCCACCGTACTCAGACCGGTAAGTTGCATGAGGCAATGAAGGCTATTTTACCAGAGGCCATGTTTATCGGTTTTACAGGTACGCCTTTGATGAAGAAGGACAAGAAAAAATCTGTGGAAGTATTTGGGCCATTTATTCACACCTATAAATTTGATGAAGCGGTGGCTGATGGTGTTGTTTTAGATTTGCGTTACGAAGCGCGTGACATTGATCAGCATATTACGTCGCAGAAAAAAATAGATGAATGGTTTGAAGCCAAGACGCGTGGCTTATCGAGAATAGCTAAAACGCAGATTAAACAGAAATGGGGCACCATGCAAAAAGTGTTGTCCAGTAAGTCACGATTGCAACAAATCGTTAATGACATCTTACTGGACATGGATACTAAGCCCAGATTAATGGACGGTTATGGCAATGCCATGCTGGTGTGTTCCAGTGTTTACCAGGCATGTAAAGCCTATGAAATGTTTAGCCAGTCTGATCTGGCAGGTAAGGTGGCCATTGTTACCAGTTTTCAGCCTACGGCTGCGAGTATTAAAGGCGAGGAAGCCGGTGAAGGGCTGACAGAAAAACTCTTTAAATATGACATTTATCGAAAAATGTTGGCCGACTACTTTGAGCAGTCTGAAGACGATGCGGCGAACCGTGTAGAAGAGTTTGAAAAAGAAGTTAAGAAGCGTTTTATAAAAGAGCCTGGACAGATGCGACTTCTGATAGTGGTGGATAAGTTGTTAACAGGATTTGATGCGCCCTCGGCTACTTATTTGTATATCGATAAGCAAATGGCAGATCATAATTTGTTTCAGGCTATTTGCCGGGTAAACCGTCTGGATGGTGATGATAAGGAATATGGTTACATTGTTGATTATAAAGATTTGTTCAGGTCGCTTGATAAAGCCATTACAGATTATACCGCTGGAGCCTTTGAGGGTTACGACAAAGAAGATGTTACCGGCTTACTAAAGAATCGCCTGGAGCAAACGCGACTTGATCTGGAGAATGCACTGGAAATGGTGCGAAGTTTATGTGAGCCGGTAAAAGCACCGCGCTATACAGAAGATTATATTTATTATTTTTGTGGTAAGTCGGGTACTAACCAGGATGAGTTAACAGAAAAGGAAGCCCTGAGATTAACTCTGTATCAGAGTGTGGCGAAATTATTGCGAGCATTCGTCAATATTGCAAATGAAATGCCTGAAGCTGGGTTTTCTCCTAAAAATTCTGAAAATATTCGACATGAAGTCATGCATTTTGAAAAGGTTCGAGATGAGGTAAAGCTTGCAAGTGGTGACCTTGTGGACATGAAGCGTTTCGAGCCTGCTATGCGTCATTTACTAGATATGTATATTCGTGCCGATGACAGCGAAGTATTGATGGATTTTGAAGAGCTTGGTCTTATAGAGCTGATTGTTGAAAAAGGTGCTGCTGCATTGGATTCACTGCCTGAGGATATTCGTAATAATCAGGAAGCTATGGCAGAAACTATCGAAAACAATGTGCACAAAACGATTGTTGATGAAAACCCGGTTAATCCAAAATACTATGAACATATGTCGGTGTTGCTTGATGAGTTGATAGAGCTGCGTAGACAACAGGCTATTGATTATCAGGAGTATCTGGAACGTATTCGCGAATTATCTAAAAAAGTGATTAAACCTGAGCAAGACGGTTCGAGTTACCCTTCTTCAATGGACACTCAGGCCAAGCGCGCGTTTTATGATAATTTGGGTAATGATGAAGTGTTAGCAACCAGGATTGATAGTGCTATACGCTATACCAAAAAAGCTGATTGGGTGGGTGATCGTTTCAAAGAGCGTGAAATTGCCAATGCTGTTCGGGAAGAGACGGCTGGATACGATGTCGATATAGAAGATGTGATGGAGCTTGCTAAAGCACAGAAGGAATATCACTGATGTCGCAAATGCAAATTGGCTCACTGTCATTACAGCTTAATCGGAAGTCGATTAAAAATTTACACATTAGCGTGTTGCCGCCAGATGGCTGTGTGCGTGTTTCTGCTCCGGAGCATATGACGGATACGGCCATACGTACAGCGGTTGTGAGTCGAATACCATGGATCAGAAAACAGCAGAAAAATTTTGCAGGCCAGGCGCGGCAATCAGAAAGAGAAATGGTGACTGGAGAGTGTCACTTTTTTTGGGGAAAGAGTTATCGGCTTAATATTATTGAACGTGTTGGCAAGCATAAGGTGAAGGTAGCGGGTAATGGAAAGCTGGATTTGTATGTTAGCCCCGGTACGACGCAGTCAAATAAAAAGTTAGTGCTTACTGAGTTTTATAGGTCAGAAATAAAAGCTCGAATTGATAAGATGTTACCCGATTGGCAGGAGCGTACAGGTGTTGAAGTAGCTTATTGTGGCGTAAGGAAAATGAAAACCAGATGGGGTAGCTGTAATATCCAGGAAAAAAGAATATGGTTAAACCTTGATTTGGCGAAAAAACCAATAGAGTGTCTGGAGTATATTTTGCTGCATGAGCTGGTGCATTTATTAGAGCGGCATCATAACGAGCGCTTTCGTGCGCATCTAGAAAAATTGATGCCGAACTGGCGTGAAAAAAGAAATTTATTGAATAATATGCCTTTGGCGCATGAGAACTGGTCGTATTGAGGCTGGCCAGTTTATGTTTTCAAATAACCCTAAACTGGCCAAAACGGCCACATTATGGTTTCGTGCACAAGCACAAGAATTCAAAGGGGAAAATGGTGGGCCCGGAGTGACTCGAACACTCGACCTGCCGATTATGAGTCGGATGCTCTAACCAACTGAGCTACGGGCCCTTTATTTTTATTGTCACTCATGTAAGGAGCCCGGTGAAAAGGTCACTGGATTCCCGCTAGAAAATTGCGGGAACGACGTTTTTATTTTTATGTTTTTGGCTTGCAAAAACAAACGCACATTATAAATATAACGTGCGTAACAACAAGTTAAATTTATTTTAATTGTTGTTGTTGTCTTCACCGATAAAGCTGCGCAAATTTTCTGCGCGTGAAGGGTGACGTAGTTTACGCAGTGCCTTGGCTTCGATCTGACGAATACGTTCACGTGTTACATCAAACTGTTTGCCGACTTCTTCTAATGTGTGGTCAGTGTTCATATTGATGCCGAAACGCATGCGTAATACTTTTGCTTCACGTGGTGTTAACGTAGATAAAATATCTTTTGTTGATTCACGTAATGACTCACCTGTAGCTGAATCTACTGGAGACATAATGTTAATGTCTTCAATGAAGTCACCCAGGTTTGAGTCTTCGTCATCACCGATGGGGGTTTCCATTGAGATAGGTTCTTTGGCAATTTTAAGCACTTTGCGAACTTTATCTTCTGGCATTTCCATTTTTTCTGCGAGTTCTTCAGGGGTTGGCTCGCGGCCTTTTTCCTGTAACATCTGACGGAAAATTCGGTTCAGTTTATTGATGGTTTCAATCATATGAACCGGAATACGGATAGTACGTGCCTGGTCGGCAATAGATCGTGTTATTGCCTGGCGAATCCACCATGTTGCATAGGTTGAAAATTTGTAACCACGACGGTATTCAAATTTATCAACGGCTTTCATTAAGCCGATATTGCCTTCCTGAATTAAATCGAGGAATTGCAGGCCACGGTTGGTGTATTTTTTCGCTATAGAAATAACTAACCGTAAGTTGGCTTCAACCATTTCTTTTTTGGCGCGGCGTGCTTTTGCTTCGCCGATAGACATCTTACGATTGATCTCTTTTATGTCTGTAATTTCAAGGCCGTAGGTTTTTTCTAACAGAGACAGTTTCAACTGTGCCTGTTTTATTTCTGCTGTGTATTCGCTTAATGCCTCAGAGTACTCGTGACCGGTTAAATACTGGTCTATCCATTTCTGGTTTGTTTCGTTCTCTGGAAATGATTGAATAAATGCTTTGCGTGGCATGTGGCATTTATTAACACACAGATTAAGAATGAAACGTTCATGAGTTCTTACGCGGTCAATTGTGCTGCGTAACTCTTTGGTCATTGCGATAACAATAACAGGCAGAAACTTTAGTTCCATAAAGATTTCTGCCATTTCTTCGCGGCATTTAGCTGCTGTTTTGGTCTTTTTCTCTAGTGCTTTAATCGTTTTGTTATAGGCTTTTTCTAATAACACAAACTGTTCATTGGCGCGTTCTGGGTCAGGGCCAGTATCAATAACTACTTCTTCATCGTCATCGCGCTCATCAGCCGGGCCAGATGCTGGCTGGGCAATTTCATCGCTGTCATCACTGCGGAAACCGCTAATTAAATCGGTAAGGCGTGTTTCTTCGGCTTTGATGGCTTCATAGGTTTTAAGAACCTGGTGAACAGAGCGGGGGTTGGTTGCCAGTGCACGCATTACCTGTTTAAGGCCTTCTTCAATGCGTTTGGCTATAGAAATTTCGCCTTCACGAGTTAATAACTCAACTGTGCCCATTTCACGCATATACATGCGTACCGGGTCAGTGGTGCGACCGAATTCATTTTCGATGGACGCCAGTGCTGCTGCGGCTTCTTCAGCGGCAGTATCATCTGTGGCGCTCGCATCGGTTAATACCAGCGACTCGGTATCTGGTGCAACTTCATGAACAGTAATGCCCATGTCGTTGATCATATTAATGATGTCTTCAACCTGTTCGGGGTCGACAATCTCTTCTGGCAGGTGATCGTTTACTTCGGCATAAGTCAGGTAACCCTGTTCTTTTCCTTTGGCAATCAGCTGTTTAAGCAGGGATTGTTTATCTTGAGGCGCGGCAACTGTGCCTTCTGGAGTGGCTTGCTCCTGTTCTGAATCTTTGATTGCTTTTTTTGCGCTGCTTTTGAGCGCGACTTTCTTGTCTTTTGTCTTGGCTTTTGACTGCTTTTTCTGCTGACTCATGTTCTTCCGCTAAAGATTACAAGGTTTTAAAACTGAACTACGAATTTTAGCATGTATATAAGAGTGTTGCTATACCGTCAGTTAATTAAATTGATGTTTTAAGGTGGAAATTAATGGCTTTTGTGGGTATAAGATAGCTGCGGTAAAATGGCAGGTTAATAGTAATAAAAATATAGGTGAGAATGATGGTTAGTTTACAGCCCCCCGTGTGCGACTTTGATAAACCGGCAATTGATTTTGATTTGCCGGGCATTGATGGAAGGAACTGGAGTTTGGCAGATTGTGCTGGTGAGAAAGGCTTGCTGGTTATGTTTATCTGCAACCATTGTCCTTATGTGAAGTCTATACGAGACAGAATAGTGCGAGATACGCGTGAGTTAAAGGCGCTGGGTGTTAATACGGTTGCGATAATGTCGAATGACCCGGCTGAGTATGAAGAAGACTCATTTGAAAATATGAAAAAGGTATCGGATGAATACGGTTTCGGTTTTCCTTATTTAATAGATGAAACCCAGCAGGTTGCAAAAGCCTATGGCGCGGTATGTACGCCTGATTTTTTTGGTTATAACGCTGATTTGAAGCTGCAATATCGTGGTCGGCTGGACGAAAGTCGTAAAGAAGCTGCACCTGATAATGTGCGACGCGATCTGTTTGAGGGCATGAAAACAGTAGCAGAGACAGGTAAAGGGCCAAAAGAGCAGGTGCCAAGTATGGGTTGCTCAATTAAATGGAAGGAAGCTTAGTTTTTTCCAGGCCGAAAACGTTTAGAGCACTACAGGCTGGTCTGTGGTCATAATTACATGGGATACAGGCCGAGTGGAGCAGGCAGGTTTCTGCAGACTGCGATGACAAATGCGCTGGCTTAATCGTCGGCTGCCTGCATCAATGGGCTCTTCATGGTTTCTTATGGGGGAATAAAATCACTCATAGTAAGGTGATGTTATTTTGTGCTTGTATCTTGTTGATATCTTTAATATTAAATGGATTTGTTTTGGCCTGTAAATGATAAAAATAATCTTGTAAGTTTAATAATTCGGCATGTAATTCCAGTATAGAGTTGCCGAATGGCTCGAAGTAAGGGAAAATAGCGCCCCTTTATTAGTGTGGGTGAAAACCCTTCGGCTTAATTACAGGCTCATTAATTAACCAGATTCTTGTTACCGGGGCATTCCGGGTAACGCAAATTTTAAAACTTGATTGGAGAAGATCCTATGTCATCACGCAAAGAGCTTGCTAATGCAATCCGCGCATTAAGTATGGATGCAGTACAAAAAGCAAATTCTGGTCACCCGGGTGCACCTATGGGTATGGCTGATATAGCTGAAGTGTTGTGGAACGACAACATGAACCACAACCCTGCTAACCCTAACTGGGCAGATCGCGACCGTTTTGTACTTTCTAATGGTCACGGCTCAATGCTGATCTACTCATTACTTCACCTGACGGGTTATGATCTGTCTATTGAAGATCTTAAGCAGTTCCGTCAGTTGCATTCTAAAACGCCGGGTCATCCTGAGTACGGTTATGCGCCAGGTGTTGAAACCACAACGGGTCCATTAGGCCAGGGCATCACAAATGCTGTTGGTATGGCGATTGCTGAAAAGACAATGGCGGGTCAGTTCAACCAGAAAGGTCACGATATTGTTGATCACAACACTTATGTGTTCCTGGGTGATGGCTGTTTAATGGAAGGTATTTCGCATGAGGCCTGTTCTCTGGCAGGTACTTTAGGTCTGGGTAAGCTGATTGCTTACTGGGATGACAACGGTATTTCTATTGATGGTCACGTAGAAGGCTGGTTCACTGACGATACACCAAAGCGTTTTGAAGCTTATGGCTGGCATGTGATTGCTGACGTTGATGGGCACGATCCAGAAGCTATCGCTAAAGCAACTGAAATGGCGAAAGCTATGACAGACAAGCCAACAATGATTTGCTGTAAAACAACAATCGGTTTTGGTTCACCTAATAAAGCGGGCAGCCATGCATGTCACGGCGCGCCATTAGGTGAAGAAGAAATTAACCTGACTAAAGCGGCTTTAGGTTGGGATCACGGTGCATTTGAAGTACCTAAAGATGTATATGCGGGTTGGGATGCGAAAGAAAAAGGCGCTAAAGCTGAAGCGGCATGGAATGATAAGTTTGCTGCATATAAAGCGGCTTTCCCTGAATTAGCAGCTGAGTTCGAACGTCGTATGGCGGGTGATTTACCAGCAGACTGGGCAGCTAAATCAGCTGACTATATTGCTTCTGTGAATACAGATGCGAAAAGCCCTGCAACTCGTCAGGCATCTTTAGCTGCTATCGAAGCTTACTCACCAATGTTACCTGAACTGTTTGGTGGTTCTGCTGACCTGGGTTGTTCTAACCTGACTGAATGGTCTGGTTACAAGCCAATGATCGATAATGCAGACGCTAACTACCTGAACTACGGTGTACGTGAGTTTGGTATGTCAGCCATCATGAACGGTATTGCATTACACGGTGGTTTAATTCCATTTGGTGCAACATTCCTGATGTTCTCTGAATATGCGCGTAATGCTTTACGTATGGCAGCACTGATGAAGATTCGCAGTCTGTTTGTTTTCTCTCATGACTCTATCGGTCTGGGTGAAGATGGTCCAACTCACCAGCCCGTTGAGCAGATTCCTACATTACGTATGATTCCAAACATGGCTGTATGGCGTCCATGTGATGCAGTTGAATCTGCAGTTGCATGGCAGCAGGCGGCTGAACGTAAAGAAGGCCCTTCTTGCTTAATCTTCTCTCGTCAGGGGCTGCCACATCAGGTTCGTACCGACGCGCAGATTGCTGAAATCACTAAGGGTGGTTACATTCTTAAAGATTGCGACGGCACGCCAGATGCAATTATTATCGGCACGGGTTCTGAAGTTGCCCTGGCAACAGGTGCTGCAGAAGCTATGTCTGGTAAGAAAATTCGTGTTGTTTCTATGCCATCTACAAACATATTTGACGCACAGGATGCAGCTTACAAATCATCTGTATTAATCAAAGGTGTGCCAACTGTTGCTGTTGAAGCAGCTGTTACTGATGCATGGTACAAGTACGCAGATGCAGTTGTAGGTATTGATCACTTCGGTGAGTCAGCACCTGCAGACCAGCTATTTAAAGAGTTTGGTTTCACTGTTGAAAATGTTGTTAAAGCAGTAGAAGGCATACTGTAACTAACTGTTTTTGTTGTCACTCCTGCAATGTGGGAGTGATGTTATAAAAGTTTTTGTTTTTAAATTATTAACCGAGGAAAAATATAATGGCTATTAAAGTAGGTATTAACGGTTTTGGTCGTATCGGCCGTATGGTATTCCGTGCAGTAACTAATGACTTTCCAGAAATCGAAATCGTAGGTATTAACGATTTATTAGACCCAGATTACCTGGCATACATGCTTAAGTACGATTCAGTTCACGGTAACTTCCCAGGTGAAGTTTCATCTGATGAAAATTCAATGATCGTTGACGGAAAGAAAATTCGTTTAACGGCAGAACGTGACCCAGCAGACCTTAAATGGGGTGATGTTGGTGCTGAAATCGTTATCGATTGCACAGGTTTCTTCCTTACAGAAGAAGGTTGTCAGAAGCACATTGATGCAGGCGCAAAGAAAGTTGTTCAATCAGCTCCTTCTAAAGATGGCACGCCAATGTTTGTATACGGTGTTAATCACAACGAATATGCAGGTCAGGCAATTGTTTCTGCAGCATCTTGCACAACTAACTGCCTTGCTCCAATTGCTAAAGTTATCAATGATAAGTTCGGCATCAAACGTGGTCTTATGACGACTGTTCATGCTGCAACTGCTACACAGAAAACAGTTGACGGTCCTTCACAGAAAGACTGGCGCGGTGGTCGTGGTATTTTAGAAAATATCATTCCTTCTTCAACGGGTGCTGCTAAAGCAGTTGGTGTTGTTCTTCCAGAGCTTAACGGCAAATTAACAGGTATGGCTTTCCGCGTACCTACTTCAGACGTTTCTGTAGTTGACTTAACTGTTGAGCTAGAGAAAGAAGCGACATATGAAGAAATTTGTGCAGAGATAAAAGCAGCTTCAACTACTGGTGACATGAGTCGTACTCTTGGTTACACAGATGAAAAAGTTGTTTCTACTGACTTCCGTGGTAACTCTTACTCTTCAGTCTTTGATGAAGGCGCGGGTATTGCATTAGACGGTACTTTCGTGAAACTGGTTTCATGGTATGACAATGAGTACGGTTACACATGCAACATGCTTCGTTTCGTAGAGCACGTAGCAGCAAATTAAGCGAAGCTTTTGTCCGCCAGCTGCGTTGCTGCTCTAATTTAAAAATGCTCATGTGCAAAACAGCACACTCCGCTTTTTAAATTAGAACGCGCCTTGCTGGTGAACAAAATCTTCACTTAATTAATGACTTCGTGGTATTTGCTGCGGGGTCATTAATAGTTTTAAGGGGGTAATTTATTTTCCCCCTTAAACTTATTTTCCAAGTGATTTTTTGTTTAAAGCTAATTACATCGCACCTTGTTCCTGACTGTTTTTGTCGGTAACCCAGTGGGTTTAATTATTCAAACACTAAAAATTATTTAGCAAATAAGTTTCAATGATAAACCTGAGAGGTTGTCGTTTGATGACCTGCTCTAACTCATTACATTTATTATTAAAAATTTAATGATAAATAAAAAGGTAAAAAATATGGCAATCAAGGTTGCTATTAATGGCTACGGGCGCATAGGTCGTAACATTTTGCGCGCAATATATGAATCGGGTCGTACCGATGAAATACAGGTTGTGGCTATTAATGATTTAGGTGATTCGCATACTAATGCGCATTTAACACAGTATGATACCGCGCACGGTCGTTTTCCCGGTGAAGTTCATGTCGATAATGACCATATGGTTGTGAATGGCGACAGAATTCTGGTGTTAGGTGAGCGTGATCCGGCTACATTGCCCTGGGGTGATTTAGGTGTTGATGTTGTGCTTGAATGTACCGGTTTTTTTGCCAGTAAAGAAAAAGCTTCTTTGCACATTAAAGGTGGCGCTAAGAAAGTTGTTATCTCTGCGCCTGGCGGACACGGAGTTGATGCAACAATTGTTTACGGTGTAAATCATGAAATATTGAAAGCAACCGATACGGTTATTTCAAATGCATCATGCACAACTAACTGTTTGGCACCGTTGGTGAAACCGATTAATGAAAAAATCGGTATAGATAATGGTTTGATGACAACCATACATTCTTATACCAATGATCAGGTATTAACTGATGTTTATCATACTGACCTGAGGCGTGCGCGATCGGCTACCAGCTCAATGATTCCGACAAAAACCGGAGCAGCAGCGGCTATTGGTTTAGTGTTACCTGAACTAAATGGTAAGTTAGACGGTTTCGCAATACGTGTGCCGACTATAAATGTGTCATTAGTCGATTTAACATTCACGGCTAGTAGAGATACAACGGTTGAAGAAATAAACGCCATTATGAAAGAAGCGGCGGATGGCAAAGTGCTTGATTATAGTGCGGCGCCATTAGTGTCGGTAGATTTTAATCATACCAGCACAACATCAAATTTTGATGCGACGCTAACTAGAGTAAGCGGTGGAAATTTAGTGAAAGTGTGTTCGTGGTACGACAATGAATGGGGTTTCTCAAATCGTATGATTGATACTACCATTGCATTAATGAGTGCAAAGTAAAGATATAAGTTATCGCCACAGAGGCACGGAAAACACAGAGAAAAGAACAGTTTTATTGTTGTGCCTCAGGCGCATAACAAAAAACTCTGTGTCCTTTGTGTCTCTGTGGCAAGAATGTTTAAAAAATTTAAAAATATATTTAGGAGTAATCCATGTCAGTAATAAAAATGACCGATTTAGATTTAGCAGGCAAACGCATGTTAATTCGTCAGGACTTAAACGTACCTGTTAAAGACGGAAAAGTAACCAGTGCTAAACGTATTGAAGCGTCTATGCCAACTATCAAACATTGCATCGAAGCCGGTGCAAAAGTGATGCTGATGTCTCACCTGGGGCGTCCAACTGAAGGCGTGCCTGCTGCTGAGTTTTCATTACAGCCTGTTGCTGACTACTTAACTAAGGAATTAGGTAAAGAAGTTAAATTAATTACGGGTTATCTTGATTCTGCTCCAGAAGTTGCAGATGGCGAAGTGGTTATTTTAGAAAACGTTCGTTTTAATAAAGGCGAAAAGAAAAACGATGAAGCTTTATCAAAAGCCTATGCGGCTTTATGTGATGTATATGTAATGGATGCGTTTGGTACGGCTCACCGTGCACAGGCATCAACACACGGCGTGGCTAAATTTGCACCGACTGCCTGCGCGGGGCCTTTATTATCAGGTGAATTAGAAGCGCTTGGTAAGGCATTAGATAATCCTGCACGACCAATGGTTGCAATTGTAGGTGGTTCAAAAGTTTCAACTAAGTTAACAGTTTTAGAATCACTTTCTAAAGTTGTTGATCAGTTAATTGTTGGTGGCGGTATTGCGAATACATTTATCGCAGCTCAAGGTCACAATGTTGGCAAATCGCTTTATGAAGAAGATCTTGTTGATACAGCGAAAAAATTAACAGCTGATGCCCTGGCACGTGGCGGTTCAATTCCTGTGCCTACAGATATCGTTTGTGCAAAAGAGTTTTCAGAAACAGCAGAAGCAACTTTAAAGAATGTTGATGAATGTGCTGATGACGATATGATTTTTGATATCGGCCCTGATTCTGCTGCGGCACTTGCTGAAGTTATTAAAAACGCCGGTACGATTGTCTGGAATGGCCCTGTCGGGGTATTTGAGTTTGATCAGTTTGGTGAAGGCACTAAAGCAATCTCTATGGCAATTGCAGAGTCGCCTGCGTTCTCTATTGCAGGTGGTGGTGATACCTTAGCTGCAGTTGATAAATATAATATATCGGACAAGGTTTCTTATATTTCAACAGGTGGCGGTGCGTTTCTGGAGTTTTTAGAAGGCAAGGAATTACCAGCAGTTGCGATTTTAGAAGAAAGAGCGAAAGGCTAAAGATTTTTGCCACGGAGAAATGGAGTTCACAGATTTTTTTGATTGTCACGCCGAAGGCATGACAATCAAAATGTTTATTTTATCTGTATTCTCTGTGCCTCGTTGGCAAAGGTTTTAATAAATTATTTTTTAAGGAGTTCCTCCTTTGCGAAGAACTAAGATAGTAGCAACATTAGGTCCGGCAACAGATGACCAGGAAACAATAGACAGACTTGTAAAAGCAGGTGTCGATGTTGTTCGTTTAAATTATTCACACGGCAGTCATGAAGAGCATGCCAGACGTGTTGATATGGTACGTGAATCAGCAGACAGGTTAAACAGAGTAGTTGGTGTGCTTGCTGATTTGCAAGGTCCAAAAATTAGAACAGAGCGTTTTGTAGAAGGTAAGGTTTATTTAACGGAAGGTGATAAGTTTTTTCTTGATGCGGAACTAGACCCCGAAGCAGGTACCAAAGAGGGTGTCGGTATTACCTATAAAAGCTTGCCGGGTGATGTAAAACCAGGCAACCGTTTAGTACTTGATGATGGCCGTATGTTGCTTGACGTTGATAGTGTCGAGGGTTTAAGAATTAACTGTACAGTTGCACACAGTGGCTTTTTATCTGATAAAAAAGGTATTAATCTACAGGGTGGTGGTTTAAGTGCACCTGCATTAACAGATAAAGACAAAGAAGATATTAAATCAGCGGCTAAATTAGAAGCCGATTTTATTGCAGTTTCTTTCCCTAAGACTGCCGATGATATACACCAGGCACGTAAGTTATTACGTGAAGCCGGTGGCCATGGCGCGATTGTAGCTAAAATTGAGCGTGCAGAAGCCCTTGAATGTATTGATGAAATTATTATAGCATCTGATGTTATTATGGTTGCTCGCGGTGATCTGGGTGTTGAAATTGGTGATGCGGAGTTGCCCGCTGTACAGAAAGATCTGATAGCTAAAGCACGTAGTATGGACCGTATCGTTATTACAGCGACACAGATGATGGAGTCAATGATTGAAAACTCGATTCCCACACGTGCAGAAGTATTTGATGTGGCTAATGCGGTGCATGACGGAACTGACGCGGTAATGCTCTCGGGTGAAACGGCGGCGGGTAAATACCCTGTTGAAACCGTAGAGGCTATGGGACGTATCTGTGAGTCTGCAGAGCAGCATCCCAAAGCCAAGGTTTCAGATCACCGTATGGAGTTAACCTTCGGACGGGTTGACGAAGCTCTTGCTATGGCAACCATGTATACTGCTAATCACTTAAATGTTGATGGTATTGCGGCGCTCACTGAATCAGGCTCAACAGTATTATGGATGTCACGTATTAGCTCAGGTATACCGATTTATGCGATGACCCGTCATCAGCAAACACGCCGTAAAGTGACACTTTACAGGGGTGTATACCCAACCAGTATCGATTTTGATCAGGTTGGCGATTACAATGTAAGTTCTACTGTGGCTTGTCTGTTAAAGGATAAAGGCATAGTGAACGATGGAGATCGAATAATTATTACCCGCGGAGACTCGTTGGGTGAGGTCGGTGGTGGCACCAATGCAATGAAGGTGGTCAACATTGGTAATATTTGTGATACGACAAATAACTAAAAGTTTTAGAAACGATTTTATTTTTTTGATTAAACAAACCTTAACATTAAGGAGTAAATAACATGGCACTAATCTCATTACGCCAATTACTAGATCACGCAGCTGAAAACAGCTACGGCATGCCGGCTTTCAATGTAAATAACATGGAGCAGGTACACGCTATCATGCAAGCTGCAGATGAAACTAACAGCCCGGTTATCATGCAGGGTTCTGCTGGTGCTCGTTCATACGCAGGTGAACCATTCCTGCGTCACCTGATTTCTGCTGCAATTGAAATGTACCCACACATTCCGATTGTTATGCATCAGGATCACGGTTCTGAGCCAGCAGTATGTTTACGTTCTATCCAGTCTGGTTTCTCATCAGTAATGATGGATGGTTCTTTAGAAGCAGACATGAAAACACCTTCTTCTTTTGAATATAACGTTGCAGTAACTAAAGAAGTTGTAAAAATGGCTCACGCTGGCGGTGTTTCAGTTGAAGGTGAGTTAGGTTGCCTGGGTTCATTAGAAACCGGCGAAATGGGTGAAGAAGACGGTCACGGTGCTGATGGTAAATTAGACCTTGATATGCTTTTAACATCTGTTGATGAGGCGTCAGACTTTGTTGAGCAAACTAACGTTGATGCATTAGCAATTGCTATCGGTACATCACATGGTGCTTACAAATTCACTAAAGAGCCAGACGGTGAAATTTTACGTATTGATCGCATCCAGGAAATTCATGCAAAACTACCAAACACTCACCTGGTTATGCACGGTTCATCTTCAGTTCCACAGGAATGGTTAGCGATTATCAATAACCACGGTGGTGATATGGGTCAAACCTACGGTGTTCCCGTTGAAGAAATCGTTAAAGGCATTAAGTCTGGTGTTCGTAAAGTTAATATCGATACTGACTTACGTATGGCTTCTACAGGTTCTGTACGTCGTCACTTACAGGAAAATCCATCTAACTTTGACCCACGTAAATTCCTTAAAGAATCTACTAAGGCAATGAAAGAAATCTGTAAAGCACGTTTTGAGTCTTTCGGAAGTGCTGGTAATGCAGACAAGATCAAAGTTGACTCATTAGAAAAAATGATTGGTTACTACAAGTAAGTTAAGCTTATTTTGAAGTATTAAAAAAGGGAGGCTTAGGCTTCCCTTTTTTTATTTAAGAGAAATATAAATTTATCCAGATTAAATCTCTATATACGAACTTAACTCGTTCCCACGCTCCCGCGTGGGAACGAGTTCATTTGCGGTTTCTTCTGCCTTTGACTTCTAAATACTTAAAGTATTTCACCTGAAAATGTGTACTATTGTGTAAAAAATTATACTGACTGATAAAGGATATAAAGGAAAAACATGCTTGATCAACTAACGGCGTTAAGTGGTGATTTGTCGAGTTTGCTCTGGGGTAGCTGGGTTACTTTAGGCGGCTTATTAGGCGTAGGTTTGTATCTAACTATCAGGTTAGGTGTGATTCAGGTAAGAGGTTTCAAACATTCATTTCATATCATTCAGGGTAAATATGCCTGTAAGGACGATAAAGGGGATGTCAGCCATTTTCAGGCCTTATCAACGGCTTTATCAGCCACAATCGGCACGGGTAATATAGCGGGTGTAGCAACCGCTATTACCCTGGGTGGTCCCGGTGCCTTATTCTGGATGTGGGTAACCGCATTTTTAGGCATGGCAACTAAATTTACGGAAAGTACCCTGGCTTTAAAGTTTAGAGAAATTGACAAGCAGGGTGTTTCGGGTGGCCCTATGTATACCCTGTTAAATGGCCTGAAAATGAAACGAATGGCGATGTTATTTGCGGCTTTTGCTGCAATAGCCTCATTTGGTATTGGTAACCTTGTGCAGGTTAATTCCGTAGTAGACGGTTTGTCGTTTATCGCGCCGGATATTAAAAACTATAACTGGCTGGTAGGTGTCATTATGGCGATGTTAGTTGGCCTGGTTATACTGGGCGGGGTAAAACGCATTGCTAAAGTAGCCAGTAAGATTGTGCCGTTTATGGCGATTGTTTATATCGCCGTGGCTCTGATTGTTCTGATAAATGAGTATGAACAGATACCGGCGGCCATTTCAACCATATTTAATCATGCCTTAAACCCCTGGGCAGTAGGTGGCGCAGCAGTTGGTGAAGCCATTCGCTGGGGTGTTGCGAGGGGTCTGTTTTCAAATGAAGCGGGCCTCGGCTCGTCTCCAATGGCGCATGCGGCAGGCACTACCAACGAACCTGTGCGAGAAGGTCTGGTGGCGATGATGGAGCCGTTTATCGATACATTAGTTATATGTAGCATGACAGGGCTTGCAATTGTGGTGACCGGCGCATATATAACAGCACCTGATGATATAACCGGCGCATCCTTAACGGCTTATGCATTTAGTCAGTCAATAGGAGATGCGGGTGCAGTTATAGTCGGTGGGGGTTTGGCTTTGTTTGCTTTTTCCACGATAATTGCATGGTCATATTATGGTGATCGAAGTGTAAAATTCATGTTTGGTGAAAAAGCAGTTTTACCTTACAGGGTTGTTTATACATTATTAATTGTTGTTGGCGCGATTGTGCCTTTAAAACTCGTCTGGAATATTGCTGATATAACAAATATTCTGATGGCAATACCCAATCTAATTGCACTGGTTATGTTAAGTGCCCTGGTTAAGAAAATGAAAGATGAGTATTTTGAAAAACATTCAAAAAAGTCGTAAGTTGAAAAAGTCATAAGTCATAAGTCATAAGTCGTTAGTCAAAAGCAAATGCAAAAGAAGCAGGCGAAGCCTGACCGCTTTGACTTACGACTTAAGACTTACGACTTAAGACTTCTAAAAAACTTCTCTCAAATAAGAGAGGGTTAAGAAACATAAAAACATATTTAAAATGAAAGAGGAAAAAGCATGTCTGAATTAGAAATTGTGGAATTAAATGTAGGTGAAGGCGCTGAAGCCGGTGCCTCTGACGGTGCAGAATTAGTGGTAGTGCATTACACCGGCTGGTTAACCGATGGCACAAAGTTTGACTCAAGTGTTGATCGTAATGATCCATTCAGTTTTACACTGGGTGTGGGTCAGGTCATTAAAGGCTGGGATGAAGGTGTTAAAGGCATGAAAATTGGTGGTAAACGTAAGTTAACTATTCCACCAGAAATGGGTTATGGTGCGAACGGTGCCGGTGGTGTTATTCCACCTGATGCAACACTGGTTTTTGAAGTTGAGTTGTTAGAAATTCGTTAGAATTTTTATAATTTATTATAAAAAAAGGCACATCATTTGATGTGCCTTTTTTATGCTTACATTTTAGTAATTACCAGTTATAAGAGTTGGCTACACCATCAACAGTAACGGTGTATGAGCTGCAACTATTAAAAACAACAGAGCCGCTTTTTCCGCTAGATGTAAACGTAATGCTACCAGAACTTGGACGACCTTCATTAGGTGCCGAGCAATTGAATAAAATTGATGATGCATTGATAGAAATCGAGCCGTGAGTTGGGTCAACTACCGTAGCACTCACATTGTAACCAGAAAAGCTATTACCTGATACTGATGCATTACTTACGGTGTATCTGCGTCCATCAATACCTGTAATTGATGTCGTGGTTGTACAATCAAAAGAAGTATTGGTGCTGGTGCAGCTTATAGTTGCATTCAGTGTTTCAGATATACCAGGAGCAGTAATCGTTACATTGTTATAGGTGATGGTGAAGCTGTTTTCATTTCCGCTAAATGTAACGACACCACTAATAACGCCGTCACCGGTGTCACATGCGCTAAAGGTGATAGAGCCTGATGCAGATGAACTACTAGCTGATATGTTGTCGCTGTAGCTTCCACCACCTGGGCATATAAGGCTTACATCGCCTAGTGAAGTTGCTTCGAATGCTATATCTCTAACTTTTTCTGAAATCATATCGCTTGAACTGGATGCATTTGATGATTTTAAGTAGAAGTTAGCGTTATTGGTGGTGACAGACTGCTTTGCGCTTTCTGTTGCGGCAATAGCTAAATCTTGCGAGTTATCGGCTGTGATGATAGCTGCAGAAGGCCCACTGTCGCTGCTGCAGGCGCTGATTGATGATACTAAGCCAATAATAAATAGTAATTTTTTATAAAATGTCATGATTTGATTCCCTGTTTTTTTTTCAGACTTGAAGGATAAATCATTAGTTTGAATATTTCTATCTTTAAAAGTGCAAAACTACGTAAGGAAAAGACTACAGATATGGGCTTAAGTGTTTTAGAAAATCAGTTGAAAGAGGTTTTTTGTATGCAACCGAGAAAACGGGATGATGAGTTATTGCTATTATTTCGCAGGCATTATTAGACAGCTCGTTTTGAGGTTTCTTCTCAGTGGAGTTAAGTATTATGGCGCAGATGGCAAGTTGATATTTTTCTATAGCGTCAATTGCAAGCAGCACCTGATTAACGGCTCCCACTCGATCTTCAGCGACAAGAATAATGGGCAGATTTAACTCACCTGCAAGATCAGCATTTAATGCATTTTCGCAAATGGGGGAGTAAAAACCACCGGCACCTTCGACTAATAAAAAATCATTTTCAGAAATGTTTTTTATACAGGCTGTGTTCAACTGTTTGAGAGAAAGAGATTCACCGGATAGTTTAGCCGCAACCTTAGGCGATATAGCCTGTGTGAAACGGTAAGCACAAACATCCTCAAGTGATGAAGTCGATTGTGATGCTTTTAACAATAAACTTGCATCATTCGCTAATAAAACACCATTAATTAATTCACAACCAGTTTCAACCGGTTTTTTAGGGATTACATTAATATTTTTTTGTTTTAAAGCCGAGGCTATCTGGCAGGCAATATAGGTTTTACCCACATCAGTATCGGTGCCAGTTATGAATAAACCTTTCATAAAGAAAGTCGTAAGTCGTGAGTCGTAAGTCATGAGTCGTAATCAAAAGATAAACGCCTACGGCGCAATTACTTTGACTTAAGACTCATGACTTAAGACTTACGACTTAGTCAACCTCGTCAGTGCTTCGCGATATTTCTTAGCTGTTTGATTAACTATTTCATCGGGAAGTTCGGGGCCGGGTGCGGTTTTGTTCCAGTCCAGTGTTTCTAAATAATCACGCAAAAACTGTTTGTCGAAACTCATTGGGCTGCTGCCGGGTTTGTATTGGTCGGCTGGCCAGAAGCGCGACGAGTCGGGGGTTAACACTTCATCAATTAAAACCAGTTGATTGTTCTTATCTACGCCAAATTCGAATTTAGTGTCCGCAATAATAATACCTCTTTGCAGGGCGTATTCAGCCGCGGCCTTATATAGTTTAAGGCTAACCTCTTTAACCTGTTGAGCCATCTCGGCGCCGAGCAGTTTTTCTGTGGCCGCGTAGTTTATGTTTTCATCATGATCGCCCACATCTGCTTTACTCGAAGGGGTGTAAATTGGCTCGGGTAATTTATCAGCCATCTGTAAACCAGCGGGCAGCTCAATGCCGCAGATAGCACCTGTGCTCTGGTAGTCTTTCCAGCCCGAGCCAATAATATAACCACGCACTATGGCTTCTACTGGTAGTGCTTTGAGCTTTTTAACTACCATAGAATGGCGAGCTACAGCTTCACGTTCCCGCTCATCTGTAATAATCTCGTTTAATGGAATATCCGCCAGGTGATTAGGGATTATGTATTCTAATTTATCGAGCCAGAACCGAGTGATATCATTGAGAATAGTGCCTTTATCAGGGATGGGGGTGGGCATAATGACATCGAATGCCGATATGCGGTCGCTGGTGATTATTAACATATGATCATCGTCTATATCATATATGTCACGGACTTTGCCCTTATGACGTAAATTAAGGTTGCTGATGTGGCTGGTATGAAGGCTCATTGTGGATATTTTGTGTTTGTTGAAATGAATAGGTATTTTACTCGAATATGTATGATCTAGCGAGGCTGTGTTTTGTTTATAGTGTCGACTATTTCAATTTGAGTAACAGCTGGTGGCATTATCGGTTAAGGCATATCTCCCTCGGGGAAAGGCCGCCGCTCTCTGGCGCTCTGTTCCCTGAGTCTGTAACACTTAAAGTTTTTCGAAGACTATAAGCTACACTGTCAGCTCTTGATGGCATCAATGAGGGGACGGAGCGCACAAAACGCGGTCCATCCCCGAGGGAGACGCTCTTCAACAGTGCTGGTGTTTACCTGCTGCTTAATCTGGTTTAGTTCGCTGTTCGATAAATTGTTATTTAACGAACATGTCTCTAAGTTCACGTCTAAGAATTTTACCGACATTGGTTTTTGGCACTTCGTTAACAAACTCAACACGTTTAGGTATTTTGTAACGGGTAAGGGTTAATTCGCAGTGAAGACGAATATCATGTTCTGTTAATTGTGTGTTTTTAGAGACAATTATCGCCAGAACAGACTCACCACTTTGCTCATCGGGCATGCCAATAACACCCACTTCTAAAACATCATGGTGACTGGCAATAACCGCTTCAACTTCATTAGGAAATACATTAAAGCCGGATACGATAATCATATCTTTTTTACGATCAACGATTTGAAAGTAACCCTTTTCATCCATAAAGCCGATATCACCACTATGGAACCAGCCCTTATCATCAAATACTAAAGCCGTTTCTTCAGGGAGATTATAATAACCCTGGGTCACCTGGGGGCCTTTAATGCATATTTCACCGTTTTCACCGACGGGTAAAATATTATTATCATCATCCATAATGCAGACATCGGTAGAAGGCATGGGTAAACCAATCTTTCCATTGTAAGACTTGAGTGACATCGGGTTAATGCAAACCGCAGGTGATGTCTCGGTTAAACCATAGGCTTCAAGAAGGGTTTGTCCAGTGACTTTCTGCCATTTCTCAGCCACCGAGGCCTGCACCGCCATACCACCCCCTAAAGTCATTTTAAGGTGAGAAAAATCGACATCAGAAAAGCCAGGTGTATTTAATAAACCATTAAATAAAGTGTTAACACCTGTAATTGCAGTGAATTTTGAATCTTTTAATTCTTTAACAAAGTTTTTCATATCCCGGGGATTGGTTATCAGGTGATTTAAGCCACCGACTTTCATAAAAAACAGGCAGTTCGCGAGCAGTGAAAAAATATGATAAAGGGGTAAGGCGGTAATAATATGTTCTTTGCCTTTATCTATAAAAGGCTCTATCCACGCTGAAACCTGTTGCAAGTTTGCCACCATATTGCCATGGGTTAATATGGCGCCTTTAGCAACACCGGTTGTGCCGCCGGTATATTGTAAAAATGCAAAATCGTCCTGTGTAACAGTTGGCCGTGTATATTTTGAAATATCACCTTGTGCTAAACATTGTTTAAAATCATAATTTCCGGGCAGCTTGAAATCAGGCACCATTTTTTTAACATGTTTTACAACCAGGTTAATAATAGCTGATTTGGGAAATGAAAGCATATCGCCCATGCGTGTCACGATAACTTTCTTAATGGGTGTGTCCTGTATAACTTCCTCTAATGTTGATGCAAAATTTTCAAGCACAATTATTGTTGTTGCGCCTGAGTCACATAATTGATGTTTTAGTTCGTGTCCCGTGTAAAGCGGGTTGGTATTTACAACGGTAAGGCCAGCACGTAATGCGGCAAAAATTGAAACGGGGTTTTGCAATAAGTTAGGCATCATTATGGCTATCTTTTCGCCCTTTTTCATGGCGAACTGATTTTGTAAATAAGATGCGAGTTTAAGGCTGTTATCATTTATTTCCTGATAACTTAGTGACTTTCCATAGTTACAAAAACAGGGGTTGTTACTGTAGTTTGCGCAGGCTTCTTCAATGACATCAAGCAGAGAGTCATAAGCAGTAATATCTACCTCATGGGGAACGCCTTCGGGATAACTGGAATACCACTCATGAGTCATATAATTTTCCTTTTATCAATGATGATCAATTAGTTTTAATATTATTCTAGGACAGTAATTTGATTACGTATAGTCATTCCAGCTCTCATTTACCACGTATTACAATATTAGAGGTAAGTGATGTTCTGTTTTTCAGAAGACCAGTTTGAGTGTTTACGCATAATTGAGAGAAATAAATCAGATTCAAGCCAGTAGGTTAACCAGCGGTGTAAGTTTGTGTAAACGGATGTTTCGAACCATTTGATATCAACATAAGCAAATTGTCGAATGAAAGGAAATAAAGCGACATCGGCTAATGTTGCTGCGTCATGAATTAAAAAAGTATGTTTTGTCAGGCGCTGTTCTAGCAGTTTTAAAAATTGTTCAGCCTGCTGCCTATAGTAAACAGGGGGCTGCTGAGGAAATCGGTCAGCATATTTATAGTGATCAAGGTCTGTTTTAAACGACTGGTCATTCTGTTGAATGAGTTGTTCAATTTCAGACTGGTGATTTTTTTGCAGCCAGTTTTTAGTGTCACTCTGTTGTAATGACCAGTACATAATATCCAGGCTTTCATCTAATACTGTTTGATCATTTAATATAAGAACAGGTACTGTGGCTTTTGCAGAAGCCAAAATCATTTCAGGCGGTTTGTTTTTTAAATCCACCTCGCGCAATTCAACCTGTAAATTGCTATAACGTATAGCTAAACGTGCACGCATCGCATAAGGGCAGCGTCTGAAGCTATAAAGAATCGGCAGGGGGTTTGGCATAGGCATGAGTTGCGCTGAGTGGTTATTTCAAGTCAGTTTGCAGGCTTTAAAGTGACATTATTCGGCTATGAGGTGTTACCTGTAATGATAAATGAAGTGAGATATTAAGTTCAGTTCAGTTCACTGCAGGGTGTGCTGCTTTCACCAAATTGCTGTTCAAGGTAAGTGGCAATTTCACTCGATTCATACATCCAGATTGTTCCATTTTTCTGATCAATACGTAAGCAAGGCACTTTTATTTCGCCACCACCGCTTAGTAAATCGGCACGATGCGGGTTTTTTAATGCATTGCGAGTTTCAATATTCAGGCCAAGTCGTTTAATGGCCCTGCGAGTTTTCAGGCAGAAAGGACAGGCCTGAAACTGATAAAGTGACATATTGCGAGTAACATCGTTTACACATTTCTGCTCATCAGCTGATCGAGAAAACCGCTTAATGGGTATAAAAAAGCTAATAAAAATAATGAGATAACCTAAACCATTGCGGAGTAATTTTAATAACATGTAGTGTGTCCAGTGGTGCTTATATAAGGTGGTCATTTTAGCGCATTTGTGGCGTGCTGTGCAAAATAGCGGTTAAAAGGTCTGAGGGCTTAAAGTATTTAAAAGTCAAAAGCAGGGGAAACCGCAAATATAACTCGTTCCCATGCTCCTGCGTGGGAATGCATATACAACTGACAGTATTTCGTTTATTCAAAACAGGTAATAAATACCGTGCAGCCATAAAGAAGTTACTGTTTCTCTATTGCTTTGGGTGAGTTTAAGATAGGGAGACATCCGCTCCCCGTATGCATTCCCACGCGTGAGCATGGGAACGAGTTCATAACAAAAGAAAACGAGCTAAAATAGCGGCTAATAGCCAGGGTATTTCACTACTGGAAGAAATAATGGTAACTGAGCTGGGCCTCGGTGAATTCGGCATTGGTCTGACGCTGTTTCAGCATAGATAAACGGATAGCGTGGTTGCGTTGCAGGTTAAAATTCTGCGTAAACTTCACTCGATGGCGATATTCATCATTGAGAAACTCTTCGCCGCTGAGCTCCAGGTGTGCTGTTCCAAATGAAAAGTGATGTAATAAACCACTTGAGATGCCCAGTGCCGGCTCGATATTACGACTAAACTGGCTGTTCAACTCTAGTCGGGTCATTAATAATCCATAGGCGTAACCATGAATCCAGGGTTTATACGCGACACCCGCTCCGGCAGTTACATGCCCGGCGAGGTGGTCTCTACCATTAATGAGCTGCTGTTCCAGGCCCGAGTATACTCGCCAGGAGAGTGGCTGAAAAAACTGGTTTCTGGGTGTGAGAGAAAAAATATCAATTATATCAAACTGTTGTATCTGCACTTCATCTTCATAAGCGCGTATTGAAACACTGCCGAGGTTGATCTGTGCACCTTCCAGGAAACCATCTAATGGGTCTTCCAGGCTATGGAATGACATACGGAACTCAATTTCGGCGTAGTTCAGGTCATCGCCTTCACCGGCAGTCAATGTGAGACGTTTACTCAGATGGCCTTTCTCTGGTCGTTGAGATTCTTTAAAGACGGTGGCTTTTGATGTGAAATTGGCATCACTGTTTATGGCCTGAAGTAATTTATAGCTATTTTTGGCAATTTTATCGGACCTGACTTCGTCATTCTGCCTGACGCGTAAATAGTGGAAGGCCGCTTCGAGCATTATATTTTGCGTGTGTTGTTCATACTGTTTAAATGTTTCGTGGTTAACCAGATCGGCATCCTGAGACAGTAGATAAACAAAATCCTGCTGCTTACTACTTAGCTGGTTGAGTAAGTAATATACATTTGTCGACTGGGAAGGTCGGTAGACAATGCCTGTTATCAGGTCAGCTCTCTCAATGCTTCGAACAGTATCTACCGGAATCGCGGTTAAGCCAAACTCATCAGTTAACTCCAGGCCAGGTCGTGCCACCTGCAGAAGTTCTAATAGTCGGTAAGAGCAGTTTTCATCGAAAAAGTAATAATTAAAGTTAATTTCCTTGAGTTCCCATAAATGTAACACCATGCGCTCGGTTTCCTGAGGTGTCAGGTTTAACGGGTATTCCCAGATATCGCGATTTTCATATCGATTGTATTCTTTAATTTTATTGTAATAAGGTGTGACGATGAAAATGCCCGGATAGCCACCGGACAGGCCTTTAAAGGCATATAAAATTGAGTTATCGTCATTGTTAATGTTCGCGCCGAAGTTCACCGCCATGGACAACCAGGCAGAACTGTTATCTTTAGCTGGTGGGTCTATGCGCAGTAAAGTATGGCCGTACATAGATGACGGGCTATTAAGATGATAGGCCGGAAAAACCAGGGTGGCTTTATGAGCGGGCATCAGTTTGCGCCATTCTTCATAAAGCGGGCAGTTAAGTGTGGGTAGTTCTGTTAAGCCATTGTCCAGTTGTTTATTTAACCAGTTAAGTCGGGAGATAAAACGACACTGTGCATGTTCGTCAGGCACAGAAACGTCGGTATTATATAGTGCCTTCAGGGTGGCAATTAGTTCTGTCTGAGGATTGTGTTTTCCATCTTCTGCATTGAAAAATTTGTCCTCTACAACATTACTCAGATATTCACCTTCCGCGTGTTTCTGATAGTGTAAAAGATTAAGCCATTCGCTGTTTTGCCATAACTTTTTCGAGTTAATACTGTTTATTAAATGATCAGGTACAGTAGAGTTATCCTGTTTAGTGTCAGAATAAGCGGTGGGAGATAATAGGTGGAGAATAAAAAATAGCGTAATGGCATTTAGCCATTGGGTGTTTACAACATGCATGGAAAGAATTTTGGTTAGGTATAAAAAAAGCCTGAGTTAATAAGCAATGTTATTCACTCAGGCTTAGGATTAAATATGCTTAGATTGCATATTTAGCCATAGTCGGGTCAGCTTTCATTACTTGCTGTAATGAATCCATAACCTGACTGGCAGTTACATCCTGACTAGGGAAGATAGTGTTGAAGTTTTCGTGAGTCAGTTCTGCGAACTTTGCACGATCTTCTGGCTGTACGCCTAACACTACAGCAACTGCTGTTAATGCTTCACCTTCGCCTTTTGCAGCGTCGATTGAAAACTCATCCATCATTGATGCAAGCATAGATGCGCCAGCATAAGTAAGGTTGCCATTTACAGAGCAGCCGTTAGTACCAGTCGTCATACCGAAAGTATTGTTACCTGATGTGCCGTTTGTTGTTGATGCAGCAAAATGAGGAACGAAACCTGATTGACCGTCAAATAATAGGTTGCCCCAACCACAGCCCGGACCACCTGGTGCTACAGCAAATGCACTTGAAGATGACAGAAGTAATAGAGTACCGATCGTTAGTTTTTTCATACAGCTCTTCTCCGTTTTAGAGTTATTTTGTAAACAATTTATTCCACCAACTATACTAGCAGCTAAAAGCAGCTATGCAAATACTGAATTGGCTTATAGTTTGTGTTCTGTGATCAAGATAGAATTTGTTGGTATGATCACCATACAGGGAGATGATAAATCATGCTCAAAAAAGCATCAAAAGGGCAGAATTTGCTAACAGTTTTATGCTTGTGTAGTTGTTTCTGCTTATCAGCATGCACTAATTTTTTTTTCCAGCCTATGAAGCAGCATCTGGCGACACCTGAAGAATATAATATTGAGTATGAAGATATCACATTCAAGGGTGAGTCCGGTCTTAATTTACATGGCTGGTGGTTTCCAGCGAGTGAAGAGTCTAAAGCTATCGTGTTATTTCTACATGGCAATGGTGAAAATATCAGTACACATTCGGGTATGGTTCACTGGCTTACCCGTCATCAATATGATGTGTTTATTTTTGATTATCGAGGTTATGGTAAATCGGAAGGTTATGCGTTTGTTGAAGGTGTTATAGCGGATATTAAGTCTGCTAGAGAATACGCGAATGCACGTCGACCATCTGATAAAAAATTATTTATGCTGGGTCATAGTTTGGGAGCCAGCCTGGGCATTTACAGTTTGGCTGAAGATAATGGCCATATTGATGGGGCTATTTTTGTCTCCGCCTTTAGTGACTATCAAAAGATCGCTCGTGAAATGATGGCGACATCGTGGTTAACCTGGGCATTTCAGTGGCCAATTTCCTTAACCATCAGTAATGAATATAGCCCTGCTAAAGTGGTTGCCTCTACACCTGATATACCCAGGTTATTTATGTGCAGCGTAGAAGATCAAATGATATCAGCAGAACATACTGTTGAATTATTTAATAAGGCGACAGGTGAAAAATATCTTGAGAAAGTGACGGGGCAGCACAACCAAATATTTGCACAAACCACTAATCAGCAGATTATTTTACGTTATCTGGATAAGTGGTCTAAATGATCAGGTTTAATTATCTGCTCAAGTAAAGCCTGCTTGATCAAGTCTAATTTATCGTCCTTGTAAGGAGTAAATTCAGACTGCCCCCAAACGGGCAGCGGCCAGCAAAAATCATTTTTAAATCGTCCGATAATATGAATATGTAATTGAGGCACGATATTGCCTATTGTGGCTATATTAAGTTTGTCAGTAATAAAGTGAGACTCAACAAATTGAGCCAGTTTATTGATGCTTTTTTGTACACTGTTTTGTAGATTGCTTTCTAATTTATAAAGCTCATTTTCTGTGCTATGAGGAACCAGTATAAACCAGGGCAGCAGCGCATTTTTGTGCAACAATAAAGAACAGTCATCTAAGGCACCAAGATCATAACAATCGGCCAGTAACTGTGGGTGTAATTTAAAAGACATCAGGCATCTCCTTTCATTGCATAATCTAATTTAACAATCTGTAACGTCTCGCCCTCTTTCCAGTGATCGTTATTACTTAATATCCCGAGAGTTATTATGATATGTATGCCTTCTATATCCGCATATTCCATCAAGTTTTTTCTTAATTCCTCAAATACATTTCGATCTACATGTATGCTTGATTCAAGCTTACCATTTACGAATGATATTTTGCCTAACTCATGGGTGTTTTGGTTAATGAGCGGATACTCGGGTGTAACATCAACTTGAAGAAAATCAATCGAGACAGTTGTATCATGATTTTTCAAAAAAGGCTTGTTTAGTATTCGACTGTTAATGCTTAATTTACGGCCTGTTAGTTGTTTGTTATGAGAAATAGCCTGTTCTAATGAGTAGAGGTGCCCCCAGTTATTTATTGAAAAGCTAAGTAGTTGAATATCATCCATATTTTAAGCCTTTTAATTGCTAATTATACATAATTGATAATAGGTTAAAAAGTGTCCTTCTTCTGAGCTATAAATAGGTATATTAAGTTATTTGAAACAAGTGTAATGATGCCGGTTATAAACGGATCATAAGGAAATAATGATGTACATAAGTTGTAAAACGATAAATAGAAAATCAATTTTGATGCAAACACTCATGCTGCTGACAATCCTTTGTTGTACATCGATAACAAGCCTTAAAGCGGCTATTAGTCTTGAAAAAACCTATAAACCTGAAGCGGGTGCATCATTTGGTTATATTGTTGCAATGGAACAGTTGAGAGATGGAAATATCGTTGCAGTTGATAAAAAATCAGGCAATTTAATTCAGATTTCAGATGAAAAAACAGATTATAAGTCATTAACTGAGTCATCGAAAATATTTAAATCAGAAAGCCTTGGCGGGATAAGCCTTGCGGGTGAGGATATGCTTGCCGTTACTAATACAGGTGATAACCGGTTTGTCATTGTTACAATAGCGGGTGAGTTAGTTGTTCGTATGGGGCAAAGTGGCTCCAGTGCGGGTTCAATATCAGATCCAAAGGGAGTGGCTTACTCAACTAATCAACGCATATATATATCAGATTATGATAATAATCGAATTTCTGTATTTGGTTCAGATGGTGTATTTATTACAACACTTGGCCGGCAGGGTATAACAGAAGAGAAAAAATTACGTCGACCAACAGATGTTTTTGTAGATAGAAAAGAAAGGCTGTTTGTATTTGAAGATGTAGAGGATGGCCAGTTAGTTATATTTGATCATGATGGAAGTTTAATAAAACGGATTACACATAAAAGATTCACTGAAATATTTTCATCTGAAGTTGATTTCAGCGCAATGACAATTGATAAAGCCGGCCTGGTTTATTTGGCTGACTCAGCAAATGGTCGGGTTTATCAGTTTGACTGGAAGGCAGAGAAAAAGTTGGCTGTATTTGGAAGCAAAGGAGATGAGCGAGGACAATTTAATAAAATAAGCGCATTGCTTGTATTAAACGACGGAAAGGTTGCGGTTGCCGATAGCGAAAATAATAAAATCGAAATATATGCTGTGCCGGAACAAGCCGGAGAAATAGAAGAACAAATAAGGCTTCCAACAGTCACTCGATACCTGCCTATAAAAATGAAATGTAATAAAGCTTACAGATTAAACAATGGTGGCGCGCTTTGTCTTAATCATGATAATAATAAAGCAGGTATTTATTCAGATAAAAGCAAACTTATAACAGAGTTTTCACTAACGGATGCGCCACGATCCGCAACAATTTCAGATGACAAAATAGTTATATTAGATGGTTCAAGAATAAAAATATTTGATAATAATGGTGGTGCTAGTTTTGAAGGAAAAGGTTATGGAGGAGAAGGCTCAGGCGTAGGCAAATTAAGTTCACCATCCTCAGTATTCATACGTCATGGAAAAATATATGTTGCAGATACGGGTAACAGAAGAATTCAAATTTATTCTGATGATGGTATTTATCTCGATAAAATAGACAGTCCCATAATAAACGATGAAAGACTTATGTCTGAGCCTGTTGCCGTTGTGGTGGATGCCCAGGAAAATATATTTGTAGCGGATAAAGAAAAAAGACAATTACATGTATTTTCAAAAGAAAGACGGCATCTGTATTCATTGGGTGGTGAAGATAAAAAACCGGAGCTTTTCAAGCAAATATTTGATATTGCCATAGACGAAGATAATAATTTATATGTTTTATGTGCGACTGAAAATAATAAATACACAGTTCAGGTTTATAATGGACCGAGAAAAATCATGTCCTTTGCATCAAGGCATGACACCGACGCGGGTTTAGAAGATCCGCGAAATATTACTGTGGCAAAGTCAAAAAGAACATTGGTAGGTGTGTATGACGAGGAAAAGGAAAAATTATTAAACTTTAGCTATTTGCAGGTGCCTGCAAAAGTAGGTGGGCTTCAAATAGTTGGTAGTGTGAAAAGCACTAAAATAGACTGGACTGCTGCACCGGGTAGTTTTATCAAGGGTTACAATATCTTTGCAGCTAAAGTAAAAGATGGGCCTTACGATTTTATAACGCAGGTGAATGAAAATAATGTAATTATAAATCATAATGAACACACCGATTACGTGTTTTATAAAGTTAATGCATTTAGTGGCCTTGGATCGCAGGGAAAGTTTTCTCGAATTGAAGAAGATGCGTTTATTAATGCCTATCAGTTGTTTGTTGCAAAAGAATTTGTTAAATCAGTAGAGGGATTTAAATCAATTCTAGATAAAAATACTGAACAACCAGAAGCGCTTAAATATATAGGTATGGGGCTTCTAGAGCTGAATGAACTTGATTCGGCTGTGCATTCTTTCAGAGAATTGTCACGTTTTCCCGGTTATGAAGTTGAAGGTTTGAATCTACAGATTAAAGCATTGGTGGCTGCGGAAAACTATATAGCTGCAAAAGCGGTGATTGATAAAGTAATAGAAGAAAAAACGGCAGCAGATGAAACGTACGTTTATTGTGGGGAGCTTAGTTTAAAGTTAGGAGATCCTGTCGGTGCTGTAAGTTGTCTCGATGAGGCATTAATACGAAATAAAAATAGTATTGAAGCACATTTTCTTATGGGTGATGCATATGTGAAGTTAGGTATTATTGAAAAAGGTCTGGCAGAGTTCGATAAAGCTGCTGAATTAGCGCCCGAAAATGCCAATGTATGGTATCGAAGCGGTCTTGTAATGTTGGATCTTAAAAAACAGGATAAGGCGATTGAGAGGTTTAATAAAGCCCTTGCAATAGATAATAAACACAGAGATG
This sequence comes from Gammaproteobacteria bacterium, assembly GCA_026195255.1. Lineage (GTDB taxonomy): Bacteria > Pseudomonadota > Gammaproteobacteria > SZUA-229 > SZUA-229 > SZUA-229. Next base: position 142,379 of record JAPHSS010000020.1, on the reverse strand, counting down.
CGCAATTAGCACTGGCTAAAACATTGTTAGACAAAAAACAGTTTGCCCAGGTGAAAACTATTGCAATTTCACTTGCCGGGCAAAAAGATACAGCAGCTGAGGGGCAGTTCTTATTAGGGCTTGTCGCCCTCGCAGAAAGTAAGAATGGTGAAGCCTTGCTTTCAATAATTAAGGCAACACGATTAGATGAAAATCACTCAGAAGCCTGGTTGGCATTAGCTGATGTATATATTGTTATGGGGCAGACAGATAAGTTGCGACCTACGCTTGAGTCCGCTGTAAAAGCAGACAAGCAATCATTTGATGCTGCTCTGAGGTTGGGAAAGTTTGAGATGCAGGAAAAGCAATATGCAGCGGCTGTTGTGCAATTGAATAACGCGGTAGGCATGCGTAGAGATGATTATGCAGTGAGAATGTTGTTAGCTAATGCGTCCTTAAAATCGGCCGATTATAATCAGGCATATATACAGGCGATAGAAGCAAAAAAATTAAAAACGGATGATGTGGATGCGCTGGTTCTGTTGTCTACAGTTGCAAATAAACAGGGAAAAATTGGTAAAGCTATTGAATATATGAAACAGGCAATGGAAAAGAAACCTAATTCATTGGATCTGACAATTAGCCTGGGTGAGTTATATAGTGAAAATAACTTATTTGACAAGGCAAGGCAACAATTAGAAAAAGCAATTTTATTAGATGCGAGTGCATACCAGCCACATGTTTTATTGGGAGATTTGTTTTTAAAGCGTCGATTATTTGATGAGTCCATATCGTCATATGATAAAGCTGTTGCATTAGCCCCTGGTGCAAATAATAAACTGTTATTAGATCAGGCGTATGCAGAGAAAAAAAAGTCACTTGAATTCAAATCAAATGCACCACAAATTGTTCTTAAAGATTTAAGTCTCGAGCAAATATTTTCGGCAGCTTACAAACAATATGCTAGTAAACCAGTCGGCAAGATAAGAATCCAGAATAAGAGCGGAACAGATTACGGTGATTTAAAAATTAGTTTTTCTATAAAAGGTTATATGGATTTCCCTACTACAAAAAACATTGAAAAACTGGCCGCCAATGAAACTCAGGAAATAGACTTATTGGCTTCATTTAATAATCGAATTTTAGAAATAGATGAAGATACCGGTGTGCAGGTAGAAGTAGCACTTAATTTTTTTAGAGATGGTCGAGAAGATGCGATCAAGCTAACTCAGCCAATTACCATCTATGGTAAAAATGCAATTCTCTGGTCAAATTCAAATATGGTAGGCTCGTTTGTAACACCTAAAGATGATACCTTGAGAGATTTTGTGCGCCAGTCGATCAATGAAAATAAACCTGAGCCGGGCCCACTAAGCGATAATATAGTGACGGCTATGACTTTGTTTGATGTATATAGTGCACATGGTATTCGTTATGTTGTTGATCCTAATAGTCCCTATTCGAAAGTCGATAATAAGAGAGTTGACTATGTGCAATTCAGTCGGGAAACTTTAAAAATAAAAAGTGGAGACTGCGATGACCTGTCCGTATTAATGAGTGCAGGTCTGGAAAATCTGGGTGTAAAAACGGCAATTTTAGACGTCCCAGGGCATTTGTTGATGATGTTTGATTCCGGATTTCCTGTTTCTGATAAAGATCGCATTAGTCTACAGGATAACTTGATGGTAGAGCATGAAGGAAATATATGGATACCAGTAGAAGCAACAATGATAGGCACATCATTTTCAGAAGCCTGGACTGAAGGAGCAAGAAAGTATTTTAAATTCAAGCAGGAGAAATCTTTAAAGACTATTATTCTTACTAATGCCTGGGAAGAGTATTTGCCGGTTACCTTGAAACCTGCCAGCTACTCTATTGAAGTGCCCAGCGAATCACGGGTAAAACTTCTGGTAAATCGTGAACAAAGTATATTGATGCAAAAAAGTCTGGATCGACTTGTACGACCTTATGAGATTATTTCTAAAATGCATCCGGAAAATACAGACTCTCTAATGCAGGTGGCTATTATATATGCTAAAAATGGTCTGTACTCTCAGGCGGACAAAACATTTGATAAAATACTTAAAAAAAGTCCGAATAATAGTGCAGTACATAATAATAGAGGAAATATATTTTATTCAAAAGGCGAGTTTGATCGTGCAATAGAAACATATGGTTATGCGGAACAGCTTGCCGCGAATGATGCGGGAGTCAAGGTGAATCTAGCGATGTCTTATTATCAGCTAGGCCAGTTAGAAAATGCCAGGGAAAAGTATGAAGAAGCACGAATAATTGATAAAAATATTACTCAACAATATGCAGGGCTTGATCAGTTATTGAGTCGTTGAAATTATTTAAACGGAGACATTGATGAAAATTATTATTTTACTGAGTATTTTTTTTATAATTAATTCTGCTTTCGCTGAACAGATTGATTCGAAGGTAGTAGTAAAAGAAGAGAAAGACAATGCATTTAAAGGTTTGTTCTACACTGTCTGGAACAAGTTCAAATCATTGAGCCCAAAAAACGAGATTGCAGTGCGTAACACAAGTGTGACAATGGGGATTCGTGGGGCTGAAACGACGAGCACAATATTGCAGCCTTACTGGAAAGATGATAAAACAAGTGATGAAAAGTTTATGTTACAACTTGAAGATTTTGCGAAAGCTCAAGGCATGGCCGATGGAGGTGATCTAGAAAGTGCCAATAAAGCGTTTAATGATTTTATAACCAGGTACCCAACAAGTGATTTAAAGCCAAATGCCAGATTTGCAGAAGCATTAACCATGGGAGCAATGGGCGAGAATGAAGGCAGTATAAAATCATTTAAGACATTTATAAATGAATACCCACAACATCCATTAGTGAGGGATGCCGAACAGGTTATGCAAGAGCTGAAGTGAATATTTTATATTAAAAATTGTATTAATGAATAAATACCTTAAAGTATTCAAAGTATTATTTATTGTGATAGGCTTCGATAAAATACGTGAATTTATCAGGGTTAAACTTGTGCTTTGTGTAAGGCTGTAAGTTGTTCATGTGTTTAATTTCTACCGCCCAGCAGTGGTAAATGTCATTCCATATAGGGTTGCCTAGTATTTTCATTAAGGTGTTAATTTGCAGGTCATCTAAAACCTCTTCATCAAGAAGTTTTTTACCATTAATTTTGTACCAGTTCAGAATGAATTGGTATTGTCCTTTCAATAGTACGGCATTGTGCTGATTGTTCGTATCAGGCACGCTTTTGAGCTTGCTGTTATGATGATCTGGTTGCATGTGTCTTCTTGACTAATTAATAGGTACTGATAAATACAAACGAGCGTAAAGAGTAGTGAATTAGTCCGTTTGAGATATTGATCGTCATCAATTAAGTAGCTATTGAGGGAAATGCTATCCTGTTATAAGCTGATCATCTTAGAACATCCTTAAATACTGTAATTGACTGATACAATGCGCCACGAGTGGAACTAGCCATGATTCCGGGAAAGATAATTGTTTAAATTAATAGAATCGAGAGTTAACGAACTCTTTAAATACAATACAGACGGTTTATTAAATGGTCGCCAGATAGGTGTGGAAAAAGAAAGTTTAAGGGTATCTCCTGAAGGAAGCATTTCCCAGTCTGAACATCCCATTTCACTAGGTTCTGCGCTGACAAACCCGTATATCACAACTGATTATTCAGAAGCCTTATTAGAGTTTATTACGCCTCCATATGAACATATTGAATCGGTTCTCGATTTTTTACGTGATTCACAGGTATATGTATATAAAAAACTGCAGCAGGATGAAATCCTCTGGGCGACCAGTATGCCTTGTGTTGTAGCAGGTGAGAGCAGCATACCCATAGCCAATTATGGTAGATCGAATGCAGGTCAGATGAAGAGTATTTATCGTCGAGGTCTTGGGCATAGATATGGCAGGGCAATGCAGGTTATAGCAGGCGTGCATTTTAATTATTCACTGCCTGAAAGCTTCTGGCCAATATATAAAGATTTGATAGGTGACAGTGAACTGTCATTAAAAGACTTTCAGTCAGAGCAGTATTTTTCATTAGTTCGTAATTTACAGCGTTATGGCTGGTTGGTGCCTTATTTGTTTGGTGCATCTCCTGCGGTTTGTAAATCATTTCTTGGAGGAGCAGAAACTAATTTAAAAGATTTTGATAAAAACACTTATTATGAACCTTATGCAACATCCTTGAGGATGGGGGATATTGGATATCAGAATAATAAAGAGAATGAATCTGGTGTCAAAGCCTGTTATCGAAATCTCGATTCATATGTGCAAACTTTACAATGCGCTATCGAAACACCGTTTCCTGAATATGAAAAAATTGGTGTTAAGGTAAATGGAGAATACCAGCAGTTAAATGCCAATTTATTACAAATAGAAAATGAATATTATAGTACGGTAAGACCCAAACAAATAGTTCAAACTAATGAGAAACCAATAGTTGCTTTAAAAAAACGTGGTGTGCGATATGTTGAATTACGCTCACTTGATGTCAATGCGTTTGATCCTTTAGGGATTAATGAAACGCAGTTACGTTTTATTGAAATATTTATGTTGTTTTGTCTGCTTGCAGAAAGTGAACAGATTTGTTTTAGCGAAAGAGAAGACATAGATCAGAACGAATTGCTTGTGGCGCATCATGGGCGTGATCCAGGGTTGAAGTTAAATCATAATGCAAAACAGTTAAAGTTAAAAGACTGGGCTTTGAATATACTCGATGGCATGCAATCAGTTAGTGAGCTGTTGGATCAACATAAAGAGACAACGCCTTACCAGGATTCATTGAATTATCAACGTGAGAAAATAATGGATCCTGAATTAACGCCTTCAGCAAGAATGCTTAATGAAATGAGAGAAAAAAAAGAAGGCTTTTATCATTTTGCAAAACGCATGTCTGAAAATCATAATAAATATTTTACCAGTTTAAGTTTAACTGAAGAACGCAACCAGTTTTTTGATGATGCCGCTAAAAAATCAATAGAAAAACAAAAAGAAATAGAAGCATCTGATACTTTAAGCCTTGATGACTATTTACAGGCATATTTTAAGCAGACTTAGCATTAACAATTTGTAACACTTAGTTAATTTTATTATACGAGCAGAAGTTTGAGGCAATGATTTAATGATGCTGAATCTGAAATTTATCTGTAATATCTTTTACTAGCTTAATCAGTATTAACTTGTCGTTGTGACTTAAAAAACGACCTATCTCTGTAGATTTTCCTTTAGAACATATGCTAAGGCGAGGGATATTGTGGTTTCCCCGGTTGTCAATATGAAATTTTGACCAGTAACGCTGATATTTTACCCGTTGTAACGCATTGCGATCACCTGTCTCAACGATTATATTGTTGTTTGTGAAATGAATAACCTGGCAAATAGTGTAATGTTTATAAACCAGGTAAAGGCATACAGAAACGAATAACACTTCAATTCCTGAAAACGGCAATACCAGAAAAAATCCCTGATAAAAAGCGAAACTGGATATTATAAAAGATAACAGAGTAAAAATTTTGATAAATCGAACATTATCCTGCCAACTGATAGACCTATTAGGCTCGATTAATATATGCCCGGTATAGCCATCGGTATTTAACATGGGAGTTATCATGTTTACTAACTGCTCTTATGTTATCGTTGCAAAAAAAAGCAATAAACTATATTTAGTAACAATTAATCCTTTATTCAATACCGGTTGTCTGTTCATATGAAAATTAAAAATACCTTGCTGGAAACGTTTAAGGGAAAATATTCTAATGGAGATCTATTTGACGTATCTAAACATAGCGTATTTAGACCGGAGGGAAATTAAATTCACAGCAAATGCTTAAACTGGATAGAAAGTCGATGTCATTCCACTGGGCGGGTATGCTTTGAAAATGTTAGAGCTTATTTTGATATACCTGATGAATAACCTGAATAAATGTCTATGAAATTTGAAAAACATATAGAAGTAAACGAATCTCAAACAACTTTGGCATGTTTGAGCAATAACACTGAGCTGAGTAAACAGCAGTTAAAAAAAGTAATGCAAAACGGAGCTGTCTGGCTTGAGTCTGAATATGGTATTAATCGCGTTCGTAGAGCAAAAAAAGAAGTTAATAAAGGTGAGTTCCTGCATATTTATTATGACGCAGAAATTCATGATTCAACCCCACCAGAGGCTTTGTTAATTGCTGATGAGCTTGACTATTCAATATGGAACAAACCCAGCGGTATGTATTCGCAGGGTACTAAATGGGGTGATCACCACACTATATATAGATGGGCAGAGCAGCATCTATTGCCACAGAGGCCAGCGTTTATAGTGCATCGACTTGATAAGGCGGCTAATGGATTAATTATTATTGCGCATAAGAAAAAAGTGGCCGCTAAATTTTCAAACATGTTTGAGTTGCATGAAATAAATAAAAAGTATCGAGCAGTAGTTGAGGGTTTGATCGAAAACATAAAATTACCTTACGAGATTAAGAATGAACTGGATGGAAAAATTTCCATATCAGAAATACTTGCGATAAGTAAAAATGATAAAAAACAACAAACTGTTGTTGAAATAAGAATAAAAACAGGGCGTAAACATCAAATACGTCGTCATCTGTCGGGTTTGGGTTATCCGATTGTTGGAGACAGGCTTTATGGTACAAAAAACACAGATCTGAACTTGCAGTTGAGTTCGGTAGAGCTGGAGTTTATGTGTCCAACTCGATTAGAGCGGGTTAAATACCAGTTAAAGTAGTGCTGTGATATAGCAAAAATAAATGAGAGAAAATAATGTCTGATAAACCAGCAACAATAGAGCATCAAGCTGAAAAGATGACATTTAAAAGTGCGCTTTTATACTGGCTAAAACTCGGCTTTATTAGTTTTGGTGGCCCCGCAGGTCAGATTAGTATGATGCATCAGGAACTGGTAGAGAAGCGACGCTGGATCTCAGAGCACAGATTTTTACACGCCTTAAATTACACTATGGTATTACCTGGACCGGAAGCACAACAGTTAGCGACATATATAGGATGGTTAATGCATGGCGTATGGGGAGGCATTGCGGCGGGTGTTTTATTTGTTTTGCCATCGTTATTTATTTTAATAACACTAACCTGGGTTTATTTATCGTTTGGTGATGTATCGGCTGTAGAAGGTGTTTTATATGGTATTAAACCTGCAGTAACTGCCATTGTCGTTTTTGCAGCATATAGAATTGGCTCCAGGGCACTTAAAAATAATGTATTACGTGGCATGGCTGTTTTGGCGTTTATTGCTATTTTTGCATTTAATATTGCCTTTCCCTATATTGTTTTAATGGCCGGTTTTATTGCATTTGCTGGATCAAAGTATGCCCCGGATAAATTTACAGCGGGTGGGCATAGCGGTATAGGAAAAGAGAGTTATGGTGTCGCTATTATTGATGATGATACCCCTGCCCCGGCACACGCAAAATTCAAATGGTTACGTTTTATTATTTTTAGTTGTATTGGTTTATTTATCTGGGCCGCAGTTATGTTGTGGCTTGCAAACGTTTATGGCTGGCAAGGACCGTTAACTCAAATGGGCTGGTTTTTTACCAAGGCTGCGTTGGTTACCTTTGGTGGTGCATATGCGGTTTTACCCTATGTTTATCAGGGTGGTGTAGAGCATTATGAATGGTTAACCGCTACACAAATGATCGATGGTCTCGCGCTGGGCGAAACAACACCTGGCCCACTAATTATGGTTGTTTCTTTTGTGGGTTTTGTCGGTGGCTGGACGAAAGAAATTTTTGGCGCGGATAATCTGTTGTTAGCAGGAGCTGCGGGAGCAAGTATTGCTACTTTGTTTACATTTCTGCCTTCATTTTTATTTATTCTATTGGGCGCGCCGCTTGTTGAAGCAACTCGAGGTGATATTAAATTTACCGCACCACTAACAGGGATTACCGCAGCCGTTGTTGGGGTGATATTAAACCTGGCTGTTTTCTTTGCTTACCATGTTCTCTGGCCACAGGGTTTTGATGGGCAATTTGAATGGTTCTCAGCATTCATTGGCGCGCTGGCCTTTTTTGCGTTATTCAGGTTAAAAATGGGAATAGTTACGGTTATTGGCATATGTGCTGTGTTAGGGTTGGTTTATAGTTTTATAACATAAAGATCAAAAAAATATTAGTTAAAACATAAAGGAATAAATGATGTCTGAAAATCCATACCAGTCACCAGATGCTGATATTACAACAGAAGATAATCAACAAAGAGTATATGCGGGTTTCTGGATTAGAGTAGGCGCCTCAATCATAGATACTATATTGATTATGATTGTTACCTGGCCGGTATTAATAGGTATTTATGGTGATGATTACTATAATGCTGAAACAATGGTTAAAGGCACATGGGATATTATAATTTCGTATATATTCCCTGCTTTAGTCATTATTATGTTTTGGATATACCGTTCAGCAACACCGGGAAAAATGTTATTAAATATAAAAATTATAGATGATAAAACGGGGGCTGCTTTAACTAAAGGGCAAAGTGTTGGCCGATACTTTGGTTATTTTGTATCGATGATACCTTTGTTTCTTGGAATGATCTGGGTTGCTTTTGATAAAAAGAAACAGGGTTGGCATGATAAGTTAGCAGGCACTGTTTGTGTTAGAAATAAGTAAACTGTTACTTTCGATATTACTTATCCCATTTCTTAAAACGTTTAATACAGTAAGCCCTTAAAGCATCATAATCAGGAAAGTAAAGCTCAAAGCCGTCTTCTGAGGGCGCATCATACTCACAATAATCATTCGTATGATCACGACAAATAGTTGGGCGGTTTTCATAAATACCACAGCCACCATCTATTTGAAGATGCAGGCATTTTGTTTCAATTAAAAGCGTCCAGCCGTCTTCGTCTTTATAAACTCGAATATTAGCATGTGAAATTTGCCACAAAAGATGTTCAAAATCAGACTTTGAGCGAGGGGTGTCTATATGTTGAGTGATATAGGTGCAACATATTGAGCCCGTGCAAAAGCTGCATTTATTCTCGCTGGTAATCTCAACAGCAGGTTTAATAGGAATAGAAATAGACATAAAATTATAACCCTAAGTCGCGCAAATTACCCTTGCGTTTAAGCAGATAGCTACCATCAGTTTGGCGTCGTGCAAACATGGCCATGCTTTGTCGAATATTGTCACTCGCTGTTTCATCGGGTGTTAAGCGTAAATTTAAATTGTATGTTTTTTTATTATCAAGGTCAGCGTTACCATCAATTAAAATCTGACCCTTTTTATTTAATATGTTTGCTGTCAGCTGATCGTTATCGTTTGATATTATGGATAACTCGACAAAACCCAGCTCAACTGATTCGAGCATAGTTATTTTAGCATTTTCCCATTTTAAATTTGCCTTAACCAGGGGAATAGCCTGTTGCTTTAATTCCAGATATTCAATATTTATATTAAAAACACCGTCTAATTCCCCAAGAGGCATCTGAATCAGCTCTTGCATAACGGCAGCATTAATTCTTGCGCGAACATCTGACGCACTAACGGTGCCGAGTGCTGAAACATTAAAATTGCCTATTAGATTCTGGTTTTTAATGCTTGCGTTAACTTCTCCATTTAGTTGAGCCAGTAATAACATGGCTGGATTGATAGACCATTTAAGGTTGTCAACCGGGGGTTGTCCCTGTGCCAGTAATTTCTCCGCACCGCCGTTCCATAAACTGCCATAAACGCCATACAGTTTTACAGGTATATTTGAATTTTTTTCTATTAAGGAAATAACCTTTGCCGCGGGTACATTTCCCAAAGTGAAAAATAAATAGGATAAGACTGCAATTAAAATATAATAACGTTTTTTCATGTATGTATGCTTTTATAAAAGACAGGCTCGTTTAAAATGAGCTCTTAGGATGAGCGCTCCAGTGTTATTTGTGCATCAACAGCACCTTGCAATTTGGTTTTTTCAAGCGTAACTTTTGAGGCGATAATGCCATATTTGTTTTGTAGATCAGACAACCAGATTATAATTTGATCGAAGTTGGCTGATTTCAGTCTGATTTTTACGCCTTTTTTGCTCTGATCTATTTTTTCAATAAATGGTTTCACACCAGAGGTAATAGCACTCCTATCGGCGAGGCTTGAAATTGACTGGTTTCGAAAGCGCGAAATATTATTACCGCCTGCAGAATTAATACTGTGAATCTCACTGCTGGCATTTTTCATCCAGCTATAAAGCTGGCGTTGTGAGTCGTATTGTAACTGTTGTTGCTCGTGTTTGGAGGTAATGGGTTCCCAGACAATTAAATAAAACAATATAATCAGCAGACTAATTGAACCTGCTATAACAATATAACGTTCTCTCTGTTCTAATGTATCTAACCATTGGTTCAGAGGAGTGAGTAAATCATTTAGAGTTTTCATCCTTTAACCTCCAGTCTTAAGCGGCCTTTAACGCTGTCTTTTTCGACCGTAGTTGAGAGCACTGTTTTGATGCCGGGTATGGCGGCTAGCTTGTTTTTTAGTGCTTCGATGTCCTGTAAAGATTTTGCGGTTAAATCTATATCAATGTAGTTGTTTCTATAAACCGCGGCTTTTATATTGGTGCGGTCGTTTTTAGATAGCGCAGGAGATACTTTTGATAAAATTTCTAGAAAACCACCTTCGCTTGAACCGGCACCGCCTGATTTTAATTCTTTTAATCGGCGTTCAACACGTTTTTGCATGTTGGTCATTTTTCTCGCGTCGGGTATGGCGCGTTTGAACTCTGTCTCAATCTGTTTTGTTAAAACTAAATTCTTTTTTTCAAGATCCGCGGCAAGCATGCCGTTATAACCAAGGTGCAAAACCATCCAGGTTGAGGCGGCAATTGCAACAGACTTCCAGGGTTTTAGCCAGGTAACGCTCTCGCGTTTAGGGGTGAACTCACCCTGTAATAAATTAAAGGCCTGTACTTCTTTTAAGTGCCGAACAAATATTTCTAAGGCGTGATTTTTATAGGGCTGTGCCTTTATATTAATTTCAATATTTTGCAACAGAGCTTCAGCTTCACTATCATCTTCTTTGTAGTAGTAAGTGATAGTCTCGGGCTGAGTGTTATTATCATTGCTGTTGTTATTTTGAGACAGTAATGCCTGCAAAATCACCGTTAAATTTTCACGGTCGCAACAGTGTGCCTGTGAAGGGCCGGTTTTAATTAATGCGCTGTCTTCATCAAGTAATACACACCAGTCTGATTTATTTCCAGGCAGCGCTATGCTATCTGCTGTTAATGTTTCAATATGAATATTTTGTTGTTTAAAAAGATCGATAGTTTCCTGTAAAAGCTCACGTTTGATAGCAATTACCGGTACCGTATTGTCATCGGCTTTACCCAGTGCAAAATGAGTGTCTTCAATATCTTCTGCCAGTTGATCTTCCATGGCAAAGGGTATTGCCTGTAACTGCTTGCTGCGATTTTTACTGGGAATTTTGACGCACTCTAAGGTGGTGTAATGCGCATCTATTAATACACTGACTTTTTTACCACGGGAAATTGCCTTTAATTCATCAAGACTGCCATGACCCAGGGTTATGGAAGGGTGTTGGTCAGCACCCATAGCCCAGTAGTGTAAATTAGATTTATGCCCGGGTTTATAATGAATAATTAAAAATTCATTCATTAGAGTGCACCGCCTGTTTGTCGAATAAGCTCTGTTTTTCCACTACTTTGATCTCGATAAATTATACTAAATAACTTCATTTCACCCGCGCCAAGCTGTGTATTGGTCTGTAGCAGAAAATACTCAGAGTATGTCTGTAGCCCGTTTGTACTAAAATTATTCACACCTAGAGTTCCTGTTACATACTCTCTGAAGATATTCAAACTTGTAAATGGATCATCATCTTCTGTGCTTTCAGCACCCGCATCACGACGTTTAATAATTTGCTCGCTGTGACGCTCTTCTAAATTTGCAATAGATTCTAACATTTTGTTACTGGCTGTGTTGATATTGATGGCAGTTCTAACTGCGGGTAAAACGCATACCTCATCTTTAATGAGTTTAATAATATCTGGCGTATAACCCTTAACCAGGCGAAGTTCACTAGGGCTTACTAACAAGTTGTTCGCTGTGCGATAGGGCTGCTTTTCAAGCCCAATATAATAATCAAATTCAGCGCCCCGGGGTTCGGGAAAATCATCCTGATCCAGCCAGTCTATCAGGCTGTCGGTTAATGCAACGTGCACACTGTTATCAACCTCTAATGCTTCAAGCAGTCTTATATATTGGGCGCGATAAGCTGCCAGTTCAGTATTTGTCTTTGATAGATTATTTAAATTGAAGCAGCTCTGTAAATCAGTAAGTTTATTGGATACCATGCCGCCCTCTACCGGGAATACGGATGCTTGCTCATGAAATAAGGCAATGTCATCAAGGCCGTCGTATTCATTGTTTTTACGATCCAGTTCTATTAGTAACATGCTAAATTCTACCGCATTGGCATTATATAAATGTGCCTGATCAAGACGTAAGATGTTTTCAGTGCGGCGAATATCATAATTTAAATGTTTGACCAGTGATACCGCCAGCACAGTGGCAAGTGATACCACAAGCAAGGCGACGATAATGGCAACACCGTGTTGTCTGTTAATATTCGTCATTAGTTTGCGACCCTGATCAGACGCCGTATCTCACCCCAGTCATGCATTTTCAGGATAACTTCAACCGCAATAGGCAGAGCGTTTGAGGGCGTTGCCGAGGCAAGGTTATTAGCTGTAGGCCAGTTAGTTTGCCACTGGTTTTTATCATCAAGAAAACGTAACTCTAACGATTCAATATTACTAATTAAGGTGCGTTCAACAAGTTGTTCATCATCTGCTCTATCGACATGTGTCCAGTAAAGTCGAATGAGTTTGTCTTCATCTAATCTGTAGGCAACCCGTTGTAGAGTGCTACGCGGCAGATTGGCAGGGTTTCGCCAGCCACCACGGGTAAAGGTCAGAATATAATCACTGTTCTGGGTTGAAACATTTAATAATGTGCCACCCAGTGCATCCTGGCCTTTTCGATCAGTTAGCTGTTGCATGTCACCGCTCAGGGTTAACATGGTCATCTGTAACTCTCGAAGTCTTTCTAATGATCCTTCAGTATGTGATTTTGAAGTGATGACAGAATGCAAACCGGTATAAGCCAGCAGTGAAACGATAGCAAAAATTGACATTGCTATAATGACTTCAATAAGGGTGAAACCAGATAACCTGGCTGAAGAATTCAATTTCATTGTGTGGCGCCACTTGCACCTGAGTTAACAGGTGCGGCCACAGGTAAAATGTTTTGAGTCGGGTTAGAAATAAATGCCTGAATCTGAGCCAGATTTCGAGTTCTTTCTTCATCCAGAAAAATAGTAAATTTTAAACCCCGAATATTGCCTGTTACATCACCTGTTTTTTTTATCTCTCGTGTCCAGAACCATTCAACGCCGGCCATTTCAGTGGATTTTCGGATTGTGCCCAGATCGGGCCATGCTTTATCAACTTGTAACTGGGTCACTTCATTCATGGCAACATAATGGGCCAGGGTTTTGCTTTTAAGGTATGCAGCAGAGTTAGTGTGACCTCCAGATGCCTTGATAAGTGAAGCAAGTGCAATCGCAATTATGGTGAGTGCGACCATTACTTCAATCAGAGTAAAACCTTTGAGTTTATTCATTCGCTTGCTGTACCCGCTTGAATTCACCCTGTGGCAAGCCTTCAAGCAGTTCTTCAATGTCACTGCCGGGGATGCGTAAACGTACTTCAAACTGAGGAGTTAATTCTGAGCTGGAGAGTAGAAATACCTGAGGTGTGATCTTTTCGGTTTCAGTTTGTTCTGCTGTAGGCTGGTTTGTTAGATTTAGATCAGATGCGGCACTGGCTAATTTATTTTCTTCTGCTTCCTGTTCAGTGTCAGGATCATCTTTAGGTGATTCGAGTATTTCTACCGGTACCTGTTCAATATACAGGTCTAGCTCAAGAGGCTGGGGCAGGGTTCTGCTACGTAATAATTTGTCCTTGTTTATGTCTAACCAGTTATCTGTTTCTTCATCGTAAAGCATAAAACGATAACCGGTTTCATAAAAACGTACGCCGTATTCTTCTGCTCTAATAACAGATTGTTCATGGGCAAAGCGTAAAATTTGTTGCAGTCGAAGAATTTCTTCTTCTGCCAGTTCATCTTCTCCGCCAGTTGAGATATTGACCACAACAACCGCGATTGAAAGACTAATGATTACAATAACCACCAGTAATTCAATCAGGGTAAAGCCTCTTTTGAGATTGTGATTACGGTTGTAGAGTTGTTCGCGCATCTTTAACAACCGTGTAACCGACTAGTCCCAGCTGCCAATATCCGCATTTGGGCCTTCGCCGCCTTCAACACCATCTGCGCCAAGAGTATAAATATCGACTTCACCGTGTTCACCCGGGCTTAAATATAAGTAATCACGCTGCCACGGATCTTTTTGTAGTTTTTTGACGTAACCGCCCTTTTGCCAGTTGGCGGGTGCCGGGTCACTGGTGGGTTCATTGATGAGTGCGTCGAGACCCTGATCCGTTGTTGGGTAGGTATAGTTATCAAGCTTGTACAGGTCGAGGGCGCTTCCCAGTGCCTGAATATCGTTTTTCGCTTTCACAATACGCGCATCATCTGTTTTGCCTAAAAATTTAGGCGCAACAAAAGTCGCTAATATGCCGATAATAACAACAACAACGATAATTTCAATTAAGGTAAATCCCTGTTGTTTAATTTGAGGTGCTTTCACAGATGGCTCCGTAGTCAATAAATGGTTAAACTTTGTGGCGTTATCATAACAGATGCTGGTGTAAGCGAGTATGTCACAATTTTTACGTATGGATATTTTATATAAACTTAGAAGCCAAAAATTATGGCTAGTTCTATTTATTATATGTTTTTTTATACAAATATTACATTTAGAGCCTGAATTTCGCTTTGATAGACAGTTAATTGAGCGGTGGCAGGTCTGGCGTTTAATTAGCGGTCATTTAACACACCTGAACTGGAGTCATTTCTTACTCAATATGGCCGGTTTAGCTATGGTGGTTATCTTTTTTGCGGGATACAGGTCAAATCGTTACTGGGCGCAGGCACTGTTATTTATCTCTTTATTGTGTAGTGCGGGTTTATTGTTAGATAATCAGTTAGAACGTTATGTGGGTTTCTCAGGTGTTTTACATGGTTTATTTATAATTGGTGCGCGTTGCGAAATGCAGCGTTATAAAATCAGTGGTCTGGTTTTAATGTTTATTATTATAGCTAAGCTGGTGTGGGAGCAAATGTATGGGGCGTTACCCGGTTCAGAGTCAGTGGCTGGTGGAAGGGTGGCGGTTAATGCGCATTTATATGGTGGGTTAGCTGGCGCTATTTTTCTTTTAAAAGACGTTTTTAAATTATCAGTTAAAAAATAGTTGTGGTTTTATTGCATTAAATCATTCATGTTGATAATGGGTAATAAAATAGATAGAACGATTATCAGCACAATACCGCCCATGGCAACAATTAACAGGGGCTCAAATAACCCCATAAACATGGAAATGGATAATTCCAGTTCGCGTTCCTGCTGTTCTGCTGCTTTATCTAACATGCCTTCTAAATTGCCAGATCGCTCACCACTAGAAATTAAATGTAAGGTCATGGGCGGGAATAGTTTACTGCGCTCAAGTGCCGCATAAATGCTCGAACCTTCTCTTACTTTCTCTGCTGCATCAATTACCGCATCCTGCATGGGTAAGTTTGCAACTACAGGCGCCGCCAGTTGCAGTGCGTCCAGAACGGGAACGCCACTAGATGAAAGAATGCTTAAAGTGCGTGAGAAACGCGCGGTATTTAAACCTCTAACAAGTTTACCTACCGCGGGTAGTTTTAATAAGAAGAAGTGAAAGCGACGTTTGTTGGCGGGAATAGACAACAGGTGTCTTGCCATAAAAAATAAAGCGATAAATAATAAAATTAAAATAAACCACCAGTTTTGTAAAAACTCACTTATCCATATCATTGCACGGGTGATGCCCGGAAGTTGCTGTCCAGAGGTTTCAAAAACTTCTACGATCTGTGGCACAACAAACATTAATAAACCGGTAACAACCAAAAAGGCCATAATCGTTAAAATGGCCGGGTAGATTGTTGCCTGTGCAATTTTTGATGCCATTTTCTGACGGCTTTCCGTGTAGTCTGCAAGGCGGTCTAATACGACATCTAAATGACCTGATGACTCACCCGCTGCAACGGTGGCACGGAATAGTTGTGGAAATATTTTTGGAAAATCTGCAAGTCCGGCTGCCAGTGTGTGGCCTTCTAGAATTTTTGAACGTAAGGCAAATACCATGCTTTTGATGCGCGGCTTTTCTGTTTGCTGGCCGACAGCTGAAAGTGCTTCATCAAGCGGGATGGCGGCACGAACCAGTGTAGCTAACTGACGCGTAAATAAAGCAAGATCGGTAGCACCTATGCTGCGTCGCGAAATCTGTACTGGTTTATCCTGCTGTTTTTTTTCCTGGCTAGCAGCGCTATCTATTTGTAGTGGCATCATGTCTTTGTCGCGTAACATTTGCCTAACCTGACGTTGTGTGTCGCCTTCAATAACGCCTTTTTTTTCACGGCCTTTTGAGTCAAGTGCTATGTATTCGAATGCTGCCATAATTATGGTTTTGTACTAAAAATTTTGTAAACCGATTGTGTATTAGTCTTCACGTGAAACTCTTAAAACTTCTTCAAGCGAAGTCACGCCTTCCAGTACCAGGCGTTTTCCATCTGTGCGTAAACTTGTTGTAAAGCTACGCGCATATTTTTCCATAGTCTGCTCACCTTCGCCGTCATGAATCATTTGTTGAAGTTTGTTATCAATGGGGACTAATTCATAAACACCGGTGCGGCCATTATATCCAAGCTGATTACATTTATCGCAGCCTTTAGGGGTGTGTATTTCAGGTGCCTGTGAAACCTCAATACCTAACCACTCACATTCACTTTTTAAGGCGGTATGTGCCTCTTTGCAATGAGGGCATAACTTTCGAACCAGGCGTTGAGCTAACACGCCGATTAAACTAGACGCTAATAAAAAGGGTTCTACACCCATATCGCGTAAACGGGTAATCGCACCAATGGCGGTATTGGTATGTAATGTTGATAATACAAGATGACCGGTTAAACTCGCCTGAACCGCAATGGATGCGGTTTCAATGTCACGTATTTCACCAATCATTACTACATCAGGATCCTGTCGTAAAATGGCCCGTAAACCTTTGGCAAAGGTCATTTCAACTTTATTGTTAACCTGGGTTTGGCCAATGCCATCGAGGTAATATTCTATGGGGTCTTCAACGGTTAAAATATTTCTACTTTTATCGTTGAGCTGTGTTAAACCCGCGTACAGAGTTGTTGTTTTACCTGAGCCGGTGGGGCCAGTGACTAATATGATTCCGTGGGGATGGCGTAATAAATCCGTTAAACGCTCTCTATCATTATCAGACATGCCCAGATGTTGCAGATCCAGGCGCCCAGCCTGTTTGTCTAATAAGCGTAATACAATACGTTCGCCATGTCCTGAAGGTAATGTGGATACACGCACATCAACCGATCTACCCGCGACCTTTAAAGAAATACGGCCATCCTGTGGTAAGCGTTTTTCAGCAATATCGAGTTTCGCCATAACTTTTATGCGAGATATAACCAGAGGTGCGATATTTTTTGGTGGTTGTAAAATTTCACGTAAAACACCATCAACACGAAAACGAATTCGCATTCTGTTTTCAAAAGCTTCGATGTGTATGTCAGAGGCGTTTATTTTTATTGCTTCTGTCAGTACCGCATTAATCAATCTAATTATTGGCGCATCATCTTCAGCGCCCAGTAAATCTTCCGGTTCAATTGTTTCTGCAAGCTGGTCAAGGTCAAGCTCATCACTTACGCCCTCCATCATGGCCATAGCCTGATCGGAATCCTGTTCATAAGTTTGTGTAATCAATGCTTCAAACTGTTCATCAGTGATAGTCGATAGTTCGACACGACGACCAATAATTCGTCTTACTTCAGCGATGGCCTGAGGGTTTAAAGTGCCTCGATATAAAACCTGAGCTTTGTCATCATCAATCTGCCCAAGCATAACGCCGTGACGTTTTGCAAAAGCATAAGAAATGCTTTGCGCATTTAATTCGGCAGCCTGGACTGAAGTCGGGTCAACTTCCAGTGCCTCAATATGGGTAGTATTATTTTCTATTTCACTGGTGGAGATATTAGTCAAAGTCTTCGCCATCAAGATCAAGTTCTGAGGTTTCTTTGATTGTTTTCTTTTTATTTTGATTTAGAGGTGACTGTAGTTTGCCATCAGGTGTATCAGCAGGCCTAACTAAATTTTGTAATGGGGGTAATAAGGGGCTGCTTTCTTCTTTTAGCAAACCAAAACCATTGATGCCAGCATCGATTTGTTGGGCACGCAAATAATTGTATTTCTGGTTAGTATGGTAAGCAGCTGTGTTTGCATCACGCATGATGCTGGGGCGCATAAATACCATTAAGTTCTGTTTCTCTTTAGATGTGCTGTGTGAGCGGAACAGCCAGCCTAAAAGAGGAATGTCGCCGAGAATCGGTACTTTAGAAACCGTGTCTCGTAATTGATCATCTATCAAACCACCAAGCACTAAAATCTCACCGTCTTCAACTAATACAGTGGTCGCTATCTGGCGTTTGTTAGTGATGATGTCGCCGTTTGATGCAGCAGAAGAGGATACGTTTGAAACCTCCTGGTCTATTTCCAGTTTAATTGTATTGCCATCATTAATTTGTGGGGTCACCTTAAGTGTAATACCCACATCCTGGCGTTCTACAGTTTGAAAAGGATTATTTGCGCCATCTGCCGTTGTGGTGAATGAGCCCGTCAGGAAAGGCACATTTTGTGCTATGACAATGCTTGCTTCCTGGTTGTCCAGTGTGACAACACTCGGCGTTGATAAAATATTGGTTGCCGCGTCAGCGGAAAGCGCTTTTAACAAAAAGGCAAAACGAGTTCCGTTGTCACTGCCGAAACCAAAAGTAATGCCGTCACCAATTGAGCTACCAATAGTTGCCTGGTCGCCACTGAACAAACCGATAATGCCGCCAGCACCGCCGAAGTTGCCAACACCAATTGGAACGGTATTACTACTGCTATCTTCAGGTGGGCCTATAACAAACTGTGAAGAAAATTCCTTACCTGTATTATTGGATATTTCAGCAATAATTGATTCAACCAGCACCTGGGCACGACGAATATCCAGTTGGCGAATAATTGATCTCATTCGGCGAACAACATCTGGGCCAGCTGTAATGATTAATGAATTGGTCGCGTCATCTGCCTGTATATCAGCATCGGTTTGTTTTGTAGCAGCGACCGCTTTATTAACTTTCTTATTAGTTTTTTCCTGGTTTTTTTGTACACCGCTGAGTATGGTAACAATGTCTTCTGCTTTGGCGTATTTTAAATAAATGACATGGGTATTACCCGCTTCATTTTCTAGCGGTGTATCAAGGTGAGCAATAGTTGCCCGAATTTTTAATCGGCTAGAACGTTCACCGCTCATTAATATGCTATTAGTGCGATCATCTGCTGCCAGTGTGATTTTTTTGCTTGCTGCCGCTTTAGCGGCACCACTACCTGATTGAAGTGAATTCAATATGCGAACAAGTTCAGAAGCTGATGCGTGTTTTAAAGGAATGATTTCCAGTTCATCACTTTCCGGGCGGTCAATGTGTCGAATAATTTGTACCAGGCGTTTTATATTTGCTGCATGATCTGTAACGATAAGTGTATTGGTCGGGTTATAAGCAGCAAGGTGTCCCTGTTGTGGAACCAGAGGTCGAAGTATGGGGACCAGTTGCGCTGCCGGTACGTGATCAAGCGTAATAACTTTAGTAATTAGTTCGTCACCGCGGTTATTAGATCCACGAACAACAGGTAAAGGGCCCTGTTTTGCATTTACCTGGGGAACAATTTTTATCACACTGCCAACAGGCACAGCAGCATAACCGTGTACCTGTAAAACCGATAGAAAAACCTCATAAACTTCGGTTTCAGACATGGTTTTTGATGAGATTACGGTTACTTTGGCTTTCACCCTGGGGTCAATAACAAAGTTTTTACCGGTAAACTTTGAAACAGTGCTAATTAAGGCGCGTATGTCAGCCTGTTTTAAGTTCAGGGTAATCTGGTTTTCTGCGGCGACCAGATTTTGGGCAGGTAATAGGCCAGTGCACAACAGGCAGCAGATTATAAATAATCGTTTAAGGCCTGCTGGGATGGTCAGTAAGTGTTTGTAATTGGAGCCCTGGAAATTCAAAATAGTTGTCTCTGTTAAGGTATATCAAAATGCAATGGTAATTCAGCGCCATTACGTAAAACTGTCAGGTCTATAGATTTAGCGCTTTGTAATGAACGCAATGCCTTTAGGCCCTTGGTAGGATTATTTAGTTCAACGCCATTTACTGCAACAATAACATCATTCGGGTCCAGCCCTACTTTATCAAATAGTGAACGGTCACCCTGGGGTTGCAAACGATAACCGCGTAAACGACCGTTTTCATTATAAGGGATAGGTATTGCATATTTCCCGAAAGATGTCGGGTTTTTAAGTATTTGTGAGCGAATATCGGATAATACTGCACCGGGGCTCGAGTCTCTAATAGATGGAGTAGTATCGGCTGATGATGTAATCAGGCTGGCGTTATCATCTTTAGGCATGCGAAGTGTTTCAAGTTTACCAGCACGCTCTAAAATAACCCGATCAGAATATATCTCTTTTATAGTAGCACTGGAAACTTTATCACCCAGCGAGTAAGTATCTTCCTGGCCGTTTTTACCTTTAGAAATAATAGCGCTGCCATATTCCATAGGGCTCGTGGCGAGCACGCCTTTAAGTTGCAGGTTTAAGCGTGTTTCTGGTGCGATGGTTTGTTCAGTGTTAGTTGCGCTTTGCTGGAAGATGCCGAATAAATGAGCGTCAGTAATTTCATTATAAGCTTTAGGCGCCTGTTTAATTCCTGTTTTAGGCTGAATTTTACCGGGTGCTAAAGATTCATCGCCGGGAATTAATGACCAGGTTATTTGTGAAAGAGTATAACTACAGGCAATAATTAATATAACCGTAAATAAAGGGGGTAATGCACGATTCAACCTGGCCAGGTTAGCTTCGTTAAGATTTATAGATTTAGGTAGTTTGTCTGCCAGTGTATTCATATTTAATTCATTATAGAGAATAGCGCGAGCAGTTCCAATTAGCTTAGAGGGATTATGTCTATTATGCCCTGAAAATATTGTTTCAATGCGGTAACAAGTGGTGAATTTTGGTCATTTTTCTGTCAGCAAAGTAAAACGGGATTATATGGCAGGTATTAAGTGCTATATAATCCCGTTTAAAAAGCTGGAAATGGCTGTTAAACCATATCTTTTAAACCTTTTAGCGGTAGCACTTTAACTACTTTGCGTGCTGGTTTAGCTTTAAACATCATTTCTTCGCCAGTGAAAGGGTTAGTTCCCTTACGAGCTTTCGTCGCAGGCTTTTTAATTACCTTGATCTTTAATAGACCGGGCAGGTTAAAGAAGCCAGGGCCTCTAGGCTTGATGTTTTTTTCAATCAGCCCAGAAAGACTATCTAGTACCGCAGTTACCTCTTTACGGCTTAACTCTGTTTCAGCAGAAATGTGATTCAGAATTTCACTTTTGGTTGGTGGCTTTTTAACAGCAGATGCCGCAACCTTTTTCTTGGCTACTTTTTTCTTTGCAGCTTTCTTTTTAACCGCCATACTAGACGCTCCTATAGTTTTTAGTTTAATCAGTTGAATGAATAAATAAAAATTATTCAATGCATGGATTGTTAGTGCTTTTGCGCTGTAATACAAGGGTTTTATTAAAAAAGTTAAGAAAATATGCAAGAATTTACTTATATAACAGCATTTACTGTCGGATTAATGGGAGGTGTCCATTGTGTTGGTATGTGTGGCGGAATTGTTGGGGCTTTAAGTTTCGCCAGTAAAGAGGATGCAAACCCGCGATTTTTAGCACTATTTAGTTTGTTGTTAGCCTACAATTTTGGTCGATTGTTAAGTTATACATTGGCTGGTGGGTTGATGGGGTCACTTGGCTGGATGCTGGCTGTGTGGACTGATATTCAATTTATTCAGGTTTTATTACAGCTAATTGCAGCTATTTTTATGTTAATGATGGGGCTGTATATTTCAGGTTGGTGGTTAGGTCTGGCCAGATTAGAAAAATCTGCTTCAGTTGTGTGGCAAAAAATACAGCCATTTGCGCAAAAACTGTTACCGGTTAAAACGCCTGTTCAGGCAATAACTCTTGGTTTGTTATGGGGCTGGTTACCCTGTGGTCTTGTGTATAGCGTTTTAGTGTGGTCAGTTTCTGCTGCAAGTTTCCAGCAAGGCGCCCTGTTAATGTTAAGTTTCGGCCTGGGAACACTACCTAATTTACTGGCAATGGGTTTTTTTGCAAATCAGTTAAAGCAGTTTGTGCAAAAACAGGCCGTCAGAAATTTAGCAGGAGGCCTGGTTATTTTATTTGCCGTCTGGAGTTTTTATTTGTCATTTAATTCATTGATGAAATGATGCAACTAACTAGTCAGATATCGGGCTTAATATTCTGTAAGATGAGATTTACCTGCGATAAGAGGGTTTGATAAATAAAACCCCCTTATCTGTTTAAGGTTTTCTGGCCCCTGTTATTTCCATTTTGAAAGTTCCTGGGGCCTGTTCCTGAGGGTGAAGCTGAGCCTGAACCAGCGCCATTATTTTGCCATTGCCTCGGTTTGACCCAGGGTTGTTGATTAGGTGTTTTATGCCGACTATTCCAGTTAGTGGGCTCAAGTTGAGGTCTCCCTGCAGGTATGTCGGCGGGATTAATTGACTCTTTTAATATAAGCCCTTTAGATGCCGATTTTTTTAACTTAAGAATCTTAATATTAAGTGAATTAACCATTGCCGTATCCGCTTTATCTATATTAATGGTATGAGATGCTCCGTTTAACATAAAGCTGGCTTTTTCGTTAACATACAACTGTACAAGCCACTGCTTGCTTTTGTCCTTAAAGGGTAAATCAATATGAGTGCGCAATAAATTGGCTCTAGTTGTTGCTGTAATACGACTAGATACTACTGTTTGTTTGTTAATTCTAAACCCCGCGACTGCAACACGTTCGCCGATTTTTGGAAAACTTGATGTATTTATGGGCTGAATGATTTTTTGGTTATTAATCATAAAACTATAAGTTTCAGGGTCAATGGATGTCACTTCACCAATTACCTCATGGCGTAAATTGATAGCAATCGCGTGCGTATATTTGTTTGTATCTTCGGTCAGTATCTCAACAATATCGCCAATGTGTAATTGTTGATGTTTTGCTGTTTTTCCGTTTATGCTAAAGGGTGTTTTATCGTTATACTCAACTTCAATGCCGTTAACAAAAATACTGCCAAAGCCGGTTATTTTTCCCAGAATACCTGTGCCGCCTATGGCTTTTTCATCTATTGAATTGTTGGCTAATAAACCCGTGCCGCCTAAACCAATATCACTATCTTCATCATCCGTTTTTGTTAGGTCCGAAGGTATTGAGGTACAGGCTGTGAAGCTCATAACGATTAGCAGTAAAAATAAAAATTTATGAAGTGCTTTCATTGTTCAGGCCTCCTGTTTTCATCAAGCTGTGCCTGGTACCAGTAAACACCGAGACGCATACGATGCGTTGCATGTTTTTTATGTTTGTCAGCATCATAAAACTTGATTGCCTGTTTATTTAAAAGTTGCAGTAATTCATTACCTTTTTTATCGGCAATGTTACGTAATTTGTTTATTGATGACTCACTAAGAGATGCGTAATAAACACTGCGTTCGAGCATAGGTTCTTCTTCGCCCAGGATGTTGTTTACACAGCTTGCGATATGATCATGGACATTATGAGCAAGGTAATAAGCCATTTCTTTAAATTCTTTATTGGTAACAAATGCAGATTTATTGAGGCTGATAAAGTTATCTTTGAGGCTTACGATATCAAGACGTAACCATTCTTCAAGAATTACCTTTGGTCGGACATCTTTGCTTACACTTGACACAAGTTGTTCAAAACCAGCGTGGTTTTGATCTGCGTTTTTCTTTAATTTTCCGGGTTTGCCTTTTTCATCCAGATACTCTGGCATGCTGCTCCATCGAGCGATAATCTCTGCGCTTAAAGAAGCGCTGCTGCTAACGTTCGATGCGATTAGATCTGAATTCTCACGGATACGCTTGATATCTTTCCTGTGAATTCCCGTAAGTACAAAAATACGACTATCACTGGGTTTTTTGTCATCTAGAGAAAACTCACTGCTTGCGACATCAATATAAAGCGCTTTCATTAAGTCTCGGAACTGTGGAAAGCTTATGCCTTTTTCAATTAACAGGCGAATCAGTGGCCTACAGAGCATGGTGACGGCTTTTGTTAATGCTGCCTGAGTTTTAGTGTATCCATTTTGGCTCATAACTGCTGTGTTCTCTGTTATTTCCGGGGGGAGGAAGTTTGCAAACCAGCTCACAGTTTATTGATCTGGCTCATCGGAATATTGAGTATAGCTTGACGTGGGAATAATTACCACATAAAGTTATTGGCACGTGGGAATTTATCCCACGTTATATCATGATGTATTTTAATCACCATGTAACAGGACAGGATATGAAAACGATGACATTGAAAAATAAAATCAGAAGTGCGTTAAATCACAATCAACGGCGAATTATGGTTGTTTGTTTGAGTGGCACGATGGCGCTGGGTATGAGTGCCTGTAATGAAGAAACAGTCAGTGAAGTTAATGATGTTATTGAAGATGCAGAAGTTTTAGCAAAGACAAATTCAGCTGATTTGAGTCAGTTTCAAACAATAGATAAAAACCATGGCCCATTTGGTTTTAGGCAACCTGGATATGTTAATCAGGATGCATATATAACAGAAAATATATATGGAGTTGATAACCTGGCCTACTATGGTGACTGGGATTCGAATCGTGTTTATATTATTGATGTAGATAATATGGCGCTATTAAAAACGGTAGAAAATACAGGTGATGGTCCTTACGGTATTGATCAGCAAGGGCCGAATAAAGCCTATGCGCTGACACGCAAAACGCAATCACTTACTGTTGTTGATAATTATTCGATTGAGAATGACGGGGTCATTGAGTTACAACATAAACCACGTTCGACTAATTTTAACGCCAACACTTTATTGTCACTGGTTTCCGGCGGAGATAAAGCCATGACCAGTATTATTCGTACAGATATGAATAAAGTGACTAAAGTTGTTGGTGAAAATGTATTAACAACACCGCACGATTTTGGTGGTTCTTTATCTACAGGTCATCCTCTCTGGGTGAGTGATCATCACTTTTTTATGCTTGATCGGGCTGCACGTGAAATCCAGTTATGGAATCGTGCAGGAGATAAGCTGGCTGTATTAAATACAGCAACATCTGTTCATCACATTTTTCAGCCACCGGCGTCAACAATGACGTTAGAAGATAAAAATGTGTTTTATGCAGTAATAGAAGGTAATCAATCTGAAGGTGTTTCACCGGGTATCATTCGTTTTGAAATTAGAAAAAACGCTTTGCTGCAAACTGCACAGGTAAATTTGCATGATTATGATCCACTGAATCTTGATGTGACAGAGATGGGCTCGCATCACGCAGACTTTCATCCGGATGGTTTAAGTATCTACATTGGTTCGGCAGAGGGCCATGTGTTCGTTATTGATAAAAATACAATGCAGATTAAAACCATGGTTGATGCAGGTGCGGGTGCGGGACATACGACGTTTTTACCTATGCGTAATCAGGCAATTATTACAAACCATAACGCTACATATATGAGTGTAATCGATACGCTTACACATGAACTTGTTAGAACGGTAGAAGTGGCAGAATCCGCATCACCTGATTATAAATCACAGTCACATACATCGGGCGTAAGTCTTGACATGAAATATTTTTATAGTGCAGCGAGTCATGATGGTGTGTTTTTTAGAATTGACCTTGATACATGGGAGGTTAGCAAAACCTATATAGGCGGCAATATTTTAATGGGTAGCTTCATCTGGAATGGTGAAGGCGTAAATATGTAAATGTTACAAAATTAAATAAATAGATAAATAAATAATAGAGGAAAATATTATGAAAAAATTTAAACGATTATCAATTAATGCGGCAGCGTTATTAATGTTGGGTTCAATGGGCGCTGTTGTTGCCGAAGAAGGTGATATGACACGTACTCGCACACAAGCTCAGGAGCGTATACAAACACCTGCTGATGATGCATCTAAAGCACAGCAAGGTAAGCAGAATCAATACAGGTATAGAAATAACAATCAGTCTCAGCAGGGCAATATGAATAGTGGTTCTATGAGTCGTCAAACGAATACAAATCGTTCTACGGGAGGTGGACGTCGATAGTCAGTGTTTTGGCCCATCTCCATCGGGGAAAGGTCTTGCTTTTTAAGCCCTGTCCCCTTAACCCATACCACTGAGAGTTGACAGTGTAGGATGACGACTCCGTAAAACTCTTGATGGCATCACAACAGGGGACAGGGCACCAAAAAGCGGTGACCTTTCCCCGATGGAGATGGGCCAAAGCAGTGTAGTTATATCTTTAATTAAATTAAAACGAGTCTGTTTTAATTTATCGATTATCTTTTAGTATAAAAGACGGCAGTAACTTCGGACTGGAAATTCTGAATCGTTTCTCACGATTAGTTTCTCCGCTTAAAATCGTTACCTGTGATTTGCTAACCTTAAACTGCCTGGCAAGAAATTTTATTAAATGCTGGTTGGCTTTTCCATCAGCTGGCGGCGCCGTTATACGAACCTTCAGACTATTGCCTGTAATGTCACAAAACTCATCATTACTTGCTTTAGGTTGAACCTTTAAACAAAGCAGCGGGTCATTATCATTCCATTCATAAAACATCTGTGTTAATTAAATATTGATGCCGAATACCGAAGCAAAAATATAACGCACAGAATACTGCACAAAAAGCAGCGTTATAATGGCAAAAAAAGACGAAATATCGATGCCGCTCATAGGCGGTATCATTTTTCTAAAGTGTTTCAGTATGGGATAAGTCAGGGTGTTTAACAGGCTCACAGCCGGGTTGTATGGGTCTGGATTAACCCAGCTCAAAATAGCCTGAATAATTATTGAATATAAAAATATACTAATGATGAGAACAAGCGTTTCACCCAATGCGATGACGCCAATTGATAACGGTTCAATAGTTTGATAAATGATCATCGCTTTAATCGCAAGCACTATAAATGCAAGCAGTAAGGTGGCAACATCAATGCCTGCGAATCCCGGTATGATTTTACGCATAGGTATAACAGGAGGATTAGTTATTTTTACAATGAATTGTGATACCGGGTTATAAAAATCAGCACCAACCATTTGTAATAAGACTCGTATCAAAAGAGCCGTTGCGTATAACTGAAAAAGAATATCTATTAAAAAAACAAATGGATTCATGGTTAATTTTTTCCTAATTCGTCAGCTAGTTCAACCGCACGATCATGGGCTGCTGTTAATGCCTGGCTTATAATGCCGCTAAAATTGTTGCTTTCAAATGATTCAATTGCAGCAGCTGTTGTGCCGCCTTTGGAGGTTACTTTAGAGCGTAGTGTAACAGCATCGTCCTCACCTTCAAGTGCCATGCGAGCAGCGCCTAGAGCAGTTTGCCTGGCAAGTAGGCCGGCAGTATTTTCATCCAGGCCAAGCTCTTTTCCTGCTTTTTGCATGGCTTCCATGAATAAAAAGAAATAAGCGGGGCCGGAACCTGAAACAGCCGTTACAGCATCAAGTTGTTCTTCTTTATCTACCCAGAGTGTAATGCCGGCAGAGCTTAAAATTTGATCAGCAATATTCTTTTGCTCAGAACTGGTGCAGTTATTAGCAAATAAACCGGTGGCACCTGCCTGAATTAAAGCGGGTGTGTTTGGCATGCATCGAACCAGTGCATTGTTACCCCCTAACCAGCGATCAATGTCTTTTGAGCGAATGCCTGCAGCAATAGAGATGATTAGAGGTCTAGTTTTGAGTGTGACTTGCCTGATATTCTCACAAACGGTTTTAAGCACCTGTGGCTTTACTGCCAGTACGATTACATCTGAGTCTTTTACAGCTTTAAGGTTATCTATTTCGGTGTTAATAGAAAGTAAATTTTTAAGGTGATCCAGTTTTTGCTGGTCAGGGTCGGTAACGGTGATTTTACTGGCCGGATATTGATTACTAACCAGGCCGCTGATTAAGCTGCCTGCCATATTGCCGCCACCGATAAAACAGATGTGATTTGTCATATATATTGGTTCTGTTAGTAATTGTTATAGTTTTAATTTGTTAATAGGTTGCTTTAAGTCAGCAGCATGTTTACGTGAATTCTGCTTCTGCTGTTAAGAGTCGTTTAATTATAACCCAGCAACGTTTCGTTCACCAAAAATCGCCGTGCCAATACGCAGTAATGTACTACCTTCTGCAATAGCGGCTTCCATATCTCCGCTCATGCCCATAGATAAGGTGTCTAATTGTGTATGCTGAGTCTGCAGCTTTGTTAGTAATGTTTTCATTTGTGAAAAAATAGCCCGTTGCTCGAGAAAATTATCCGCTTTTGCTGGTATAGCCATCAGACCGCGTAGTTTTAAATTGGGTAGTTTAATGATTTCATTAACGGCGGCTTCAGTGTCATCAATGTTAAAGCCAGACTTAGAGCTTTCATGGCTGATATTGATCTGTAAGCAAATATTCAAAGGCGGTAATGAGTCTGCTCGTTGCTGGCTCAAACGCTTAGCTATTTTAAGTCGGTCAACACTGTGGACCCAGGCGAAGTTTTCAGCAATTTCCCGGGTTTTATTCGACTGGATTGCACCAATAAAATGCCATTCAATCGGTAAATCAGCTAAATCATTAATTTTATCGATTGATTCCTGCAGATAGTTTTCACCAAAACTGACCTGTCCCGCTTTAAAGGCAGTTCTGATATCTTCGGTGGGTTTTGTTTTACTTACGGCAAGTAAATGCACATCCTGTGGGTTACGATGATACTTTTCACAGTATTGAGAAATATTATGCTGGATTTGCATTAAATTCTTTGCAATATTGGTCTGCCTGGAAGAGGTTTTGGGCATTTGATTGAAGCCTGCTAATTTATTGACTATAAATAGAATACTATTGTAGTTTTCTTATACAAGCCAGATTAACAATACTTAACCTAAAAACATGGGTTGAGATTTCCGGAATTTAAAAATTACGGAATTTAAGGGGAGATTTAATGGATATTGCACAATTATTGGCGTTTGGTGTGAAAAACGGCGCATCTGATTTACACCTTTCGGCAGCATTGCCACCTATGATCCGTGTAGATGGGGATGTGCGACGTATCAATATTGATGCTATGCCCCATGAAGAAATACATGCCATGGTGTATGACATCATGAATGATAAACAGCGTAAAACCTTTGAAGAGTACTGGGAAGTGGATTTTTCGTTTGAAATTCCCGGTTTGGCACGTTTTCGTGTAAATGCTTTTAATCATAATAGAGGGGCTGGTGCGGTATTTCGTACCATACCCTCTAAAATATTAACCCTTGAAGAATTGGGTGCGCCGAAGATATTTGAAGAAATATCCAATACACCGCGTGGCATCGTTCTGGTAACAGGGCCTACAGGTTCAGGTAAATCAACCACTCTCGCGGCGATGGTTAATCACGTAAATGAAAATGATTACGGACATATTCTTACCATTGAAGACCCCATTGAGTTTGTACATGAAAGTAAAAAATGCCTGATGAACCAGCGTGAGGTTCACAGGGATACGATGGGCTTCTCCGAAGCATTGCGCTCGGCGTTACGTGAAGATCCTGATGTCATCCTGGTAGGTGAAATGCGAGACCTGGAAACGATTCGTCTTGCACTATCTGCAGCGGAAACAGGGCACCTGGTATTTGGTACATTGCACACAAGCTCCGCAGCAAAAACAGTCGATCGTATAGTTGATGTGTTTCCTGCGGCTGAAAAAGATATGGTGCGAGCCATGATGTCAGAATCATTACGCGCAGTTATTGCGCAGACTCTGCTTAAGAAGATTGGTGGTGGGCGAGTCGCGGCGCACGAAATTATGATAGGCACACCGGCAATTAGAAATCTGATACGTGAGAATAAAATTGCACAAATGTACTCAGCTATACAGACGGGCCAGTCAGTCGGAATGCAAACTTTAGATCAAAATCTAAAGGAACTGGTGGATCGTGGTATTATCACTAAAGACGATGCTAAAAATAAAGCAGTAAATAAAGAAGCGATGTAATATTTTTAAAGTAATCGATAGGCTTTAGAGATCGTTAAAATCATATAATTATAATAACTGGAGTTTGGAATGGATAGAGATAAGGCCATCCGATACATGCACGATTTATTGCGCATGTTAGTGCAAAAAGATGGTTCTGATTTGTTTATAACAGTAGGCGCAGCACCGTCAATGAAAGTTGATGGAAAAATGACACCGCTATCAAATCAGGCACTTTCACCCGCGCACACCCAAACTTTGGTGCGTTCAATAATGAACGATAAACAATTAGGGACATTTGAAGCGGAGCAGGAAGTTAACTTCGCAATCAGTTTGCCCGGTGTCTCTCGTTTTCGTGTTAATGCATTTACACAACGTGGCTCGATGGGAATGGTGTTACGTGTTATTCGATCTGAAATTCCCAGTTTTGAAGAGCTAGGTTTACCGCTTGTCTTACAAGATATTGCAATGACAAAAAGAGGCCTGGTTATATTTGTTGGTGCTACCGGCTCTGGTAAATCCAGTTCGCTTGCTTCGATGATCGGTTATCGAAATGAAAATTCATTTGGGCATATTATAACCATTGAAGACCCAATAGAATTTGTTCATCAGCATAAAAATTGTATTGTAACTCAGCGCGAAGTTGGGGTAGATACTGAAAATTATGACGTGGCTTTGAAAAACACTTTAAGGCAGGCGCCTGATGTTATTCTTATTGGTGAGGTTCGTGATCGTGACACTATGGAATATGCGATAGCATTTGCTGAAACAGGTCACTTATGTTTAACCACCTTGCATGCAAATAGCACCAATCAGGCACTTGACCGTATTATTAACTTTTTCCCTGAAGAGCGACGCCCACAGTTATTAATGGATTTATCATTAAATCTAAAATCACTAATATCACAACGTTTGATTCCATTAAAAGGTGGAGAAGGGCGTGTGCCGGCGGTTGAAATTATGCTTAATACGCCGTTAATGTCAGATTTAATATTTAAAGGTAATGTCCATGAAATGAAAGAGCTCATGGCTAAATCAAACGAATATGGCATGGTTACTTTCGACCAGGCTTTATTTGAACTGTATGAAGATGGCTACGTTACTTATGAAGATGCTTTGCGTAATGCTGATTCAATTAATGATCTGAGATTACGTATAAAACTAAAAGGAAAGGATGCTAAGAACACTGATTTGATGCAAGAAGTCTCGGGCCTTAAGATGGAAGAAGATGCCTCAGATAACAAACATCGTTTACGTTAAACAATAAAATTAAAGTTGAATTAAATTGAATCTGCAACCCTACTTAAAACTAATGGCTGAGCGCGGCGGCTCTGATATTTTCTTTACAACCGGCGCGCCGGTAAGTATGAATATTGAAGGCAAAATGCACTCGATTGGTAAAACGCCATTAGAGCCTGGCATGACTAAAGAAATTGCTTACAGCGTCATGGATGAAAACCAGAAAATGGGTTTTGAAGCCACTATGGAAATGAACTTAGGCTTTTCTTTAAAAGATATTGGGCGTTTTCGTATTAATGTTTATACCCAGCGTGGTGAAGTTTCTCTGGTTATTCGCTATATCAAATCGGATGTGCCAACGCTTGATCAATTAAATTTACCTGCAAAATTAAAAGACCTTGTATTTAATCGTAAAGGGCTAGTGTTAGTTGTGGGTGCTACGGGTTCTGGTAAGTCCACCACTCTGGCTTCAATGATTAATCATCGAAGTTTAAATATGCCTGGTCACATATTAACCATAGAAGACCCTATTGAGTATATGTTTGATCATCAAAAATCGATAGTGGGCCAACGCGAAGTAGGGCTTGATA
Organism: Gammaproteobacteria bacterium; assembly: GCA_026195255.1. Classification (GTDB taxonomy): domain Bacteria; phylum Pseudomonadota; class Gammaproteobacteria; order SZUA-229; family SZUA-229; genus SZUA-229. Next base: position 110,219 of record JAPHSS010000020.1, on the reverse strand, counting down.
CGCTTTCATATGAAAATGCACTCAGAGAGGCAATGCGTGAAGCGCCTGATGTTATTATGATTGGTGAGGTGCGTGATCGTGAAACAATGGAGGCAGCTATTCAGTATGCAGATACGGGTCACCTTTGTTTAACCACCTTACACTCGGTAAATGCGAATCAGACATTAGATCGAATTTTAAGTTTTTTCCCGCCCGATGCGCGCAATCAAATTCTCATGGACCTCTCTTTAAACTTACAGGCCATTGTCTCTCAAAGACTGGTTGAAGGGTTAAAAGGAAAACGTGTTGCGGCTATCGAAATATTAGTCAACTCACCTTATATCTCCGAGTTAATTCGGCGTGGAGATTTTCATGAAATTAAAGAAATCATGGAAAAAGGTGAAGCTGATGGCATGCAAACATTTGATCAGTCATTATATACGCTGTTTTCTGACGGCAAAATTGATATTAAAACGGCATTATCTTATGCTGACTCACGAAGTAATCTGGAATGGAAAATTAATTTCGGTGGTGGTGTGAAAGAAATGGCTAAAGAAAGAGAGGATGATAAGCTGGATTTCTCAACGGATCTTGACGAATTGCCTGAAGTTAAGTGAGCTGCTTTTGTGAGCCAGGTAGGCGGATGTGCTTAACTGAGAGATACCTCACGATGCTTAGCTTTTAATCATCGAAATAAATAAACTGAAATTAACACACAATTTTGAAAATACTCTATATCAACTTCAGGCAATTTTGTTTTCGAAAAATAGTTGTTATCGATTAAACCACTATTTTGATGGGAATATAAAAATTCCATTATGAGTTCAGTGGCAGAGTCCTGGCCGATAATAATTCCGTAACTGGCCGATTCGTCGAGGCTTGCATTTAAGCTGGTATTGGCGTTTTCAAGATCGCCGTCAACTCTATAACCGCTGAAAAATATTGTTTTCTGATGAAACTCTAATATTTGAATACGGTATATAGCTGAATGCTACTATGATTCCAGTTTAGCGCAGTCTTACTGGTTATGTCTTTTACTTCTATATCCAGATCAAAATAGGCTAAAGACGTGCCTATACCCCAGTTGTCATTAAAATAGTATTCGGAGCCGGCTTCAGCACTAAATATACTGCCATTAGTTTCATCAATTTGAACGTTTAAGTAACGTAATGAAACATGACTTCGCCAGGATCTGGAGAATTCATAACTTGCAGATAAACCAAATAAAGGCATAGGGGCGATAATTTTTTCTTGAGTAAAATAATCAGATTTAAAATCGCTTCGATCATCTCCTTCGGCCTGTATTTCACCGGCAGCAAAAATATTTGTGTCATTTGATAACCAGTAAATACCAGCAGAAAAGCCAACTTCTAATGTTTTTGTTTTATGCACGCTGTATATATAACTGAAGTCGAATATGTCGGTACTGGCCTGTGATTGAATTGATGCACTGGCCTTAATTGTTGTGTTGTCTACAATAATGTCTTTTGTGTTTTGTACTGATGATGATCTATTGATGGGGGTGTAAGCAAGTTGCAGTCGATGTGATTCGCCGACTCTATACCAGCCACTAATCCAGCCGGCATTGACATGACTGTTATAACCCAGATCATCTTCAAAGCTAAAACCTTTGTTGATAGATTTATCCTGTGAATTAATACTTAACCTGGAATTGTAGTTTGCTAAATTAGCGCCAACTGAAATGCTGAATGTCTCATCTATATCAGATAAAACATTGCTGCTGAAACACAGACCAAACAGGCAAGATATATATGCATTTTTAATATGAGTTTTAGAAAGCATAAGCCAGTCCAATACTGAAACCTGTATAACTCACATTAAACACCCTGTCCGCGTTTTTTCATTAAATATGTCAAGTTGCTTCTGCTTATCCAGGTATAGTTGAAAAGACGCCTGGTCAGTATTGTTGATTTCAATATCACCTGCGCAAAGTAGAAAGACAATGCGTAAGTCCACGATTATTAATTTAAATGTGTGTATTTGTTAAATAGCTAAAATCATAATATATTCGTAATTATAGGGTAACTATGTACATATTTACGAAAAGTACCACAGGCAGACAGCAATCGCCGCTACAAAACCGGCAAAATCAGCCATTAAACCGGCCTGTACTGCATATGATGTGTTTTTGATTTTCACCGCGCCAAAATATACGGCCAATACATAAAGCGTTGTCTCGGTTGATCCGAACATGACAGCTGCAATTTTTACAATAATTGAGTCTTCACCGTGAGTATTGATAAGCTCTGCTAATACGCCAACAGAGCCACTGCCCGTTAAAGGTCGAATAATACCCATTGAGATTACTTCAGCGGGAAAGTGTAAGAAGTCAGCAAGCGGAGAAAATAAAATCAGAATAAAATCCAGCGCCCCGCTAGCTCGAAATATAGCGATAGCAAATAACATGGCGACCAGGTAGGGAATAATATTAACGGCAATATTAAAACCTTCTTTCGCACCATCTACAAATTCTTCATAAACGGCAATGTGTTTTATTAGTCCATAACTAACAATGAATAATATAAGTAAAGGTATGATTAAGCTGCTTAATTGCTGCATGTTTTATCCTGTCTGGCGTTGTGGCGCGAGTATAACTTTGCAACCAGAATAGCGGTGATAGTGGAGCAGCTAGTGGCTAATATTATGGGTACGATTAACTCGGAGACCTGTGTGCCCATAAGCGCGATTAGAGTGACAGGAGGTAGTAATTGAACGCTAGATGTATTCAGAGCAAGAAACATACACATTTCATCGCTGGCTTTATCTTTATTTGTGTTTAGTGACTGAAGTTGTTGCATGGCTTTTATACCGAGTGGTGTTGCTGCATTTCCAAGCCCCAGTATGTTAGCGGCCATATTCATGCTGATGCTGCCAAATACGGGGTGGTCTTTAGGGATTTTTGGGAACAGCCAGAAAAGTAGTGGTTGTACAATTTTTACCACATGTTTTATTAAGCCGCTTTTTTCGGCTATCTGCATTAAGCCAAGCCAAAGAGCCATAATACCTATCAGGCCAATGGCTAGTTTTACGGCAAACTTCGCCATATCAAAAGCCGCCTGAGTCACCTTGCGTAATTTATTCCAATGTAACTCGGGTAGTAAAAGATTTAATTGAGTGTTATTTTTAGAGTTAATATGTCCAATAAGTCTATTTTTATTGCCATTTGCATCGGCGATATTCTGTAAATAGGCAGGGCTATCTGTATCGAGATGGATATGAATTTTCTGGTCAGATTTAATAGTTGCAATTAACGTCGCGTTATTAAATGTCAGGCTTAGTTGATTAGACGAGTTCTCGATATTTGAATAAGGTATCTGGTGAATAACACCATTTTTATAGGTATTAGAAATTTCATCTTGAATATCCTGTCCTACTGCGAACAGGAGTCCTATAATAATTAGGCCTGCCCAGATTTTATTAAGCATTAATAAATCATCCCGAATGAGCCATGAATATTAAGGTAATTAAAAAAAATGTACAAACTAGTATGGATATTAAGTGGTTTATTGTTAATTAATAATGCTTTTGCCGACAAGGATCGAAACTGGTCCAAAGTGGTTAATAGTGTAACCGATTCGATTGTAACAATAAGGGTTGATGCGGTCCGCTCTTTTGATACGGCCAGAAGCAGCTCGGCACAGGCTACAGGTTTTGTAGTGGATGCAAAACGAGGTATTGTGCTTACCAATCGCCATGTGGTTCAGCCGGGTCCAGTGGTTGCAGAAGCATTATTTGCAAATCGTGAAGAAATTGAATTAAAACCAATTTATCGAGACCCTGTTCATGATTTTGGCTTTTTTCAGTATGAGCCGTCTGCATTAAAATTTATCAAACCCAAAAGTTTACCCATTAGACCCAAAGAAGCCATTGTAGGTCGTGAAATAAGAGTGGTGGGAAATGACGCGGGGGAACAGCTATCCATTCTTGCGGGCACGCTTGCCAGAACTGATCGTCAGGCTCCTTATTATGGTCGTGGTAAATATAATGATTTTAATACATTTTATTATCAATCTGCATCGGGGGTTTCCGGAGGTTCATCCGGTTCTCCAGTTATTGATATCAGGGGCAATGTTATAGCATTGAATGCAGGTGGTTCAGTTAAAGCATCTTCAAGTTATTTTTTGCCATTACAGCGCGTAAAAAGAGCATTGAAATTAATTCAGCAAAACGAGCCTGTAAGTCGTGGCACCTTACAGACAACATTTGATTATAAACCATATGATGAAGTTAGGCGTTTAGGCTTAAGGCCAAAAATAGAAGCCAGATTACGTAAAGTAAATCACGGGGTAGGGTTGATGGTGGTGAGACGGAGTTTGCCGGGAACAGACGCGCATGCACTATTACGCCCAGGTGATATTTTAATTAAAGGTTCTGCTGTTAATGACAAATTAAAATGGATAAGGCGATTTGATGAGTTGGAGTCGCTTCTTGATGAAAATGTGAATAAGGAAATTAATTTACGTGTTGAGCGCAATGGGCATGCGGTTGATTTAAAAATAAGGGTTGATAACTTACACTCTTTAACACCAGATAAATATTTAACATTTGGGCAGTCGATAGTTCATAACTTGTCCTACCAGCAGGCGCGTCACTTAAATCGTCCGGTTGAAGGGGTATATGTTTCTCAGCCAGGATATGCTCTGGCAACAGCGGGAGTGCCTACTGGTGCAGTTATCTTATCAATCAATAATAGCGAAGTTAGAAACATAGACGATGTAGAAACAATACTTAATTCATTAGCTGACCGTCAGCAGGCAACCTTAAAATATATTACATTTAAAGAAAGTCAGCGTATGCATGTATCAATAATGCGCATGGATAGAAGGTGGTTTGCTCTGAAAAAATGTTATAGGGATGATAAGCAGGGGATATGGCCTTGCGAAACTCTGGCGAAAAATAATGCGACTGAAAAAATAGATAAAGCAGACGTTAAATTTATTGAATATAAGGATGAACGAGCAAATAAATTATCATCCTCTATAGTGTCAGTACAGTTTGATATTCCTTATAACATAAATGGTATTGAAGATTCTCATTATACCGGTGCAGGTCTGGTTGTTAACAAAAAAGATGGTTTAATACTGGTAGACAGGAATACAGTGCCCATGGGTTTAGGTGATGTCAGGGTGGTTTTTGCCGGGGCACTGGATATACCTGCAAAAGTAGTTTTTGTGCATCCTCTGCATAATTTATCAATAGTTCAATACGATCCAATGTTGTTGGGTGATACCGAAATAAAAGAGGTAGAGTTTGTAAATGAAAACCTGGAAGCCGGAGACAAGGTCTGGTTGGTTGCGCTAAAAAATGGCCAGGAATTATTAGTGGAAGAAACAAAAATATCCGCCATTGATACACTGGATTTTCCACCTCCAAAAATACCCATGTTTAGAGAATCAAATATGGATGCGATTAGCCTGAATAACCCGCCGACGAGCAGAGGTGGTGTGCTTAGTAATGAGGACGGTGAGGCGCTTGCCGTCTGGTTGAGTTTTGCTTATGGAAACGGTAATAAAATAAAACAATATGAATGGGGCGTACCAGCTGAGATAGTAATCGAGCTATTAGAGCAATGGAAATGTTGTAAGCAGTTTGAAATAAAGTCACTGGAGGTCGAACTTTCAACGTTATCAATTGCTCAGGCCAGAAAATTAGGGCTTTCCGATGAATGGACAGGTCGATTGCAAACAGGCGATGCACGGCGGCAGGTCATTGTTGTGTCCAGGCGAGTTGCTGGCTCTGATGCTGAATTGAAATTATTAGAGGGTGATTTGATTTTGGCTATAGATGGAAAGGTTGTTCGAAACTACAGGGATGTTGAAAAGTACTCAATTAAAGATGATGTTGATTTAACAATAAGTCGTTTAGGAGAAGAAATTAAGGTGCAAGTTAAAACCAGATCACTTGATGGTTCAGGTGTTAAAAAAGTAATTCAATGGGCAGGTGCCTTAATACAGGAGCCATATAGAGAGATTTCATTACAAAGGGGTATTAAACCTGAAGGCGTTTATGTAAGTTATCTTTATCATGGTAGCCCGGCAAACAGAAGCAGCTTAAGCACAATGTTACGCATTGTTGAGTTGAACGGTGAGGTGGTTGAGAGCCTGGATGGTTTTAAGCTGTTAACTGAAAAATATAAAGATGAAAAGTTTATCCAGTTAAAAGTGCTGGATTTAATTAATCGGGAATCAGTTATCAGCCTTAAACAGAATACGTATTATTGGCCTACTGTAGTCATTGAAAAAAATAATAATGAGTGGTCCAGATTGTAATTAATATTTAGGTGAGTGATGGAGCTACCCTGTTTAGATTTATAAATAATACTTTTATTGTTTAAAAACAGTATTACCTTTAATAATAGTCTGTATTACTTTTCCTTTGAAGTTCCAGCCTGAAAAGGGTGTGTTTTTGCCGTGACTTAACATTTCGTCAATACTAAATACCCATTCTTTTTGCGGATCAATTAAGCATAAATTTGCAAATTGACCTACTGAAAGATGTCCGGCGTTTAGTCCTAATATTTTTGCAGGATTACAGGTAATGCTGGCTATCGCTGTACTTAGTTCCAGACTACCATTCTCAACCAGTTTTAAGGTCAGGGGTAATAATGTTTCAATGCTTGAAATGCCGGGTTCCGTTGCAGGAAAGGGTGCCAGTTTTGCATCGGGTTCATGTGGCTGATGGTCAGAGCAAATGCAATTGATAATGCCTTCTGCTAAACCGTGGCGTAGTGCATTCATGTCTCGTTGTGAACGAAGAGGAGGGATAACATGGTAAAGGCTGTTAAAACTACTGATATCCATGTCAGTGAGATGTAACTGATGTGCCGCTACATCGGCTGTTACCTTTAAACCATTTGCCTTGGCATCATTAATTAATTCAATGCTTCTTGCGCAGGATAAACGGCCAAAGTGAATGCGAATATCTGTGTCGCGTATCAACTCTAAAATTTGTGCAATAGGTGCTGTTTCAGCAGCGTAGGGTATTGCGTTTAAACCCAGTCTGCTGGCAATGGCGCCTTCATGTGCACAACCATTTTCACTTAGATGTTTATCCTGAGCTTCAATAAAAACCGTAATGTTATGTGTTGATGCATATTCAAATGCACGGCGTAGAATTAAAGGGTTATTGATGGCATTACGTGCATTGCTAACGCCGACACAGCCTGCGCGTTTCAAGCTGGCCATTTCACTTAGGTGTTCTCCTTTTAAACCGGCAGTTAATGCGCCCATGGTGTACACATGTGTTTTTTTGGCGAGTTTGGCTTTTCGTAAAATTAATTCTACAACGGCGGGTTCATCAATAACCGGATCGGTATCGGGTGGTACGCATAAAGTCGTTATGCCCGCACTTGCCGCAGCCGATGTTTCAGTTTCTATATTGGCTTTTTGTTCAAGCCCTGGTTCACGCAAACGTGCGCTAATATCAACGATGCCGGGAATTAACCAGAGATTACTTGCATCGATGACTTCATCGGCTGTAAATTTTTCGGGTGCGTTGCCAACAGCGGCGACTTTCTGGTCGCGTATGTAGAGGTCGGTTGTTTCATCAAAATTATTTTTCGGATCAATGATGCGAGCATTTTTTATCAGGATATTTTTCATAATTTTATCTCCTGATCCTGCCTTTTGATATTACCGCCTAGCGTCATTGACATGACGGCCATGCGCACAGCAATGCCGTATGTTACCTGATCTAAAATAACCGAGCGATCACCATCGGCCACACTGGACTCGATTTCCACACCCCGGTTAATGGGACCCGGGTGCATAACAATAGCGTCAGGTTTGGCAAGTTTAAATCGTTCTTCGGTTAAACCATAGAGTTCATAATATTCCTGTTCACTAGGTAGCGATGCGCCTGTCATACGTTCTTTTTGCAGGCGTAACATAATGACGACATCCGCATCTTTAATGCCGTTTTGCAGGTCATGAAATACGCTCACGCCCATGGATTCAATGTCTTTTGGTATTAATGTTTTAGGGCCGACTACTCTAACTTCACCAGTATTCAAGGTATTTAATGCGTGTATTTGTGAGCGAGCTACTCGAGAGTGCATAATATCACCAACAATAGCCACGCGTAGTTTTCCAAAATCAGCGCCTTTGTTACGGCGAATAGTAAACATATCTAACATGGCCTGAGTAGGGTGCGCGTGTCGACCATCACCAGCATTTAAAACCCGAATATGGGGTGCAACGTGATTAGCAATAAAGTGCGCGGTGCCGGAGTCAGCATGACGTACTACAAACATATCGGTTTGCATGGCTTCAAGGTTGCGCAGGGTATCGAGTAGTGTTTCGCCTTTACTGGTTGCAGATGCGCTGATGTTCATATTGAGTACATCGGCAGATAATCGTTTAGCGGCTAATTCAAATGTGGTGCGCGTTCGGGTGCTTGCTTCGAAAAATAAATTAACAATAGTTTTTCCGCGTAATAAAGGTACTTTTTTTACGGATTCATTAACGCCGGCAAAACTTTCTGCTGTGTCGAGTATCTGGTTAAGAATATTGGTGCCCAGACCTTCAATGGTTAAGAAATGTTTTAACCGACCCTGCTCATCAAGCTGAATGTTCCAGAGGTCTTTGCCGATTATTTCATCAGTACGGCGTGTGGGTTTATTGACCATTATGTAAACCCCTTTTAAAAGAAAACATCAATGAAGGCGAATACTCGCGAATAAAAACACTATTTAATATTGATATATATGTCAGCATTAGCATAAGTTTGTTAAAGGTTTCAAATAAATAAAATTTGCGTTGGTTCGCGTTCATTATTGTTTTCTTTGCTGTGTTTTTAGTCAGAGCGTTTAATTTCCCATGCTAATGGTTCAGGCCCTGTTAGTTTAACTTGTTCTTTCTCGGCTAGTTCTAGTACCTGGCCTACTACATCTGCCTGTATTGGGAGTTCACGCCCGGTTCTTTCAATCAGGCAAGCCAGGGTAATTGATGCTGGACGACCATAGTCAAAAATTTCATTCATGGCCGCGCGAATAGTGCGTCCGGTTTGCAAAACATCGTCTACTAAAATAATGTGCCTGTCTTCAACCTGAGGTGGAAGGTTTGATGTTTTGACCTGTGGATTCATGCCAATGCGGGAAAAGTCATCCCGATAGAAGCTGATATCAAGAGTCGACAGATCATCTTCGAGTTTGAGTTGTTTATGTAACTTTTCGGCTAACCATGCGCCACCAGTGTGAATGCCGACCATAAGCGGTTTGTCTATGGCGCGTAACTCCAGGAGATTTTTCAGATCGGTCGCCAGTTTTTCCAGAAGTTTTTCAGGTTCGGCAATGTGGGTCATGTATTTTGCTCCAGCCAGCTTTGAACAATGATTGCGGCGGCTATCTTATCAATGTCCTGTTTATTGTGCTGCTTTTTTTTATCATGTAAAAATTGTTCAGCTTCGAATGAGCTGAGAGCTTCATTATGAGTGTGTACAGGAAGCTGAAAACGCCCCTCAAGTTGCCTTGAAAATTTCTCCGCACGCTCTGTCATCTGGCTTTTTGTACCGTCTAGATAATAGGGTAAACCGACAATGAGTGCGTCTGGTTTCCATTCATCAATAAGTGCTTCTATCGCAGCCCAGTCGGGCTTGTTGTTTTTTGATGTGAGAGTGGCAAGCGGGTTTGAGCTGCAGGTTATAGATTGGCCGGAGGCTATGCCAATGCGCTTTTCTCCGTAGTCAAAACCCAGAACCTGTTGAATGCTCATGCATGCCCTGTCTGGTTGCTGAGTAGCTGTAGGTCGATTCCTAATAACATTGCAGCCGCAGTCCAGCGTTTTTCAATGGGAATATTAAATATGATATCTTCGGTTGCCGGGCAGCTTAACCATGTGTTTTGTGAAATCTCATATTCCAGTTGCCCTGGCCCCCAGCCCGCATAACCTAGAGAGATTAGCGATTGTTCAGGTCCTTCATTGTTAGCGATAGCCTGGATGATATCCTGTGAAGTGGTGACGGCAATATTTGGGGTGACTTTTAAACTTGAATCCCAGTTTCCGTGAGGGCGGTGTAGAATAAAACCACGGTCTATTTGCACCGGGCCGCCACTTAGGATTATCTGATTATTAATTTCTTTGTTATGACTGGTGATATGTAATTGTGAAAGTATTTCAATAAGGCTGATTTCAGATGGGCGATTAATTGTTATACCCAGAGCACCATTGTCATCATGTTCACAAATATAGGTGACAGATTGAGAAAAATTGCCATCATCGAGGCTTGGCATGGCAATTAAAAAATGGTTGGTTAAGTTAGTTTCTTCAGTCATTAATAGCTTCTTAGTTGGTTGCTCTGAAACTCCCAGCTTCTTGTGATGTGAATTATGTCTGCCTGTTTCTGTAATTTGGCTGAAAATGGTGCAAATGGTGAAGACATTTTTACAATTCTTTTTGCTGCATCATCTAAGATTTGATGGCCAGAAGAACGGCGTAAATTTATTTCTTTTAAAGTTCCGTCAGAATTAATAACAACATCAAGTATAAGTGTGCCACTTAATTTTTCGCGTATCGCTGCATCGGGGTAATCGGCATTGCCAAGGCGTTCAACTTTATCAATCCAGCCCCGCATATAACTGGCTGCAATGTATTCTTTAGTGCGAGAGTTTAAGAATTTTTCTTTTGGTTTTTGAGAAAATTCCTGCAACGTTAAACTGAGCTCTTCAGCCATGCGAGCAGCGCGTTCGTTTTGTTGTTGTGGTTTTATTATTTGTTCAAGAACTTCTTTACTGGTTTGTTTTTTGTGTGATTCTCTTTTATGTGTAGATTTGTTTTGAGTGATAAATGCTTTCTGTGCACTTTGTTTTTTTATGGGGTTTTGTTGTTGACTGGCCTGTTGCTGAGCCATGCCTGGTTGCTGTGATAATGTGGGTGCTGAAAATAAATCAGTGCGCCTGACTTTTTCTTCGCTATTGCCACCACCATCCTGAGATGTTTGTGCAAGAAAGTCGGCTTTATCTGGTGTTTCTGAGTTGGATGTATTGACCAGTATGACGTCTAATGATGGTGGAATTTTTTGCTTCGCTGATGGCGCTGAGACAAAAGTTACACCTAAAATCACAATGCCATGAAATAACAGGGCAAAGAAAATTGTCATGCTAAGGCGGTCGCTTGAAGTGACCTTAGGCGGAGCTATGGGTCTGCTTGTCATATTTGTATTATAGAGGTGCTGTAGTCAATAGTGTAGTCTCAATTTGAGAATTAAATTTCAGGCGTTTTTTCATTGCCGGGCTAACATGAATTATACCCTTATCGTCAATTAACATAACTTGTTTTAATTGCAGGTTTCTAGCTATTTTAAGCCATTTTTCCGGCCCTGCAACAAACAGGGCTGTAGCTGCTGCATCCGCCAGGCCTGAGTCTGTGTGCAATACGGTAACTGATTGAACACCCTCTGCGGGGTAACCTGTGCGCGGGTCTAATATATGGTGATAACGTTTTCCCTTATAGAAATAGAAGCGCTCGTAGTCGCCAGAAGTGAAGACGCTTTCTTCACTTTGGGTTTCTATTTTTGCTAGCCAGGTATCTAACCTGGGGTGTTTTATAGCAATATACCAGGGGCGTGTACCATGGCTGCCAATTGCTTTGAGGTCGCCGCCGGTGTTAATTATGGCGTTTTTAATGCCTCTGTTTTTTAGCATTTCCATTTCAATGTCTATGGCATGGCCTTTTGCAAAGGCACCAAAGTTCAGAGAAACAGTACTATTATCTGTTTGTATTTTAACGCCATCAATATTTATATCGCTTAACTGAGGTTTGTTTTTTAGAAATGCTTTAATGAGGTGTTTTTCAGGTGGTTTTATGTCGGGATCTTTATGTTTGTGGATTTGCCATAAATTAATAAGTTCACCTATAGCGGGGTTGAATAATTGTTCTGTTTTGTCGCTAATAATGCTGGATTTTTTTATTAAATCTAAAACGCCGGGGCCAGATGAAAAAGCAGCGCCTGTTTTTAAAAGTAGATTAGTGCGTGCAATTGACCCTGATTCCCAGGGAGACCAGGCTGCATGCATATAGGTAAAATCTTCGTCTAATTGTTTAAATGCAGCGTCTGCCTCTTCTGCACTGACGTCATATAATGTGATGTCTATTAATGTACCAAAGTGCAGGCTGCTATGATGATGTTCTTCGGCTGTTTTTTCACAGGCCGCAAGACTTACTGTAAGGCTTAAAAATAAAAGTAATGTAAGTTTTTTTAACATTTAATTTCTTCAATGCAATCCATAAGTTGTCCTGCAATATCAAGATTAAACTGTTTATCAATTTCACGAATACAGGTGGGACTTGTGATATTTATTTCGGTTAAATAGTCACCTATAACATCAAGCCCGGCAAATAATATTCCCATTTTTTTAAGGCTGGGGCCTACCTGATCAGCAATCCATTGTTCCCGTTCTGTGATAGGTATAGCTTTGCCAGTACCACCAGCGGCAATATTGCCCCGTGTCTCTCCCGCGGCGGGTATGCGAGCAAGCGTGTAAGGAATGGCGTTTCCGTTTACCATTAATATTCTTTTGTCGCCTGCGGTAATTTCAGGAATAAATTTTTGCGCCATTACCGTATTTTGACCAAAATTGAGCATAGTCTCAAGAATTACTGAAAGATTAACATCATCTGGAGTTACCCTGAAAATGGATTGACCGCCCATACCATCCAGAGGTTTTAAAATAACATCTTTAAATTTAATGACAAAATCGCGTAACTTTTGTGGGTCTCGACTTACCATTACGTCTGTGCAACATTGAGGAAACTGAGTAGCAAAAAGTTTCTCATTTGCATCTCTGAGGCTGGCAGGTTTGTTAACGATGAGACTGCCTAGTTGCTCTGCCATTTCCAGTAAATAGGTAGTGTAGATATATTCCATATCAAACGGTGGATCAATGCGCATCAGAATGACATCTAATTTTGCCGCGTCCATGGTTTCAATGGCGTCAGCTTCAAACCATTTTTCGTTATTATCAAACACTTTGATGGATCTGTAGTCTGCTTTGACTTTATTGTCCTCAAGGTACAGGCCGCTTTGTTGTATGTAGTGTAATCGCCAGCCTTTTTTTTGCGCGGCGAGCATCATTGCAAGGCTGCTGTCTTTGTAGGGTGTGATGGATTCGATAGGATCCATAACAATACCAATGTTTATTGTCATCCTGGGTGGCCCCTGTATGTTTTTTTAACCGTGAATAAATCTATATTACATCATTATTTTGATAAATGCTTAAAAATCATGGTGTTAGTTGTAATTCCTTAGGGCTTTATGTAAGATTTTGGCGTAACTAGTTTATTTGGGGGATATTTTTTATTTGCGAAACTGAATAACATGAGCTACATTCACAAATATTGAGTGAACTAAATATAGCCTGATATATGATTCAGGTGGACCTTTATTGGGGAAGAACGGGACGGCTATGGCAGAAGATTCCGCAGGTATTAGTAACCTGAAAGTAATGGTGATTGATGATAGTAAGACAATTCGTCGCACTGCAGAAAATTTACTAAAAAAAGAAGGTTGTGATGTAGTGACCGCTGTCGATGGCTTTGAAGCCTTGTCAAAGATTGCTGAACATAAACCGGATATAATTTTTGTCGATATTATGATGCCACGCCTTGATGGATATCAAACGTGCGCGCTGATTAAACATAATCGTATGTTTAAATCCACGCCTGTAATTATGTTGTCAAGTAAAGACAGCATTTTCGACCGTGCGCGTGGGCGTATTGTCGGTTCAGATCAGTATTTAACCAAACCTTTCACAAAAGATGATTTGCTTGGTGCGATTAAAGAGTATGCGACAAATTAAGTGGTCGTTAGGCCGTATTAAATAAATATTTAAGAGGTTTTAATAATTGAATGGCTAATATCCTGATCATTGATGACTCGCCTACTGAGGTGCACGTGTTTAAGACCATGCTGGAAAAAAATGGTCATACAGTACATGTTTCTGAAACAGGTGAAGAAGGGATTGTCAAAGCCAAAGAGATCATTCCTGACCTGGTGCTAATGGATATAGTTATGCCAGGCATTAATGGTTTTCAGGCGACAAGACAGCTGGCAACAATTGAAGAGACGTCCCATATACCTGTGATTATTGTAACCACCAAAGATCAGGAGACTGACAAGGTGTGGGGAATACGTCAGGGGGCTAAAGATTATATTGTTAAGCCTGTAAAAGAAAACGATTTAATGGCCCGTGTTAATTCCGCACTGGCTGGTAAGGGCTGATAATAAAAAATGTATGACGCTTTTCAAAGACTAAAAGAAATTGAGCAAAAATGTCTTGAAAGAGCAAAAGATATGCCGTCTGTCGAGCGTGCTACAGATGACTGGACAGGCATTGGGTTTAAAATTGCCGGTATAAACCTGCTTTCAAATATGGGTGAAGTAGCTGAGATTCTTGATGCGCCATCTTTTACTCGAGTGCCTGGCGTTAAACCCTGGGTAGTCGGAATTGCAAATGTGCGGGGTGGTTTATTACCGCTTATGGATTTGAAGCGATTTGTAACCGGGGAGTCAATAAGTAACTTGAACTCCGCCCGTGTCATGGTTGTGAATCATAACGGCTTACATACCGGTTTAATAGTTGAAGAAGTGCAGGGTATGAGGCACTTTTCATTAGAGGATCAGGCATTTGAATTACCTGATGTTAACAATAAGTTAAAACCTTATATTAAACAGGCATTTGAGAAAGACAATGAATTTTGGCCCGTGTTTAGTATGCATGCGCTAGTTGAAGATGAACGTTTCTTACACGCATCGCTGTAAGAAACAGAACGAATATAAAGATCAAAATGGTTTGTGCATTTTGATTGCATGGGAGATAAGAATAATATGAGTGCAGCAAAACGAAACCCGTTTGCTATTGGTAAAATTAGTAAACCCATTTTGATTCTGGGTGTGCTCTTATTTCTTTCTGTTATCGCTATGGCGATCAGTTTAATTTTTGCGGCACGTGAGCAAGGTTATCAACAGCAATATATCGAAATAGTATCAGAGCAAAAATTATTATCACAGCGATTAGCTACTTTATCCTTAGAGTCAGCAACCGGTAGAGAAACAGCATTTACTCAGTTAGAGCAGTTTCGAGACCGTTATGATGAAACCCTGAATATCTTTAAAAACGGTAATCCTTCTACGGGGCTGCCTCCACTTCCTAAATCGGCACGCGCACAATATCAGGTTGTAACTGAGGTGTGGTACGGTGATGAGTCTGGAACAAGCGGAAATACCTACCGAGCAAATATTGGAAATATCCTTGATGGTAAATTAGCTATCTCGGAAGTTAGTGAGTTTGTACTGGTTATTCAGGAATTCATACCGCAGCTGTTATCTTTCTCTGAAGAAGTTGTGGATTTGTTGGTGGCACGCGATGCCACACCTCACCAGGTATTTATGGCGTCTCGGCAGTTGATGCTTACACAGCGTATAGAAAATAACATGAACCGTGTTTTATCAGGCGGTGATGGTGCGGCGGCGGCTGCTGACCGTTTTGGTAGAGATGCGGCACGATTTGGTGCTGTATTAGAGGCGATGTTAAAAGGCTCAAAAGCTTTACGAATTCAAAAAGTCAATGATGAAGTGGTAAGAATAAAACTACGTGAAGTTGCGATGTTATTCAGTTCAGTATCAGACCATGTTGAAGCAATTTTAGAATTATCACCAGATTTATTTGATGTTAAAAACTCAGCCGGTGAGATTGAGGGGCTAGGTGTACAGTTACTGAAAGAAACTGAAGGCCTGGAAAAAGAAATTGTTGAGCACGGTAAGTTTCTTGATATCTTTCGTTGGGTTGGTATCGGTGCTGGTGGTTTAGCGGTAATCGTTATTATCCTGGCGGGTGTTCTTATGGTTCGCGACTCCAGTGAACGTGAGGATGCAGCACTTGAACAAAACAGACGAAATCAACGAGCTATTTTGCGATTACTGGATGAGATGGCAAACCTCGCGGAAGGTGATTTAACGGTACACGCTACGGTAACAGAAGAAATTACCGGGGCCATCGCAGATTCGGTTAACTATGCGATTGATGCACTCAGGTCGCTTGTTGCTACCATCAATACAACCGCGGTGGAAGTCTCTTCGGCGGCAGAGAAAACGCAGGCAACTGCGACGCGATTAACCGATGCTTCGGCTCACCAGGCACGTGAAATCGCATCTGCTTCAGCAGCGATAACAGATATGGCTGATTCGATGAAAGCGGTATCCAAAGACGCGGAAGGCTCGGTGGATGTAGCACATAAATCACTAGAAATAGCTCAGAAAGGTGCGGTAATAGTACGTAAGAGCATTACCGGCATGGATACGATCCGTGAGCAGATTCAGGAAACATCAAAACGTATCAAACGACTGGGTGAATCATCACAGGAAATCGGAGACATCGTTGGGCTGATCACTGAAATCGCAGATCAGACGAATATTCTTGCATTGAATGCTGCGATACAGGCATCGACCGCGGGTGAGGCGGGTCGTGGTTTCGCGGTTGTTGCGGACGAAGTACAGCGACTGGCGGAAAGATCCGGTAACGCGACAAAACAGATTGAAGCACTGGTTAAAACCATCCAGTCCGATACCAACGAAGCGGTTAGCTCAATGGAAGCGAGCACAACCAACGTGGTAAGCGGTGCAAAAATGGCCGAGGATGCGGGTGACGCATTGATCGAAATTGAAAATGTATCGGATGAGCTGGCGGAATTGATTACCGGCATTTCAACCTCTGCAAATAAACAGGCATCGGTTGCGATGGATGTATCTAATACCATGAACGTTATTCAGGAAATTACCCTGCAAACGTCAGAAGGTACAGAAGAAACATCCGCCTCTATCGGTAATCTAAGTGTTCTGGCGAACGAGTTACGTAAGTCAGTTGCCGGCTTTAAGCTGCCAGACAGCGATGAGCAGGTAGAAACAGTAATATTAAACGGTTAAGGCTAGAGTTTGTCAGAGATGAAAACAGAGGATACTGTTGAATATAATTCGCTGCGTTGGGTCAAAAAAGAACTTGATCTGATATTACAGGAAGCTCAGGCTTCACTGTCAGCTTATATAGAAGACACAGAAGACACTGATCGCTTGCGCGAATCGGTAGAGCATTTGCATATGGTGCAGGGCACTTTGCAAATGGTCGAGTTATATGGTGCTGCGCAATTAGCTGAGGAGATGGAAAAAGTTTCCGAAGCGTTACTTAATGGCAAAATCGAAAAAGTTGACGATGCCTATGATGTCTTGATGCGATCAATGCTGCAATTACCTGATTATCTGGAAAGCTTGCAGTCGGGCAGGAAAGATGTGCCCATGGTATTGCTACCGTTGTTAAACGATTTGCGTGCTTCTCGTAACGCAAGTTTATTATCTGAAAATGTTTTATTTTTCCCTGATGTTGAAACTGATGCAGAGCAAGCTGAGACTGATATTGAATCAGGTCAACTGGTGGCTACTGCAAAAAAACTACGTCCGCATTATCAAATTGGTTTGGTTGGCTGGTTTAAAGGGCAGAAAATTGCTGCCAGTTTAAAGCGTATCCTTGCGGTATTAGGTGAGTTGGAGAAAAAGTCGGCTAACCCTTCAACACGCCGCATCTGGTCTATAAGTTCTGCATTAATTGAAGGCCTGACTAAAGACGGCATAGACAGTAACGTCAGTATCAAAATGTTATTAGGTCAGGTTGATAGAAGCATAAAGCAACTGATTGATACAGATGAAGAAAGTTTTGCCGCTAATGCGCCATCTGATTTATTAAAAAACCTGCTTTATTATGTCGCGCGAATTACAACTGATTCACCCCGTGTTAAAAAAATAAAAACCACTTACCGTCTGGAAGAATTATTACCTGGTGATACTGAGCTGGAAGAAGCTCGCTCTGGAATGGGTGGCCTGAATTCCGAGTTGTTAGAAACTGTTTCAGCGGGCATACGCGAAGATTTACTAGAAGTTAAAGATACTCTGGAAATATTTGTTCATAGTGAGGCACAGGATTTAGGCCGTTTGAATAACTTACCGGCCTTACTTGCAAAAATTGCTGATACTTTATCAATGCTTGGGCTGGGTATGCCTCGAGAGCAGGTTATTGAGCAGCAAGAAGTAATTAATCAGGTGATTTCTAAATCTAAAGAACCAACTGATGAACTTATCATGAATGTGGCGGGTGTTCTGCTTGCAGTTGAGTCTCAGTTAAATAGCTTTATTGCTAATCGATCTACGGGTGAAGATGAGCCAGCACGTCGCGTTGGTGATTTGGCAGATATGCCTGAAGGCGAATACCTGGAAGTGCTGGCAGCGGTAATACGCGAGGCATTACAGGACTTCAATGACGCAAGACTGGCTATTCTGAGTTATCTTGAAAATCCAGTTGATAAAAGTTTGCTAGATTTAATCATTCAGCGCCTGGATGAAGTTGATGGTGCAATGTTTATGTTGCCTATTCAAAAACTAAAACACCAGACAGTTTCTGTTCGTGAGTATGTTTCAAAAGTTATGTTAAATGCCGGGCAGATACCAGAAGCCTCGGTGCAAAATGATCTTGCGGATGTCGTTACCAGTATTGAGTATTATCTTGAGGCGGTATTGGAAGGTCGTCCAGATCTTGAATTGTCGATGACCTCAGGTAATGAGGCAGCAGACAGGTTATTAGCTATAGCAGCTGAAAGCGGTGTTAGTGATGCCGATGTTCAGCCAGACAGCACTCAGGAAAAATCGCCTGAAGAACCTGAACAGAATGTTGTAGCTGAAGCGCCGCCTGACGTAGAGACTGAAGAAGCTGCGCCAGAGGTTGTAAGTAAATCCGCAGTAGAAGAAGAGCGTTATATCATTCTTGGCGATGATGCAGATGAAGAAATATTAGAAATTTTTATTGAAGAAGCAATGGAAGAGCTCGCTTCACTGAATGAGCAAATTCCTCTTTGGGAGCGTGATCATGGTAACCAGGAAGCATTAAGTACTATTCGTCGTTCATTTCATACATTAAAGGGCAGTGGGCGTTTAATTGGTGCGGAACTTATAGGTGAGTTTTCCTGGAATTTTGAAAATATGCTTAATCGCGTGATTGATAAATCACGCCCTCTTACACAGGATGTGTTTGATATATTACATGAGTCATTAGGTGTCTTACCTCAGTTAATAGAGCAGTTAAAAGGCAATAAAGAGCCTATTCCCAATATATACCAGCTAATTGACAGGACAGATGCGCTGGGAAAGTGGGAAAAGCCGACAGCTGATAAGCCTGCTTCGGCTATAAAAAAATCTAAAGTAGAGAACCCTGTTGAAGAAGCTGATCAATTAAATATAGAAACAACTGAAGCAGAGTCGCTAGAAGAAGGGCAGTCAGAAAATCAGCCTGACGAACCCGCCCTGACTGTTGATGAGTCTGCAGTAATTGAAATTTCAGAAGACGAATTGATGGATGAAATTTCGGAAGATGAGCTGGTTTTAGAAGATGTTATAGAAGAAGCTCCCGAAGTAAATTCAAACCTGGAATTAGAAGAAGCGGGTAATGATTTTGATGATGAGTTTGATATAGATTTAACTGAAGAGTTAGAAGCATTACAGATTGCTTCATCTGACGAAGAAGTAGTTGAAGTAGACGATTTTTCTTTTGATGAACTCGTTTTAGAAGATGAAATTCAGTTAGAAGAAGCAGAACCTGAAGAAATTGAGCCGATTTCAGAAGACAAGTTACAGATATACATTGATCCTGTATTATTTGACATATTCAAGGGTGAGTCCGAAAACCATCTGAAAAAAATAAACAGTTTACTTGATTTACATAATCAGTCAATTGAGCCGTTAACTGCCAATGCTGAACTTTTAAGAGCGCTGCATACATTATTTGGAAGTGCCAGAACTGCCGAAGTTGATGAGATTGCAGAATTATGTGGCGAGCTTGAAAAATATGTTCGTTTGTATCTTGATGGAAATGACTTAAGTATATCAAGCTCAGGCGTTAGTTTGATTAGGGATGTAACTGATAAAGTTTCTGCTATGCTGGAAGCGCTGGAACAGAAAAATCATCAGCTGTCATCCGATACATCATTGTTAAATCGCATCAAAGAGTTAGTTGATGAGAAACGTAGTCAATCAATAAAAACTGAAGATATAGACGCAGTAAATGAAATTAGTAATGAAACAAATAGTGAAGAGTCGTTAGTTAGTTACTCTGATGTTGATGATGAGTTAGTAGAGATATTCCTGGAAGAGGCGGAAGAGTTACTAGATAACTGTGAAAATAGTTTGCAGCGCTGGAATTCGAATAATGAAGATGAAGAAAGTGTTTTAGATTTACAGCGTCATTTGCATACACTGAAGGGTGGTGCAAGGATGGCGGATCTAAGCCCTGTAGGAGACTTGACACATGCTCTTGAATCTTTAGTTATAGCTGTAAACGATAAAAAATTACCATTCAGTAAAGATATATCAAATGCATTCCATGACGCTCTGGATAAGTTGTCTGATATGTTATCTAAGGTAAAAGATAGAAAACCATTATCATCTGCTGTTGCATTGATTTCGCATATTGATGCGATTAGAGAGGGAAAAAAAACTTTAAATAATGGCCAGGCAGCTTCATTAAATGAAGAGGTTGATGAGCCTGAGCCCCCCCGGGGGGCTGATAAAAGCATAACAAAAGAAGACACTGATGAATCAGAAGCATTTTCAATTGAGCTGTCAGAAGAAGATGTTTTATCAGAAGAGCTTGTCATAGAGTCAGATGATGACTTTGGTTTTGAAATTCCCGACGATGCAGATAATGTCGAATCCGCTAACACAGAAGAGCTCGTATTCGATGAAAATGCAACTTATGAAGTTGAATTAAGTACAGAATCACTGCTCGAAGAAACAGCTGAATCTGTCGATAATGTTTCTGTGAGTGTAATTGATGATGCCGAGCTAGAGGCAGAATTAGAGACAACTACAGATGAGTTAACTTCAGATGAACCGGCTACAGATGAGCTTACTTCAGAAGAGCCAGTAGAAGCTCTATCCGTTAAAAATAATGACGCATCAGATCTGGTTCTTGATAAATCAGATGAATCTCACGAAAAAATAGTCCCTCAGCAAAAAGAGAGTATTGCCACTGAACAGGTGCGTGTACGATCTGACCTATTAAATGAGCTGGTAAATCATGCTGGTGAAGTTAGTGTATATCATGCACGTATGGGCCAGCAGATATCAAACTTTTCATTCAACCTTTCAGAAATGAATCAAACAGTTATTCGTTTGCGCGATCAGCTGCGCCAGCTTTCTATTGAGACTGAAGCACAGATTCTTTCACGTTATGAAAAGGAATCAGATCAGTATGATGAAGATTTCGATCCATTAGAAATGGACCGATTCTCAACTATGCAACAGATTTCACGAAGCTTGCAGGAAACTGTAAGTGATATAGAGAGTATTAAAGAGCTTTTATCTGAAGAGGTTCGTGACTCTGAAACATTACTGTTACAGGAATCTCGAGTAAGTACTGAGTTACAGGAAGGTTTGATGCGTACGCGTATGGTTCACTTTGGTGGGCTTGCGTCAAGGTTACGAAGAATTGTTCGCCAAACTGCACGAGATTTAGATAAAGAAGTAGAGCTTGAAATTGTTGGTGAAACGTCTGAGGTTGATCGAACGGTATTAGACCGAATCGTTGCACCTCTTGAACATATGTTACGTAATGCGGTATCGCATGGCATAGAAAAGGTGGCTGAACGTCAGGCTGCAGGTAAGCCAGATTCAGGTACGCTTAAAATAGTCGTTGATCGTGAAGGCGCTGATGTTGTCATTATTGTTAAAGATGACGGGCGCGGCATAGATGTTAATGCAATACGAAAGAAAGCAACTGAAAAAGGCCTGTTAGATGCCAATAGTAAGATCAGCGATCATGACGTATTGCAATATATTATGGAAGCTGGTTTTAGTACAGCTGAAAAAGTTACTCAAATTTCCGGCCGTGGTGTTGGAATGGATGTTGTTGACAGCGAGATAAAACAACTTGGCGGTGTTTTAGAAATAGATACTGTTCAAGGTAAGGGCACAACATTCAAAATTCGTTTACCGCTTACACTTGCTATTAATCATGCACTACTTGTTAATGTGGGTGATGAAATTTACGCAGTGCCATTGAATAGTATTGAAGGTGTTGTTCGACTGTCTGGTCCGGAATTGCAACAATTCTATAACAGTGGCGAGAGTACGTATGAGTTTGCCGGCAGTTCGTATGAGTTAAAACATTTAGGACAGATGTTGACAGGCGAGCAGCCTGACTATTCACGTTCAGGTCAGTTGTTCCCTGTATTGTTAGCCAGAACTGGCGAGCAGAGTGTTGCCTTGCATGTCGATGAGTTAATTGGTCGACGTGAAGTGGTTGTTAAACCAGTTGGCTCACAAATAAGCACAGTACGTGGTATTTCTGGAGCTACAATATTGGGTGATGGCCGTGTAGTCATTATTCTCGAAATGAACTCCCTGGTTCTCGGAGATTCTTTATTCCACATTACAGAATCTGAAGATGAAACTGAAAGCCCAGCGGGTGAAGTATTACCTGTAGCAGAAGAAAAACGAGAAACTATCGTTATGGTAGTTGATGATTCTATTACCATTCGTAAAGTTACAGAGCGTATGTTAACCAGGCATGATATGAAAGTTGTCACCGCGAAAGATGGTGTGGATGCTGTATCACAGTTGCAGGAGATTAAACCTGATGTGATGTTGTTAGATATTGAGATGCCGAGAATGGACGGCTACGAAGTAGCTACGCACGTAAGGAATGATCCTCGACTGGTTGATTTGCCTATAATAATGATTACATCTCGTAGTGGCGCCAAGCATAAAGACAAAGCAATGGAAATTGGTGTAAACAAATATATGGGTAAACCATTCCAGGAAGATGAATTACTTGAAAATATACATGAGTTACTTGACTGATGTCTGAAGAAATTAAATGTGTAATATTAAAGATTAATGGTGATGAGCTGTTAATGCCTAATGCAGCGGTAGCTGAAATAGTGCCTATTAAAAATATTATTAATGTGGCAAATAAACCTGGCTGGATGTTAGGTTATTTAGATTGGCGTGGACATTCAGTTCCACTTATTTCATTTGAAGCAATGGGTAATGTTCGCATGCCGAGTCTTGCTACTGGTTCAGTTAAAGCGGCTATTTTGTTTTCTATTGGTGAAGATAGTAACTTACCGTTCATGTCAATTTTAATGCAGGATGCACCGACAGTAGTTAATGTTAAAGAAGAAGATATTATTTCAAATAAAGAAGAAATAACACACCCTGCCATTGAAGACAAAGTGATGATGGCTGATGGTACTTATAGTATTGTTAATATTGAAAAACTTGAATCAATTGTAAAACAGGTAATGATGTAATAAGTATGTAGAGTGCATACATATCCTTCGTGACTGGTTATCTCTAAGTCAGGTCTCCCCACAGTAGTTGAGCTGAAGTGATCGCAGCTAGAGCAGCGGTTTCGGTTCGTAGTATTCTAGGTCCGAGTTTAATGCCTTCGAATCCGTTTTCATTGGCGACAGTGATTTCACTGTCTGATAATCCACCTTCTGGACCAATTAAAATCTGTATGTTTTTAGAGGGCGATAATGATTGAAAGCTATTTGTTGATAATGGGTCTAACAAAATTTTCAAATCTTTAGTTTGCTTAATAAAAACATCAGATAAATTACATATTGGATTTAGTGTGGGAAGTTTGTTTCGGCCCGATTGTTCGCAAGCGCTGATTGCTACAGAACGCCAGTGTTGTTGTTTTTTTTCTGCGCGGTTATCTTTTAAGTTAACGACTGTTCGTTCGGTAATAACAGGCGTGATAGTGGTAACACCAAGCTCTATGGATTTTTGAATTGCAAAATCCATGCGGTCGCCTTTTGAAATTCCCTGTAGGAGATGTATTTTAAGGCTGGATTCGTTATCAGATGTAAGTCTAGTGTCTATATGAGCAATTGCGCTCTTTCCTGAAATCTCGAGTTTAGCTGAGTACTCGTCTCCTTCACCATTAAATAAATTAAAAATATAATTGTTTTTTAAGCGAAGAACTTTTATAAGGTGATTGCTAGAAGTTTTGTCTAGATGAAAAGATTTGCCCGCTTCGAATTGTCCGGGCTGGTAAATTCTGACTGATTTCATAAGAATAAATAAAACAACTCAAGCTAAGATTTGAGGTTATTCCATATGCGTAGTGTTGCTTCGCTCTGATTCATGGAATAAAAGTGTAAGCCGGGCGCGCCCATGTCTAATAGTTTCTGGCTCATTGAGCTAACAAAATCAGCGCCAAAGTCTTTAATTGAATCTGTGTCATCAGCGTAAGCTTCAAGCTTTCGTCTTAACCAGCGAGGTATTTCCGCACCACACATATCAGAAAAACGCGCAAGGTTGCTGTAGTTAGTGATGGGCATTATGCCAGGTACAATGGGCAGGTCGAGCCCCGATTTTTCACAATTATCGATAAAGTAAAAATAACTGTCTATATTGTAAAAATATTGAGTTATAGCTGAATTTGCACCAGCAAGTACTTTGGTTTTGAAGTTTTTCATATCTTGAATGGCGTTTTCAGCTTGAGGATGAACTTCAGGATATGCTGCTACTTCAAGGTGAAATTGATCACCAAAATTTTCTCGAATAAAAGCAACTAATTCATTGGCATGGTTGAAGTCGCTTTGTGAAACGGTGCCTGAAGGCATGTCACCGCGCAAGGCAACAATCCGCTTTATTCCCTGTGCCCTGTATTCATCGAGAATGCTTTGTAACTGTTGCTTGCTAGAACCTATACATGATAGATGAGGGGCTACATTGCAACCCGTTTGTTTTTGTATTTTAGTGACCGCATTAAATGTTGTTTCACGCGTTGAGCCACCGGCACCAAACGTAACAGAAAAAAATTCAGGATTAATTTCTTTTTTTAGTGTTTCAGCCGTATTGAAAAGATTTTCCATTCCTATATCTGTTTTAGGAGGAAAAAATTCACAGCTAAATTGCTTGTCTAGTTTTTGTTGTGTTTTCATTGTTCAGCCAAAATAGTATAAGTTCACTGCGCTTGCACGCATGATTATGCAAGCGCAGTAATAAAAAATATCAGCTTATGGTGTTTACCAAACTGATATTTTTTCTAGTAGCGGTAATGGTCAGCTTTATATGGGCCATCGATAGGCACATTAATGTACTCGGCCTGAGTTTCACTAAGTTGAGTTAGATGTGCACCGATTTTAGTTAAATGCAGACGTGCTACCTTCTCATCAAGTTTCTTAGGCAAAATATAAACCTTATTTTCGTATGCCTGTGCATTGGTAAAGAACTCAATTTGAGCCATTACCTGATTAGTAAATGAGGCTGACATAACAAAGCTTGGGTGACCAGTTGCGCAACCTAAATTAACTAAACGGCCCTTCGCAAGAATGATGATCTTTTTGCCGTCCGGGAATATTACGTGATCAACCTGTGGTTTGATTTCTTCCCACTCGTATTTTTCAAGTGATGCAATATTAATTTCAGAATCGAAGTGACCAATATTACATACGATAGCTTCATTTTTCATTGCTTCCATATGGTGATGGTCTATAACATTTACATTACCAGTAGTCGTAACAAAGATATCGCCCTGGCCTACAATTTCATTCATGTCTACAACACGGTGACCTTCCATTGCCGCCTGTAAAGCACATATAGGATCAATCTCTGTAACCCACACAGTTGCTCCCATGCCTTTGAAAGCCTGAGCGCAACCCTTGCCAACATCGCCATATCCTAGAACAACACAAATCTTACCGGCAATCATTACATCAGTTGCACGTTTAATACTGTCGATTAGTGATTCACGGCAACCGTATAAATTATCGAATTTAGATTTTGTTGCTGAATCATTCACGTTCATAGCAGGGAAAAGTAACTCACCTTTTTTCTCCATTTCATATAAACGGTGAACACCTGTGGTTGTTTCTTCAGTTACACCTTTAACGCTAGCTGCAATATCTTGCCATGTGCTTGAGCCAGGCTCAATGGTACGGCGTAGTACATCAAGAATAGCTTTGTATTCTTCATTGTCATCATCTTTAGTTGCTGGAATAGCGCCTGCTTTTTCAAACTCAACACCTTTGTGAACTAAAAGAGTAGCATCACCACCATCATCAAGAATCATGTTTGGTAATTCACCGTTTGGCCATAATAGTGCCTGTTCAGTACACCACCAGTATTCCTCGATAGTTTCACCTTTCCAGGCAAAAACAGGAATGTCCTGCGCAGCGATAGCCGCCGCCGCATGATCCTGTGTAGAGAAAATATTGCAAGAAACCCAGCGTACACTGGCACCCAGATCAACTAAGGTTTCGATTAGCACAGCCGTCTGTATTGTCATGTGAATGCTGCCCATAATGCGGCAACCATCTAATGGTTTTTTGCCTGCATATTCTTCACGTAACGCCATCAGGCCTGGCATTTCAATTTCTGCAATTGAAATCTCTTTACGGCCCCATTCAGCCAGAGACATATCTGCTACTTTATAATCTGTAAATTCACTCATTGTATAATTCCTAAATAATTCTGTGTTAACCAGTCGACTGGTTTCGAATGTTATGTAATTAATTTGCGAAAAGTTCGCGACTACAAAAACTTAAATACCAGCTGCGTCTTTTAGTGCTGCTGCTTTATCTGTACGTTCCCAGGTAAAGTTATCTTCAGTTCTGCCAAAATGACCATAAGCTGCTGTATTTGCGTAGATTGGGCGCAATAGATCAAGCATTTGAATAAGGCCTTTTGGTTTGAGGTTGAAATGTTCGCGTACCAGTTCTTCAATGCGGCTATCATCAATTTTGCCTGTGCCGAATGTTTCAATAGAAATAGAGGTAGGCTCGGCAACACCGATTGCGTACGAAACCTGAATTTCACATTTGTCAGCCAGACCAGCGGCAACAATATTCTTTGCAACATAACGACCAGCATAAGCAGCAGAGCGATCGACTTTTGAGGGGTCTTTACCAGAGAAGGCACCACCACCGTGACGCGCCATACCGCCGTAAGTATCAACAATGATTTTACGGCCAGTTAAACCACAGTCACCAACAGGGCCACCAATAACGAAGTTACCCGTTGGGTTGATATGATATTTAGTGTCTTTACTGATTAGCTCAGCCGGCAATACTGGCTTAATAATTTCATCCATAACGGCTTCACGCAGTGCGCTCAGGCTGATATCAGGAGAATGTTGTGTTGATAAAACAACCGCCTCAATGCCTGCAGGAACGCCATCTTCATAACGGAAAGTAACCTGACTTTTAGCATCCGGGCGTAACCAGTTTAATGTGCCATTTTTACGCACTTCTGCCTGACGTCTAACGAGTTTATGCGCATAAGTAATCGGTGCAGGCATAAGTACGTCTGTTTCATTACAGGCATAACCAAACATAAGACCCTGATCACCAGCACCTTGCTCGTGGTCTTCTCCCTCATTAACGCCCATAGCAATATCAGGAGACTGTTTGTCGATAGAGGTGATAACTGCACAGGAATCAGCATCAAAGCCCATTTCGGAGCTGGTATAACCAATATTTCGCACAGTATCGCGCACAATTTGCTGCATATCGACCCATGCTTCAGTGGTTATCTCGCCTGATAAAACAACCATACCGGTGTTAATAAGTGTTTCACAAGCTACACGTGCTTTCGGATCCTGTTGAAAAATACCATCCAGGATAGCGTCCGATATCTGATCAGCAACCTTATCAGGATGTCCTTCTGATACGGATTCAGATGTAAATAGGTGACTTTTTGACATGTTTACAATTCCTCGATACAAATACTAGCAGCGCTAATAAAGCCATATGAGTGAATCTTGTAGTGGCAGATTATGCCGATTTTAGATCCGTGCTCATTTTTAGCCAAACTAGAAACTAATAAATGAGCGCCGTTTAAAAAAGATGCACTAAGCCTGACAGAGAGATCTGCTGCAGCGCTCCTCAGTGCGGAGTGTGATTATAATGCAAAAAATAAGAAATGGCTAATTTAAGGTATATGAAGGTCTCGTTAAGGGTAAGATATTCAGCCTGATAAATTTAGATTTGATATGTAGATTGTCTGCACATCGCATAATAATAGAAGTATTACTGAAATATGTTATCACTATCCCCCAGGGCCACTGGCTTCCTTTTAGCTATTCTGGGAACAGCCCTGTTTTCTCTCAAATCGATATTCATAAAGCTAGCCTATCTGGAAGGCCTGAATGCAGATAGTGTATTGATGTTACGCATGGCTATTTCCTTGCCGATATATCTATTAATACTGATATGGTTAATTCGACGATCTGATTCTCTTCCAGTGTGCCTTGGTGAAAATATAGGTAAAATTATATTTCTAGGGTTTATCGGTTACTTCTTGTCTTCATGGTTAGATTTAAAGGGTCTGGAGTACATATCAGCACAGCTTGAAAGGTTAACGCTTTTCAGTTATCCCATTTTAGTCGCTTTACTCGGTGCAATATTTTTTAAAACACCGTTAACAAAAAATATTATTACAGCACTTCTTATAACTTATGCCGGTGTGTGGATTGTGTTTTATCAAGAGTCGTCCTTATCAGGTGAAAATGTTGTATTAGGTACGTTACTTGTTTTTTTTGCGGCACTTAGCTTTTCTATATATGTATTAGTGGGTAAAAAAGTGATTCATAAGGTGGGCAGTTTGTGGTTCACAAGTATTGCAATGATTGTTTCCAGTGTATTTGTATTAATTTATTACGCGCTGTTTTTAGATTACAGTGCATTAACCGTGAGCTGGTTAGCCTGGTTATGGATTTTATTACTAGCTGTTTTCAGCACGGTTATTCCAAGTTTTATGATAGCCGAGTCAATAGCAAAAATTGGGCCGGCACAAACGGGAGTTATCGGGACATTAGGCCCCATGGTAACAATTGTGTTGGCGATATGGTTTTTGAATGAGCCTTTTACATTATTTCATGCAGTTGGCATTGTTCTGGTTATTAGTGGCGTAACTGTTCTGGCGAGAGGCAGATAAATATATTATCTAACCGCATCTTGTTCCCACGCAGAACCGTGTAAACGAGACGAACAACAGATTGTTATGAGCTGAAAGAGATTGCACTGTTCAGGTGCACAGCCCTCGGGGAAAGGTCTTGTTTTTTAAGCCCTGTCCCCTAAGCCCATACCATCAAGAGCTGACAGGATAGCGATTCGACTCCGTAAAACTCTTGATGGCATCAATAAGGGGACAGGGCGCAAAAAAAACGTCGACCTTTCCCCGAGGGAGATGTTCATTGGTTAGCGAGTATTAAATTAGCTCTGATAAAGCTGGCTTAATTCACTTTTTTCATCTGAGCTTAATTCAGATGTGCGGCTTTTGTTTAGTAATTCCTGTAGGCGTTCGTCTTTGTGTTTTTGCAGCAGATTCTTAAAAGCATCTTTTAAAGATGCGAGTTGCGTATCTTTCTTCGCTTCAGGTATATCTAGTTGCATAAGTTTATTAATAACAGGTGCGTCAATAGTGTCTCGCCAGCGTTCAACTAAAACCGAAGGTGAGATTGCATCTGTTTGTAATATTGTTTTGTGTATTTGTATTAGCAGTTTTAAACCCGGCATATCAGAGGATAAAAGTTGTTCGGGAATTTCACACTCTTTTGCAAGTGACGGGTGTTGTAATAATAGCGCAATGGCAAGACGGGTAGGGGTCATGCTGATCTGGTGTTTTGCAGACACTGCTCTGTTATTGTAGTGCGGAGTTTGTGTTTTGTTTTTCGACTCGGGGATGTGTTGTTGCAGGCTGGAACTGGATAAACCAATCATTTTTGAAAGTTGATTAACTAACAGGTCTTTAAATACACCATCTTCAATTTTACTAATTAAGGGTTTGGCCTTTTCTGAAAGTCGACCACAACCATCGGCAGAAGATAAATCCAGATCTTCTGATAAATGTTGCAACATAAAATCTGAGAGAGGTGTCGCATTACTTAAACGTTGTTCGAAAGCCTGTTGCCCTTCTTGCCTGACCAGGGTGTCAGGGTCTTCTCCATCTGGTAAGAATAAAAATCTTGCCTGTATACCATCTCGTAATACAGAGAGTGAATTTTCTAATGCTCGCCAGGCTGCTTTTTTTCCTGCCGCATCACCATCATAACAAAAAATTAATTCAGGAACGATGCGAGACAGTTTGGATATCTGTGTTTCTGAAGTAGCCGTTCCCAGGGTGGCTACCGCATATTTGATTCCATGTTGTGCAAGTGCAACAACGTCCATATAACCTTCAACAATGACAATCCGTTTTAAGTCTTTTACTGATTGCCTTGCTTCATATAAGCCATATAACTCTTCGCCTTTATGAAATACCGGGGTTTCAGGGGAGTTTAAATATTTGGGCTCTCCCTTATCCAGTATGCGGCCACCAAAGCCAATTGTACGACCGCGTCGGTCTCGTATAGGAAACATTATACGGTCACGAAAACGGTCGTAATGTTTCTGAGGGCTTTTTTCGATGCTCAAACCTGACTTTAGGCAGGCAGTTTTATCTTCTTTACTCAGGCCTGGTTGCCCTAGTGTGAAATCCCAGCTATCAGGTGCGTAACCCATTTGAAAGTCTTTTGCAATTTCACCACTTAAGCCGCGCTGTTTTAAATATTCTACCGCACGAGGTGTTTTTTTTAATTCATTTGCGAAATTAAGAGAGGCTTTTTCTAAAATTTCATAGAGTGGTTTTTTGTCATCTTGCTGGGGGTTAAAACTGCCCTGTTCACGAGGTACGTCGATATGGTACTCAGCGGCAAGTACTTCAATGGCATCTACAAAGTCAAGACGCTCGTACTCCATTATGAAGCCAAGTGCAGTGCCATGGGCTCCACAGCCAAAACAATGATAAAACTGCTTACTTTGACTAACAGTAAAAGAAGGGCTTTTTTCATTATGGAAAGGGCAGCAGGCAATATGTTCTTTGCCGCGCTTTTTTAAGGCGACACGTGAGTCTACAACGTCGACTATGTCAGCACGATTGATAAGGTCGTCAATGAATTGTTGAGGTATACGGCCAGCCATGTGGCTATTTTGCCACAGAGGCGAACATAACACAGAGTTTTTGTTAACCAGGGGAGGTTAATAAGCTGATATGTTTTAATTATGTGTCTGTATTATGGCTTTCTAACGAATAATATTTATTACTGGCTGAGCTGTTAATCGTAAGTTAAGTTAGATTTACTATTCGACTGGGATGCTAAAGTTTGTCTAGACTGGATCATCACCAGCCTGAGGGCATCAATGTAGGGTACTACACCATTTTTAATCATAATGCTTCTACCTGTTTTGCTGTGTGCAAAACGAATAAAATCCTTAACCTGTTTTGCCTGGGGGCCTAGTGGATTGAAGGTTATATAAAGAGGTCTATATAAAACATAATGACCACTTTTGATAGTGTCATAATTTGGTTGTTTATTGTTCAGGCTCAATATTTTAACCTGTCTTAATCTCGCGCTACTCACACCTGTAATGGCAAGAGCATTAATATCTGACTCAACGGCTTTTTCAATTGGGCCACTCGATTTAAACTTTTTTGAATGTGGGAATTCCATATTTGTATCAGAAAATATTAAAGAACGTATTGAGTAACCTACGCCAGAAATTTTACCTTTTCGGGTTAATAATTTTATTGGGGCATCATTACCGCCAACGGATTTCCAGTTTGTGATTTCACCGGTATATATTTTCCTAACCTGCTTAAGAGATAAGTTATTGACGGGGTTGTCAGGGTGTGTAATAACGGCTAATGCATCCCAGGCAACGGGTTCAAAACCGACTTTTTCTTCCTGAAGGTTTCCTGGTAAATAATATCTGCAAGCCCCTCCAAAGTCTGCCGTTAATTTTGAAACATCACGTATGCCACGTGTTGCTCCGCCACCTTGTAAGTTTACATCTATTTTTTTAGAGTCGGTGTATGCTTTGGCAAGGCGTGTCATATAAGATTTTTTACTTATGCCGCAACCTACCCAGTTAAGAATATTTTCCTGAGAGTAAAGTGAGCTTGAATAAAATATGAAGATGCAGCTAGAAAATTGTAAAAAGAAATGACGCAAAGGATACTCCTGATATACTGTGAAGGTTAATAATAGCAAGACAACAACGCCGCTTATATTAAGCTCCGAATATAAAAGATAGCACATAAATACAGTAAATCAATCAATATGGGCAATTCAAAGTCAGTATTAGTCGTTACTTAATTAGATTAAAATGTTCCTTTTTTAATATAAAACCTCCCCAGAGCAAGGGAGGTTAACGTTTCCAGTTTATTTATAACTATCAGAATATTGCTAATAACTGTAATGACAATCTGTCGTCAAGATTATCGGCAATCAGGTTTGGACCCTGAGTATCAGTAAACCCGGGGGCATCCTGATTGCGTATTTCATAGTTGAAAGTGACGCGGGTCTTCTTGTTAAAGAAGTATTGTGCACCCAGAGTGACTGTATCGAAAACACGTTCACCGTTTACAGTTTCAGTTGCTCTGTTTAATACGTCATAACGAATATCCAGCTCAAGTTTTGGTAATACCTTGTAGCCGAAATCCAGGTAATAACCATCAGATTTATCGTCAGTGAGCACATTTAGGGTGGCGGTGGTTGTATCAGCATTGTTTCTAGAGCCAGGAACTGCTCCGCCGTCAGAACCATTAAAGATCATACCATCTGCAGTCATGTATTCGGCTGCTGCGCGATACTTGCCTTTAAGAAAAGTGATGCCCAAACCATTACGGGTACGGTCATATTCACCGGCACCTGAGGTCGTTAAGGTGCGAGTACCATCCTGGTTCCATGCGAACATTTTAAGGCCTTCACGACGTGCGCCTTTACCGCCATAAACAAGTTCAGACGACCAGTATAGGTATGTGTCTTTGTTATTGTCACTATCAGAGCGGTTAATGCCATTTCCATTGCCATACATTACCGCATAACTGTGTTCCCAGTCGTTTACCTTGAATGTATCAAATACCTGGATACCCTGATCACGAAAAGCACCCACTGACCCATTGGGTCCATTAGCATTTGTAGTTGGGGCGGCAATGCCATCACCATCAGTAAAGCGTTCAAGCATCATCTGGTCAGTCATACTGGTAAAGTTCACATAGTTAAATACGTGAATGGCCTGTAAACCTTCTTCAGATGTCGGTGTTTTAAATTGCCCAACTCGAATACGTGCGCCAGAGATATGGTTTAAAGTTATGCTGGCGTCAGTAAGTGAAACACCTGTTTTACCCAGCTTGGTTATTCCGTTGTGGCCAAATTCTGCCAGGAAGAAGTAGTTAACATTGTCATCAAGAGGGAAGCCTGTACCTCGTACACCAACACGTGCACGACGAATATTAAACGATTCATTAGATGTGTTATCTGGTTTGATCATATTTGGAGACATGTTCTGTCCGCCAAAAGGGGTACCTGCAGGTAATTTTGTACCATCAGTTTTCTGGTATTCAGGTTGTATAAATCCCCATACCTTTGCTCGTGCTGATGAGCCCGGTTTCTCTGTTCCCTGTAACGACAGCCAGTTGGCAGCATATGTGCCTGTGCTAATTAATGACAAACCAGTCAATAATGCTATTTTTTTTATATTCATTAATATTTCCTCATGATGCATATTAAGGCTTAATCAGAGTGTAACCCTGAGCTGTTAGATCTAAAATTCGTACAATACCTGCACTAACAGGTGTTGCCTGTGAAACCAGTTCGGGTTTATGGCCTAATTTTTTAGTAAAAGCTGCAATGGTATTTTCACATGCAGAAAACTGGATGCCCGAATCGCTCAAGCCGCTAATACGTGACTGATTACTATTACCTGCCATTAATAGTCTAAGGCCAGGGCCAAATGCAACTATTTCAATATCAACCTTATCCTGACCATAGTGCTTGATCAGATTGCCGGCAACATTTAAAACCAGTGTTTGTTTAAATGGATTTGGGTCGCTTATCTGAAGAACTACACGCTTTTCAGCGAATGGCTTGCTAGTGCTATCTGCATTAGCAGTCATTGATGCCATGCACAGCAGTAGCGTGAAAATTAGAATTATTGATTTCATTTTTTTTATTAACCTCCTCAGGTTTAATTGTGATTCAGGTAATAGATGAAACGTATGGAAAAAATATTCCAATTTGTTTAATTAAATCAATGAATTAGATAGTGCTAATTTAGTTGTTTTCTAATTAATGATTTAATTTAAATTAAATGGAATAAAAACCAGGACAAATGTATCTTTAATTTAGTAATCCAATTTGTTTAAGGGATAATTAAGAGTGTGTAGTGAATATATTTAAACTAGCCTGTCGTAAGGTGGGGCTTGTTAGACGCATAGAGTCAAGTCGTCCAAAGCTTTATCGAATGGCATATGCCTGGTCGCATGATGCCATGCTGGCTGATGACCTGGTGCAGGAAACCCAGATGTTGGCGCTTCAAAAAATTGAGCAATTGAAAGACGAGGCGGCTTTTGATGGCTGGGTTTATACGATTTTAAATAACGTCTGGTTGGGTTATTTAAGAAAAAGCAGGCCCAGTGAAGATATTGAACGAATTGTAATTGCAGACAATAATACACCAGAGCATGAAATGCTGGTAAATCAGGTTGACCTGATGGTGCGTAGCGCCATGACCGGCCTGCCTAATGCCCAGCGTCAGGTTGTTAGTCTGGTTGATCTGGAGGGTCTTAGTTATAGTGAAGTGGCAAGTGTATTACAGGTGCCTATTGGTACAGTGATGAGTCGCTTAAACAGGGCAAGAAGTGCCTTAGGTAAGAGCATTAAAAAAAAGCGTTTGGAACAACAAAATAAAACACATGTGGCATGTAAAGCACAGGAAAGCAATGCAGACAACATTTTGAGAGTGGTAAAATAATAATGGAATTCTCTACAGAAATTATACATGCCTATGCAGATGGTGAGCTGCAAGGCGGTGAAAAAACAGAGTTTGAAAAAGCCTTATTGACTGATACAAGTCTGCAGCAAACTCTTGATGATTTATACGCGTTAAAAGCACAGTTACAGCATGCATACCAGAATGTGAAACCACCTGTTAAACAACAGGCTTCAAATAGTAGCTATCGTATGCTGGCTTCAGTGGCTCTTTTAATTATTACATTTACAGGCGGCTGGTTTACTAGTGATATGCTGAGCAATCGCATGGGCACGTCAGATGAAAGTTCAGTTAATCCGGCAATGCAGGTGCTTGCTGAAAATCCCGGCAAGTATATTTTACACATTAGCGTAAATGATAATAAAAAATTTAAACAAACCCTTGATCAGGCTGAAATGTTATTAGCTAATTATCAAAATATTGATCAGGGTATACAATTAGAAATTATTGCTAATGCAGGTGGGCTTGATTTGTTTCGTGAAAACGCATCTCCCTATTCGCAACGAGTAAAAGCCTTGAGCAATGAATATCCAAATATAAAATTCATAGCTTGTAGTAATGCGGTAGAGCGTCTACGTAAAGAAGGCATTGAGCCTAAAATGATCAACTCAGTACATCATGGTGTAACTGCAATTGAGCAGGTTGTTAAACGTGTACATGAAGGCTGGTCATATATTAAAATTTAATTTTTACTTCCTGTTGCAATATTGGTGAGTTTGTTTAAAGCATTTTTCATTTTTTTTGAAACATTCTCTCTATCTTTTATGTTGTGACGGGAAGTTATAAATGAAGGATCATTGTAACTTAGCCATACCTGACCAGTTTCATCTTCCCATGCTAGTGCTTTCATAGGTAAGTCTATACCTGAAGTTTGTTGAGATGTAAAAAACTGACTACCTAATTCAGGATTTCCAAATATAATAAGCTCGGTTGGTCTGAGTGTAATGCCTATGTCTTTAGCGCGCTCGCTATGGTTCCACCGTGTGACAACAGTAATGCCTTTCTTTTTTAATACGGCTTCTAGTCGGTTGATAGTCTCATTAGTATTAAAATTGCTGGCTTTATTTATCAAGCCTGCAGGCCCGGCGTGACTAAATGTATAAATAGTTAATAAACTTAGAAGTGTAATAACAGATGACAATGGTTTTTTCATAAGATTCTCATTTTTTAAGGTTAAACACGTAATATAAAATATATGCATACGTGAAATATATCAACATGAAGTTGCATAAAAATATATGGAATAAAAAATTATTCTGTAACGTCTATATATGGAAAATAAAAATTAAAAATAATATAGCTGGAGATTAAATATGATTAAAAAACCCGTATTAAATATGTTTACTACATTATTGTTGTTAATGCTTTCGTCAATGGTTAGTGCAAAAGACGCTGGTCATGGTCATGACTATAGAACCTTTAATGTTAATGGTGATATAGGTTATGGCAATATAAAAGATTCATACGACTCAGATCTGGTTATGTATCTGGCAGGTAATCAGTTCATGGTTATGGAAGAGTTGATAAAGGACTTCCAATCAAAGAACCAGAATATTAAAACAGTTTATGTTGAAACAATTCCGCCGGGACAGATTTTAAAAAAGCAATTATTAAAGCAGGGTAAAATAAATGGAGCAAAAACATCTATGACACCTGACTTATATGCAAGTGTAAATATAAATCATCTTAAAAAGTTAAATAAAAAAGGCTTGCTTAATAACTATATAATTTATACACATAATAAACTTGAGTTAATGGTGGCGGAGGGTAACCCCAAAAACATAAAGGGCGCCGAAGATTTAGGTAGAGATGATCTTGTGCAGTCACACCCAAATCCTTTAACAGAAGGTATTTTTAAATTTTATGGTAGTGAAATGTTAAAAGACCTGGGTATTTATGAAAAGGTAACGGCAGATAAGAAATGCAAAAAATGCTGGGCGGTGCCACAGAAAACCTGGTTTACTGAGCGTCATCACCGTGAAACGCCATATCGTATAGAAAACAACCAGGCAGATGTGGGTATAGTCTGGACCTCAGAAGTTGCGCATGCAAAAGCTGAGGGACGTAAAATTGATGGTGTGGCAATTAAGGCGCCTTACAACAAGCAAGATAAGGTTGCATACGCTATTGGTATAATGAATAAAGCTAGAAATAAAGAGAATGCAAAAGTTTTTTTAAAATACCTGGCAACGCCTGATGCGCAAAAAATATATGCATCCTATGCGTTCGTTCCTGCGACAGAGAGTGAGCTAGAAATTAAAAGCTTTTAGGTAAACTAAAGCTTTAAAGTAATCGAAAATAACTGTAGGGCGTATTCCGGGATCACCCTACAGTTATTTTTAAGGTTTAGCTGATCAGAAACTGATCTATTTCGGCAGCTGCCTGGCGACCTTCATTGATTCCCCAAACAACTAAAGACTGTCCGCGACGGCAATCACCTGCTGCATAAACACCCTCTATACTGGTGGCGTACTTTCCATATTCAGCTTTGTAGTTTGAACGCTCATCATATTCAATTTCTAGCGCATCACTTACATAGTGTTCTGGACCCAGAAAACCCATTGCCAGTAATACTAAATCAGCTGGCCATTCTTTTTCAGAGCCAGCAACTTCCTGCATTTTCCATTGGCCGGTCTCTTCATCGCTATGCCACTCAACTTCAATAGTTTTAACGCTAGAAACGTTTCCGTCAGTGCCTGTAAAACCTTTGCTCAGTACACAGTAAGTGCGAGGGTCTTCTCCCTGTACTTTTTTTGCTTCTTCGTGGCCATAGTCTACACGGTAGATGTGAGGCCAGGCGGGCCACGGATTGTTTTCAGCACGAGCCTCAGGCGGTACTGGCATTAACTCGAAGTTAACAACAGATTTGCAGCCGTGGCGTAATGAGGTGCCGATACAGTCAGTACCGGTATCTCCACCACCAATAACAACAACATGTTTGTCTTTAGCGCTAATATAGTTATCGTCTTGAAGATTTGAATCTAACAGGCTTTTTGTGTTTGCAGTCAGAAAATCCATTGCGAAGTGAACGCCATTTAAATCACGACCATCTACGGGTAAATCTCGGGGTGTGGTTGCGCCCGTTGCAAATAAAATGGCATCAGTGTTTTGTTTTAATTCTTTTATATCAATATTGTTACCAACATCAGCATTTGTTTTAAATTCAATGCCTTCGTCTTTCATTAACTGAACCCGGCGATCAATAATACTTTTGTCGAGTTTCATGTTGGGTATGCCGTACATTAACAGGCCGCCAATGCGGTCAGCGCGTTCATAAACAGTAACCGTATGACCTGCCCGGTTTAATTCCTGTGCTGCCGCCATACCTGCAGGGCCAGAGCCTACAACGGCTACTTTTTTACTGCTACGAGTTGCTGGCGCTTGAGCGGTAATCCATCCTTCATCAAATGCACGGTCTACAATTGCACATTCAATGTTTTTAATAGTTACGGCAGGACTGTTTATACCTAATACACATGAGCCTTCACAGGGCGCGGGACAGACACGGCCAGTGAATTCAGGAAAGTTATTAGTGTGATGTAAACGTTCGTTAGCATCTTGCCAGCGATTGTTGTAAACCAGATCGTTCCATTCAGGAATTAGATTATCAACCGGGCAGCCATCATCTGACTGACAGAAAGGAATGCCACAATCCATGCAACGTGCGCCCTGTGTAATCAGGTGCTGGTTATCATGTTCGGTATAGATTTCACCAAAATCTTTCAGACGTTCAGTTACGTCACGATAAGGTGCAGTCTTGCGTTCGAATTCTTTAAAACCTGTAATCTTACCCATACTATTATTTATAACCTTTTGTAATAAAAGATTTAACGCAAATGAACGCAAATAACCGTAAATAAACGCAAATCAATATATATCGTGTTGTTCTCCCCGAATGCGTCGGGGACTTATTCTTTTAAGTGGCGTTAGATTTCCGAAGCAATTATCCAGAAATGGCAACACTATTATGTACGTAAAATTAATTTAGCGTGCATTTGCGTTTATTAGCGTTCATTCGCGTTTTCTTTCTCTTTTATTTTTAAAAATAAATTAAGCTGCATTCGCTTTCTTTTTCTGTTCTTCAAGTACGCGTTTGTAATCTGTTGGCATTACTTTAACAAACTGACTTAACGCTCCGTCCCAATCTTTTAATAATCGTTCTGCTACTGCAGAACCAGTATATTTAAGATGGTTTTCAATCATTGTTTTAAGTTCGTTTATATCTTCAGCTGCAGAAACAGTTTCTAGTTCAACCATGCCCATATTACACTTGGTTGACAGGTCGCCTGCATGATCCCAGATATAAGCGATGCCACCACTCATGCCTGCAGCAAAGTTACGCCCTATAGTGCCGAGGACTGCAATTCGACCACCCGTCATATATTCACAACCGTGGTCGCCAATGCCTTCAACAACAGCGGTTGCACCAGAGTTTCTGACGCAGAAACGTTCAGCTGCGATACCGCGGAAATAGGCCTCACCAGATGTTGCACCGTACAAACATACATTGCCTACAATAATATTTTCTTCTGCCACAAAAGTTGCATTTTTAGCTGGTGTCACAATCACCCGACCGCCACTTAAGCCTTTGCCTACATAATCATTAGCATCACCTTCAACTTCAATGGTGATGCCGCTGGCCAGAAATGCACCTAATGACTGGCCCGCAGAACCGCTCAATTTAATATTGATGGTGCCGTCAGGTAATAAGGCTGAACCATATTTCTTGGCGACTTCATTCGATAACATGGTTCCTATAACACGATTTGTATTAATAATCGGTAAGTCGATGTTAACGATTGTGCCGTTGCCTAAAGCGTCTTTAGATAGTTCGATTAACTGGTTATCTAATGCTTTATCTAAACCGTGATCCTGTTTAATGGTCTGGTGGACTTCAACATTCGCATGTGGTTTTTCCGCCGGTGTTAATAACATGCTTAAATCAATGCCCGTTTGTTTCCAGTGCTCAGAATCAGTAACCTGCTCTAAACAATCAA
Source organism: Gammaproteobacteria bacterium (assembly GCA_026195255.1). Classification (GTDB taxonomy): domain Bacteria; phylum Pseudomonadota; class Gammaproteobacteria; order SZUA-229; family SZUA-229; genus SZUA-229. The sequence goes on along the minus strand of JAPHSS010000020.1, from coordinate 70,369 downwards.
CACGACCAATCATTTCATTGATAGTGCGGAAACCTAATTGGGCCATGATTTTTCGTAAGTCTTCAGCCACCATAAACAGATAATTCACAACATGTTCTGGTTTGCCTTTAAATTTCTTACGCAATTCTTTATCTTGAGTCGCAATACCAACAGGGCAGGTATTTAAATGACACTTACGCATCATAATGCAACCCATGGTAATTAATGGCGCAGTTGCAAAACCATATTCTTCGGCGCCCAGTAATGCGGCCATGGCAACATCACGACCGGTTTTCATCTGACCGTCGGTTTGAATAACAACGCGTGACCGTAGATCATTCATAACCAGGGTTTGGTGCGTTTCAGCTACACCTAGTTCCCATGGTAGTCCTGCGTGTTTGATTGATGTGATGGGTGAGGCGCCGGTGCCACCATCATGACCTGCGATAACAATGTGATCTGCATGTGCTTTAGTTACCCCGGATGCAATTGTTCCAACTCCATTTTCTGCCACTAACTTAACCGAAATGCGAGCAGTACGATTGGCGTTTTTCAAATCGTGAATTAGCTGTGCTAAATCTTCGATAGAATAAATATCGTGATGAGGTGGTGGGCTGATTAAACCGACACCTGGTGTTGAATGACGTAACCGAGCAATCAGGTCATCGACCTTTGTGCCCGGCAACTCTCCGCCTTCACCAGGTTTTGCACCCTGTGATACTTTAATTTGTAATTCGTCAGCGTTGGTCAGGTAATTAATTGTTACACCAAAACGACCTGATGCAACCTGCTTTATTGCCGAGCGACGTGAGTCACCGTTTGGCTCTGGTGTCCAACGAGCATCATCCTCACCGCCTTCACCTGTGTTTGATTTTCCGCCCATGCGATTCATTGCAATGGCTAAAGATTCATGTGACTCAGGTGAAATAGAGCCAAAACTCATAGCGCCAGTTGCAAAGCGTTTTACAATGTCTTTGGCTTCTTCAACTTCACTAATATCAATCGCCGGGTTTACATCGGTTTTAAAATTTAACATGCCGCGAAGCGTGCATTTTTTAGTATCTTCGTTTGCGAGTTTAACAAAACGATCGAATGCGCTCTTGTCACCACTGCGTGCTGCTTGCTGTAATGATGCGATGCTTTGTGGGTTCCACATATGTTTGTCGCCATTGGCGCGCCAGTGCATATCACCCTGGTTTGGCAGTACTGTTACTTTAGACTCACGCGCGTCATAACCTAATGCGTGACGACGCATTGCTTCTTCAGCAAGTACATTTAAGTTAACACCCTGGATACGACTTGCAGTGCCTTCAAAGCAACGTGTTATAACATCCTCTGCTAAACCAACCGCTTCGAAAATTTGTGCAGCCTTGTAAGATTGCAGAGTAGAGATACCCATTTTCGCAAACACTTTAAACATGCCTTTGCCAACCGACTTACGGTAGCTTTCAACAATTTTTTCGTCAGTGTCGTAAATATTCTGATCTAACAGACCTTTACGTTGTGCATCCCATAATGCTTCGAAAGCCAGGTATGGGTTAATCGCATCAATACCATAACCGGTTAATAAGCAGTGATGATGAACTTCACGTGCTTCACCGGACTCTAGAACTAAACCAATGCGAGTACGTAGATGTTTTTTAACCAGATGTTGATGAACTGAACCAGTTACTAAAAGAGCACTAACGGGTATGCGATCTTTGCTGATATTACGGTCAGATAGAATAACTAAACTATGTCCGTCTTCAATCGCTTGTGTGGCTTCATCACAAATACGGTTAAGTGTGTTTGCAAGCCCCGCTTCTCCTTCAGACTTATCATAAGTCATATCAATGGTTTGCGTAGTCCAGCCGCGAAAATTCATATGTTTTAATGCGGCCAGTTCTTCATTGGTGATAATTGGATGTGGAATTAATAAGCGATGCGCGTGCTCTTCGCTAGATTCCAGCAGGTTCTTTTCAGGGCCGATGTAGCACTGTAAAGACATAACGACTTCTTCACGAATCGAGTCAATTGCAGGGTTAGTTACCTGGGCAAATAACTGTTTGAAGTAGTCATAAATCATTCGAGACTTATCTGACATGCAGGCCAGTGCCGCATCGTTGCCCATTGAACCAACCGGATCACGACCTTCTTTAACTAATGGCAATAACATGAACTGCATAGTTTCAGAGGTGTAACCAAATGCGCGCATTCGTGGTAGTAAATCGTCCTGACTAAAGCCGTGTGGCTCCTGCTTCGGCTCTAACTGAGATAAAGAAATTCGCTGGTTTGATAACCACTGGTGGTATGGTTGCTTGGATGCAAACTCATGCTTGAGCTCTTCATCAGGAATCATACGACCCTGGTCGAAATCAATCAGGAACATTTTGCCTGGTTGTAAACGGCCTTTTAGTTTAACGTTGTCTGAATCAACGGGTATTACGCCTACTTCTGATGCCATAATGACGCGGTCATCGTGAGTCAGGTAATAACGGCTTGGGCGTAAACCATTTCTATCCAGGGTTGCACCAATATAACGGCCATCGGTAAATACGATAGATGCCGGGCCATCCCATGGTTCCATTAAAGCAGATTGATATTCATAGAATGCACGCTTTTCTTCCGACATGCTGCTGTCGTTTTGCCATGCTTCAGGTACCATCATCATTACAGCTTCCTGCAGGCTACGGCCACCCATTAACAGAAACTCTAAAACGTTATCAAAACTACCCGAGTCAGAAACTTCTGGTTCAATTACCGGTAATATGCGTTTGATATCATCACCGAACAATTCACTTTTTGCGGTACCTTCACGGGCAGCCATCCAGCTCGCATTGCCGAGACGAGTATTGATCTCACCATTGTGACTCATAAAACGCTTAGGCTGAGCGCGATCCCATGAAGGGAAAGTATTGGTAGAAAAACGTGAATGTACCATTGCCAGATGTGAGGTGAAATCTTCAGCGTTCAGGTCGGTGTAAAATGGCATTACCTGATTTGGGTTCAGCATGCCTTTGTATACAATAACTTTGGTAGAAAGTGAGCAAAAGTAGAATAAATCTGCTTGTTTGATGTTCTGATTAGCACGAATAGTGTGAGTTGCATCTTTACGTAAGATGTATAACTTACGCTCGAAATCATCGTTTGTTACGCCATCAGCGGCGGCAACAAATAATTGCTCCATGTGGGGCATGGCCTGACGGGCAGTAGAGCCTATGTCCGCTTTGATTGGGTCAATCGGCAGTTCACGCCAGCCAATCAGTTTCTGACCAGACGCTTCAATTAACTCGTTAACCAGTTTTTTACATTGAGCGCGTTCTTTATCATCCACGGGTAAAAAGACATTGCCTGCTGCGTATTGGCCTTTTTTGGGTAGTTCGATATCGAAACTTTCTTTCGCTACACGAGTTAAAAAAGCATAAGGCAGACCTGTCATTATGCCCGCACCGTCACCGGTATTGGTTTCACAGCCACAAGCACCGCGATGTTTCATGCGGCGCGCCATTTGGTCAGCATCTAAAATGATCTGATGACTGGCCTGGCCTTTAATATGCGCCACAAAACCTACACCACAGTTTTCCGTTTCATTGGCAGGGTCATATAAGCCATGCTTGTTTGGTCGGGTGTATTGGTTAAAGATCTCGTTGTTACTCATCGCTTGCCTCTTAAATGCTTGATTTTATTCAAGTATTTTATGAATTTCGCCGTCCGGATTTGACTCAGGGTGGAACTGTTACTAGAGTGAGTCGCGGACAAGGGGTCGGGTATTTTACAGGAAAATAGTGCTAAAACAAAGAAATTGTAGAGCGGTTATGATAATGGATTAAGTGTGAGTAAAAGCCACAAAAAACGCACTGATAAGTTAGGCCTTATCAGTGGTTAGCAGCCTGGTTAACTCATCTTTTTTTAAATATATTTTCGTAGCAGTAATTGGTGGCTTCAACAAAGCCTTCTACGCTACCACAGTCAAAACGGCGGCCTTTAAATTTGTATGCCATAACGCAGCCGTTTTTAGCCTGTTCTTTAATGGCATCGGTTAACTGAATTTCACCACCAGCACCGGGTTTTGTATTACTTAATAGATCAAAAATATCCGGTGTTAAGATATAACGGCCGATAACGGCCAGGTTGCTAGGGGCTTTATCAGCAGCTGGCTTTTCAACCATGTCATTTACACGAAAGATGTTATCGCTAATCATTTCTCCATCGATGACACCATAACTACTGATATTTTCTTTTGGTACTTCTTCAATAGCAATAATAGAGCAACGGAACTGATTGTATAAAGCAACCATCTGTTTCATAACACTGTCTTCGCCTGGCTCGGTTATGCATAAATCGTCTGCGAGGATTACCCCGAACGCCTGTTCGCCAATCATATTTTTACCCGCAAGAACAGCGTGACCAAGACCTTTCATTTCTTTTTGAGGTGTATAGGTAAATGTGCAGTTGTCTAACAGATTACGAATATCAGTTAATTTTTCTTCTTTGCCGGTGCCGGATATTTCATTTTCTACTTCATAACTGATATCAAAGTGATCGGCAATAGCATGTTTGCCTCTACCGGTAACAAAGGCGTTGTGAACCATACCAGCATTTAAGGCTTCTTCTACTGCGTAATGAATTAAAGGTTTGTCTACTACGGGTAACATTTCTTTTGGGATGGATTTTGTTGCAGGTAGAAAGCGGGTACCGTAACCGGCTACCGGGTAGAGACACTTGGTTATCATGGTTGAAATCCTTAACAATAATATATTTAATTTTTTAGCATCATACTAAAAAATAAGTCGTAAGTCATAAGTCGTAAGTCAAAAAACAAAGTCAAAGACAAAAAAAAGCAGGCTCACCTTAGGGGGCCTGCTTTGACTTATGACTTATGACTTACGACTATGTTTTATGATACTGCTCACTTAATTCATGAACTGAGTCGACCAGAACTTTAACGTGCTCTGGATTGATGTCAGGTGTTATGCCGTGACCTAAATTAAACACATGGCCTTCGCCGGTGCCAAAATCTTTAAGGATTTTTCCAGCTTCTTCGCGAATAATTTCAGGGGATGCATATAAAGTAGTAGGGTCCATATTGCCCTGTATGGCAACACGATCACCGACGGCAGCTTTTGCATCAGCAATACTGGTGCTCCAGTCTATGCCCAGGGCGTTACATCCAGTATCGGCCATGATGTTTAACCATTGGCCGCCGCCCTTGGTATATAAAATAATGGGTACTTCTCTGCCGTCTGCTTCGCGGGTCAGGTTTGATACAATTTTTTGCATGTAATCTAATGAAAATAAACGATACATTTCAGGGTTCAGGTTGCCGCCCCAGGTATCAAAAATCATCACGGCCTGTGCACCCGCCGCAATTTGTGCATTCAGGTAACTGGTTACTGACTCTGCAATTTTGCCTAATAGTTGGTGGGCCAGAGCAGGGTCATCAAATAACATGGTTTTGGATTTGCTAAAGGTTTTGCTGCTGCCACCCTCTATCATATAAGTCGCCAGCGTCCATGGGCTTCCAGAAAAACCAATTAAAGGTACGTCGCCGTTTAATTCTCGACGTATGGTGCGAACTGCATCCATAACATATTTAAGTTCGCCTTCCGGGTCAGGAATGGGTAAATTTTTAACGTCGGCCGCAGAGCGAATTGGGTTCGAAAACTTGGGGCCTTCACCGGTTTCAAAGTATAAACCCAGGCCCATCGCATCAGGAATGGTTAGAATATCTGAAAATAAGATAGCCGCATCAAGATCGAAGCGCCTTAAAGGCTGCATGGTTACTTCACAAGCCAGATCTGGATTCATGCACAGGCTCATAAAGTCGCCCGCCTGTTCACGGGTTGCGCGATATTCAGGTAAGTATCTGCCTGCCTGACGCATTATCCAGACAGGTGTTTTGTCTACTGGTTGTTTTAGTAGGGCGCGAAGAAAACGATCGTTTTTTAGTTCTGTCATGTTCAAGTCTTCTGTTTTTGTCATTTCCGAATGGCGTATGTCGGAAATCTAGCGACCTTATAGACACTGGATCCCCAACAAAGGCATTCAGGGATGACAGGATAAATGCATGTAACTTTAGAATAAGTTAGGCGTTTAATTGAGCTTTTATTTTTCCGCTCACCGCGCCCATATCGGCACGGCCTTGCATCTGGGGTTTAAGAATGCCCATTACCTTGCCCATGTCTTTTATTGACTCGGCACCGGTATCACCAATGGCTTTGGCGATCATCTGGCTTATTTCTTCATCGCTTAGTGCTTCAGGCAGAAAGTCCTGTAAAATTGAAACTTCGTATTCTTCCTGTTCCCGCAAATCATCTCTGCCAGCGTCTTTATACTGGCTAATGGATTCACGACGCTGCTTAACCATTTTGTCGAGCACAGCAAGTACGCGATCGTCATCAAGCTCAATTCGCTCATCAACTTCTATCTGTTTGATAGCGGCGAGTACTAGACGAATGACACCCAGACGTTTTTTATCGCCACCTTTCATGGAGGCTTTCATGTCTGCTGTCAGAGTTTGCTTGAGACTGTCACTCATTACGAAGCTTTTTAGCGACGACGATGAGGGTTACGAGTTAAACGCTCGCGCTCTTTCGATAATTTCTTCAGGTTACGTTTTACAGCTGCAGCTGCTTTACGCTTACGTTCTGTAGTGGGCTTTTCATAGCACTCACGACGACGAATCTCGGTTAAGATTCCAGCTTTTTCGCATGAACGTTTAAATCGACGTAGAGCGACGTCAAACGGCTCGTTGTCTTTAACTTTTACTTGTGGCATTCAGAACTCTCACTCTAAAATAGAACTTAATTTATTAACAGATACAGATTGCTTGTCCAATCCGGTATCGTGGAACCGCGGGATTATAGCCCCTTGAGCGATAATTTCCAAATTAAATATGAATAAAATGCAGGATATTGTTAAGAATGATCGTTTTAGGTATTGAATCCTCCTGTGATGAAACAGGATTGGCGGTGTATGACACAGAGCGAGGGCTATTGGCTCACGTTTTACATTCACAAATTGCTTTGCACGGTGAGTATGGTGGTGTCGTTCCGGAGCTGGCATCGCGTGACCATGTGCGATATTTATTGCCTTTAGCCAGGCAGGTTTTACAGAAAGCAGGGATAGCAAAAACAGAACTGGATGGTATTGCATATACCGCAGGCCCTGGTTTGATGGGCGCATTAATGGTGGGAGCCTGTACTGGAAGGGCAATGGCAATGGCGTTAGGAGTGCCTGCTGTAGCGGTGCATCATATGGAAGGGCATTTGTTGGCGCCTATGTTAGAAAATGAGGCACCTGCGTTTCCTTTTGTGGCCCTGCTGGTTTCTGGAGGGCATACATTGCTGGCGGAAGTTAAAGGCGTTGGTCAATATGAACTGTTAGGTGAGAGTCTGGATGATGCCGCGGGAGAGGCTTTTGATAAAACTGCAAAAATGTTGGGGCTGGGTTATCCCGGCGGGCCAGTTCTGGCTAAATTAGCTGAGCAGGGCGAGACGGGCATTTATAAGTTTCCACGTCCAATGTGTGATCGACCGGGCCTGGACTTTAGTTTTAGTGGTTTGAAAACCTTCAGCCTGAATACATGGCAAAAAGAAGTTGAGCTGGGTAATGACAATGAGCAGACACAGGCCAATATTTGTCGGGCTTTTGAAGAGGCTGTAGTTGATACGTTAATGATTAAGTGTCGTAGAGCTATTCAGCAGGTAGGCGCCAAAACACTGGTGATAGCTGGCGGGGTTGGAGCTAACCTGCGATTACGGGCATCATTACGGGCAATGATGGAAAAAGAAGGTGGAGAGCTGTTTTATCCGCGAATTGAATTTTGCACTGACAATGGTGCGATGATTGCCTATGCAGGCGCTTTGCGACTTCAGGCAGGAGAAGTGGAGCCGTTGGCCGTTAATGTGAGAGCAAGATGGCCGATGAGTGAGTTGGCAGCGATTAATTGAGTGGAGCTATTCATTGCACTGCTCAGGCACATCTCCATCGGGGAAAGACCGCCGCTGTTTGGCGCTCTGTCCCCTAAACCCATACCACTAAGAGTTTTACGGAGTCGACACCCTACACTGTCAGCTTCTGGTGGTATGGGTTTAGGGGACAGGGCTCAAAAAACGAGACCTTTCCCCGATGGAGATGTGCCAGGGCAGGGCAGGGCAAGCTGTTTATTTTTTCTTTGCGCCGATTTTATCTTCTTCGCCCGCGAGTAACTTTTTGATATTACTTTTATGCCGCCAGATCAACATTGCTGCCATAAAAGCCACGCAAACCGTTATAACCGTAGACTGCATAATAAACCAGGCTAAAACAGGTGAACCTGCGGCGGCAACCAGAGCCGATAGTGAAGAATAACGTAAGGATAGCGCCATAAATAACCAGATACCGATAGTGCCTAGCCCTAACATCCAGTGAATACCAAGTAATGTACCTAGTATTGTTGCTACGCCTTTACCACCTTTAAATCCATAATAAAGAGGATATAGGTGTCCTAAAAATGCCGCTACAGCGGTTGCAGCAATAACTTCATCCTGCATATCCAGCGCAACGGCTATCGAAACGGGAATCAGGCCTTTTAACATATCCCCAAGAAGTGTGATGATGGCGGCTTTTTTGCCGCCTTCTCGCAGTACGTTGGTAGCGCCGGGGTTGTTTGAACCAACCGTTCTAGGATCGGACAATCCCATTATTTTACAAGTTACAATGGCAGTGGATACTGAGCCGAGTAAATAGCCGAACAGCGCAAAGCCAAATATAAGTATAATGGGTTGTTGTAATAGATCCACAAAGCAGTCCAGTAGGTAATAATGAATACAGCGCGCAATTTAGCACGAAATGAAACATCGGTGAAATGCTATGCAAAGGCCTGATTCTAAAGTGACCTGCCTGTTTGTTCATGGGTGGGCAATGAATAGTAGTGTTTGGGAACCCGTGGTGGATAAATTACCTGAGTGGATTGATGCACAGCTTATTGATTTGCCCGGGCATGGGCAAAGAGTTAATGAGTCTTTATCAAATTTGCAAAATCTGACTGAGGATTTGCTGGAGCAATGCCGGCACACAAAAGCACAATACCCCCATGGCCAGCCGTTATATTTAATCGGCTGGTCATTAGGTGGTTTACCGTGTATACAGTTGGCGATGGATCACCCACAGGAAATCAATGGCTTAATGCTGGTTAGTAGCAACCCCTGTTTTGTTGACAAAGCGAACTGGAAGTATGGAATTGATGCGGGTATTTTTGAGCAGTTTTCACAGTCACTAAAAAAGGATTTTTCAGGTACAATTCGGCGCTTTCTTTCTTTGCAGGTTAAAGGTTCAGAGTCAGGCAGACTTGTTTTACGTGGTTTAAGGGAAAAAATATTACAGCAATCCAGACCTCATGAGGTTAATCTTGATGCGGGTCTGGAAATATTAAAACAGGTTGATTTACGTAGTCAGTTAAAAAAAATAAAGTTGCCTGTTAACTGGATACTCGGCGGACAGGATGGGCTGGTGAAAAAACAGTTAGCTGAAGAGCTGGATAATGTCATGGTATTTAATAATGCAGGGCATGCCGCCTTTTTATCACATACAGATGAATTTATTGAACAGCTGATAAAATCACTGTCATGTATTTATAAATAAACTATTGGTACTTATGAGTCAAACAGAGAAACATCGTATTCAGAAACATTTTGATGCAAAAGCAATTTGTTATGAGTCTTCGGCCGTATTGCAGCGTAATGTATGTAAAGAGTTATTACAGCGCCTGGATTTAACTAACATAAAACCATCAGTGATTCTGGATGTAGGCTGTGGTACCGGTTGGGGAACACAGGACTTATTAAAAAAATATAAAAAAGCAAAAGTGCTTTCATTAGACTTGTCTCCCGAGATGTTAAAGCAAACTAAAAGCAAGGGAGGCTGGCTGAGAAAGCCAGCCTTAATTTGTGCTGATGCGGAAGATATACCCCTGCAAGATGAATCTGTTGATTTAATTTTTTCGAGCCTTATGTTGCAATGGTGCGATTATAAAAAAGTATTTGCAGAATTTAAACGACTCTTAAAACCTGATGGGCTGTTAATGTTTTCAACGTTTGGTCCTGATACGTTAAAAGAGTTGAAAAAAAGCTGGCAACAGGTTGACTCAAATACGCATGTCAATGATTTCACTGATATGCATGATTTAGGTGACGAGCTAATTCAGGCCGGTCTGGCTGAGCCAGTCATGGATATGGATTTGCTTACCTTAACTTACCAGGACGTGAAAGCGGTTATGCTCGACCTGAAATCTATTGGTGCCAATACTATTTTAAAAAACCAGAATAAAGTTGTTGAAAAAGGTCTGGTTACGCCAGGTAAGTTGAAAAGAGTAATAAACCATTATGAAAAATATAGAAAAAACGGGGTTATACCGGCAAGTTATGAAGTGGTTTATGGGCATGCGTGGAAAACAAAACAAAGAGACGCTAAAAAACCTCAGCAAGGGCGTGTTAGTGGAGAGTTTGCCATTGCCATTGAACAGATAAAAAAACAATCAAACTGAAAAAGAGGGTATATTTTTTAGTTTACTAAGTAATTAATAAAACTTGTAAAGTTTGTACATTATCGGGCAAAAAAATATTGCTTGAGCGAATCCACAGGCTTAATTTAAAGATATGAGACCATACCAGCAAAAATTAAACCCCATATGGCAATGCCTAAAATAATCCATGCAATATTGGCGGGGCTAAAGTAATTATTTGTTAGACCTTGTGGGTCATCACAGGCGGCATTAATTGCGTATTGAGCTTTGTATAAAGCCCGTGCCATTAGTCCCAGAAATATGAAACCGGCAAAATCTGTTATGGGCGTGCCAATGTCTTTGACAGATAACTGGTCGCTAACGTTTGAAAAGATAGCACTAACTACATAAGTGGTAGCGATAAGACTGTGATTCCATTTGTATAGAATGTTTTTTTGCTGCAGAGTCTCGTTAATATTTCTAAAAAGAGAATGAGTGAAAAATATTGAAAATATTCCTCGCATAACAGGCCAGGCGTTTGAGTTGGTTGTGGCTTTGTGCAAAGACCAGTTTTTATAAAACCAGTAGATGCCATAAATGCCCAGTGTTGATATAAATAAAGTTATGAATTTTCTTATAGAAACAACGTAATAAGTGGCAGCGGTTTTACTTTCAGTTGATAGGTCCGCTTGCGGTGTCTGGTAAATGTTTTTTTCCATAAAGCTAATCTGATAATTATTTTATATAAAAAAAGGCGCTTATACAGCGCCTTTTTTTTAAGTTAATACCTTACCTGCCTTGTTTTAAGCTTCAAGACAATTCCGCAGTTTTTTCATTGCGTTTTTTTCTAACTGACGAATACGTTCAGCAGAAACATTGTATTTTGCAGCCAGTTCATGAAGGGTTGCTTTTTTGCCATCATTCATCCAGCGAGACATTAAAATATCACGACTTCTTTCATCTAACGTCTGTAGTGATTCAGTTAGTGCATCACTTCGTTGATCCTGCCAGTCATTTGATTCTAACTGTTGGGCTGGATCATGAACCGGGCTTGCAAGATAGGTAGATGGAGCAAGCATTGCGTCATCGTCATCATCTGAAGTGGCATCAAAAGCCATATCATAGTTACTTAGACGTGACTCCATTTCCAGTACGGTTTCTGGTTTAACGCCAAGATCTTTTGCAACACCTTCAACTTCTTCAGGTGTAAACCAGCCAAGACGCTTTTTAGAGCTACGCAAGTTAAAAAATAGTTTACGTTGTGCTTTGGTAGTGGCTACTTTAACGATTCTCCAGTTTTTCAGTACATATTCATGAATTTCTGCACGAATCCAGTGAACTGCAAAAGAAACCAGTCGTACATTATGATCAGGGCTAAAACGCTTAACTGCCTTCATCAGGCCAACATTACCTTCCTGGACCAGGTCAGCCATTGGTAGACCATAACCCTGATAACCACGGGCGATGCGAATAACAAATCGAAGATGAGACATAATCATTTTTTGTGCGGCTTCAAGATCGCCATGTTTAGACAGGCGATAGCCATACTCACGTTCTTCCTCTGCTGTAAGCATAGGAAAAGCTTGTGCATTTTGAATATATTGATCCAGACTGCCGCTCGAAATAGGCAGGTGGTTATTTGCAAGTACCAGTTCGTTTGACATATTAACTCCAAATTTCTGTGTTTATATTAGCACTCTTTTGTTTAGAGTGCTAATACCTGTATAAGTTCCAGCTAATGTATGGAATGATGTTTATTATAAAGGAGAAGCTGGCCTGAGAGGTTGCCAGGGAAGGGTTTACTGGATCATAGTCAGAGAATTATCAGGATGATGGATCTCCAGATACTGTTTTCGCAGCATTAACAAGTTGTTAAGCCTGGCGATTAACATGGCTTCTCCAACAGGTTTCTCAAGAATATCGTTAGACCCGGATGAGAAGATTCGGTTCAATCCGTCAGGGTCCGCATCGAAATTACTCGAAGTGGTTACGAGTATAGGAAGCTGCTCATAACCCAGTCCGAGACCATGGCGAATTTCGCGAATAAGATCTCTTCCGCTCATATGCCCTTCAAGTTGTATGTCTGTCAGGAGTAGATCAAAGGGTTGAATATTGTCTTTACTGAACGAATGTTGAATATGTTGAAGAGCCTGTTCAGCATTTATGGCATGCAGATAGTTATAGTCATGTTTGCTAAGCAGGTTTTTTGTGGCAAGGGCTACTGTGGCGCTATCTTCAACATATAAAATATTACCGGTAATCATGGCGCTGGGCGGTTCAGTATTCAAAAATGAATTAATATAGTCGACCAGCTTTTGTTGCCCGAGTTTCTTGTCAAAGTAACCATTTACCAGGTTACAGGCCATTTTTTCTTCATATATACCCATTTTCTCACCGGATATAACAATCAGAGGGGTATTTCTTACACCCAGGTCAGTACGAATTTTGTTTATCATCTCATGACAGTCGATATCAGGCAGGTTTCTGGAAGAGGTGATTAAGGCGTATTTGTGTTCAACTAGCAGGCGAAATGCTTCATCCACATTCATGGCTGCATCCACAATAACATTGGGAATGTTTTTGGCAATCAGTTTGCTAATAATAGCCAGACTGGTGCCTGAATGGTCGATAAGTAGAACCCGCTGTGCTGCTGATGACATAATTTTATGACTCTCTACCTGCCCTGTATGCCTGAGAGCTTGAAGTATGTATGTTTTTAATTTTTATACTTAAATGGATAGTCTAAAAGTGCCATAACTTAGTTATTCAGGTAAGGCATCTAGTCGATAGTTTAAGTCTGCTTGTCCTAAATATAGCAGTTGTAATAAATTTTGTTATGACATGAACGGGGTAAGCGTGGTTTTCAGGGAGAAGAAAGTTTTATAAATAATTGAGGTTTATTAAATTCTGGGGCGGGTAATAAGCCCCGCAAGCCCGTAACATTTACCTGTGCGGGTTTAGCTTGGCTCTATTTCACTTAGGTGCCGACCGACCGCAATCCATGATCCGAACAGACCAAGAAAACAGCTAAAAGCAATCAGATTCAGGCCTTCGGTAAAACTTAAACCTTTAAGCTGGAAGCCGCTGTTATATAAACTGGCCAGGTGTTCTACTGAGTTATCTAGCAGTCCGATTGATAATGAGGTGAGGAGCCAGGCGAATAAACCACCGCCTATGCCGTACCATAATCCAGTATAGAGAAAGGGGCGTCGAATAAAGGCATCTGTGCCGCCAATTAGTTTTGTTACCTCAATTTCTTCGCGGCGATTTTGAATATCGAGTCGAATTGTGTTGCCTACAACCAGTAGTACAGCAATGCCTAGCAAGCTTGCGATCACCCAGATTGCACGTTGAGCGATTTCTAACATGGCGAATAAACGTTTCACCCATTGTAAATCTAATTGCGCCAGCTCCACCTGTTTCTGTTTATTTAGCTGCTTTAAAAGATGGCGAATTTTATCGGGTCGTTTTGCATCCACAACAGGTTGAATAGTCAGTACGTGAGGCAAGGGGTTGTCGCCAAGTGATTCAATGGCATTACCAAAACCGGATATTTTTTTAAACTCTTTTAGTGCCTGTTGCTTGTTAATCATGGATATTTTATTAACATCTTCATACAGGCGTAATTTGTCCATTAATTTATTTGCCTGGTTTTCTGTTACATCATGTTTAAGAAAAACCGATATCTGGGCGCTATTATCCCAGCCAACACTAACGTTACTGGCATTATTTAATAATACAAACATGCCTGCGGGTAAAGCCAGGGCGATTGCAATAACAGCAATGGTCATAAACGAGGAGGCGGGTTGGCGAGTCATTACGCCAAGGCTAGCAATGAGGGTGCGCAGATGATTAATGCCCCAGGCTTTAAACGGACTGCTTTTGGCTAACTGATTGCTATCTGCTTTAGCCATGGTTTGTTAGATCCAGGTCATTGTGAGAAAGCAGGCCTTTATTCAGGCTCACTACCGGGCTGCCCATTTCCTTAATAAGTTTTAGATCGTGACTTGCGATAAGCACGGTAACCCCGACATCATTAAAACGTGCAAAAAGCTGCATTATTTCTTTTGATAACTCAGGATCAAGGTTGCCTGTAGGCTCATCAGCTAGAAGTAAGCCGGGTTTGTGAACAATAGCTCGAGCAATACCTACCCTTTGTTGTTCACCGCCAGATAATGTGATGGGTGCAGATTTTTCTTTATTTAGTAAGCCAACCTGATCGAGCGAGGCGCGAACACGTTTGCCAATTTCTTTATGCTGGTAACCCGCGATAATAAGTGGCAGGGCAACATTATCAAAAACGGTACGATCATATAAAAGGTGATGGTTTTGAAAAATAATACCGATATTTCGCCGAATATAAGGGATTTTTCGGTTGCTGACGCTACTTAAATTGACCCCATCTAATACCAGGTTTCCACGACTCGGGCGTTCAATTAAAGCAATAAGTTTGAGTAAGGTGCTTTTACCAGCACCGGAATGCCCGGTTAAATAGGCCATTTCTCCACGCGGCAGGTGAAAACTCACATTGCTTAAAGCTTCATGACCACCGGGGTAGCGCTTGCTGACATTATCAAAACGAATCATGCGAGCTATTTTGCACTAAGTTATTGATGGTGAAAAGAAGTAGCTCAAAATCAGTCGGCAAATGTGCTTGTTATTGCCTTGGCTCTGCAAAGTTAAAGGTAAAGTAATCACCTAATGTTTTTTGCATCGCTGAAACAGGAAAATTGCCGTCAAGTTTGTCTGCCCAGGCGGAGCAAACCAGTTTTATAATGTCTGAGTTATGGTCTGAGTGTAAATAAATTTCAGTAAAATAATTAATAATGTTCGGGCCTGAAGCCTGTTCCTGGCCGTCTTCTGTGCGGCGAATTTTAAATGTGTCTGGTTGAACTGTGCGCGGACCAAAGGCTTTCATTTTAAGGCTGCAACTAATGTTGTAAAGGTCCTTCTCCTTATCGGTGGTGATTTTGCCCCACTGAATAATAGTATGAGTATTGCCCTCACCTATGAAGAGGTTTTTATTTAAGCTTAAAGTGGAACCATCAGGTATATCAAAAGCAATTGAAGTGGGGTCATTAGTATGTAATGTCTGGCATGAGCTAACGATTAGAGATGTAGCGATAATCAATAGTGCTTTCAATTTTGTTTCCTTGCGCATTTTAAATTACATCGTAAGTATATACAGTTAGTTACGAATGTTATTCATTATTAATCGTATTTGTTAAGGAATGTTTTATATACCAGTTATTAATCAGGTATTTTATCTAATAATGCGTCAACAAATTCAGTTGCATGAAATTCACGTAAGTCTTCAATGCCTTCGCCGACACCAATAAAACGGATAGGTATGGACAGTTTCTCGGCAATGGCAAATAAAATCCCACCTTTAGCTGTGCCATCGAGTTTGGTGAGTACTAATCCGCTTACATTCATTGCTTCATTAAATTGTTGGGCCTGAATTAAACCGTTCTGTCCAAAACCCGCATCCATAACCAGTAAGGTTTCATGGGGGGCTGTGTCGTCAAGTTTACCCATTACCCTTTTAATTTTTATTAACTCATCCATTAAGTTGTTTTGAGTATGTAAACGTCCAGCCGTGTCAGCAATGACCACATCTATATTTTTTGATTTTGCCGATTCAATTGCATCATAAATAACGGAAGCTGAATCTGCACCCGTGCCCTGGGCTACAACCGCAATTTCATTACGCTCACCCCAGGTTTGTAATTGCTCTACCGCGGCTGCGCGGAAGGTGTCACCCGCTGCAAGCATTACGGATTTGCCCTGATTTTGAAAACGTTTAGCCAGTTTGCCGATGGTGGTGGTCTTTCCGGCACCATTTATGCCGATAACTAAAATTACGAAAGGTGATTTTTTATTTTCGATTAGCAGTGGTTTGCTTACGGGTTGTAAAATTTCAACCATGTCATCGCAAAGCGCATTAAACAGTGCAGTTGGATCATTAAGTTCATTACGTGAAACACGTTTTGTGAGGTCGGTGATGATGCGTGAGGTCGCCTCGATGCCGACATCGGCGGAAAGCAAACGTGTTTCCAGTTCTTCGAGTAATTCATCATCAATGGTTTTTTTGCCCAGCAACAGGTCAGCCATACCATCAGTTAAACCAGCACGGGTTTTTCCAAGACTGTCTTTTAGATAAGTGAATGAGCTTTCTTCTTTTGCTTTTGCCCATTCTTCAGCTGTCGGCGGGCTGAAGGAAGCCCCGGATTTAACTGCTGTTGGTTCTGCAGCTTGCGGTGTATCTATTGTCGGCTCAGCTGAAGGTGCGTTAGTTATTGATGAGGGGGCATCTTTGTTCTCATCGATAGCATCTGTAACTTGTGTATCTGCCTGAGCTGTTTCAGCCGGGGGCGTGGCCGAAGCGGCCCGTCCGCCCGGTGTAAATGATGCGCCGGACTTTATAGTTGCCTGTGAAGGCTGGCTTACAGGTTCGCTGAGTTTATCAATGAGTTCGTTTGAAGACTCATTGTCAGACTCGGAAGTGTTTTCAGTTGTTTCTTTAGTGCGGCGTAAAAAACCAAACATAATTTATTAAATAACTTGTATATCAGGAGGGGCTTATCCTATCATCGCGTGGAACTAAGGTTAAGCTTCATAGTCATTCTAAGAGGTGAAAATCATAATTAATCGGATAAATTGGATGATATTAAAGAAATATAGAGTGATTTATGTGCTGTCTGGCGTCTTGTTTGGATTATCGGCCTGTCAGACAAACCCGCAGCATGTAACTGAAAAAGATTCAGGGCAGCCTGATAACACCAAACAAGTTAGTAATTTAAGTGACTCGGGTGTTGTCAGTTTCATGTTAGATAATGGTATGAAAGTGTTAGTCAAACCTGATCACCGTTCACCGGTGGCGGTCTCCCAGGTGTGGTACAAAGTGGGCGGCTCTTATGAATACAATGGTATAACCGGTGTTTCGCATGCGCTTGAACATATGATGTTTAAGGGTACGAAAAATTTAAAAGCGGGTGAGTTTTCAGAAATTATTGCTGCTAATGGTGGTAGTGAAAATGCTTTTACCGGTAAAGATTACACAGCTTATTTTCAGCGCATATCGAGTGACCGTTTAGAGTTATGCCTGCAGCACGAAGCAGACCGCATGCGACACTTACAATTAAATGATGATGAGTTTAAAAAAGAGATTGAAGTGATTAAAGAGGAAAGGCGCTCCCGCACCGATGATAAACCTACTTCATTAACCTATGAGCGTTTTAATGCAGCGGCATTTATTAATTCAAGTTACCAGCAGCCCATTATTGGCTGGATGGAAGACCTGGATAGTATGCGCCTTGAAGATTTAAGTCAGTGGTATAAAACCTGGTATGCACCGAATAATGCGACGCTGGTGGTGGCGGGTGATGTTGACCCTGAGGAAATTAGAGTCTGGGCAGAAAAATATTTTGGCGTTTTAAAGCCTTCACAGATTGTGCCACCTAAACCACGTCGTGAAGTTGAGCAAAAGGGTGAGCGACGAATCACCGTTAAGGTGCCGGCAAAAGTGCCCTATTTATTGATGGGGTATAAAGTGCCTGTAATGAATACAGCGCAGGATGAAAAAGATATATATGCATTAGAAGTTCTTGCCGGGGTGCTTGACGGTGGTGATAGTAGCCGTTTAAGCCGGCGTCTGGTGCGTGAGAGTGAAATTGCTACATCAGCTGGCGCAGGTTATGACCCTTACGCAAGGCAGCAAACGCTGTTTTTGTTTGAGGGTTCTCCACGTGAAGGGCATACAATTAAAGAGCTGGAGTCGGCTATTAAAAAACAAATTACAACTATACAGAAAGAGTTGCCATCACGGCAGGAGCTTGATCGCGTAAAAGCACAGGTGATGGCATCATCTGTATATGAAAAAGATTCTGTTTTTTATCAGGCTATGCAGTTAGGGACATTAGAAACAGTTGGTGTGGGCTGGCAGAAAAAAGATGAATACCTGGAAAAAATTCAGCAAGTCACTGCTGAACAAGTTACACAGGTAGCAAAAAAATATTTAAATGACGATAGTCTGACCGTTGCTGTGTTGGATCCGCAATCAACAAAGACTGATAAACAAAGCAAAGGCAGTCGTCTTACAGGAGGTCGTCATGGTCATTAATAAAAGTATAATTATTGCAGGTTGTTTACTGGTAATGGGGAAGGTAGTTGCGTCTCCGGATATTCAGCACTGGCAAACTAAAAATGGTGCTGATGTTTATTTTGTCGCATCTAATGATATCCCAATGGTTGATGTGCGCATTGTTTTTGATGCGGGTAGTGCACGTGATGCGGAAATGGGTAAAGGTTTGTCGGGTACAGCCGTAATGACTAATGGTCTGTTATCTGAAGGAGCAGCAGGAGATGATGCACAGGTGCTGGCCGAAAAGTTTGAAGCGGTTGGTGCTTCATTTGGCAATGGCTCTTTAAAGGATATGGCGTGGTTAAGTGTGCGTAGCTTACGAAACGATAGATATCTGCAGCCCGCATTAATTAATTTGAAAAATATTTTAACCTTACCTGAATTCTCAAAGGCGTCCTTCAGTCGTGAATTAGAGCGCTTAAAAATTGCTGTAAAAGCAGGTAAGCAGTCACCATCTACAATTGGAGCGCTGCGGTTTTATGCGGAGCTTTATGGTGATCATCCTTATGCGTTACCAAGTGAAGGTACTGAAGAGAGTCTGAAAAAGTTAAAACTGGAACACCTTAAAGATTTTTATAAAAAGTATTATGTAGCAAAAAATGCAGTGATTAGTATTGTTGGGCAATTAACAAAAGAAGAAGCAGAGAAAATTGCCTCAGATCTGGTTGCTGATTTGCCCTCAGGTCAGCAGGCAAAAAAATTACCTGCGGTTAAAGCATTAACAGAATCTAAAACTATACATATTGATTTTCCATCCAGGCAAAGTAGTGTACTTATGGGGCAGGTAGGGCTGGCCAGGGGTGATGCGGATTATTATGCGTTATATCTGGGTAATCATGCGTTTGGAGGCAGTGGTTTTGGCTCAAGGTTAATGCAAAAAGTTCGTGAAGAACGTGGTCTGGTTTACAGCGTATATAGTTATTTTTCACCTATGCATGCGCAAGGGCCGTTCATGATTGGTTTAAAAACACGTAATGACCAGCTGGATGAAGCAATGGATATTGTGCATACTGAATTAGATAAATATATTACTCACGGGCCTGAGCTGGATGAGTTGAATGATAGTTTAAAAAATATTACCGGTGGTTTTCCACTGCGAATTGATAGTAATAAAAAAATTGTCGAGTATTTGTCCCTTATAGGGTTCTATGATTTGCCATTAGATTATCTGGATACATTTGTAGACAGTGTTAACTTGCAGGATAAGAAAAAAGTTGATGATGCATTGCAACGTAGAATTCATCCAGACAAAATGTTAACGGTAATTGTGGGTGCAAAGAGTAAATAGTTTTTGCTCTTTGTGGTAAGCGTTAATGTCAAAAAAATTAAGAAAATCCTCGGCGGGCAAGTTACGTATTATTGGTGGCATGTGGCGCAGTCGTTTTTTGCAGGTTGCAGATTTACCCGGTTTAAGGCCAACTACAGATAGAGTTCGTGAAACTTTGTTTAACTGGTTACAAAATGATGTGCCCGGTGCGCATTGCCTTGATTTGTTTGCGGGCAGTGGTGCACTGAGTTTTGAATCGTCCTCTCGTGGTGCCGCTTCGGTAACGATGATTGAAAACCAGCGCCAGGCAGCAGGGGTGTTATCTGCAAATGTTCGAGACTTGAAAGCTCAGGGTATGCAGCTGTTGCAGTGTGATGCGTTAAGCTGGTTAAGCAAGCCGGCCGAGGCAAAATATGATGTTGTTTTTATTGACCCACCATTTGATAGTGACTATTTATCCCAGGCTTGTGAGTTGCTGGAAAGTAATCAGTACCTTGCAGAATTTGCCTGTATATATCTGGAAATGAATCGAAAGCAGGATTTGCCGGAATTGCCAGAAAACTGGAATGTGGTAAGACAGAAAAAAGCCGGTCAGGTCAGCTATTATCTAGTCAGGCGAAACTTTGTATCTGATTAAAGCCCTGAGCGGCAGATTGTATAATTGAAAGAGGAGTAAGCATGACAGTGGTAGCCGTCTACCCGGGGACATTTGATCCGGTTACAAATGGTCACAGTGATCTGGTGTCCAGAGCGTCTGGTTTATTCGACAAGGTCATTGTGGCTATTGCCGCAAGTCCATCAAAAGCGCCTTTATTTGATTTAGAGCATCGAATTCGGCTTGCAGAGCAGGTGTTGCATCAACATAATAACGTCGAAATTTGTGGTTTCTCAGATTTGCTCGTGGATTTTGTGCGTAATCGTCAGGCAAACGTTATCCTAAGGGGGTTGCGGGTAGTTTCTGATTTTGAGTTTGAAATGCAGCTTGCCAGTATGAACCGGCATCTGGCGCCTGAAATAGAGACATTGTTTCTTACGCCATCAGAAAAGAGCAGCTTTATCTCATCTTCATTGGTGAAGGAGATAGCGTCTCATCATGGTGATGTGTCAAAATTTGTGAATCCATTAGTTGTAAAAGAACTAAGCAATAAATATACAACATAAAGACTTGTTGTGAGTAAGGGCGAAATAAGCTGATTTAGGGTATAATTATCCGCTAATATTACCAGTCTCCTCGTGAGGCGCTTAAAATTTTAAATGTAGGGCTAAAAAATGGCATTGATCATAACTGACGAATGCATTAACTGTGATGTATGTGAACCGGAATGTCCCAATGAGGCAATTTCAGCCGGTGATGAAATTTATGAAATTGACCCAAATAAATGTACTGAGTGCGTTGGGCATTATGATACACCTCAATGTGTAGAGGTTTGTCCGGTCGATTGTATTCCAAAAGATCCTGATCATGTAGAAAATGAAGATGAGTTGATGGAAAAATATAAAAAACTCACCGGGGAAGCGTAAGTCACCTATTGTGTGAAAAAGGCTCCATTTATGGGGCCTTTTTTTTAGTTTTAATCTGTAATCAAGAGATGTAAAACCGAAAAATCAGGACAAACACGCGTGTTTTGTTTATAAGGACAAAAGATGAAAAAAACATTTGCCATATTATTATTCATTTTTTCTTCAAATCTGCATGCGGCAGCGGGTATTGCTACAGCGCATCCGCTGGCTACGGCAGCAGGTGAAAAAATTCTGGCTCAAGGTGGCAATGCATTTGATGCAGCGGTTGCAATCAGTGCTGCGCTGGCGGTGGTTGAGCCATATAGTTCAGGTATCGGTGGTGGTGGTTTCTGGTTGTTACATCGCAGTAGTGATGGCTTTGAAACCATGATTGACGGGCGTGAAAAAGCCCCGTTGAAATCACATAAAGATATGTATCTCGATAAAAATGGTGATGTGATACCTCTGGCATCAATTGATGGAGCACTATCTGCAGGCATTCCCGGGGTGCCGGCAGCGCTTGAGCATATATCAAAAAAATACGGCAAACTAAGTCTCAAACAAAGTTTACAGCCTGCTATTGAATATGCGGAAAACGGTTTTAAAGTTAGCGAACATTATCAGCGGATGGCGGGTTTTAGATTAGCTGCGCTAAGGGCATCACCTGCGGCTGCAAAGATTTTTTTAAAAAATAATAATGTACCTGATAAAGGTGATGTTATTAAACAGGCTGATCTGGCAAAAACCTTAAAACTTATTTCTGAAAAGGGATCGGCGGGTTTTTATACCGGCGAACTAGCGCAAAAATTTATTAGAGGCGTAAAAGAAGCAGGGGGGATCTGGAGTCATGAGGATCTGAAAAAATATTTTGTTATTGAAAGAAAACCTATTACCGGGCACTTTCATGAAATGAAAATCACCTCTGCTGCACCGCCTTCTTCAGGCGGTATTGCATTACTAGAAATTTTAAACCAGTTATCCCATTATTCGTTAAGTAGTCTGGATAAACCACAGGTTATTCATCTGGTTGTAGAGGCAATGCGTAGAGCATATCGTGACAGGGCGCAGTTTCTGGGTGATACCGATTATGTCTCTGTACCTGTTAAACGGTTGCTAAGTAAAGAATATGCTGCTGGCTTAGCAGCAAGTATTCACCCGGATAAAGCCATGCCAAGTAATTTATTACCGGGTGTTGTGCATGAAAATAATAGTAAAGATACAACGCATTTTTCTGTAATAGATCACCAGGGAAATAAAGTTGCGGCTACATTATCCATTAATTACCCATTTGGTTCCTGCTTTGTTCCGCCAGGTACCGGGGTTTTACTGAATGATGAGATGGATGACTTTTCATCTAAACCCGGTGTGGCAAATGCCTACGGTCTGGTCGGTGCAGAAGCCAATGCAATCGAGCCGGGAAAACGCATGTTATCCAGTATGTCACCAACCTTTCTGGAAACCGATGATCGAATGGCGGTTATAGGTACGCCTGGTGGCAGTCAGATAATAACCATGGTTTTGCTGGGAAGTTTGAGGTTTTACTTTGAAGAAGATGCTGAAGAAATAGTAAACGGTCCAAGATTTCACCATCAGTATTTACCTGATCATATTTCCTATGAGCCTGGCGCTTTTAGTAAAGAAGCGTTATTGATTTTACAAAACAAAAATCATGTATTAAAACAGGCAAAACGTAATTGGGGCAATATGCAGTTAGTGGTCTGGGATAAAAGAAACAAAAAAATGAGCGCCGTATCAGATAAGCGGGGCATGGGCGAAGCGAAAGTGATAACAGATAAGTGAGTTATACACAAAAATGTAAAGATAATCTTATATTTATCGGCTTATCCGAGTTTTGAAAGAGTATGTTTTTATTCCAGACCAAAACTTTCATTTTGAGTATTGCCGGTTCTGCTTTCAATGTCTTTTATCTGTTCAATGCATCTTAATAATTTCATACGTTCGCGTTCTGCCTGTCCGTGATTCATATAACGGTCGGCTGCTTTAAGTAAGTCTTCATAGTGCTTCAGACGATAGTTATGATTAAGTAGTGCTTTGGCAATAAAGAACGGGTCTTTATCATGCTCTTTCATTGTGGCGGCAGCGACTAAAGCGGTTTTTAGTTCAATTTCAGTAGGTTTGCTCATAACGATACAGTTAATTGTTTGTGTTTTTTAATTATAAGAAATTAAAAATTATTATTTATTGATATAATGCAGTTCTTACATCTTTATTTACAGGTTTGTTTATGTCCAATATTAGAATAGGTGTTTTAACTGCTTCAGACCGAGCTAGTGCAGGCGTATACGAAGATCTTTCGGGGCAGGCCATAATAGACACTTTAAACGAGTACCTGACTTCAGACTGGGAGCCAGTCTACAAGGTGATTGCTGATGATCAGGCTGGTGTAGAAGAGGCATTGATAGACATGGCGGACCAACAGGGTTGTTGCTTAATAGTAACAACGGGTGGTACAGGCCCGGCGCCGAGAGATCTGGTGCCTGAGGCAACGGCCTCTGTGTGTGAAAAAATGATGCCCGGTTTCGGCGAGCTGATGCGACAGGTGAGTTTGCAATATGTGCCCACAGCCATTTTGTCGAGACAAACGGCGGGAATCAGAGGAAAAAGCCTGATAGTTAATTTGCCCGGCAAACCGAAGTCGATACGAGAGTGTCTTGATGCGGTTTTTCCTGCCATACCTTACTGTATTGATTTAATTGAAGGGCCGTATTTAGAAAATGACGAAGACGTGGTAAAGGTCTTTCGCCCAAAAGCAAAATAAAAGTAGTTACTGTATGTAGATATATTAAACCTTAAAATTTTGAAGGTAATAGTTTCATCCAGCTTAATATTATGCACAACACTGATCATGGTTGGCTGTAAATAGCGTTATTGATTTTATCTATCGTAATGATAGAAAATATTTACATATGATTGAGCGAAAAGGGTTTGAATTTCCTTCAATTAACTTTATCTTATCTGTCTGAATTTTTAATAACACCTCTAATGAGCCACAAATATCTATTTATGGCCATAAGTTAGAGCTAAATAACTAAGGAGCCTGTCATGGGTGTACTAGTAGGTCGTGAAGCGCCAGATTTTGATGCAGCAGCAGTTTTGGGCAGTGGTGAAATTGTTGATAATTTTAATTTTAAAAATGCAACTAAAGGTAAATATGCTGTACTTTTCTTTTACCCATTAGATTTTACTTTTGTTTGTCCTTCTGAGTTGATTGCTTTTGATCACCGTCTTGCGGAATTTAAAAAGCGTAATGTTGAAGTGATTGGGGTGTCTATTGATTCTCAGTTTTCACATAATGCATGGCGTAATACGGCAATTAATGATGGTGGTATCGGTCAGGTAGGTTATACATTGGTAGCGGATGTTAAACATGAAATTTGTCAGGCATACGATGTAGAGCATCCTGAAGCCGGTGTTGCTTTTCGTGGTTCATTTTTGATTGATCTTAGCGGTACTGTTCGTCATCAAGTCGTAAATGATCTGCCTTTAGGTCGTGATATTGATGAAATGTTACGTATGGTCGATGCGCTTCAGTTCCATGAAGAGCATGGTGAAGTGTGTCCTGCTGGCTGGAAAGACGGCGATAAAGGTATGGATGCGTCACCAGGCGGTGTTGCTGATTATCTGGCATCAGAGGCCGATAAGCTTTAATTGAAGCCAGTTTGGTGTCCACAACCTCTGCTTATATAAGCAGAGGTTGTGGACAGCCAATTAATATGTTCCCTCCATTACTCTACCAACATCTTCAAAAAAACTGCTGCCAAAGTTACCATCACTCTCAACATATATTCCTAGTAATATCAGGCCTATAAATAACGCAATAAATATTATTGCACCTATGACCTGTGCTGAGTCAGGTGTCTTGCGTTTATGTTTATATGGCATTTTACAATCTCGTATTAGTTATGGGCATCCTAAAATAAAAATCAATAAAACTAAAGAGTTGCAGTAAAAAAAGGGAAAATATCATTTTCTCTAAGTTTAAAACGTGTGTTATTCACAAGTAAAACAGGCTTAAAGATTATTTCTGACATGTCGTGCAATAATAAGTGGATCTTTGTGCCTGAATAATCTGTTTGATTGAATTACCGCAATTGATGCAGGGCTCTGAGTCTCTTCCATAAACACAAAGTGTTTGTTGAAAATAACCGGGTTTGCCGTCTTCATTAATAAAATCCTTTAATGTGCTTCCACCCTGTTCGATAGACTTTTTCAAAATGGCTTTTATTTTGGGCACCAAACTCTGGTAACTTTTCAAAGAAATTTTATGCGCGGCCCTTTTGGGGTTAATGCCGGCAGCAAATAAAGATTCATTTGCATATATATTACCGACACCAACAACGATATGACTATTCATCAGAAATGTCTTAATGGCTACTTTTCTGTTGCGGCTAATTTCAAATAAATACTCAGCAGTAAACTCATCGTTTAGTGGTTCGGGGCCAAGATTAATTAGTAATTTATGCTTTAAAGGATCCGATTTTGCCCATAAAACGCAGCCAAATCGCCTTGGGTCGCGAAGGCGTAATACTTTATTGTTGCTAAATATTATATCAAAGTGATCATGCTTTTCAGCAGTTGCGGATTTATTGAGTATACGTAAACTACCGGACATGCCCAGATGTAAAATAACGGTGCCGGCTGATGTGTATAGTAAAATGTATTTACCACGACGATCAACTTTTTGAATTACCTGATCGATAAGCTGTTTTTTAAGAGACCCGGGAATTGGCCAGCGCAGGTTCTTATTTCGAATAATAACATCAGTTACTTTTTTATTTAAAATGTGAGGTTTTATACCTCTGCGTGATGTTTCTACTTCAGGTAGTTCAGGCATCAGGTAAGTCCGGTTTAATGACCCCAAGCAATATGTTTTTCATGGATTTATCAAGATGGTATTCAATATTTAATTCAGGTAATGAAAGAATTAACCAGGGGTCAGTGCTTGTTATATTAAAGGTTATAGTTTTACTATCAGTGCTTATGGTTATTTCACCTAAGGATTTTTTATTAACCAGCTCATGCACGGCAAAGGCCCTGGCTAATTTCCAGTGTTCAAGAAAAGACTGTATTTGATCTGCATTTAAGCGGTTGTTGCCCGAAGAGTGCCATAAGCCGTCTTTGTCGAGGTGTAAGCTTGTTTCAGGGGTTTCAATTTTCGTAATTATAAAATCTTCGTTAAGAAGAGATAAGTTAACAAAGCTGCTGGCATGGGCACTGACTAATGGATATGTCTGATCATTTATTAATACCATTTTGTTTTCGGCCAGTAAATAACGTTTATTATTTAAACTGTTTATTTTACCGAAAAAAACATCTGTATTATTAAATGTAATATGTGCTCGAGGCTTATCTAATGCATAGTCGGCTAAAATTAGCTCGTCTATTTCGTAACTTTTATTAACAGGTATTTGAGTCAGGCCAAGAAGGCTGTTTAATCTAAATTGATGAGCGTGTATTTTATAGGGGCTTTGCATATACCAGTTATTATTGTCTTTCTTTATAAAAATAATATCGCCAGCATCAGATTTATGAATTTTAATATAGTTGATATTATTGATATCAAGTGATGTTAGTAAAGATTTCTTGTTATCAGTGTCTTTAGAGTAAAAATAAATTGTCACAGCTATCACTAAAAAAAATAACAAGCTTAAATTGAGGAGGTTACGACTATTCATTAGTGATATTAATTTTTTTTGCGTTTAACCCAGATGATTGCACCTACAATAAAGAAAAGTATAGGAAGTGCAATTAAGAACAGTAGCCCTAATAAAGCGGCAACCGGTGCAGAGAGATCAAGTTTCAGATCAGGTGCATTTTTAGGGCTAATAGAAATGAGGTTGTCATTTCGAGTTAACCAGTTAAAAGTATTTATTATAAACTCAAGATTTGCACCATTACCCAGCTTGTTGTTTGCTATGAAGTCAGTGTCCCCGATAATGACAACGCGTTGATTATTTAATTTCGAGTCAGTTTTGATTTGACGTTGTAAAGCAATGCCTATACTTAAGGGGCCAGGCAGGTCTTTTTCTTTATTAAATTCCACGCCAAGTATAAAGTTATCTGTTTCAGACCAGCTGCTTTCAGAAGAAATCAATAAGTCTGATGTTAGCCAGCTGTTTTTTGAGTCATTGCTTTTCTGGTTGCTTGATATGGCTGTAGCGGTTGTAAATAAAGTAAAATACTTCATTTTTTCTGTAATGGGGTGACGTTTATACTCAAGTATAGGAATAATGGCAGGGTGGCTAAGCTGTAACATGCGATTAACCTCCATATTGTTATCGACAACGACACCATCAATAAAGTTTATATTAAGTTCTGCTGCCAGGCTCAGTTGAGAATCGTCTAAACCGGGGTCCTGTAGCCATAATAATTGTCCGCCGTCTTTTATATATTGTAGTATCTTGTTCTGTTCGTTTTCTAATAGTGGTTTATTAATTGAGCCGAGTATTAATACGCTATTTTCAACAGGTAATACGTGTTGTAATAAATTGATCTCGCTTATTTTAAAGCCTTTACTAGTGAGTTTGCTGGCAAGCTCACT
Organism: Gammaproteobacteria bacterium; assembly: GCA_026195255.1. Taxonomy (GTDB): domain Bacteria; phylum Pseudomonadota; class Gammaproteobacteria; order SZUA-229; family SZUA-229; genus SZUA-229. The sequence goes on along the minus strand of JAPHSS010000020.1, from coordinate 42,456 downwards.
GTAACCAATAGCTGATGTGTCGTGCGGATTTCTTTCACCGTGTTGGCTTACAAATAAAAGTTCAGGTTTATGGTTTCGGTGTAAACGAATCAGGGCATTGCTAATGCTTTCTTCAGATAAAGTATCAATACGCTCAATTTGTCCGTTATATTCAATAACAGTTTGTCCATAACGTTTGATATTATCTGCTTTCGCCTGCTCAATAAAGATATCGGGATTGATTAGTTTAAATGTAAAATCATTTTTATTTTGTTGATAACGATTTAGTATTTCGGTAATTGCCTTGTTTAAAACAGGGTCATCGGGCTGGTAGCTGCGTAGATTAACAGGAAAAGGAAGCTCTTTTAATAATAATAAGGTGTCATTACTTAGAGAGTGTCTTTTACCAGCAGTCCAGTCGCTGCGCTGATTATATTCATTACTCATCCATCCAGCAAAGCCAATGCAGGCAAGTAATAACACTATAAAAATGAGGTGCTGTATACGGTATTGTAAGTGAGTCTTTGGCGTGGCTTTCATTAACTTTGCAGCCTTTGTGAGTCCAGCTGGCGAATGCTAAGTAATATAAAACCGATGCTAAATAAAACAAAGTAGGCAATGTCGGCCGTGTTTACGATGCCGCGTAACATTTGAATACTATGATGAGTTATAGACAGGTAGTTAAAAAAGTTTTCACCTTGCGTAGTAGCATTACCGGCTATATTGATAATAAAGAATAAAATTAATAAACCAAATGTGCCCGCCGCAGCATTAACAGGCTGATTACTTAATGAAGACATATATAGGCCGAGGGAAACAAAAGCCGCTATGGTTAAAAACTGCCCCAGCATTCCCGCTGCAATTTTCCCCATGTCCAGATCAGTAGAAGAAAACAGAGATAATGGCATCAGGCCAATCAGTAAAATAACAATAATAAAAAATGCAAGAGCCCCCAGGTATTTGCCGAGGATTATTTCGGTCATGGATACGGGTGAAGACAGTAGTAATTTTAAAGAGCCGTTCTGTTTTTCTTCACTGAGTAGTCGCATGGTTATAAGTGGGCATAATATTAATAATAAAATTTTAGAGAAATCGAAAAGCGGGGCAATAACCAGGTCGGTCACGCCGGGGGCATTTTTGATTTTAATTAACTCCGGCTGTAATGTGAAAAAATAATCAATAAAGCCCAGAAACTTCCAGGCCATTATGCCCTGTATAACGCCTAATATTATCCACGCCAGGGGACTAAGAAAAAGACTGCGTAATTCTCGTAGTGCGATATGTAATATCATGCGGCGTCCTGCGTTACTTGAGCTGCAATCGTGTTATCACCGCTTGTTAAGTTGAGAAAAACCTGCTCCAGGGTGTTCTCAACAGGGCTTATTTCCAGTAAACCCCAGTTTTTTTCAACACAATATTTACTTATATCGGCAAGTGATGAGTCGAGATTTTCTCCAGAGAGTATATAACGTTTAGCAGAAACTTCACTTACTGAGGTGACGCCGGGTAATAGTTTAAGCTGCTCAATATCGGTAGTATTCTGTAAACGTAAGTTCACCTGGTTGGATTGTTTAAGTTCACTCAGTTTTTTGTTAATGACAGATTTTCCATGATGAATCATTTGTACTCGATTACACACAGCCTGTACTTCAGGTAATATATGTGTTGATAAAATAATACCGTGCTGCTCGCCAAGCTGTAGAATTAATTTTCGAATTTCAAGTATTTGAATGGGGTCGAGCCCTACAGTTGGTTCATCAAGAATAATAACTTCCGGCTGGTGAATGATTGCCTGAGCAATACCTACGCGCTGCTGATAACCTTTTGATAAGTTGGCAATCAGCCGATGGTTATAACCTTCAAGGCCGCATTGCTGAATAGCCTGCTTAAGTAAGTCTTTTATTTGTGAAGCATTAACCCTGCGTAACTGTGCCGCATAAGTCAAATACTCAGCCACGGTAAGCTCCGGGTATAGAGGGGGTTTATCAGGCAGGTAGCCAATATTCTTTTTAGCGATATTTGGATTGTCGAGAAGGTCGACTCCATTAATTATTATTTCACCTTCACTCGGTGCCAGTACACCGCATAACATTTGTAGGCAGGTAGACTTCCCGGCACCGTTTGGGCCGAGTAAAGCAAGTATCTCACCTTGATGCAGTTCAATGGATACATTATTCACGGCGAGAGTTTCGCCGTAGTAACGATGTAAGTTATTTGCTTGAATAAGGGCTGACATGCTGCAAAATAGTATCAGGAAATACCCAGCATACAAGCATTAAGATTGTAGATATTGCTGAATAAAGCAGATTATGCACCAGGCCTCCTTTTTAGGCTCTGTTGCTTAATTTCATATAAAATATAATTTTTAAAAACGTGTAAATACAATAATGAAAACTCACTGGTTAGGTGTGGATACCGGCGGCACTTTTACCGACTTTGTCTATTTTGATGGAAAATCAATAGTTATCCATAAAGTGCTTTCTACGCCTTTAGCGCCTGAGCAGGCAATATTGCAGGGCATTAGTGAGTTAGGCGTGCCTCATGATGGGTTGCAGTTAATTCATGGCTCAACTGTAGCGACTAACGCAGTGTTAGAGGGTAAAGGTGTTAAAACGGTTTATATAACCAATAGCGGTTTTTCAGATGTCTTAACGATAGGTCGACAGGCGCGAAGTGACTTATATAACCTGATGCCTAAACCCATCTCACCTTTGATTCCTGCTGATTATTGTATGGAAATTAATACTCGATTAAATGCAAAAGGAGAATTGTTGCAGCCCCTGAAGCAGCATGATATTCAAACTTTACTGGATGCGATTGGCAAAATAAAACCAGATGCCATTGCCATCAATTTATTATTTTCTTTTCTGGATAATAAACAGGAACAGGAAATTCGCAAACAGCTAGCTGAGTATTTTGGCGATATTTTTGTTACGTGTTCGAGTGATGTATTGCCGGAGTATAAAGAATATGAAAGGGGAATTGTCACGGCATTAAATGCCTATGTGGGCCCGTTAATGCAGGGGTATTTAAATCGCTTACAGCTTAAACTGGAGGAGGGCGTAGCGGATGAAACGGCGGATCCCTGTTTATCTGTATTGCAGAGTAGTGCTGACACAATAAAAGCCGAGCAAGCGGGTCATCATGCGGTTAGATTATTGTTGTCTGGTCCAGCGGGTGGTTTAAAAGGCGCATCGTATGTTGCGGGCCTGGCAGGTGAGAATAAGTTATTAAGTTTTGATATGGGAGGTACGTCTACTGATGTTGCTTTGATTGATGGTGAAATAAAGTTAAGCAGCGAGGGGCGAATTGGTGAATACCCTGTAGCCGTACCCATGGTTGATATGCATACCATTGGCGCTGGAGGAGGATCAATAACGTATGTTGATGCCGGTGGTTTATTAAATGTGGGCCCTGAATCAGCCGGTGCGGTTCCCGGGCCCGCCTGTTATGGGCAGGGTGGCCAGGCTGCAACGGTGACTGATGCAAATCTATTGCTCGGGCGTTTACAGGCAGATGCTTTTTTAGGTGAAGGCATGTTGTTGAATATTGATGCTGCAAAAGAGGCCATGCAAAAAATCTCGATAACTTTAGGTTTGTCAGTAGAGGCAGCAGCAGAAGGTGTGATAAAAATTGCTAATGAACATATGGTGCGTGCACTTAGAAGCATATCTGTTCAGCGGGGTTATGATCCTCAGGACTTCGTATTAACCTGCTTTGGTGGTGCAGGTGGTTTGCATGTCTGCGCATTGGCTGATGCATTGAGTATGCAACGAGCCATTGTGCCAGTTCATGGAGGCGTATTATCCGCACTAGGTATGCTGGTAGCGGCGCCAGGGCGTGAGCTTTCTGTTTCCTGTATTCAGCTTTTATCTGCGTGTGACTGTCAGACGTTAGAGAAAAAATTTGCCAGACTTGAATCTCGGGGTATTGATGATATGGCTGGAGAGTTGATGGCAGAGCCCAAACTTCAGCGCTCAGTTGATTTGCGTTATAAGGGGCAGAGTTTTACCTTAAATTTGAAATGGCCCGTAACCCACAATAGTGCGAATTTAAAAAGCATTGAGCAGTTATTTCATGAGCAACATAAAAGTACATACGGTCATAGGCTCGATTTACCTGTTGAGCTTGTGAACTTAAGGGTGAGCATAAACGGTGATGTGCCACCCTTTGAGTTGCCAGTAATTAAAGCTGATAAAGCGTTGAGTGAAACCAGGGCTGTAAACTGTTATGGCATTGAAAAAGCAGTGGTTTTGTTTCAGCGTGAGGAGTTAAATCGCGGGCAGAAAATTACGGGTCCTGCATTAATTCTTGAGAAGGTGTCTACGACGTTAATAGATGTTGGCTGGTATTGTGTTGTCGATGACTGGGGGAATTTGTTGTTGTATCGTAAAGTTTGATTTCGTTCAGCTTTGGGTGGTTTGGGTTAAGGGTGCAGGGTGCCCCATGTCCATTAAAAGTGGGCGGCGGTCTTTCCCTGAGGAGATGTGCCTTAACAGGGCAAGCTGTCAACTTTAGACAATAACTGGTTAGTTGTTGGTAGATTTGCTATTTACTGAAATCAAGCTCTATTATTCTCGTTCCCATGCTCCTGCGTGGGAATGCATAAAAAGCTGACAGTATTCCATTTATTTCAAAACGAGTAATAAATACCATGCCGCTATAGAGAAAGCTTTCATAAAGAATCTACTGTGTCTCTATTCGTGTGGATAAATTTAAGATAGATAGAGAACCGCTATCCGTATGCGGTCCCACGCGGGAGCATGGGAACGAGTTAAACTAGAACGAATCTTTCCCTGAGGGAGATGTGTACTGGCAGGGTAATTTGAATATGGATAAATGAAACTGGGTGTATTTGGCTTAGATACTATTTAACACATCTTCTGCCCAGTTTATGGCTTCGATGTTTATGTCTGATAAGTCTTCAGGGCTTAAATCGGCGAAACGAATATTCATCCAGTCACCTTCTTCCTGAGCCAGCGTGCAATTAATGGCTTCACCTAAATCGCCTTCACGGTTTAATAATGCGGCTATTACATTATCAGCTAAGGGAAGCGGTGAAATTAACTCTTCAAGGCTTTTATCCATAAGCAGGTCGAGAGATGAAAACATGCCCACTGTAAAAAAACTATCTGCAGGTTTTAAGTTGGCCTTATTTGCGAGTAATTCGCAACTGCGAGCACGCACCATGGAAATACGCACTTGCTCACGGGGTTTATTGTCCATGCCACTTAGTGCCATCATGGACGCCCAGGTGCATAACTGTTTGCGACCTAACATCACTGTAGCGTGTTGAATCGAGTCAATTTTAGTGGAGCGGGAAAAAAAAGCAGAATTCATTAACTGTAAAATTTTATAACTCAAAGCGACATCCTTACTGATGGTGTCTACTACGGTATCGGTATCGGTTTCCGAGTTATGCAAAATGGAGAGTAGATTAATGATGCTCATCTGGTTTGAATCTAAAGTTTCACCGCTGATTATGCGCGGTCGATTCAGGAAATAACCCTGAATATAATCCACACCCACTTCACGACAGATATCATAAGCATCATGGTCTTTTACATGGTCAGCAAGAATAACAGGGTGAAGCTTTTTTAATATTTTTAAATGGGCGCGTATCTCAGCGGCTGACAGATTTTCGATATTTATATCAATCACGCTTGCCATGCTCGCAAGAGGTTGCAGTGATGGGTGCTGCAGATAGTTATCTAAAGCCAGCTTGAAACCAGCGGTGGTAAGGCGTTTAGCGCCCTCAATGACGTCATCAGTTACATTAATATATGAAGGGATCTTTAATATGACTCTGTCGGCAGGTAAAGGCAGTTCGTAGTCACTTTTTAAAAAATGTTCGGTCAGGGTAATAAAAGCGATATTTTTGCCAACCAGTTTATCTATGCCTATCTCCATAAAAGCATTGATAATTACCTGTGAGGTAGCCATATCTCCTTCAATGGATTCACCGCTTTCGTCTTTGGTGGAGTGAGACATTAATTCATAGGCATATACATCCAGATCGCGGGTGTAAATAGGTTGTCGTCCAACAAAAATTTCAGCCATTGGTAATATTCTTTTCTATTTTGTTATTTCTGTTAATAAATATAGCCCATAACCAGGCACATTTTTGTTGAATTGTGCTGTAAACGTCACAAATATTACAGGCATAAAAAAGCCCGCTATTTAGCGGGCTTTTTTGAGGCATATAGAAACATTATTTGATTTTAGCTTCTTTATACGTCACATACTTGCGAACCACGGGATCAAACTTTTTGATCTCCATTTTTTCAGGCATGTTTTTCTTGTTTTTGTCTGTGGTGTAAAAGTGACCAGTACCAGCAGATGAAACTAACTTAATTTTTTCACGCATTGTCTTTCCCCTTAAACCTTCTCGCCACGAGCACGCATTTCAGTTAACACAGAGTCTATGCCTTTCTTGTCGATAAGACGCATACCTGAAGTTGAAACACGTAATTTTACATAACGCTTTTCGCTTTCCACCCAAAAACGGTGGTTGTGTAAATTAGGCAAAAAACGACGACGTGTTCTGTTTTTCGCGTGTGATACATTATTACCGGTCATAGGTTTCTTACCTGTAACCTGACATACTCTAGCCATGGATGACTCCAGTCAAAACTAATATATAGAGAGCAGGTTGGGTGGCTACACCGAACATACTCTGGAAATCTGAGGGGCGTGATCATACCGGATTTAGGACACCTAAACAAGTAATTCTGTTTAATTCTCTCGGCTTTAGCTTTGAGTATTGGCAGGCTGTTCCGCTTCATTGTATAGTATCGGCAAATATGAGCAGTTGTAAATTCGCTAACTTATTGAATTTATTGACAACTCATCAAAAACATAGGCTTTTCTTATGCAAAAACATTATATATAAGAGTCTGCCTGAAACTGGTGATTTGAGGTAATAATATCTCATATACATGATAATTAACCCCCCCTTTTAAGAAAATGAAATTATGGATATTGTTTATATACGCGATTTACGCATCGAGACAGTGATAGGTATTTACGACTGGGAGCGTGAAATTCGGCAAGTTGTCAGTCTGGATCTGGAAATGGGTACAGATATTCGTCGTGCTGGAGAAACAGACCATATAGATGACACGCTAGACTACAAGTCTGTGGCTAAGGCATTAATTGAGTTTGTCGGTAAGTCAGAGTTTCAGCTGGTTGAAGCGTTGGCAGAACAGTGCTCGCAAATAGTGCTTAATGATTTTAATGTACCCTGGTTACGTTTGCGATTAAGTAAACCCGGTGCCGTGACCGGCTCGCAGGATGTGGGTGTATTAATCGAGCGAAGCAAAGAGTAAATACGTGTCCTGGGTATATATCAGTTTAGGTAGCAATATTGACCGAGAGGCGCTTACCCGTGCCGGCGTGGATGCATTACGACAAAAATATGGTGAATTGCTATTGTCATCGGTCTATGAAAGTGAAGCAGTAGGGTTTGAGGGGGATAGTTTTTATAATATGGTCATCGCCCTGCAAACCGATGATTCTGTGTCAGATGTGGCACAGGTCTTACACTTAATAGAAGACGAGCACGGACGAGACCGCAGTGGCCCAAGGTTTTCCTCAAGAACCCTTGATCTGGATTTATTACTCTATGATGACCTGGTGTTAGATGAGGGCAAATTACAGATCCCTCGTGATGAGATATTACATCGCGCATTTGTTCTATGGCCCATGGCAGAACTGGCACCTGATTTACAACACCCACAGGTTAAAAAAACCTATGGCGAGTTATGGGCTGAGTTTGATAAAGAAAAAGAAAAGTTAGAGCCGATAGAGTTTGATTTCAGTAAATAACAAAAGTAGCGCCATTTCCCCGAGTAAAGCAAGCAGGTGTGAGAATCGTTCCAGTTTTTGCTTATAACTTACAACTTCTGAATCCCGCAAACACATCGTTCCTGTCCGGCCCATAATACGTGCGCCAGGTATTGCGTATCATACGCGAGCGAGTGCTCCAAGCACCGCCCCTTAAGACTTTGGTGTTGCCAAACAAAGGTTGTGAATAGTCTTCATACATATCAGCGACAAAACCAGGGTAGGGATTAAAGGTATCTGCCACCCACTCCCATGTATTACCTAACATTTGTCTGCAACCAAAAGCGCTATCACCTTCGGGTAATGCATTCACATTTATGGTGCCCAATGCCCTGCTATCCATATTGGCGTGTTTCTGCGTTGGTGGCTGCTCTCCCCATGGGTAGAGGCGTTTTTCATTAATATTTAACGGGCTACCTGACGCGGCCAGTTCCCACTCGGCTTCGCTGGGTAGTCGTCTGCCGGCCCACTTACACCAGGCATTAGCTTCAAACCAGTTGATATGAATTACCGCCGCATTAGCGGGTAATGATATCCATTGATCAAACTGTTTTATTAACCAGTGATTGTTTTTGTCTTTTTTCCAGCCATTCGGCGCGCTTACATTATGCTTCTGCAACCACTCCCAGCCCTCATTGCTCCAGTATTGTTGCTGCTTATACCCATTATCATCAACAAAATCAGCAAACTCTTTATAACAGGTTGCGGTGCGAGAAATTGAATAGGGTTTAACGCTAACCGGATGTTGCCATTTCTCGTTATCAAAACAAAAACTAATATCCTGGGGTGCGCCTAGTAAATATTCACCACCTGTAATATCAGCATCGCCATTTAATATTTGTGCATTATTACTTTCGTTATCAAAGTGGCAGGCAGATAATTTAGGCGCAGGGTAATTCAATGTTCTACGGGTATAGGTAAAAGCTTCTGTATGCATATCTTCATGAAAACAGCCGTAACGGCTCAGATAAATATCCCGTTGGCTTACATTGGCGCTTTGTAAAACTTTAATAACAGCATCGAGCACTTGCTGCATATAGGTTTTTGTCTCTTCTAACGTCAGCAGGGGTAAATTCCAGCGGTCATCGTGTGCAATATTAATAGAGTCATAAAGCGCATCTGCATTTTCCAAAAAAGAATCTTTGCCATGCAAATCGCGTAAAATCCAGAACTCATAAAAATAAGCCGTGTGGCCAATTTCCCATAATAACGGGTTTACCGTGTCTAACATGGGGCCTATGAGTTGCTCTGAATTTAAGTCGTCAATGAGAGCTAAAGTGCGTTCTCGTGAGTCTTTTAAATCTGCAATTAAAGCGTTTATTGTTTTCGGGTTTATATTTGAGTCAGACATGATTTTAGTGTAGTTGAGCCTAAAGGTTACCTAAACAAAGTTAACGAGTTTGTTACAGGTTCGTGAATACAAACATAATAGTCTAATATATGAAAATGCATATCGGAATAATAACACCAGCAGCGCCCAAGTCACTAAATGGAAATCGTGCCACAGCACAACGCTGGGCTGATTTTTTAGTTCAATTAGGCCATAAAGTCAGCATCACAATGAAGTGGGATGGCACCGAATATGACATTATGCTGGCATTACATGCCTGGCGAAGTGCCGAATCAATTGCACGGTTTAAAAAACAGTTTGCAGATAAACCCATTATTCTAGCAATGACTGGTACTGATTTATATCGTTTTATGTATAGTCACCCGGAGACAACATTAGCTTCTATTTATGCTGCGGATAAATTAGTCACATTACATCGATTAGCAGCAAAAGTTTTACCTGAATCAGTGCAGAATAAGGTGCAGGTTATACATCAGTCTGCGATGCCTTTAGAGAAACCCTTGCCTGAAAATAAAAACTGTTCAGAGACTAGCTTTGATATTTGTGTAGTGGGCCACCTGCGAGAAGAAAAAGATTCAATGCGTGTGGCTTATGCGGTTAGAGATTTACCCGCCAGCAGTAAGATTCGTGTATTGCATTATGGCAAAGCACATAATAAAGAATGGGCGAAGTATGCCAAAGATGAAATGAAAACTAATTCGCGTTACCAATGGTTCGGTGAAGTGTCGCACAATACAGTTCGTGAAGCTTATCGTTGCTGCAAATTAATGGTTTTACCGTCAATTATGGAAGGCGGTGCTAATGTTATTTCAGAAGCAACGGTTGCGGGGTTGCCAGTGATCGCATCGGATATCGATGGCTCTATTGGTTTGCTGGGTGACGATTATGAAGGTTATTTTCCGGTTAAAAATGAAAAGGCTTTGCGTGAGATTTTGTTGAAGGCGGAAAGTGATGCAGTGTTTTTAAAAACATTGTCTCGGCAGTGTAAACAACGGGCCAGGTTATTTACTGTCGATGCTGAGAAGAATGCATGGGCTAAATTACTAGAAACGTTTCTAGAAGCAGAAAAATAATAATAAGAGCATATAGAAAAATATGCGCGAATTTTACATCACTGCTTTAAAGCGATTATTTTTTATTTTCCTGTGAGTATAAAAGGTAAGTGAAAATTCAATATTTCAAAGTAACACTTTCAACGGTTTCTGAATCATCAGTTACTTCACCAATTAGTACGCTAGCAGGGTAACCTGATTCATGTAACTCGGCTAAACAAACACCGGCATTTGCCGCAGGAATAGCCGCTAATAAACCACCGGATGTTTGTGGGTCAAACAACAATGGAAAGTGTTTGTGTTTGCGTAATTCACCGGGTTCTTTAATGGCTCGTCGAAGTCTTACGTTTTGCTCCTGTAATGAACTGAATATGCCGCTAGCTATCATCTCTAATGCACCATCTAAAATCGGCAATGTATCTAAATTAATTTCTACGCTTTTTCCTGATGATCGGGTCATTTCTACGAGGTGTCCCAGTAAACCAAAACCGGTTACATCAGTGCAGGCGGTTGCACCGTGTCGATGCATGCAAAAGCCGGCAGTCTGATTAGATAACAACATACTTTGCAGTGCTTTATCTATCCAGCGGCCTTTGGCTTTTAGTCTCATATCGGCTGCAAATAAAGTGCCGGTGCCCAGTGCTTTGGTTAAAATTAAAACATCGCCTTTTTGCATGCCGGATTTTCGCATGACCTGTTCTCGATCAGCCAGGCCGGTGACAGAAAGTCCAAATGAGAGTTCAGCTCCTTCGCTGGAATGGCCGCCAACTAGTGCTGTATTACTTGCATTTAAAACATCCAGTGCACCAGACATGGTCTGGAATAACTGGTCTTCAACCTGCTCTTCGATGCCGTAAGGGATGGTGGCTATAGCCATAGCAGATTGTGATTCTGCACCCATTGCAAAAATGTCACTCAGGGCATGATTAGCTGCTATTTGCCCGAAAATATATGGGTCATCAATAAAGCTACGAAAATAATCGACACTTTGAACGATTAATTTTCCCGCAGGAACTTCAGATACTGCGGCATCATCCGGGTCAGATAATCCAATAACCACATCATCTCTATGGACAGGATTTAAACGGTTCACTACACGGGATAAAACTGTACTACCTACCTTGGCGCCGCAGCCGCCGCAGCGCATGGCAATGGCAGAGATTTCATTAATGGTTTTTTCATTTGCAATAGCCTGGTTATATTCAGGTGCTTTTTGCTGTTCCATTTCTGGCAACTCATTAAAGTTGCGCATAAATTTACGGTCAATTCGGTCTTTGATTTTCCATAACCAGGCACCCTCCAACGACCAGTTGCTATGTGATGCAACTGCATACTTGTCGCCGGTACTAATCAGGCCGAGAAAGTTTTTCTGAGGTTTGAATTTTTTAAGTTTTTTATTCTGTATGGCGCGGGACAGGTTTTTTGCTAATGGTAACCCCTGACGTACGGCGAAAACGCCAGATTTTGGGCGCGGGTGATTGATAACAGCGGCAATATCGCCAGCTGCAAATACACTTTCATGTGAAATTGATTGTAAATAATCATTAACTGCAATAAAACCCTGAGAATCCACCTGCAAGCCAGATTCAGCTAACCACGCCGGTGCAGACGCATTAGTTACCCACAAGGTAGCATCTGCAGCATGTGTTGTGCCATCAGCGCTGATGAGTTGATTATGTTCTACTTTATTTATCTTTTGTGATGTAAGTATGTTTATGTCGCGTTGATGAAGGACACGTCTGAATTTTCTTCGAACCTGCGCATTATGACCGAGCAGTATGTTATCGCCGTCACTAAATAAGGAGATGGATAGCCTGTTTGGATTAATGTTTTCAAGTTTTAACAGGTACTGTAAACGGTACTGTGTAGCCAGGGCCATTTCAACGCCTCCCGCACCACCACCCACAACAGCCAGTTGAAAGGTTTTTTTCTGTTGTGTGTAATCTAGTGCTTTTTCTATGAGTGCATGCCACTTCGATAAAAAGTTATCAATGGGTTTAACGGGAATAGTGAACTCATTTGCACCGGGAACATGTAATGTTCCGGGTTTTGAACCTATGTTTATAGAAACCAGGTCATATTTTATGGGGGGTCTTCCGGGGCAGATTATGTGTTTTTCTGCGAGATTTATTGAATTGACTTCAGCGTGAAAGATTCGTGCATTTGCAAACTGAGCCAGGGGTCGTAAATCGATATGCGCTTCATCATATTCATAATGTCCTGCAATATAACCAGGCAACATTCCAGAGTAAGGTGTGTGCAGGTCTCGAGTGATAAGTGTTAGTCGTAAACCGGGTAGCGGATTCATGGCAAAGTACTTAAGGACTGAAAGGTGGCTGTGGCCACCACCAACAAGCACAAGGTCTTTTATGACGGGAACAGAGTTAGAGTTATTCATGTAATTTGTATAGTGATTATTTTATTAAAATTATCGAATTTATTAAGCGGTAGTCTACACCCTGTACAGGATGTATTATAGGGTGATCTTTAAAGAGCTTAATTGTTTTATGACAAAATCAACAGAACGCTTTCAATTCTTCGATCAGCACCCTCAAATTGCAGATTTTCGTGAAGATATCATGCAGGGTTTGTCCGCCCCGCAGCCATATATATCGCCTAAATATTTTTATGATGAAACTGGCTCGCGATTATTTGAAGATATATGCAGTACCGATGAATATTATCCAACCCGCACAGAAGTTAATATTATTCGCGATAATATTGATGATGTTGTGGAAAATTTAGGCAGGGAATGTTTATTAATTGAGCCCGGCAGTGGTGACAGTTATAAAGTGCGTCTTTTACTTGACGCGCTCAGGCCCATTGCTTATCTGCCCATAGATATATCCAGGCGTTATTTACAGGATGAAGCAAGAAAGTTAGCGGAAGAGTTTACCTGGCTTAATGTGCATGCGGTATGTGCCGATTTTACTGGAAAGTTAAAACTTCCATATCATGTTGAGTCTACTAATAAAGTTGCCTTTTTTCCGGGTTCTACAATAGGTAACTTCCTGCCTGAGCAGGCGGTGGCTGTATTAGAAGAAATAAAAAATATGGTAGGTGAGAATGGCGGTTTGTTAATTGGCGTAGACCTGCAGAAAAGTACTCAAATATTAAATGCCGCATATAATGACAAACAGGGTTATACCGCTCAGTTTAATCTGAATTTACTGTCACGCATTAATCGAGAATTAGGCGCGGATTTTAATCTAGCTAACTTCCGCCATCATGCATTTTTCAATGAAGAAAGAAGTCGAATTGAAATGCATTTACTCAGTTTGCAAGATCAGCAGGTAACAATAGATGGGCAGGTCTTTAACTTTAAAAAAGACCAGTCAATACACACAGAGTACTCGCATAAATACACCATTGAACATTTTCAGAGCCTGGCTGAAAAAGCAGGTTTTTCGAGGGTGAAGACCTGGGTTGATAATGAAGGTTTATTCAGCGTGCATTATTTAACATGTTAAACATGAGTACTGTGTTTTAACTATAAGCTAAATGATTAATTTAAAGATCAGCCTTTTCGGCTGCGCTGTCTAACAAGTCGGCTTATTAGTAAAAAACTAGATGTTTAGAATCCGCCCACCATCTACCGGAATGACCTGCCCCGTAATATAGGGTGCATCCATTACTAGAAATTTCACTGTAGTGGCGATATCTTGCGGACAGCCCTGACGTTTTAAGGAAGTACGCTCTAGAATTGATGCCTGTACCTCCGGGTCTAATTCAGTGCTGGGCCACATAATGGCACCCGGAGCCACACCGTTGACACGGATATCAGGCCCAAGCTCTTTAGCTAAAGACTGGGTGATCATCGCAAGCCCGGCTTTTGCCGCGCAATATACCGGGTGTTCCTTCATGGGGCGAAAGCCGTGTATATCAACAATATTCACAATACAGCCCTGAGTTTGTCGTAAATAAGGTGTAACTGCCTGAGATAAGAAGATCGGCGCCTTGAGGTTGCTACCCATTAAATCATCCCAGTGCTCTTCAGTGATTGAGCCTACCGGGGTGGGGTAAAAGCTGGATGCATTATTAATGAGTACATCCAGGCCGCCCCATATTGAGGCGGCGTTCTCTACCAGGGTGTCGAGTGTTTGAGTGGCCAGTAAATCGGCCTGAATGAGTTGAGCAGAGTTTTCTCTTATCTCATTTAGCGATTTAGACAAAACCTCTGCCTTGTTAGCAGAAGAGCGGTAATGAATAACGATATTCATGCCTTCAGCATGAAGAGTGCGGGCTATCTCAGCACCGATTCGAGCTGCCGCTCCAGTGATGAGTACGGTTTTGGAAACTGAATTATTTTGCATGATAGAATGCCATTTACTATTTTTAAATATTATAACATTAATGCAGACACTGGAATTACCCGAACCCACACCTGATGAGAAACAACAAAGTCAGAAACTGGTTGAAGTCATAAAACAGGATATTATAGAAGCTGGTGGCTGGATTGATTTCGAGCGTTACATGCAGCTTGCCTTGTACAGTCCTGGTCTGGGATATTATAGTGGTGGTGCACAAAAATTTGGTGAGCAGGGTGATTTTATTACATCACCTGAAGTAAGTTCTTTATTCGCGCAAACCTTATCAAACCCGGTTTCTAAATTAATTGAAAAAATACCCGACACTAATATCATAGAGTTTGGGGCTGGCTCTGGAAAACTAGCGGCAGATTTATTGAGAGCATTGCAGAAAAAGGCGAAGCTTCCAGAAAAGTATTTCATAATCGAATTAAGCGCAGAGTTACAACAAAGGCAGAAAGACACTATTCGTCAGTTAGTGCCTGACCTGTTAACTCATGTTCAGTGGTTAACAAAATTGCCAGAGTCACGAGTGAATGCGATTGTTATTGCAAATGAAGTAATGGATGCAATGCCCGTAAAGCGTTTTAGAGTTAAAAATAAAAATATAGAAAAATTGGGTGTGGAAATAAAAGGTCAGCAGCTTGAGCTGAGTTATCGTGAAGCAGATGAAAATTTAACGAAAAAAGTTGATGCCTTAGGTATAAATAGAAACGAATATGCCTATGTTAGTGAATTAAACGAACACATAAAGCCCTGGATAAAATCAATAACGCAATGCATTGAAAAAGGTGCGATCTATTTAATAGATTATGGTTATCCGCGTAGTGAATATTATTCTGAAGAGCGACACATGGGCACTTTTTTGGGGTATTATCGACATCGTTCAATAGATGCGCCATTGTGGTATCCCGGGCTGCAGGATTTAACCGCATTTATTGACTTTACCGAGGTTGCAGAAGCGGCGACTGAAAATGGTTTTGATGTGGACGGCTTTACCTCGCAGGGAAATTTTTTATTAAATTCGGGGTTGTCTGAGGTAGTTGAAAATACAGCGACGAGTTCAGAGATAGAGCGCTTACAAATAGTACAACAGATGAAAACATTGAGTTTGCTCGGAGAGATGGGAGAACGCTTTAAAGTGATTGGTTTATCAAAAGGTTTAGAAGAAAACGTGCCAGGCTTTGAGTTTCGGGATTTTCGTTATAGATTATAAAAATTAATTAAGAGTAGATAATGGATTTTATACAAATACTGGTACTAGCATTAGTGCAGGGGTTAACAGAATTTTTACCCGTTTCAAGTTCAGCGCACCTTATACTGGTGCCAATTTTAACCGGCTGGGACGATCAGGGTTTAGCATTTGATGTGGCGGTTCATGTAGGAACATTAGCCGCTGTGATTTTGTATTTCCGAAAAGAAATTACCAAAATGACAATTTCATGGAGCGTATCTGTTGTTGGTAAGGGTTTTGATCAGGATGCAAAACTGGCCTGGGCGGTATTGTTTGGAACTATCCCGGTCGGTCTGGCGGGTTTGTTCTTTAAAGACTTTATTGAAATGCACTTACGCACACCTGAAGTGTTAGCAACCGCAACATTGGTGTTTGCATTATTTTTATGGTGGGCAGATGTTAAAGGCCGCGAAGAACGTGATGAATATTCTCTGCGTTGGACAGATGTTTTATTCATTGGTCTGGCTCAGGCATTGGCTTTAATCCCCGGAACATCAAGATCTGGCGCGACGATGACCGCCGGTTTGTTTTTAGGTTTGAGTCGAAAAGCGTCTGCTCGATTTTCGTTTTTACTTTCTATACCTGTAATTGTACTGGCGGGTGGCTTGAAAACGCTGGATTATTTAAAAGAGGCGACATTAGATGATATGCAGCCTTTAATGCTGGGTGCATTGTTATCTGGTGTTAGTGCTTATTTCTGTATTCATTATTTTTTAAAATTGTTAGAAAAAATAGGCATGTTGCCATTTGTGATTTACCGTATCATTCTGGCTTTATTTTTATTTGTTATTTTTGCCGATGTCTGAAAAAAATCCCGATTTGAAGTACAGGCGCTTTTGGTTGTTTGTGGGTTATGCTTTGGTGGCGTATGTTATTTATAGTTCACTAACACCCAGTCCAATACACGTTGATGTCAATTTTTTTGATAAATATGCCCATACCTTTGGTTATTTCGTATTAATGGGCTGGTTTATGCAGCTCTACCATGTCAGAAAAAACATATTACAGTGCGGGTTTTTACTCGTATTGATGGGGGTTTCTTTAGAGTTTATACAGAGCCTCACAGGATACAGGTTTTTTGATATTTATGACATGATGGCAAATACAGCAGGTGTATTGCTAGCCTGGTCATTAATTAAAACACCCTTCCCTAAAGTGCTCTATTACCTGGAAACTAAGTTTTTGTCTTTTCAGAAATAATGACCAGTCACATATAATACAAAGTTAAAAATAAATCAGACGTATAAATCTGCTCTAATGATTTCTTTGTGTTTTTACAGGGTGTATAAAAATGCCAATTCATATGTTTTCAGGTGTTTTTAATAACTTGTTCAGTGCAGAGAGTCGTGCAGCATGAATGGCATTTGCCATCTCATTTCCCTGTAAACCCGCTTCTTTTAATGCCCGTATATCGACGGATTTAATTATTTTTAATGCCTCGCGATAATAATCTGCCTGTGGGTATGGGTGATCTTCATAACCTGGGCGACCTCGAATATCAGCCGTGCAGGCAATTAAAAATTGCTCATACCTTTCGGGCTTTCGCATGCCGTCTACTCTTTCGATTGTTTTTAATAAAGTAGATTTTTTAATTTCAAATGCACGGTGAACATGTAAATGGAACTTTGCTGTGATGCAGGCTACGTCCTTAAAGTTAGTTGGGATGCGTAATCGGTTACATAATTCTATAATGGGTTTAACACCAAGTGCTTCATGTCCGTAATGACTCGGCCAGTTTTCTTCAGGTGTTAATGCCTTTCCTAAATCGTGACATAAAGCGGCAAAGCGAGTTGCTGGTTCATTAGTTAAGAGTGATGCCTGTTGAAGTACCAGCAAAGTATGAATGCCAGTATCGATTTCTGGATGATGTTCTATTGCCTGGGGTACACCGAATAGGGCATCTATCTCAGGTAAAATTATTTTAAGGGCATGACAGTCGCGTAGAACCTGTATAAAAACTTCAGGGTTTCGTTCGCTTAACGCTTTATTGAATTCCTGCCAGACACGTTCAGCAACCAGTGCATCTGCTTCGCCGTTTTGCACCATTTGCTGCATAAGTTGCAGCGTTTCACTGGCAACCGTAAAACCTAAATGTGCATAACGTGCAGCAAAGCGAGCTACTCTTAATATGCGTACAGGGTCTTCGCCAAAAGCAGGTGAAACATGTCTGAGTAATTTTAACTTTAAATCACTCTGACCATTGTAGGGGTCAACAATATTGCCGTCTTCGTCTTCGGCCATAGCATTAATTGTCAGGTCGCGGCGGATCAGGTCTTCTTCCAGGGTCACATCAGGTGATGCGTGAACTTCAAAACCCCTATAACCAGGCGCGGTATTACGTTCTGTACGTGCTAAGGCGTGTTCATCTTTTGTTTCAGGGTGTAAAAAAACGGGGAAGTCTTTGCCTACCTGCTGGTAACCCAGTTCTAACATTTCATCAACAGTTGCACCTACTACTACCCAGTCTTTTTCTTTCACGGGATAGTTTATTAGCTGGTCGCGAACCGCACCGCCTACGAGATAAATTTTCATGTTCAAAGTATACCTTATAGTGACTAAGGTGTCTTTGCAGGGGAAAGCCGGAATATCGAGCAAATAAAAAGAACTGAAAATAATAAGCGATGTTTTTGTAGATAAAAACTGAAGATTTAACGACTGAAAAACTATGTTATTAAGGTGTTAAAGTAAGGCCAATACCTGACTGAGAATAAGCAGGTATTAGCGCTAACAAAATACTTAATTATTAAGTAATTACGATACGAGCACTTTTTGTGCCGCTGCAATAGCAACACCTGGCTTAACAGCATCACCTAGAACAGCTTCTAATGCGCTTAAGCAAAGCATAATGTTCTCGGCGCGACAGGTGTGCCCCATTAATCCAATGCGCCATACTTTACCCGCAAGAGCGCCTAAACCTGCACCAATTTCCAAATTGAATTCACTTAATAACTGGCTACGAACAGCAGCATCATCAACACCATCTGGAATCGTTACAGAGTTTAATTGTGGTAAACGGTCTGCTTCGTCAACAACAAAACCCAAACCCATTGCTTCAAGACCCGCGCGTAATGCCAGGTGGTTTTTAGCATGACGTTTCCATGCATTCTCTAAACCTTCGTCCTGCAGCATAACCAGTGATTCATGAAAGGCATACAGTGCATTAACTGGCGCTGTATGGTGGTATGCGCGTTTAGTATTTGCACCCCAGTAACCCATAACAAGATTCATATCTAGAAACCAGCTTGTTACTTTGGTTTTACGAGAAGAGATCACGTCAGTTGCTTTTTTGCTGAAACTAACCGGCGATATTCCGGGAGTACAGGAAAGGCATTTCTGTGTGCCGGAATAAATTGCATCAATACCCCAGTCATCAACGCGTAATTCTGTGCCGCCAAGAGAGGTAACCGCATCAACAATAGTCAGGCAGTCATGCTTTTGTGCAAGTTCACACAGTGTTTTGGCGTCAGACTGAGCACCAGTTGAAGTTTCTGCATGTACAAATGCAAGAATTTTTGCATCCGGGTTGGCCTTTAGCGCTTCTTCAACTTTGTTGCAGTCAATGGCTTTGCCCCACTCGTCTTCCACCATAACGGCAGTTGCACCGAGGCGCTCGACATTTTCTTTCATGCGGCCACCGAATACACCGTTTTGGCATACAATAACTTTGTCACCAGCCTCAACCAGGTTTACAAAACAGGCTTCCATACCAGCAGAGCCGGGAGCTGAAATAGGAATAGTCAGTTCATTTTTGGTCTGAAAAGCATATTGCAACAGACCTTTCACTTCATCCATCATGGATACAAATAATGGGTCAAGGTGACCGATCGTTGGGCGTGCTAAAGCACTCAGTATACGTGGGTGTACATCTGAGGGGCCTGGGCCCATAAGAGTGCGTACAGGGGGTAAAAATGATGTAATGCTCATAAGTTTGTCCTGGGTATTCTGGTAACAGATAATATTGTAGATTTTAACTATATGCATGCAAGTATAACCACAGGCATGTCCGGGGTGAATAATGCCATAAAACGTGATTTAAAATATACTCATTTCTAAGGGGGCATTGTTATTAGTCCTGCATATCAGGGCTTATTTCTCACTATTGATGTGTTTTGAGAGCACATTCTTAAGTTGAGACTCATTTACGGGTTTGCTTAGAAAGTCATCCATGCCTGCCTTTAAGCAAAGCTCACGGTCTTCGGACGTCGCTTTTGCTGTTAATGCAATGATGGCTAAACGTGTATTCTGATCTTCCAGGCGACGCCATTGTCGGGTTGCTTCAATGCCGTTCATATTGGGCATACTGATATCCATTAATACTAAATGGTAATGATGTTTATGCATGGCATAAAGTGCAGTTGTGCCATCAGTAGCAATATCTACATTGTGCCCAAGATCAGTTAAATGGCTGTATACAACACTTGCATTAATTTCATTGTCTTCCGCAACCAGAATGTTAAGAGATGTTTGCTTGTCAGTAAGATCTTCAGCATCAGTAGTATTAGAATTTAGTAATTCTAATAAGGTGGTTTTTAATATATCTAGCGAAACGGGTTTTATAACCGTAGCCTGAATACCTGCCAGGCTTTCAGCCTCAATTTGTTCGATGCTGTGCATATAGCTTGCATATAAAACAGGTGTATTACATTTTGTTTCATTTCTAATTCGTGAAACAAGATCGTAACAGTTTTTATGTTTGCGATTTTCACCTAAAATAATAATATCGAAGGGTCGTTGTTTTTCCCTGCTCCAGATGATATGTGCTATCAGGTTGTCATCGCCAGAAGTAGAGTAAACTTCTATGCCAAGTTGTTGGCAATATTTTTCAAGCACATCTAAATTAAGCTTATCTGCATCATAAATTAGTGCACGTTTATTTTCGGGGAAAGGGGTGTTGTCTTTTTTTGTGCTGTTAAGTTTTTGCCAGTTGAAATGTAGATTAAAACAGATGTCGTTTTTTTCATTATACTGAATTTCAAAAATACCATTCATGAGTCGCGTTAACTGATATCCAATACGCAGGGGTAAAGCATCGTTAGTTTCGGGTATATTGTTTGAATGCAAGTGGTCAAGATCTGTGTTTTGGTGAAATTTTATTTCTATATTGGCATTCAGATGTTCGGTTAAGCTGGGGTTTCCAGCATATGCATGGATGTAAATTCCTCTGGATGTGCTGTGTTCAATAACGTAGCGAATAAGGTTAGATAGTAATTGCCTGAATCTTTGTGCGTCAATACACACTGCATCAGGAAATGACTGGTCAATATAACAGGTCAATTCAAGTTCTCGTTCATGACCAAGTGCTGCGAGACTATGTACCAGGCTGTCAATTAATGTGCGCGGGTTTGAGCTTGATCGAGTGATAGGTATATTGCCTTCTTCGATGCTCGAGAAATCGACAATGTCTTCTATAATATCCTGTAAAGAATGGCTGGATTGGCTTAATGATTGTAAATATTGCTTTTGTTGAACATTAAGACTGGTTTTGTTGAGTAGATCTATCATGCCAACAATGCCACCAATCGGTGTTCGAATTTGCTGAGTCATGGTGGATAAAAATTCAGATTTAGCAATATTGTTTGAATCTGCTTTTTCGGCGATAGTCATCAGGCGTTTTTGCATAGAGTATAAATATGCAGGTAGTGCAATGATTAAAAGTAAAAAAGCAATGGCTTCTAGCGTTAATAAGTGCCATGCATCTTCTGTTAATAAAAGAATATTGTAACCAATGAGGGTAAGTATGACGGCAATACTTAGAAACTTTAAACCATAGCGGGTGCCGTAACCAATATAAATCCACAAATATATCAGTACGTAAACGCTATTTATGCCGCCAGTTAAATATGATGAAAAAGTCGTGCTGGCAATATCAATACTAAGCGCTAAATAACGGCGTGGAGTATTGGACGGAATCCATAAAATACTTAAAGTGTTAATTATGCTATAACAGAAAAAAATAGCAGTGAAATAATTAAGAGTTTTGTGTGTGGCTGAAAAATAGCCACTATCTATACCTGCTGAGATATATAAATATGTCAGCAGGCCGATGCAGAGACGGATAATAGACTGGATTAATTCGGGGTTTTTTATCTTTTCCATAGCTAAAGCCAGATATTTTATAAGCGCACATAGTAACACCACTTAATCGAGGGGTAAAACACCTAAGATTAGAGTGGTCGGGCTGTAAGTTGGCGCTGGAATTATGTCATTAAATTGAGATCTATTCTAATGACTGTGAATCTTCTTAAATGCCCTTATTATTTATGTTAAATACGCAGCTAATAATGACTTGACAGAGCTGAAAAAATACCACAGTCTGTGAGTATGTTTATAAATCAGCGAAAAATTAACTCAGTGACAAATCGCCTGCATATCATGTGGTGTGGATATTGTGTCTGTGTATTGAATTTATAATTTTAAAGAACTTTAAAAGAATAATAAAAGCCACAGACGAAAAAAGTCTGTGGCTTTTTTCGTTTCGGGAGGGCGAGTTCATAAATACAGGGAATATCATTAATGAATAGCAATCAATCGAAATATCACCAGCTTATTATCGCGGCAGCATTTTTTGCGGTTATTGTTATATGGTCTACAACACCCATTACAATTAAATGGAGTGGTGAAGGTGTAAGTTATATCTTTGGTATCGTCATGCGAATGAGCATTGGTGCCATATTGGCAATTGTGCTGGTACTGCTAAAATATAAAAAATTGCAAATGAATAAACAGGCGCGTCAGGTGTATATTGCGTCTGCTCTAGCAATTTTTGGCGGTATGATGCCTGTTTATTGGGGGGCACAATATATTTCTTCTGGTTTGATATCGGTAATATTTGGTATATCACCAATAGTGACCGGTTACCTGGCATGGCGTTTTATACATGAAAATAGTTTTAATCTGTTAAAAATTGTTGGTTCAATGGCAGGGCTTGCAGGGTTGCTTATAATATTTTATAAGGGTATTTCTACCGGTGAAGATTATATATATGGCGTTTTGTCTGTTCTTTGTGCGGTGATTTTTCATTCTGCAAGTGCAGTATGGATTAAAAGCCTTAAAACTGATATGCCGCCATTATCATTGGTAGCAGGTGGTTTGTTATTTTCTATGCCATTGTTTTTTACCGTATATCTGATATTTGCACCGCCATTACCCGAAGAAATTCCGTTGAAGGCGTTATGGTCTATTGTTTATTTAGGGGTAGTGGGTTCTGTACTTGGGTTTGTTAGTTATTATTACCTGTTAAAACACCTGCCAGCATCCAGTGTGGCTTTGATTACCCTGATTACACCCATATCTGCCTTGTGGATAGGCCATTTGGTAAATGATGAAATCATTAGTATCAGTATTTATGTTGGAACGGCATTTGTGCTGACGGGTTTAGCATTGCACCAGGGTGAAGATTTATTATATAAAAAGGTATGGAGAAAACGAAAACATTTTTATGGCTGATATTATTGCTTTGCAGTTTCACTGTAGAAGCAGTCTCGATTATTAATAATGTTCGCTATAAGGGAAATGAAATTACTCAGGCGTCAGTACTAAATAGAGAAATATATATAACACCGGGAACTGAATTCAACGAAGCATTAATTGAAAAATCCAGGCAGGCTATTATGGATCTTGGTCTGTTTAAGTCTGTGCGTTATTATCTTGAAGAAGACTATACATCTGTAAAAACAAACTCAATGGTGTCACTGGTTGATGTTATTTTTGTTGTCGAAGAAAAATATTATCTCCTAGTTATACCCAGATTAAAAATTAATGATGAAGAGATACATGTCGGTTTGCAGCTTAAATGGGATAATGCTTTTGGTTTAAACCATGAAACCCGATTTTTGGCCGAGGACCGTGGTACTACAAGTGGTATTGGTGAAAGTCGTTATTCATTCAGATATTTTTATCCCAACTGGAATAACAGTGCATACAATATAGATATAACATTACAAACTGAAAATGAAGTTGTTGATAGTGAAAATGTTATAGATAGGCAGGATGATATGTTTATGTTTGCTGTATCCCGCTGGTTAAATGAGCGAGGTCGAAATAGAGGCTGGTTTGCAGGTGTAAGTGTTTTATATCAGCATCGCTTATTTGAAGACGTTATCGTTAATGCCAATTCCGAAAATATCGATGCTGTGGTTTTAGGTGCAGAAGTCGGTTATATAAATATAAATAATTATGCATTTAATCGAGGTGGTAAATCTTATGGTTATAAACTAGATTGGTCGCATGATTCTTTTGGTAGTGAATCAGAGTTCACAAAACATCTTTTATATTACATAAGTTATTATCAATTTGATAAATACCCGACATCAAATCTGAATGTTCAAATGCAAATAGGCCATTCTAGCGAACAGTTTTTGGGTGAAGATACCTTTAGCCTGGGTAGCAGTGATGACTTTCGGGGTTATGATAATAATCGATTTACGGGTAATACAATATTCCTGACTAATTTTGAGTATCTGTTTCCTCAAGTTGATTATCCGGTCATTCGTTATGCAGCGTTTATTGATATAGGTAATACATATGACCAGTTAAGTGATATTTTTCATGAGGCTTTACATGTGGGAGCAGGATTTGGTTTACGTTGGAAAATAAGAGCCTTTGTTAAACTGGATTTAAGAGCTGATCTGGCTTACGGATTTGAAGATGAAGATTATCATTTTAGTTTTGGAACTCGTCACACGTTTTAATTATTTGGTGAGAGTTAATTTTTTCAAATAAAGTAGGGGTAACGCCAAATTACATCACCCCTTTATCGATTAGTAAACACTGTCTGTAGAGGCGTCTTTCTCTTCAGCAGGTTTAGCTTTTGGTGGAAAGTTCTTTAAAATTTTGTGCACTGCATTTCTGATTTTTTCTGTCTGTTTTTCGGGCGTAGATGCCGGGCTAATAATAGCTTTGGCTGTTGCACGCCAGATAAGTTTTTTGGTTTTAGCATCAACCACATCGAGAATTAAAGTTCCCTGTTCATATTCATAAACACTTACGCCGCCAGTACTTGCATAAGAACCAGCATAACCAAAGTTACCTGGGTGGCGATAACCATAACCATGGTAATAACCAATGGGAGCATAAGTGTAACCCCAGTTAGTAATGTCGATCTTATTCTCTTTACCAAAGTGTGTGGCGATTACAAAATCTGGGTTTGAAGTGTTTTGACTTATGCCTTTAGCCGCCAGGTTATTTTCAACTGCGGTTACAAAACGTGCTCGATTTAACTCGTCCGCTTTCATGTTTTTAGGAAAGGGTAACCAGTCAAACGTTTTATATTTCGTAAAATCGACCTGTTCATTAAAATCGTAGTTAACAGATAAAGACGAACAACCGTTTAAAATAATAAATGTGACTGACGCTAATAAAATATTGCGAAAACTGATATTGCGTATATTCATGGAAAGTCCTTTGTATTCGTATCCCTCTAATTCTAACGATTATTAGTGACTTTATCTATGCTTAATACCCGGCATGGTTATATAACCAGATAATGACTCAATTTTCTGAAACCAGCCATGTATTGCCGAATAACCGTCAAGTGAAATTCCGCCTTCTTCACAAAGAGCAATATAGGGATAACAGGCTATATCGGCTATGCTTGGTTTGTCTGTGGCAAGCCAGCTGTTGTTGCTTAAATGCCTTTCTATCCATTTCAGGGTCCGATTTCCCTGTGTCTGTGCGAGTTCAAGATCACATTCATAGCCAAATTTCAGTTTCGATCTGGCCTTTCCCAGAAAATTAAAAATTTCTCCGTTAGCCACCGTTAACCACTGAGTAATCAATGCCATATCTTTGGCATCGTCAGGGTACCAATGATTCTCTTCGAGCAGTGAAGCGTGCTTTTTTGCCAGATATACCAAAATAGCCTGTGAATCCCAGATAACTATTGTTTTATCTTCTAGTGTAGGAAACTCTCCACGGGGGTTGAGTTTTAAATAAGCGTCGCTTTTATGCTGCTGATTGTTAAC
This sequence comes from Gammaproteobacteria bacterium, assembly GCA_026195255.1. GTDB lineage: Bacteria > Pseudomonadota > Gammaproteobacteria > SZUA-229 > SZUA-229 > SZUA-229. The sequence continues at coordinate 16,726 of JAPHSS010000020.1, read as the reverse complement.
ATCCAGCTTAATGAACTGATATTTAATGTTTAATAAACTTAATAAAAGTTTAACTTTATAGGTGTTACCCGAAACGTCTAAACCATATAGTTTTATCATAAGTTGCCCTTATCAAATTATATTTAAAAGACTTAAACCGAGAACTAATTGTGAGAAAAATCCGCATAAAAATGCAACAACTCTGATTAGCGGAATAGCAAAAGTAAAAGCCAGAAAGTGAACCAGTCGAGAATAGAAATATAATTCAACTGCGAAAGCGCTATAAGCAGAATGAGACTGCGTTATTTCTATAAGTATCACCAGAGGTGCGAAGATAACTAAATTTTCTACTGCATTATCATGAGCTCGCATCATACGTTCGGCCCATTGTGCTTTTGGCCGTGTATCGGGTTGTGGGTTATAAAGTGCTGGCCATATACCCATTTCGGCCATGCGATTAATAATGTAAGGGATCCACATGATTGATGTGAAAAGTGTAACTACACTAAGCCATATTAATTCATTTGATATTGTCATTCGAGCATCCTTTGTTGTTTGTACATACAAATATAAAATATCGGTCAAGTGAAAAATTAAATAATGATTAAGAGATCTGTTTCCGGGTGTCTCGTAAGCCTGTTACCAGCTCGGAAAATGCCTGTTTGCCAATGATATTATTCATCTTGTTGAAAAGCTCCTGGCCGGTTTTTTCCAGTTTTTTATGAATTTTTCTCGCCTGTTGAGTGGCTGAAATATGAATGCCTCTTTTATCGTCACTATCAGATGAACGCTTTAAAAAACCTTTGTTAATAAGACTATCAACAAATCGAGTGACGGTTGAGGGGGCTAATTCAAGTTCTTCTGCAATCTGCTTCATTGAAATGCCAGGTTGATCTAAAACCACACGTAATACATAGGCGTGTGCAGGGGATAGACCAAACGGTTTAAATGCATCATCCCATATTTTATTTATCTGGCGAGCAAGTGCGTTAGTATTAAAGTATATGCATTTTTCAAACATGGGTGTATTGAAACATTATTTAGTTGTATGTGCAACTAAATAATAAGTTAGGCATTGGGCTTATTTTTCAGTTAACGGCTTTGAGTTAAATACAATTCCAGACCAGCCTGTTTTCATGAAGTTTCGAATATTCTGATGATCGGTGTTATGGGGGTTATTAAGAACATCCTTGCGATAATAATCACCAAAACAGTGCAGTGTCTGCTGTTCAGTTAATTTATGCATAAGTGCGAAGGCAAAAATTTTGCATGAACCATTATTTTCGTTTTCTGCATTTAGCTGTTCGCCATTTTTAAACTCAGTGGGAGTGAAATTGTAATTTTCATCAATGGCTGACATAGTATCTTCAAAGCTATTATTTTGAGGGTTTTGTTTAAGTTTTTGTAAAAAATCATTCATATTGTTTAAGTGTGAATTAGTTTATAAACAGGGTGTATTAGTTTAGTCTATCGTATGATTTGAAGATATGAATTTCAATAATATTATATTTTAGGTAAGTTTGTGTCATATCAAGATCGTTCTGACTACTGTATAGCTAAATAGAAAAACTTTATAATAATTTAACCTAACCTAACTACAAGAGAATATTATGCCACTAATTCGACCTTTTGCCGGTTTACGCCCCGTTCCTGAACGTGTTGAAGACGTAGTAGCGCCGCCTTATGATGTTTTGAATAGTTCAGAAGCCCGCGAACGAGCTGCGGGCAAACCGATGAGTTTTTTGCATATATCAAAAGCTGAAATTGATTTACCAGAAGATACAGATCCTTATGATCCCCGTGTCTATGCAAAAGCGGCAGAAAATTTACAGAAACTGGTTGATGACGGTATTTTAATTCGAGAAAACGAAGCCAGATATTATGTGTATCGTTTAAAAATGGGAGATATCGTGCAAACGGGGCTGGTCGCCGCTGCATCAGTTAAACACTATGATAGTAATCGAATCCGTAAACATGAGTTTACTCGTCCGGCGAAAGAAAATGACAGGGTTGCACAAATAGAGGCATTAAACGCACAAACGGGTCCTGTTTTGCTGGCATATAAATCTGACGATAAAATTGATGATTTGCTTGAGCAGGTAGCTCAGTCAAAACCGCTCTATGACCTGGTGGCTGATGACGGTATTGGACATACATTATGGGTGGTAGAAGACCAGCAAATTGCAGATAAATTATCTGCGGGTTTTGATGCAATGGAGGCGATTTATATTGCAGATGGGCACCATCGTTCTGCTTCAGCATCGAGAGTGGCTAAAACAATTGGTGGGTCTGATGAACAGATGAGTCATTATTTTCTGTCTGTGATTTTCCCGCATAAGCAAATGAAAATATTTGATTACAACCGGGTAGTAACCGATTTAAATGGCTTATCAAAAGACGATTTTATTGCAAAAGTAGAAAAAAATTTCAGCTGTGTTAAAACATCAGCGCCAGTTAAGCCGTCTAAGCCAAATGAGTTTGGTATGTATATAAATGGTGACTGGTACCAATTAAATATTAAACCTGAATTAATTTCTAATGACCCTGTCGGTCGACTGGATGTTAGTTTGCTTGCCAATAATTTACTCGAACCCATATTAAATATTACAGACCCCAGAACTGATCCTCGAATTGATTTTGTTGGTGGTATAAGAGGTTTGGAAGGTTTAGAAAAACGGGTTGATAGTGGTGAAATGGCGGTTGCATTCTCTATGTATGCAACAAGCATGGAAGATCTTATGCTGGTCGCAGATGCGGGTGAAGTTATGCCGCCGAAATCGACATGGTTTGAACCGAAGTTGGCAGACGGCCTGGTTTCGCACGTGCTGGACTAACTTCAGGTTAGTGAGGTTTGCATTTGCTCACAAATAAATTATAAGACTGCGTTTTAGCGGTTTAAGTTGGCGAATATCGTCTGCGTGAGGTTGTGTCTTGTATAATTCAGATGGCTCGACTTTTCACAAAGCAGAGTGTGGCCGAGTAAGGTCGACTAATCGCGGTCTGTCTCTGATTGTCTATTGAAATAATGCCGGACCGCACCCATATATTGTGACCAATACATACAATCAGGCTTACGATCTGTTGAAATGAAATAGATGCTCTCATTCTCTTTCTGCTAAGGTACTCGCATGAAAAAACCAACACTACACCTCGGCTTATACGCCATACTAATTTATTCACTGATGTTATCGGGTTGCGGTATGCAAAGCATTCCAACGGCACTCAATGAAGTTGAAGCAGCATGGTCCGAAGTGCTTAACCAGTATAAACGTCGCTCGGATCTAGTTCCTAACCTGGTCAACATCGTTAAAGGTTCAGCGGCTCATGAAAAGGAAACGCTCACAGCAGTGATAGAAGCTCGCGCCCAGGCAACCCAAACACAGGTTAGCGCCGATCAACTAACTCCTGAAACCATGAGCAAATTCTCTCAGGCACAATCGGGGCTGAGTTCTGCTCTGTCACGTTTGATGGTGGTTGTCGAACGTTACCCGGACCTCAAGGCAAATCAAAACTTTCGCGATCTTCAGGTACAACTTGAAGGTACAGAAAACCGCATAACGGTTGCCAGAAATCGTTACATTCAAAGCATTAAAGAATTTAATAACCTTGTAACAGTACCGCCTACTTCCTGGTACAACGCCATCTTCCTGAATCATGAGAAGAAACCTCAGTTCACGGTAGAAAATGAAGCGGCGATCAAACAAGCACCACAAATCGACTTTTAATGTTAGTCAGAGCGTTTTTTCTGCTGAGCTTACTGGGCAGCCTATGGGCTAGCCCGCTATTTGCTCTCGAGGTGCCTGAACACAGCAGCCCGGTGGTTGATCTTGCCGGTGTGTTAAGTTCTGGCGACCAGGCAAAAATTGCATCCAGCTTATTACAGTTTCAGAAAAAATATGGCCCACAGCTACAGGTACTTGTTGTGCCCTCGCTGGAAGATGAAACCATAGAAGGTTACTCAATAAAAGTCGTTGATAAATGGAAGCTGGGAACCAAAGGAAAGGATGACGGGGTACTGCTTTTAGTCGCTACAGAGAATCGCAAGGTACGTATAGAAGTTGGCCGTGGCCTTGAAGGTGTGCTGCCCGATGTTATCGCCGGTCGCATTATACGCACGGGTATCATTCCATTTTTCAAACAGGGTCAAACCGGCGCAGGCATACTCGTAGGTCTTGGCATGATTGCCGAGAGTGTTGGTGGAAAATTAGAAGATGTTCCAGCGCCTCGTTTACATAAAACAAAACGCAGCGGTGGTTGGTTTGGTTATCTGCTGTTTATCGGCCTGTTTTTAATTGGCCCTCTGCTTGGTGGAAGAAGACGTGGCGGCGTTGGCAGCGCATTGTTAAGCGCATTATTAATGGGGGCTGCCATGAGTGGCGGTCGCCGTGGCGGCGGTGGTTTTGGTGGAGGCGGCTTTGGCGGCGGTGGTGGCGGATTCTCCGGCGGCGGCGCAAGCGGAAGCTGGTAGGAGTTAGATAAGATGATTGAAATTACACAAACCGACCACGACAAAATAACACAGGCTGTGCTCGAAGCTGAAAAGCATACAACGGGTGAAATAGTGCCGATGATCGTTGCACAAAGCGATGATTACTCCGGGGCCCGCTGGCGGTTAGCGGTAACCGGCGCTTTATTTGCTGGCTTTCTCGCCTACTTCTTTCTGGGTGATTACGACCCGGTATGGATACTCTATGCACAAATACCAGGGTTATACCTTGGTTACGCCCTGGGTAATGTTGGAGCGATTCTGCGACCCTTTATGCTCAGTGATAAAATTGACGAAGAAGTTAATCAGCGAGCACTGCAGGCATTTTACGAACACAATTTACATCACACAAAAGATCACACGGCGATCCTTATAATGGTCTCCCTGCTCGAACACCGCGTTGAGATTCTTGCCGATGCGGGTATCAATGCAAAAGTTCCCAAAGATACCTGGCAAACCATCGTAAACGACATGATCACCGCCATAAAAACAAAAGACCTTAGCGAAGGCATCTGTGTCGCCGTTCGTGAATGCGCTGACATCCTCGCAAAAGACTTTCCCGGGCAGCATGACAATCCCGATGAGCTTAGTAATAAGCTGATTGTTGAAGAATAAAATCGAATAGAAAAAGTAACGGAAGGTTAATTTTTTAATCTACTCGATTAAAAGTTAATACCTTCGTTTTCGTTATAAGTTTTGTCAGCAAATTCAGAAATGACTTCTTCCCTGGCCACTTCAAGCAGGATCAAGGAGTCTGAGCTTCCCGTATTTCAAGGTATTTCAACGTATTTCAAGGGCTCAGACTCCTTGGTTCATCTGCTCCAGGTTTTGAAATTGCGGCTTGTTATCTGCTTTTAATGATTAAATTCAGTTAATTAAAAATAATGCTATAGTGCGAAAATAATTCTTAGATAAAACAGACTAAAAACTTAGGAGTACATTATGGCCGGCACAAATGAAATGACCTGGTTCGGCATAGGTATAAGGTTTTTAATTGCACTGATTATAGTATTCGCTACCTATAACCCCAGCGGATATTCTTTTTATGACTGGCTGCTGCAGGAAAATTCTGCAAACATCGCGTTTAAAATATTTATCGGTGTGGTTCTTCTTATTGGTTGGGCTATTTATATTCGCGCTACTCGACGTTCATTGGGCATGATCGGGATTACATTGGCGATTGCTTTTTTTGCTGCGCTGCTCTGGGTGTTGATTGACTTGAATATTATACCAGCCGACACAGCAACGGCGATAACCTATATCGCGTTGTTCATTTTAGGTTGCCTGTTGGCAACAGGCATGTGCTGGTCACATATACGTCGCCGCATGACCGGCCAGTTAGATGTTGATGAAATAGAAAGTTAATGTTTGAGCCTATGCTGAATTACAGTTACTAATAAAATCAGGGGGTGCTCCAGCCTGAGCCCTTGCTTCTATTTATATGATGAGTAATACGATCACTTGGAATTGACGTCCCGCATAGAGGTTTACAGCACTTAATGATCACCTAATGAGACACCCATGTTAAGACGCTGCCAGGTTAAAAGCGTATTGTCGAGGAGTCATGTGAGTAAATGACGCCAGCACGGTTCTGTGAGTGGCGTGATAGCAGCTGCTATAAATTAATAAAAGCTAAATTAATTAAAAAATTATATTCTAGTTTGTTGTTTGAGTGTATATAAGTGTCATAAATTTCGTTCTACACTACAGGTTACAACTGTAAACCTGATGTGACCACTCAAAGTAGCGGTGGGTATACAGAAAGTAAAGCATATCGAAAAAGTAGATTAACTAAATAAGTTACAAAATATATATTATGGATAAAAAAATCACCTGTTTTTATTTGCTTTCGGCTTTATTGTTACAAAGTGGTTTTATTTCAGCCGGAGTGAAACTGTCAGTCGATCCGCAAACACAGTTAAAAGGCTGGAAACTTAATCAGGCTGAACTGGAACTGGAGTTAATTCAGCGATTGCCTGACCAGACCCGGGGTTTTTTTCTTGCCAGGGGATTTTCATCGGCTGTTGCTGATGATATAGCCAATGCTTGTGTCTTTCAGACAATTGTACGTAATAAAGGATCTGAAGTTCAGGGCAGGCCCATTTCTATATCACTTAAAAGCTGGCGTATAGAGCATGAGGGTAAATTACAGCCTCTCAAGTTAAAAGAAGACTGGAATCGACAATGGTCTGATCTGGACGTTAAACCATCAGCTCAGCTGGCATTTCGCTGGGCGACGTTTCCAACAGAGCAAACTTTTTACCCTGTGGGGGATTATAACTGGGGCATGATCAGTTTTGGCCTGGCACCAGGTAAAGTGTTTGATTTAAATCTGCAGTGGAAAATAGATAATCAAACGTATCGTGCCACTATAAAAAATATTCAGTGTACGCAAGATAATTAAGAGACGGATATGCGCAAAATAAATATAATGCTTTTAACGATTTTCATATTTATTAATATTAAAATTGCCTACGCTGACAAATTATTAACACAAATAAAAAAACCACTTCCAGCACCGGCGTTTCAATTAAATGATATGGATGAAAAGCCACATTATCTTTCTGATTATCTGGGTAAACCAGTCATAATAAATTTCTGGGCAACATGGTGCCCACCATGCCGAGAAGAGCTTCCTTCAATGAACAAAGCATGGCAAATCATTGAAACCGAAAACATTATTATGCTGGCTGTTAATGTGGGTGAAGATGAAGATACTATTTTTTCTTTTCTTGGCGATTATCCGATTGATTTCACAATCCTGCTTGATCAAAGTGGTGAAATTGCTCAACAATGGCCGATAAAGGGTTTGCCCACTACTTTTGTTTTAGATCCTGATGGCCGCATAATTTATCGAGCGATTGGTGGCCGTGCATGGGACGATAAAAACCTTCTCGATATGGTTCGAGATTTGAGAAACAAGACGTCTAATAAGTAACTGTAGATAAAGCCTGGAGCTATTAACGGATCAGGGGATGCTTCGGTCTGAGCTCTTGCATCTATTTATATGATGAGTAATACGATCACTTAGAACTGGCGTCCCGCATAGAGTTCTACTGTCTGCGCGATCCAGTTGAATTCGGTATCGCCAGGTCGCGCATAGGGCGAATCCGCGAGTACACGGATACCCGCTTGCCAGATGTTGCCAGTATAACCTGCACCAATTTTGACACCTGCTTTAATAGCAAGCTCCCACTCGTTCTCAGAGACATTTTCTTCAGATGCGGAATACTCGAGATACATAGGCCCCCCGCCAAGGTAGAAAGCGGAGGCGAGAAACCATGGGCCTTTAACCCATGTGTACCCGTATCCCAGTGCTGCACTTGCCATATAGAAGCGACCATCTTCAATAGGTGGGTCAAGGCCATTGAGTAAAGGTTCATCGTTATCAACGGCTAGAATGTTAAAACCTCCCGTGAGGAACCATGATCCCGCGCTATTATTTTGACGGCCTGGTGGGCTGAACGCCGCCCGCATCGACCAGCGCGGGTCGAATACATAGTAGGCTATCGCGCCCGCATGCTCTATCTGGAGTCGAGGACGAAGCGAGCAGGCTTCTCCACGTTCGCAACCGGTAGGTAGGTCTCTGACGAAATAACCCTTGTAGGATTGATAAAAGCCATCAATTCCCAGTTGCCTGTCATAATGCTGGAGTTGAATATCGAAGTAGCTGGTTTCTCCGAAAAGAGCAGGGTCGTCAATCGGCGCCCCCGTTTGAGTTGAAACTGACAGGGTGAGATCACCGCGGGTAATGCCTAAACCTGTGCTCCATGTCCGGTTTGGGTCAAAGTGGGTTAGATCGATCTGCGCACCGTCGATACTCATCAAAAGACTGGGCATGGCAATGAATCCTTTTATGAAAACATCTGATTCATTTTTCGGTGCGTCGTCCTGAGCCCATGTTGTTACGCTGAAAACTAGTGATATCGAGAGTATATATGCCCTCATAACTTTCGATTTACGTGAATTTTTAACTGTCACGAGTTTCCAGTTACTCATGTTCATCGGCGGGTATTTTTGTGTTTTTTCTGTCGCATGTCAGATTTTATATCACATGATATTCCGTGTTAGAGCTAGTTTATAAATGAAAGCATCTAAAATAGTAGCCAGTTTGGCAAAAGACAGCAATCCTTACAAAAAAGTTTCTGTTTCTTTTGATATTTATCTGTTTCTACAAAGTGACCGCCACTGGAGAATAACTCTTTATCAGCGCATTTCCTCTATGCTCGGTCGGCTCATTCGCTATTGTTTACAAAAGTTAAAACTGAGTATTAAAATTCCTGCTTTCATGATAATGCGGCATTTAAATCAGAATTCCATCAAGGTCAGCTTCAGGGTGAAACTGGGTCTGGGTGGCGAACGCCCGCGAGGTAGTCAGGTAAACGGCTAAGGACAGATGATAGGCGAAACCTGAGGTATTCAATATTTCAATATTGACACCCCAAAGCAGGCGCCCGTCAGGCTTGTTACGTTATTCTTAGGTGCTCGATAAATAGAAATTGATATAAATCATCCATTATGAATATTTAATGATTAATTTTTTACTTTTCTCAACTTGTGATTTAAGTTAAACGCAACTGGGTTTTTTGTTAATGCATTTTAAAGTGAGAGTAACGGCACATCCTCAGGGATTGTCCTTAAACATAAAGTATGCTGAGTTGTCCATCTAAAAAAATCGCCTGTATCAGTCTTGTTGTTTTGTTAACAGGCATCTTTGCATTTACTGGTTTGAATGGTTTTTTTCAATACACTAATCAGACTGAATTCTGTATATCCTGTCATTCAATGCAAATGAATCACGAAGAATATAAAAAAACCCTGCATTATAAAAACGCTGCCGGTATCCAGGCGACCTGCGCCGACTGTCATGTGCCCAAAGATGTCTTCCCGAAATTCTATGCCAAAATTTATGCGGTTAAGGATGTTTATCATGAAATCATGGGTACCGTTGACACCAAAGAAAAATTTGAGGCACGACGCTGGCACATGGCCAACGTGGTGTGGGATAAAATGCGCGCCACAGATTCAAGGGAATGTAGAAGCTGTCACGAGTATACAAATATGGAGATAAGTGCGCAGGACAGACTGGCAGGGAAAAAACACACGCGTGCTGCCGCTGAAGGAGAGGCCTGTATTGATTGCCATGCTGGTATTGTCCACACTGAGCCATTAGAGCCTATGGAGCCACTGGAGCCTATGTAGTATGTAGTCACTAGGGTCAGCTGAGCGCAGTCAATTGGAGCCGACGGTTTAACCCGGCAGATTTGATCTGGAACAAATGAAGCAGAAAGTATACAAGCATATTCGAATTGCTTTTATCAAATGGTGTTGAGATGCATTACAAAAATATGGAAGACGGTAACGTACATTTTTTAGTGGCTCTAAAAAATCATTACAGTTGTGTAAGCCCGCGACTTAAACACGGTACTGGCATAATGATTAAAAATAAAAAAGCGACTAGCCTGCGAAAATTGAAAATAACCAGACGATTCACCAGTATTCATGAATGTTTTATTAGTTATATGCATTAAATAACAACCGATGACAATAAGTGAGGAGATATTATGTTGCAGAAAAAAATTATTGAAAGCTGTCTGCTTCTAGTGTTAAGCATGGCATCTGGTGCAGCTATTGCAGCTACGCCAGGGGCTTCAATGCTTGCTAATACCTGCGCAGGGTGTCATGGCACAAACGGTGTCAGCAGTGGACCGGCAGCCCCTACCATTGCGGGGTTTTCAAATGATTACTTTATTGGAGTAATGCAGCAGTTTAAAAATGCTGAAATCCCGTCCACCATCATGACGCGTATTGCCAAGGGTTATACAGATGAAGAAATTAAACTTATGGCCAAACATTTTTCTGAAATGGAGTTTAAGCGCAAGCCCCAGCAGTTTGATGCCAAAAAAGCGGCATTTGGAAAAAGGCTCCACAATAAATACTGTGAAAAATGTCATGAAAATGGTGGCCGTAAGTCAGAAGACGATGCGGGTATACTCGCAGGTCAATGGGCCCCTTATCTTAATAATGCAATGAATGACTATACAAGCGGTGATAGAGAAATGCATAAGAAGATGAAGAAAAAGGTAGATGCTTTACAGAAAGACCACGGCGACGCGGGTCTTGATGCTCTTATTAACTTTTATGCTAGCCAGAAATAAGGAGGATTATTATGTCAAAACTCAATCGTAGAAAGTTCCTAAGCCTTACTGGCGGTGCACTAGCCACAACGCTGCTTGGTTTCCCCATGTTATCGATGGCGAGTAAAAAACGCGTGGTTATTGTTGGTGGTGGAATTGGCGGAGCGACAGCGGCCAAATATCTTCGCATGATGGATTCCAGTATTAATGTCACGCTAATTGAACCGAATAGTAATTACTTTACCTGCTTTATGAGTAACGAAGTGCTGGGTGGTGGCCGCAATCTTGATTCTCTTAAATTTAATTATGCAGGCCTGAAAAAGCACGGCGTTGAAGTAGTTCATGATCTGGTTACCGGCATTGACCCTGTTGCTAAAAAGGTAAGCATAAAATCAGGTAAGTCCATGCCTTATGATGCCTGCATCGTTTCTCCTGGTGTTGACTTTATATGGGAGGCCATCGAAGGTCACAGTGCAGCGGTTGCTGAAACAGTGCCCCATGCATGGAAAGCTGGCGCACAGACGGCAACACTGAAAAAACAGATTATGGGTATGCGTGATGGTGGTACGTTAGTTATTGTTTCGCCGCCTAACCCATTTCGCTGTCCACCCGGCCCTTACGAGCGAGCCAGCCAGATTGCCTGGTACTTGAAAAACAACAAGCCTAAATCGAAAATTATTATTCTTGATAATAAACCTGCATTTTCAAAAATGGGTTTATTCACTGCGGGCTGGGAGAAATACTATGGATATAATTCCGCCAATAGTATGATCGAATGGGTGAGTGGTGATGCGGGTGGCACTGTCGCCAGCCTGGATGCTAAAAACATGACAGTCGCTACTGATGTAGCAGACTTTAAAGCCGATGTGCTTAATATCATTCCTGCACAGAAAGCGGGTAAAATTGCATTCACTGCCGGTCTGGTTAATGAAAGTGGCTGGTGCCCGGTAAACCAGCGCACCTTTGAATCATCTAAGCATAAAGATATATATGTTATCGGTGATTCATCTGTTGCTTCACCATTACCCAAGTCCGGTTACTCTGCCAACTCCGAGGCGAAGGTTTGTGCGGCTGCTATTGCTGCCAGTCTCAATGGCAAGGAGTCGCCTGAACCTTCACTTGTTAATACCTGCTACAGTATCATCATGCCCGATGACGCAATCTCTGTGGCCATGGTTTACCGTATGGGGCCGGATGGAAAGATCATCAAAGTAGCAGGCTCCGGTGGCCTGACTCCTGCAGATGCATCGGAAGAGATGCGCAAACGTGAAGTCGGTTATGCGCATTCATGGTTCAACAATATTACCGATGACGTTTTCGGCTAATTATAAGTGGCTACTGAAGTAAACGAAAAAGGGCGCTCAGCGCCCTTTTTTATTTACTATGGATTTCAAAGGGGCCGGGGGAGTTTATAAACGATCAAAAGGTATCATGTGGCTTGCTGGTGAAAAAAATCCTCGGTCCCCTTCATTCTTTGGTGGCAGAAGAGGGCGCTGCATGAGTGGCTGCTACTGGAAGATAATTCTTTATCAGAACATTTAGTCAATGGTCGGCGGTTTGAACTCGCTATTGTTTAGAAAAGTTAAAACTGAAACATTAGAAAATCTGTTGATACAGTAGACAGGTTGCCGTAAATGGCTAAGCAATTTAAATGTTATTTTATTTTCTAGGTGTAGATCGGCTCTTCAATATAACGTGCAATTAAACCCACTTCTGCCATTTCTTCAGGTAATGGGATGCGTATCTTATAACCACCGCCTTTGGCTTCCTGCATTGGTTTTCCATGCATGTCCTGCATGCTGCTGAGTATGATGTCTTCATTACCTGACGGTTTAACCAGTTCCAGTTTGTCACCAACGGTTATTTTGTTTTTCACATCTATATCGGCCATGCCGGTTTCTTTGTTATAAGCAATGACTTCGCCTACAAACTGTTGCTGTCGGTTAACCGAGTTGCCCTGCATATAGTTTTGATATTCATGGGTGTGGTGGCGTTGATAAAAACCATCTGTATAACCTCTATTGGCTAAGTTTTCGAGCACGCCTAATAACTCTGGATTAAATTCCCTACCTTGTGAGGCATCCAGAATAGCTTCTTTATAACTTTGCGCTGTACGTGCTACATAATAATGTGATTTTGTTCGGCCTTCTATTTTTAAACTATCTATACCGATATCAACCAGTTGTTTTACATGTTCCACCGCACGTAAATCTTTAGAGTTCATAATATATGTGCCGTGTTCATCTTCTTCAATCGGCATTAACTCACCTGGCCGATTGGCTTCTTCTAAAAACATAACATCATCGGCTTGCGGGTTACGCGCATCACCCATATCAGAAAATTTAACAGTTTGTTGTGTTATTTCTTTTGTTTTGTAAACGCCTTCTGCATTTTTTTCAGCAGGTGTTGATTTATAATCCCAACGGCAGGCATTTGTGCAGGTGCCCTGATTCGGGTCGCGATGATTAAAATATCCAGAAAGCAAACAGCGTCCTGAATAGGCAATGCATAATGCGCCGTGCACAAAAACTTCTAACTCCATATCAGGGCATTCCTGTCTAATCTCTTTTATTTCATCCAGAGATAACTCACGTGATAAAATTACCCTTTCTATACCGATAGATTTCCAGAATTTTACGGCTGCATAATTGACGGTATTCGCCTGCACAGATAAATGCACGGACATTTCTGGCCAGCGTTCTCTTACCATCATAATTAAGCCGGGGTCTGCCATTATTAAAGCATCTGGCCCCATTTCAATAATCGGGGCCATATCTTTGATATAAGATTTTATTTTGCTGTTGTGGGGCATTAAATTTGAAGTCAGGTAAAACTTTTTACCCAGCTCATGGGCTTCTTTAATGCCAATTGCCAGATTTTCGTCCATAAAATCGTTATTTCGTACACGTAGGCTGTAGCGAGGTTGTCCCGCATAAACCGCGTCTGCGCCATAAGCAAACGCATAACGCATATTTTTAAGAGTGCCGGCTGGAGAAAGTAATTCAGTCTGTTTCATAATTAATTAAACTTGATATAAAGTCAGTACAAATAGTAATGGCTATTTTACCTTAATTTAAGATCATGGGTTACACTGAAAATATGTATGAATTTTTTCAACAACTTGGCCAAAATGTCTGGGCTGTTTATCTGGACACCGCAATCTGGTTGCTGGTAGGTTTAATGGCCGCTGGCCTGGTAAAGGTCTATATCCCGGAAGATGCGATGAAAAGATGGCTGGGGGGCAAGGGTTTTTCAGCGGTCGGTCGAGCGGCTTTATTTGGCGCACCCGTGCCGCTTTGTTCCTGTAGTGTGTTACCTGCGGCTATCGGTTTGCACCGTGCCGGTGCCTCAAAAGAAGCCACCGTTTCCTTTTTAATATCTACCCCCGAAACCAGTATAGATTCGGTTGCGGTTACGTACGCATTAATGGGCCCGTTAATGGCCGTGTACAGACCTGTTTCTGCACTGATGAGTGCAATTGTAACCGGTATGATGGTGGCTTTCGTAAACGATAAAACAATTGCTTCAGAAGCTGAAACCACGGCACACAGCCCAATTAGTTGCTGTAGTAGTGAAACTGAAAAAACAGCCTGTTGTGATTCGGTGAATAAAAAGTTTAATAATAAACTTTCCCGGGCATTACATTATGCGGCTACGGATTTACTCGACGATATATCTAAATGGATGGCTTTCGGAATCGTATTTGCTGGTTTGATGATGACACTTATACCTGATGGCTGGTTAGCCCAGTGGGGACAGGGCTTGGGCGCTATGCTGGTTATGCTGCTTGTAGGCATACCTATGTATATTTGTGCCGTTGCTTCGACACCAGTCGCCGCCGGATTATTGATAGCCGGGGTTTCTCCCGGCGCGGTACTGGTTTTTTTACTGGTGGGCCCCGCTACCAACATTGCAGGTATAATATTAGTCAACAAAGAGTTAGGCCGCCGGGTGACATTAATATACTTAATGGGTATTTCAGTTGTTAGTGTATTCATGGGTTTGTTGCTGGAATGGATATTGGCACATTTTAATATGCAGATTGATAGCAGCCAGTTGCAACAGCATCATTTTGTGAATGAGGATATAGCGTTGTTAGGTGCTCTGGTTTTGTTGGTGTTATCTGTGCCGCTAATAAGAAACAGCTTAATACCCTTTTTCTCTAAAGTTTGATTTTCATCTGACCAGAATATTATTTAAGCGCTTTACAAGTATTTATTAACTGGTATAAATAGAGTTATAAAATTTGAGGCATATATGACTAAGCTTAGAACTCCGAAAAAAAATGCATTTATAAACAGGCAAGCGGTAATGGTGGCCTCTTTAATTTCAATGTTCGTTTTTACGCCGATGGTTTCTGCAGAAGGAATATTCGAAGATAAAAAGAAAGAGAAACATGAACTCAGTGGTGCAAATCTTAATCGTATAAAGGCCGAGCATCAGCTTAAATTTGGTCAGTCGGCAAATGGATCATCGTCATATAAATCTAATAATCCCTGGGATAAGAAAAAAAAGAAAGCAAGTTCTCCAGTAAATAAAGCAAGCTGGGGTGAATGCAGAGACTACGCCTTACACAAACGTAATCGTTGCTATCGTGAAGGACGTGACGCTTATCGTTGTGAGCAGATGTACGAAGCCCGTTCAGGGCTTTGTGATAAACAACTATAATTCTTTAACAGCTTATTTACATGGCCTGTCTTATTAAATACTGAGATAACTCCAGGGCATTAGATTGTTCTTCTGTTAACTCGTTATCTTTCTCGGTTATCGCCGTGTTTTCTTTACTAAGTAAGGTTTCTAATACAGCTGATAAAGCGTGTATTCTTTCCTGTGCAATAATCATTTCAAGCATGCGGCAATAAGGTTTTATTAAGTCGATGAAGTGTACTGTATCAAGCAGTTTTAAACTGCGGTGTTCATCTTTTTCAGATGTATAAAAAAGCGCAAGATTCGGGTCGCATTTATAATCAGCAACTTGAAGATCGGCTAATTCCATTTTTGTCTGCTGTAGACAGCTAAGTAAGCTGTTAAGGCAGGATTCAATTTCCATGCGTTCATTATAACTTGTGCGTTGAATAAACTGGTTTCTGTTGGCGGTTATGGTGAGAAACTGTATGGCCAGGGTATCAATAGCATTTACTAATGATTTTACTGTGTATTCCTGTTCTGAGCCAAGGCTTAAGCTGGTGTTGAAGCCAAGTTGTTGAAGTTTTATCAAGAGGGAGTTGTTCACTGTTTTTAGTCCTACCAACAGCGAATTTATTGATGTTATGGACTTTGCCATTTTAAATATTGATCCTTCAGTTATTACTTTATTATATTATTTATTTTGTATTGTGTTCTGAAGCCTGTCTTTTATCATTTTGATGACTGCATTTCTGCAGAGCTTCTTCCATCCACATTGTGGATAACTCAACTTAACCGAACTTCCGTGTTGTGCTTAAATCAACGAATCTACTATATATTGTGGATATTTAGGGGTCAATAACTATCTGCTGTGGATAAGCCTGTTAAAAAAAACGGTATAAACTGTGGATAACTCTGTGATTAGCCCATTGATAGAGGCTTGTAGGGGTGTCTAAAAATTAACCTAAAGCTTGAACCAGTTCAAATTTCTGACCAGCGGTAGGATGACTGTATAGTGAAATATATTGTGTAATTAGTTATGCAGTGCGAGCAGGTAAACCGCGTAACCTGCGCCGCCAAACTGGCAAAGGTGAATCAGGTTTTGCAGGCTGCTTAAAGACCTGTAGGTTCTATCGTTGGTAACCTGAAAGTCTTCATTACATGAATTTAAAATGCCTTTTAATATATGAGAGTGATTGAATACATAACTCACCGTGAGGATGGTTAACATAAAAGCCGCGCTTTGATTTTTTATCAGCGCGGCACAGATACCAGCGAGTAAACACAATACGGAATTAAGGCGATACAGACGGCGATAAATAAATAAGCTGTTATCCAGATTTCTCTGGCTTTTTATAAAGGTGTTGTAGAGTAGTGTCACGAGTAAAAAGCTACCCATGGTAGCGCCGGTGAAAGTAGCGGCTATTAATGCGAATAGATTATATATATCCATTTTCAGAGTGTATCACTGTTTGTGATTTGTGTGACGGGAGTGGTA
>JAPHSS010000056.1 GCA_026195255.1 Gammaproteobacteria bacterium | reverse complement strand
GACTTTATTGTGATATTGAATCACGAACAAAGGAGATGCGATTATTATTAAACCCGGTAGATATTGCAGCCGCATTAGCGTTATTAGATGCCATGCAAAATCAGCCAGGGCCAATAAACTCGCCGTAACAGGTTAACCGTAAATCAGTTTTAGCCTGTGGTGATTATCCGGTGTTCTTTGAGCACCGGGTTTCCTTACACTTTGTTTAATACTTATAAATTATCAAACATAAAACACAACCGGCTTAACACACGATTTACATGACTTATAGAGAGATTAATAAAATCACTTAATGGAGACGTGAGCATGTATACAAAACAAGTTAAATCAAAAACAATTAATACCGAAACCAAACCCAAACCCTTAAATAATAAAGCAGCAGGGCAGAGTGAATTACCCCTGAAAGACAGGTTTCTATTAGCTGTGGTTAATGGTGACATAGGCCGTGTTGAAAACAGCGGTGTGATAGTTTCACTAAAAGAATTTAAAGTTTACTTTAGTGATATTACATCAGATTATATCAATTCGTTTTTACCCGCTGCGACCATAGAACCAGGGCAGAGAAGTGTGACTAATACCAGGTATGTGTTTCGGGTTAAGAAAGGGGTTTATCTGGTGCACCCTGAGGTGCTGGAAGAATACAGATTATAGGTTCTTATTTGTTCCCGAATATCGAGATACCCATGTAATGGTAATTAAATAAAATATTAAAATTAGAACAGTTAATGGGGCAGGCTCGATTTCTATTTTAGTGATGTTGCATTACAAGACCTGACCCCGTAGGCAAGACCTGACCCCGTAGGCGCGTAGGCGTTTAAAGCTCAGAGGAAAAACAATGACATCAATTTGACTTCATTTTAAATACATTATTGGCCTTATTGTTGTACATAGAAAAATCCGTTATTGTTTTACTTAATTCCTTATACGCTGGTGCCTGGTACTGTAAATAACAGTGGTATATTTTTTTGCCTTTAATTATTACATTGGATGATGCTTTACATTGCACATCTAACGCCTGTCCTGTGCCGACTAACAGGTGATAATATTGATTTCTATCCGCAGTAAACATCACGATACCATCAGGTTCCGTCGTTAAATAGTACTCGACAATATCATGAGATTTTATTAAATCTAAAAAGTAACGCTTGAATATGGGATCGTCAATAAATGATGGAAACTTTGTGTCAGACATCAGGAACTGTTCTTTTATTTTTGAAAAATAATAATGCTGTTGAACAGAAATAATATTATTTACTTTATTAATTATATCCGGATCGTTTTTTTCGACAAAGCCAGAAATTATGTTCGTGTTCATGGCATTCATTCCATCATTAACATTAAGGGCACCGGTTAACAGAACCTTTTTTATTGCCTTATTTGTTATTTTCTGCGCCAGCTCCATGCCATTGATAACAGGCATTTGATAGTCAATAATGACGACACTGGTTTCTTCAAATCTGTTGGCGTTTTTAATACGCTTGCTAATTGACGGTAGCTTATAATCCTTAATATCAGAGTGTGCATTAATACTTGCCATTGCCTGTTTTATATCAGTAAAACATTTAACCGGCGAATCGTAGTTTAAATGAGTGGTTAAACTACTTAAAAAATAAATATCGTCATCTATAAAGACTACGCTAGTAGGATGGTAAAACGGATAAATGTCGATCACTAATCTTTTCCCCTATTGCCGGAAATGTTAATAAAAATTCTGTGTATTCTTCTGCTACAGATGTAACAGTAATGGTTCCGCCTATATTGTCCATGACTTTTTTGCAAAAACCCAACCCCAAACCGTTACCCACCCCACATGGTTTGGTTGAGTAAAAATCGGTAAACACCAGATGTAATTTATCTTTTTCAATTCCTGCCCCGGTATCTCTGAAATACACAAAGTTTTTATTAACACTGTTTTCAATTCTGATATTTATCGATCCTTTCATGGCCTTTTCGATAAAATATGAAGCATTATTAATTAAGTTAAAGAAAACAAAATTTATTGATATGTCGTTTCCGATAAAATCAAAATCATTGTTATCATCAAAGTGTATTTTACAGGAATTACCCTTAAATGGATATGTGTTCAACGCATTCTGTATCTGACTTTTTATTGAGTGTTTTTTGTGCCCCTCTGAGGATGGCAGGTTTGAGCAAACATTGTTAAGTAGCATATCAATGCTCATATTTGCCCGGTGCACTGTTTTAATAATTAGTTCATGTTGCTCTAATTGATGTGTTTTCTGAGCTGCCATTGCATCAAGCTTGATGGTAGCCAGTGGGGTGCGCAATTCATGTGCTAAATTACCCGCTGCTGCTTTAATAATATTCAGTTTAATTTCATGTTCTTTGTGCAGGGTTTCATGCAAATCCGAAATCAGTTCTTTTTTGTACAGGGCAAATGAGAATATACCGAGACTTATTAATATAAATATTATACCTGGCGGATAAAATTCAATACCATAATTGCACAGGTAGTCTACTGCAGCTAAAGTATATATTAACAGGCTTACAATGCAGTATTGTAGCTGTTCCTTTAAAATACCGCTGGCATGTTTTTGTGCCATGTATGTCAGGTATAGTCCACGGCTAGTCACGATGACTGTTTGTATTACATGAACAGGGTGCATTGAACCCGCTTTAGGGTAATAGCCGAAAAAATATTCATAATGTCCGTCAATGAACAAGTTGCCTGTGAGTAGCGTTATGCTGAGAATGCCGGCTAACGCGTAAGATGCATATACAAATTTTCTCTCAGTGTACTGCTTTGATACTTCTACCAGGAAATGATAGATGCTTGTTGGCAAAAAAATAATCAACAAGTATCCGAGTTTAATTAAGGCATCCGCTGTGTCTGGTTCATTAACCTGAAATAAAATAGCCCAGGTACCTTGCCATGCGAATGTAGTAATGCAGAGTATTGTTAATGCGATAGCAGGCGCTTGCCTGTTAAATTTAAAAAAGACAACCGTGCCAGTAATTAAAAATAATAAAGCAGCCAGGGCTGGCATTACAGAATAACTCATTTTTAATAAGCCGGGGCTCACCCCCGGGCTTACTCTCCTTTTTAATTATTGCTACTTCTCGTAGTACCTTACTTTATCCAGAATTTCTTTTGGAAAACGGATTAATCTACCGCTTTCAGAATCAATGATGGCTATTTTTTGCCCACCTTCTGATACCAGGTTCCCAGTTTGAGTATTATAGAAAGCAAAGTGCAGCTGAAACGAAGCTGATTTAATATTCAGTGTAGTCAGCTCGCAACGTATCTTTTCAAAGGGGTATACGGGTGCTACATAATTGTTATATGCATTGTGAGTGACTAATGCTCCCTTCAATTCAAACATATTCGTAAAAATACATTCAGAAAACCACATTTCTCTACACACTCCCTGCCATTCAAAATAGCGTGAAAAGTATATATTTCCATATGCATTCGAGTCCTTCAAGTAAGTATGCATTTCGTGCTCCCAAATGTGACGATTGGGAAGGTCATTTACAATTCGTAAAGTGTTGCTCATAGTGTGATCCTTATTAACATGTACGTTAATGTACATAAAGATCATAGCCCGAACGAGATTACGTGTTACAAATAAGCCCGTTATTCTTAGCCGCTTCTTGTATTATTTTTTGCAGTATTAGCCCTTCATAATAAAGAATTTAATTTTTGATCCATAAGTATGAGCGCTCAATTCAATGTACTGAGGCCTTTTAGCTATTTTTCATCATCTAAGCCTGGCCTCGAAGAACAAGGAATTAGTGTTGCAACCCAAACCTCTGCTGTCAAGCCGTAAACAGGGATTAATATCTAATTTATAGCACTGATCACAGGCATCTGACTAAGCGGACGCGACTAACCCCAGCCCATCATAAACAGATCAAAAATTAAAGGGATCGGTGACAAAGAACCAGAGAACCAGGCTCAGATCTCAGTATTCACTAATATTAGAAACAATTGAGATCTGAGCCTGGTTTTCTGCTTTTTATTCCGCGTTCTCCTATTAATATTAGTTATATTAGGGTAAAACATAGAAGTATACTGATACGAAGTGGGCAAAACTACCTAGCAAAACAAACACATGAAAAAGGGCATGATTGAATGGGATTTTCTTAATACTGTATAAGACTGCGCCAACCGTATAAGATAATCCACCAGCCGCCAGCCAGATAAACCCATCGGACGATAAACTATCCATTAGTGGGTTAATAAAGAAAATCACCATCCATCCTAAAAACAGATACATCAGGGTGGAGATTAAATTGTACTTTCCGGTAAAAAACAGCTTTAAAATAATGCCTGTTAAAGCCAGGCCCCACGATATACTAAAAACAATCCATCCCAACTCACCCTTGAGCGTAATAAGCGCAAATGGGGTATAAGTTCCGGCAATAAGTACGTAAATTGATACATGATCGAAAACTCTCAGCCTGCTCCTTAATTCGGGGTCTTTTGCACGATGATAAAGTGTGGAAGCCGCATATAAAACTATCAGGCTAATGCCAAAAATTGAAAAACTAATAATATGCAAAACACTTCCATAAACAGAGGCGCGAATAAATAAAAGAATAAGCGCAATAATACTCAATACAAACCCCAGGGCATGAGAGCTTATATTAATTCTCTCTTCCAGTGGCGAATAGTATTTAACTTTCTGGTTGTCTTTCATTTGAATATTTCTAGTAATTTATAGGATTGTATTAAATTTACTAATTTCTGCAAACTTAAGGGAATAAATGGGTCCGGTTGCAACTGAGAACTGTTTGCAATTGTTATTGATTGTCATTTGTCACCGACACCTTTAATTTGTTATGGCTGAAAAATTTCGTGAGCAATACGTGTTAATTGCTGCATGAAAAATTCAATATCATCTGGCTGTAGATTTCTGTGGCCATTAAGAAAATCACGAACAGGGATATTTAACGTTCGACTATACAGTACACTATCGCGAAGTATGATTGAATTTCGCAAAAAGTTTGCAGCGTTTGCGTGACAGCTGCTGCATTCACTTTTAAACCTTGGTTCTGTTTCCGTCTGTGCGAGTAGCATGTTATAGACGGCATCGACGGAATGCCCTGCAAGATAATGATTTTTTAGAAATAGTCGCAGATCATGAGTATGATGTTTGCCCTGCAATTCACCATTGGAAACGCTGAGAAACTGACGAGAAAACTCACCTGAATGACTATGACAGGTGGCACAACGATCGTCCCACAGTCTGTGAAGATCCTGACCTGAAGCTGCTAGTGATGGCGTTAACAGGAAGCTGATGGTTAAAATAAGGATTATTTTTAAATCAGGTATCATAATATTGTTACCTTACTGAATTATTTGCATTTATGAAGTGATTAGGGGCAGGTCTTGCAATTAAAGGGGTCGGTGACAATTGACAATTAAAGGGGTCGGTGACAATTGAGAACTGTTTACAAGTGTAATTGATTGTCATTTGTCACCGACCCCTTTAATTGCTTTAATTGCCTTTTAGTACTATTCTAGTTTTTGAAGACTTAATCATGCGCAAGACTCCAGAAGTCTTTTTCATCAAGTCCTTTACTTGCACACATCACGCCACCTTCTAATAGCGTTTTGGATAAACGTATAGTGTCATTCGTTATTAAAACTCCAACGGCCTTTTCACCACATATGATATTGGAATCGAGATTCCATTGTTTTCTGGCCTCGTTACTAACAGGGTTACCTATAACTGCTAATGTGGCTTTTATACCTCTATCTTTATAGGCGTAATGTAAAATGCCACTACTAGTATTGCGAGCAAAGTGGCACGGTGCAATCAATGGAAGTGATGTTTTAACGACTTCATTATTAACACTGTATTCTAATATACACTTGCCGGATGCATCGTATAGTGCAAAATCATGTTTATTTAATGTTGCTTTATCAATTAGCACATCTGTTCGATTGCTAGTGGCATTACAACTAACACCAAATAATAGAAGTGACACAATAGTAAATAGCTTTAATTTAGTTCCCAAAACCATACTTCTTCTCCTGCACTAAAGTAGTTAGGTCGGCCACCTTTTAATTGTGAGCCATCCATATATCTGGAATTAAATTGGACACCCAGCTTAAGTTTGACAAGTATAACCCACAGGCGTAGCTTTCTCACGTACATGGAGTAAAAACAGAGAAAGGATTATCTATGCCAAAACCCCGCTATGCACAAGTCTCTCTAGAAGCGACTTCTTACTATCATTGTGTATCACGATGTGTGCGCCGTGCCTTCTTGTGTGGCATTGACCCAAATACAGGTGAAGACTATGAGTACCGTCGAAAACTTATCGAAGATAAAATTCTTGAATTAAGCGATATCTTTGCATTAGATATTTGTGCTTACTCTGTGATGTCTAATCACTACCACCTCGTATTACACATTAACAAAGAAAATGCCTTGAGCTGGTCGTTTGATGAGGTAATTACACGATGGCATAAATTATATAAAGGTACTTTTATATCTCAAGCCTACGTAAAGAATGAAATATTACATAAATCTCAGATGAAACTATTAAAAGAGACAGTCTCTACCTGGCGTAAAAGGTTAATGGATATCAGCCAATATATGTGGGTGTTAAACGAAACCATAGCCAGAGGTGCAAACAAAGCAGATAACTGCACAGGGCGTTTCTGGGCACCGGTTTTTGCTCCTGCAAAACCGGCATACCATACATCCTGTATATAAAGGGCGATTCAAATCCCAGGCATTATTAGATGAAGCCTCAGTACTCACGTGCATGGCTTATGTCGATTTAAACCCAATACGGGCTGTTATGGCAAAAACACCCGAAACATCTGATTACACCTCAATAAAACAAAGGGTAGGGCAGATAAAAGCAAAACATAAGAAGTTACACCCCGCATCAAAACTATTCAAATTCGCTGGTAATACTCGTGCAAAAATGCCACAAGGCCTGCCATACGTCTTAAAGGATTATATAAAACTGGTAGATGAAACCGGGCGCATTATGCGTGATGATAAACGCGGTTTTATAAACAGTAATACACCACCTATATTAAAACGCTTAAACATCGAACCTGATAACTGGTTATACCTGACTAAAAACTTTGAAAGTAAATTAAAAAGGCTAGTTGGCTCGGTAACAAAATTAAAGCAAGCCTGTATAAAGCTCGGTTATGAACGAACGCCATGTTTAAGTAGTTGTAAAAATTATTTTACTTAGATAAAACAATAAACGTAAATTATATTTTTCTCAATCTATGATTAAGATTGATTTTCTGTTGTCTAAAATTCAATAAATTTCTAAATATTCCTAAAAAATTACATAAACGTAAGTTATATAAGATATTTCATTGTGTAAACGATTGAATAACATGATGAGACGTTAAGTATTTAGGTTTTATGGTTTTATTAGGGTGGGTGTCCTATTTAGTTTCTATGCTTAAGGATGAGGCAGGCTCCTATTGTTTACAGTTAGTATTCTTTAAAATATTATAACTTTTAATTGCGTCACCCCATAAATTACTGCTTTTATCTACAACTTTCATATATTGACCATTAATGAATATTGTAGCTTGATTAAGCTCAACAATTGTATGCTTTTGTTCTATCACATTAAAATCATTGTCTTTATATTCATTAATATCAACCAACTTATATCTTTCTTTATCCTTTAACAAGTGTTTAGGCCTTTCTCCTGTGTAACCACCAAACTCTATATAGCCATTTCTATCATTACTTTTATATTTGCTTTTGCTTAGTACTAACGCACCTGTAGCAGATTTTGCTTGGATATAGTAATTGTCAGGTAATGCAACATACCCTTCAAAACTATTAACAAGAATAGCATTATTAAATTTACATTTTTCAATATCAATAATAAGTTGGGACTTATTTGCTATGTTATGCTCCATATTTTCATTCGCATTAGATAACGAGCTAGTTATAAATATGCATATGAAAAGAAGAATCTTAATGGTTTTCAATTCCAAATTTATCTTGAATAATTAGTGTCAGAATAAATTTAATTCGGATCTTGTGAAGTGTAAGGGTTATCATTTTTTATAAACATAACGCCGAGTTAAGCGGCCAAGCGTGCTGTTCGCTTGGTCCGAGTGTGCGCATGCTTTTTGCGCACACGACTTGAACGATTTGTTGAACGAAGCCGCAAAACGGCAGAAAAAAACAACACCCTGCATCTATAATTTCCTTTACCCACTTCTGGGTTAACTGAAAGGAAAGTGTATCATGAATACAAAAGATAGAAAACGTTACGACAAGCACTATCAACAGCTGCTTAAATGCCTAAAATTACAGGGCAAAGCCGATGTCACCATTGATTCATACTCCCGCGCATTTCGACGTGTATCTAAATATTTTGATTGTTTACCTGAAAAACTCACGCAAGATAATTTAAAGGATTACTTTTCAGCACTCGTAGATAGCCACTCGTGGAGTACAGTCAAAATAGATCGCTTAGGGTTACAGTTTTACTGGCGTCACGTATTAAATATTGAGTGGCAATGGGTGAACATCGTTAAGCCGCCGATTATAAAAACCATACCGGATATTTTAACCGTCAATGAAATTGAACGCATGATTGCCAGTGCACGCATGCTGCGTTATCGCGTTTTTGTTTTACTCACCTACTCGTTGGGTTTGCGCCTCGAAGAGGCGCTTGCATTACAAGTGGGTGATATTAATGCCGAAAAAATGCAGGTTCACATTCGGCGCGGTAAAGGCCATAAAGATCGCCTGCTTCCCTTACCCGATTTAACCTTGATCGCATTGCGTAAACAATGGTCATCACATCGCCACGCTACGTTATTGTTTCCGAGTCTGCCTAAAAAATCTCAATGCATAAAAGACATAAACAAACACATGGATCGAGGGGGCACCCAAAAAGCCGTGCGAGAAATTATTTCAAGCTGTAAGATTAAAAAAAAGTATCGGTCCACAGTCTACGACACAGCTTTGCCACGCACTTACTTGAACGCGGCTTAAGCCTGCGCCACATACAACACTTACTGGGCCATGCCAGTCCTACCACCACCGCGCGATACGCGCACATCACCGAGTTTGCCGAGAAAGATACGCGCAGCACCCTCAATAACTTGATTAATGAAATCGACGTTGACCTAAGGGGTGAAGATGATGAGTAGCCCCTCACTTAAAGCTATTATCAAACAATACAAACCCGCTTTAATCGCCGCGCGATCAAAGCAAATTAAAGCCCATCAATGGCAAGCCCTGCACGCGATTGAGCGTTGCCGAACACCCCAATCAGGCCAGCTCTATGTACAGTGCCAGGACTGTGCTCACGCGCATTGGTCGCCGTTGTCCTGCGGACACCGCCATTGCCCGACCTGTCAAAATCACGAGGTTAATCAGTGGCTCGATCGACAACAACAAAAACTGTTGCCCGTTGATTATTATATAGTGACCTTTACCTTGCCCGCAGAACTAAGACCTCTTGTATGGAAACACCAACGATTAATATACTCACTATTTTTTAATTGTGTCAGCAGCACCTTAAAAAGCTTCGGACTCAATCCAGATAAGCTCGATGGGAATGTCGGGTTAACTGCGGTGCTGCACACTCACAGCAGACGCCTGGATTATCATCCCCATATTCATGTCGTGATACCGGGAGGCGGCATTAATAAAACGCGCAAACAATGGAAAAAACTAAAAGGCAAATACCTGTTTAATGCGTATTCATTAGCCAAGGTATTTAGAGCCCGTTTTTTAACCGCACTTAAAGAAAATAGTTTATGCGCTGCGCATAAACCACCCGAAAAATGGGTTGTCAACGTGCAAAACGTCGGCCAGGGATTACCCGCATTAAGGTATTTATCCCGTTATCTTTATCGCGGCGTCATCAATGAAAAAAATATAGTAAAAAATGAAAAGGGCTATATCACGTTTAAGTACATTGACAGCACAACGAAAAAGCCCGCATACCGAACCTTAAAAGGAGAAGATTTTTTATACTTGATACTAAAGCATGTATTGCCGACGGGTTTTAGACGTGTCAGAGACTACGGTTTTCTACACGCTAACGCAAAGCAACTCCTCAAACTGGTTCAACTTATATTACAGGTAACACTT
The DNA here is from genome assembly GCA_026195255.1 of Gammaproteobacteria bacterium. GTDB lineage: Bacteria > Pseudomonadota > Gammaproteobacteria > SZUA-229 > SZUA-229 > SZUA-229. Next base: position 25,418 of record JAPHSS010000056.1, on the reverse strand, counting down.
GAAAATAAACCCCTTCGTCCCAGAGCGAAGTTCATCTGTTTACAGTGTCAGTCTGAGATGAAAATTAGCATCATCCAGCATGCTTCACGATCGGGTTAGCGTGAGGCGTACTAAAAACAAAACATAAAATAAAAGCAGGAGATAAGCACACATATGAATTGAGTTTTTTAAAAAGCTGTGAAACACAGCCGACACCGTACGCCTGTCAAAAAGAGCCCTTAAAAAAAGGGCTCGCAATAGAGTTAAAATAAAATAGATATTTGCTTATAAGAAGTGCTGAAAGTTGGGCTTGTTCAACAACCGGATAAGATCGTGGATCGCTTCGCTCTCACGATCTATCCTTATTCGTTAGGTGATTTATTTCCACCGAAGTTCAATCCCCCGCACACTCAATAGTTTTACCACCTCGATAGGCTGCACTAAAGAAAGGAACTAGCCTTTTTATAATTGACTCGAAGTGCCCATATTTTTTGTTTTTAGCTACCAATTCATTTAAAGCAAGTAACTCGTGAACCAACTCGTTTGCTGTTTCAGGTGTAATTTTTGGAGAGTCATAGAACTCTCTCCAAATATAATTTAATTTAGGGAAATCTTCGTTATCTTCAATTAAATTGAAAATCCCCTCTTCGTGGTAATCAATCTTTTCTCGACGATTATCGAGATACATGTCAAATGCCATTATTTTTACCACCTAACAGTTAAGTATCTAGAATTCCCAGTATTAGGAATTATTGCCATTATTAGGCATAACTTGCCATATATAGTCATAAATTGCCACATATGGCTATCTAAACCACGCATTTTTCAAGCCCAAGATTCTTAACCTGATGTCTATCTAACTTCCAGTATTTATTTTCCGCATCCCATATACCACCTGCATTTTTAACTTTCATTCGCATCTCTAAATCCTGATATGAAATTTTGACATTCAGTAAGGGTGAATAATAATCGTCAGGATAGGGTGAATCGTATTTTTTGATTAAAAACCCTTTTGCATAAGGCTGTTTGTCTACAATGAGCTCTACGGTCGTGTAGCGCGTGCTTTTTTCCTCGTCGTATCGATATCTCACACAAATCAGGTCATCTCCATATATCCTTTGCAGGCGCTTTGTTCCATGGGCGCCTGGTTTAAGTTTTTTTCTAACTTCCATGTCCAAATCTCCATATAACGTATCAAGTACTCTCTACGAGCACTACCAAATCACCTCATCACTTACCAACAACCAACATCTGCATCTGCTCATTAAACTCACTAACATTCAACTCACTACGGATAGTCCTCAAACAACCAGCACACAAACAGTCATCATACCGACTAGCAATAAAGTCTCTATGCTCCTGAGTAAGAATAATAGTTTCACACTGGCAGTTTAAAATATCGCCAGATTTACATTCGAAATAACTTTTACAGTGAGGGCAGGTTTTCTGTTCGTGTTTTGTCATTTTTTGCTGCTCCTTTGCGCTAGTTTTTATTATTTATTACCGTTAAAAATTGCACCTGCCCAATCTCATCAAACTGGGTAAGATACCGCCCATCCTTGGGTATAAAAAAGCCGGTTATGAACCGGCTTTCAGTTTTCTTAGTTTACCCACACTTACTATCACCACAATTCAAACAGGTCATACAACCATCCATCAAAATACTGGCTTTGGTATTACACTTCTTACACAATTGTGAACCGACGGGGAAGCTGGTGGCGCTGTCGTCATCACAACTTTGTTCTGCAATACTGTGTTTCTGTTCAAAAGCAGCGCGTTTTTCATTCATGATCTGTTGCTGGTGATCACTGATGCCATCGTCTTTTATCATGCCGATCATTTTCATGTGTGATTCTATTGATTCACCAATTTCAGCCACTAATGAAGGCATAAACTTGCCGCCTTTTTTGAAGTAACCGCCCTGTGGGTCGAATACCGCTTTTAGTTCTTCTACCAGGAAGCAGACATCGCCGCCTTTTCTGAATACCGCTGAGATAACCCGCGTAAGTGCAACCACCCATTGAAACTGGTCCATGCTTTTTGAGTTTATGAAAATCTCATACGGCTGGCGGGCTTCGTGGTCGGTGTCCTGGTTTAGAATCACGTCGTTTATGGTTACATATAATGCGTGTTCTGATAACGGGGTTTTAATTTTGTAGGTAGAGCCGAGTAACATGTCCGGGCGTTCTACATTTTCATGCATGATTTCACGTTCGGGTACTACGGGCACTGCGGCTACTTCGTTAACTTCGTCTTCTTCTTTGACAACTTTGAATGCGACTATTTTTTTGTCGATTTTTGTGGCCATTGGCTTGTCCTGTTTTTCAGTGTTCATATTTTAATTTGCTACAGAGGCGCAGAGCTTACAGAGGTGTTGAATTAAAAATCTGTGTTAACTGCTTTCTGTACCTTTATTCATTAAGCCTGTTTATATTTATAATGGGCTTATAATTATTTAAAAACTCCGTGTACTCTGTGCCTCCGTGGCAAAGTGTTTTTAAGATTTAGAATTTGCTGCTTTAAAATTTACCATAGTAACCTTCTTTTAAAGCATCGAATAAATTCGCGGCTGAGTGGGTCTCACCGTCATAATCTATTTCTTCGTTACCTTTTAGTTCGAGGGTTGAACCGTCTTCCAGTGTAAACTGGTAAGTGGTGTTTTCTAAATCAGATTCTTTAACTAATACACCCTGGAAAACTTCCGGATTAAAGCGGAATGTGGTGCAGCCTTTTAAACCTTTATCGTATGCGTATTCGTAGATATTTTTAAAATCTTCAAACGGGTAGTCTGTTGGCACGTTTGCGGTTTTTGAAATAGATGAATCTATCCATAACTGCGCCGCTGCCTGAATATCTACATGCTGTTTTGGGTTTACATCTTCAGAGGAAATAAAGTAATCAGGTAATTTCTCTTCTTCGTTTTCACTAAACGGCATGGCTTTGGGGTTAATCATGGCGCGGTAAGCTAATAACTCAAATGAGAAAACATCTACTTTTTCTTTTGATTTTTTACCTTCACGAATCACGTTACGTGAATAGTGATGTGCAAAACTGGGTTCAATACCGTTACTGGCATTGTTAGCCAGTGATAATGAAATAGTGCCGGTAGGTGCAATTGAACTATGGTGTGTAAATCGGCAACCAACTTCTGCCAGCTCGGCTGTTAGCGCCGGGTTTTCAGTGCCAACACGTTGCATATAACGGCTGTATTTTGTGTGTAATACTTTGCCTTTAACCTTGTCGCCGGTTTTGTAACCGTCAACAATCATTTCAGGGCGTTTGTATAACATGGCAGCGGTAACGTCGAATTCCTGCTCCATAATAGGTGCCGGGCCTTTTTCTTTTGCCAGTTCCAAACCGGTTTGCCAGCCTTGCATGGCCATTTCTTTGGTGACTTTTTCTGTGAAGCTTAAAGACTCATCAGAACCGTATTTCACACCCATCATAGTGAGGGTAGAACCTAAACCTAAATAACCCATACCGTGACGACGTTTGCTTTCAATTTCATCACGTTGCTGTGGCAGTGGCAGGCCGTTAATTTCTACTACGTTATCTAACATACGTGTAAAAATGCTCACGGTTTCTTTATAAGAATCCCAGTCGAATTTAGCTTTTTTAGTGAACGGGTCTTTAACAAAACGAGTCAGGTTAACTGAGCCTAACAGGCAGCTACCGTAAGGCGGTAATGGTTGTTCACCACAGGGGTTGGTTGCACGAATGTTTTCGCAGAACCAGTTGTTGTTCATTTCGTTTACTTTATCTATAAGAATAAAACCCGGCTCTGCATAGTCGTATGTAGAGGCCATTATGCTATCCCATAAACGACGGGCTGGCACAACGCGGGTAATTTTGCAGGCGGTTAAACCGGTGTCATTGGTGACGTAATCACCTTTAACAGGCCATTCGCGCCAGATGTATTTACTGGCGTCTGTGAGGTCCATGCCATCTTGTGCGCATTCTTTTGAAGTAACCGGAAACGCCAGTGGCCACTCACCGTCATTTTTTACGGCTTCTACAAAATCAACGGTGATTAATAATGACAGGTTGAACTGACGTAAACGGCCGTCTTCACGTTTGGCTTTTATGAAATCAAATACATCGGGATGGCCAACATCAAAGGTTGCCATCTGTGCGCCACGACGACCACCTGCAGAGGATACGGTGAAACACATTTTGTCGTAGATATCCATAAACGACAAAGGCCCGGATGTGTAAGCACCGGCACCTGAAACATAACCCCCTTTAGGGCGCAGGGTAGAGTACTCATAACCAATGCCACAACCGGCTTTAAGGGTGAGGCCGGCTTCGTGGACTTTTTCCAGTATGCCGTCCATAGAGTCTTCGATAATGCCAGACACGGTGCAGTTAATGGTTGAAGTTGCGGGTTTGTGCTCCTGAGCGCCCGCATTAGAAATAATACGCCCGGCAGGTATGGCACCATGGCGCAGGGCCCATAAAAACTTCTCATGCCACCTGGCTTTTAACTCATCAGTGGTTTCTACATCAGAAAGGGCTTTTGCTACACGTTCGAAGCTGCCATCAACGTCGTTATCTACGGCTTCGCCTTCTTTGGTTTTTAGTCTATATTTGGTGTCCCAGATATCCAGGGATGCTGCTTGATAAGGAACTTCGTTGATATTGTTTGGTACAGCCTGCAGTTGCGGTGCGCTCATTCATTTAATCCTTATTATTTTATCTTTCTAGTCAATCAAATTCGTTGTCAGTGAGCAAAAAACACGTCCCTGGGGGGTGGTTTTTCACTCGCATAATGATAAGTGTATTAGCAAGTCATTATGCTTATGTTGTGGTATTTGTATAAAATACCACAAGATGTAGTGGTTTCAAATGGAGAATTTGTTTTTGAATGGGGATAAGTTGTGGGTAAATTTGTATAAAGTCTGGCAGAGCCAGATACAGTAAGCATTACAGGGTTTTTGAGGCGTTTGAAAAATAATTTGAATTCTCGATAAACGGTAGTTTGTTGTGTCGGCTGGTTGGTGTGGGCACTATATGTGGTGGTTATGGTTTGATCAGTTTTGGGCTGTGGTTATAGATTAATATTTGCGTTTATTAGCGTTGATTCGCGTTTTCTTTTGCTTTTGGCTTTTCGATACTTTACAGGACTGGGTTACTACGCCGAACATCTTTTAGTGGGTTGGGTTAAGGGGACAGGGCACCAGAAAACGGTGACCTTTCCCCGATGGAGATGTGCCTTAGCAGGGTAAACTTTTGACTTTAGGCAATAAAATGACGAAGTCTGTGCTGTTTTCATCTCGTTCCCATGCTCCTGCGTGGGAATGCATAAAAAACTGACAGTATTTCACTTAATTTACAATCGAGTATTAAATACCATGCTTATAGACAAAGCTTTCATAAAGAAACTACTGTGTTTCTATTCGTGTGAACAAATTTAAGATAGATAGAAAACGACTAACCGTATGCATTCCCACGCGGGAGCGTGGGAACGAGTTAAACTCGGGGAAAGGTCGCTGCCCACTTTCAATCGACATGGGGCGCCTTGCCCCTGTTTTGATGCCATCAAAAGTTTTACGGCGTCGACTCGCTACTCTGTCAGCTCTTGGTGGCATGGATCAAGGGGACAGAGCGCCAAAAATCGGCGGTCTTTCCCCGATGGAGATGTGCCTTAGCGGGGTAAGTTATTCGCTTTTGATAATAAAATGACGAGGTCGATGCTGTTTTTGAGTGATATAACGCGCGGGTATAAAAAAACGGACTCTCCAGAGGAGAGCCCGCTTTTGATTTTGACTAACGACTTAAGACTAACGACTCACGACTATCTTCTCAAGGAAGCATTACGCCGCGAATCATGAAGTACATCATCGCTGCCATTAAACCGGTTGCGGGTACGGTAATTATCCAGGCTGCGGCTATTTTAACTAACTGAGAGCGTTTAACTAATTCGCGTTTATAAAGTTTACGTAATTGTTTGCGTTCTTTTTTAGTTAACTCGGCTTTTGCTGAGTGTTTCTTCAGTTGTTTGAGCATTAATTTCTTTTCTGCCAGGGGGGCTTTTCTAAAGTCATTTAAAAAACCTTCTATGACTTCTTCGTCCTGTTCATCATGGTGAACTTTAATTTCTTCTACAATGGTTGAATGGCTGGTTTTCAGATATTCGCGTAAGAAACCAACACCAAATACACCACCCACTGCAATATGTGTTGAGCTTACGGGCAAGCCTAACTGGCTCGCGATAATAACGGTTATGGAGGCTGCCATTGCTATGCTAAAGGCACGCATCTGATCTAATTCGGTTATTTCAGAGCCCACGGTGCGAATCAGTTTCGGGCCATATAAAGCCAGACCCAGGGCGATGCCTATTGCGCCGATCATCATTACCCAGGTGGGTATAGCGGCTTTAGTTGAGACACCGCCCTGCATAATTGCATCATTAATTGCCGCCAGTGGGCCAACCGCATTTGCTACATCGTTGGCACCGTGTGCAAAACTTAATAATGCCGCAGCAAATATTAAGGGGATGGTGAAGAGTTTATTAACACCGGCTTTGTCATTGCTGTGGTTATCAGCTTGTGCGGAAATTAATGGTTTAATAATAAAGTAAATGGCAAGCGCAATCGCTATGCCTATGCCCGCCGCAGATAAAAAGTCCACTTTAACCAGTTTCTTTAAACCTTTTAAAATGAGGTAGGTTGAAAATGCCCAGGCCATAATAGCCACCAGTATCGGCACCATCTTTTTGGCCGCCTTAATCATATCGGGTCTATAAGTGATGGTTCGTTTTATGGTGTAGAGGAAGAGGGCGGCGACCAGGCCGCCTAATGCTGGCGAGATTATCCAGCTGGCGACTATCTGGCTCACCTTCATCCAGTTGGCTATTTCTAAACCGCCCGCTGCAATGCCGGCGCCTAATACACCGCCGACTATAGAATGAGTTGTTGAAACCGGTGCGCCAACTGCTGTGGCCAGGTTAAGCCATAATGCGCCAGCTAAAAGCGCTGCCATCATCAGGTAAATAAAGGTGCTTGAGTCGGCAATTAAACTCGGGTCAATTATGCCTTTTTTGATGGTGCTAACAACATCACCACCAGCGATTAAGGCGCCTGCCGCTTCAAATATGGCGGCAATAACAATGGCACCGGTCAGGGTAAGGGCGCGTGAGCCCACGGCGGGGCCAACATTATTGGCTACATCGTTAGCACCGATGTTCATTGCCATGTATCCACCAATCATGGCGGCGGCAACCAGTAAAAATCCATTCTCAACATCGCCTATTGCGGTGCCGGTAACCAGCATAATGGCCACAATAAAGATCATTGATAAACCAAGGCGTAATGATTCACCACGGCCTTTCAGGTTTGCCTTGTCTATACGTTTAACGTCTTTAAATTCCAAAGGGGGTTACCTCACGCAATTGTGATTAGCTAGATGAATGTTTGCTGCTGAGTTTGTGCGGTTCTTTGTTTTCAAATTATTTACAATTTTATTACAAAAACAGGATGACTAGATTTCGCGCATAATAAACGTGATGTGTGGAAAAGTACAAGTTTCTTTTTGCAAAAGCTTGTGTTTCTTAATATAGAATAACTTTGCGGCTGTTTACTAAACAGGTGTGTGCGGGTTCTGACTAAACTCATGTGTTTAGTCAGTTTGTGATTTTTAAGGGGCCGCTGTTAATAAGGGCAATATGTCTGTTGGGCTTTCTATTGTGTAATCTGCACCCCAGTTTTTGATGTTTTCCGACTCGGCGATATAACCATAATTTGCAATAACCGTGCGCATACCGGCATTCGCACCGGCCTGAATGTCACGCAGCGCATCACCAATATAAATACAGTTTTCGGGTTTGCTACCCGCCTGTTTACAGGCCAGGTACATGGGTTCAGGGTGGGGTTTGCGGTTGTTTGTGGTGTCGCCACTGATAATGCAGGCGGCACGTTCACTTAAGCCAATTTGTGACATCAGGGGGTCGGTTAACCAGGCGGGTTTATTGGTGACAACACCCCAGCGCATCTGCTGGCTTTCGATATGTTCGATGAGTTGCAATATGCCGGGAAATAACACTGAATCGATGCACAGTTTGTCTTCATAAATTTCCAGATAACGTTTTTTCAAACGTTCTATTGTGGTTTCATCCTGCAGGTCTGGAAAACCTAACTGCACTAACGCGGCACTGCCATTTGAAACCACCGGGCGGATGTGTTGAAAACTTAAAAGCGCATCACCTTCTTCTGCTAATAAAATATTAAGTGCATTTGCCATGTCGGGAGCGGTGTCAATTAAGGTGCCATCCAGGTCAAATAAAACCGTATTGATTTTCTTCATATATAAAAACTACTCAGCAGGCGACAGGTAATGGCACATGTAATTGACATCAACATCCTTGCCGAGTTTGTAATGACTGGTTAACGGATTAAAAGTTAAACCGCTGATATTTTTAAGTTGTAAATTTGCCTGACGTGACCAGCTATCTAACTCGGATGGTTTAATGAACCTGGCGTATTCATGTGTGCCTTTGGGTAACATTTTTAATAAATACTCGGCACCCACTATGGCAAACAGATAAGACTTGGGGTTACGGTTAATGGTTGAGAAAAAAACCGAACCGCCGGGTTTTACCAACTGCTGGCAGGCTTTAATAACCGATGATGGGTCGGGCACATGTTCTAACATTTCCATACAGCTAACCGCATCAAATGAGTGAGGTTGCTGCTCGGCTAATTCTTCTACGGTAATTTGCTGGTAGTTAACCTCTACATCACTTTCCATTGCGTGTAGTTTAGCAACTGACAGGGGGGCTTTACCCATATCTATAGCCGTCACATCGGCACCCAGTTTGGCCATGCTCTCAGATAAAATGCCGCCGCCACAGCCAACGTCTAAAACACGTTTGCCGTTTAACTGAACTCGCTCATCTATATAGTGTAAACGTAAGGGGTTTATTTCATGCAGGGGTTTAAATTCACCTTGCTGATCCCACCAACGGTTGGCGAGTTCTTCAAATTTGGCTATTTCTGCCGGGTCTACGTTTAATGTATTCATGGTGTTTAAATCGTCTTAATTTTTAAATTCAGGGTGTGTTTGGTGATTATTTATTCAGCTGTGCTTATTTTATCATTCCATAACTGACATTTTCGTAATATTTCTTCTTCGTCCAGCGTGGTTAACTCGCGGTCTTTTAATAAGTGGCGGCCTGCTACCCAGACATCACTTATCTGTTCACGGCTGCTGCTGTATATGAGGTTGGCTACCGGATCATAAACCGGGCTCATTTCGAGGCTGGAGAAATCAACCGCAATAATATCTGCGTGTTTGCCAATTTCCAGACTACCAGTTTGCTGCTCAAGGCCAAGTGCCCTGGCGCCGTTGATGGTTGCCATGCGCACGGTTTGCATGGCGCTGAGGGCGCTGGCATCCTGGCTAACACCTTTGGCCAGTAAACTGGCGGTGTGCATTTCACCTAACATGTTTAAATCGTTATTACTGGCGCTGCTGTCGGTGCCGAGGGCCACATTTATGCCCGCATCCATTAATTTAGTGATCGGGCAAAACCCACTGGCGAGTTTTAAATTTGATTCCGGGCAATGCACAACATGGCTGCCTGACTCCGCCAGCAGGGTAATTTCTTCATCGGTGACCTGGGTCAGGTGCACCGCCATTAAATTGGGTGAAACCAGGCCCAGGTCGTTGAGCCTCTCTAAAGGACGTTTGCCATACTGTTTTATTGACTGTTCAATTTCAGCTGCGGTTTCATGTAGATGAATATGCACCGGTAAGTCCATTTCATCCGCCAGTACACGTATGCGGCTCAGGGCTTCATCAGACAGGGTAAATGGCGCGTGGGGTGCAAAGGGCGTGTGAATCAGGCTGTCACTGCGAAAATGGTCTCTCAGTTCAAGGCCCTTGTCGATATATTCATCAGCATTGCTCGCCCAGGCACTGGGGAAATCGATGGCGATTAAACCAATGCAGGCACGTATGCCAATATCTCTGGCAAGGCGTGCTGTGACTTCCGGAAAGAAGTACATATCGTTAAAACAGGTGGTGCCGGCGCGTAACATTTCTGCAATGGCCAGTTGCGTGCCATCATGCACGAACTCATCACTTACCCATTTGGCTTCTGCGGGCCAGATGTGTTCGTTTAACCAGCTATCCAGCGGCAGATCATCAGCCAGACCGCGAAACAAACTCATTGGGCTATGTGTATGGGCATTAATTAAACCCGGCATCAGCATATGCTGTTTATAGGTTTTTTCGAAGCTGGCCTCATATAACTCAGCAGCTTTAACACCTGGCAATATATCAGCGATACGCCCGTCATCGATTACAACACAATGCTCATGCAATAATGGATCAGATTCGCTTACTGGTAAGATCCAGCGTGCATGTAATATTGTGTCAACAGATTTCATGGGCCGAAAGATAACATAATTTTTAAGCTTAAAAGACTGTTTTTACTGATAAATAGTGGTATAAATAGCTCACTTTAAAGGATCAGTTGCAGGAAATGCTTAAAATAAGCTATCAAGTTCGAGTTTATAAAACAAACTGATCGCCATCTCTGCTGTTTAAACAGAGCGGGAAAATCGGTATGTTTCATTTCATTTTCTAAAATCTTAGCCTACACTTTGCATAGACTTTCAATTGATCAACTTAAGATTAAATACAAAATTAAACAAAATATATAAATAATGGAGAAATAATATGCAGTCATTAAAACTGGGTCGCGTCATTCCTGTGGTGGCTTTAAGTGCCTTTTTAGCCTTTACAGCAGGTTGTAACCCGACAGTTGCCCGTGTTGATAGTAATGCAGTTACGGATTTAAGCGGAAAATGGAATGACACGGATTCAAGGCTGGTTTCCCGTGAAATGATCGATGATGTATTAAGTCGTCGCTGGTTATCAAATTTTAATCGCTCAAAAGGTAAAGTGCCAACCGTTATTGTGGGTACGGTACGTAACCTGAGTCATGAGCATATCAATACCCGTACATTCATTCGTGATCTTGAAAAAGAATTAATTAACTCAGGTGAAGTTGAGTTTGTTGCCTCTGCATCAGAGCGTGATGAAGTGCGTTCAGAGCGTCGTGACCAGGATTTAAATGCAAGTGAAGCAACACGTAAAGCAATGGGTAATGAAGCCGGTGCTGATTTCATGCTGAAAGGCACAATCAATACAATCGTTGATGCGGCAGGTGGATCCCAGGCGCGTTTTTATCAGGTTGATTTAACTTTGATTGATCTGGAAAGCAACCGTAAAGTTTGGGTTGGACAGAAGAAAATCAAGAAAACTGTTGAAAAGAGTGGCTGGAGTTTATAACTCTCAAGTCACCATGTGACATTTTTCAGGTATAAATATAATGGGTCAGGGAAGACCTGCATTTTAGTTGTTTTTAAAGTATTAGAAAGCATAAAAATAAAATCAGATAGATTTTAGAAATGATTAAATGCCTCGTTATCAGGTACACCTTGTGGCCTGGGTAATTAAACAACATTTAAGAGGATTAACCTATGAGTATTCGTTTACTCGGTCGTATGGGAGCTGTGCTGGCTGCCCTGGCTATTTTAACGTTACAGGGCTGTGCAACCTCAGCCGATAAAACACGTGGTATGCGTCAGATGATGGAGTTAAACCGCCATGATCTTGCTTTGATGGAAGCAGAAAAACACCTTGCAAGTGAAGTTGAAGGTGTCATGGAAAATATGAACGTGGGTCTTTTGCGACGTTTAAATAAAGATTATGCAGGCAGTAATGAAGCTTTTAATCTAGCTAAAGAAAAAATCTCTGAACTGTATTCAACCTCTATTTCAGAACAGGCAGGTGCCGCAGTAACGAATGATGAGAGTATTAGCTTTCAGGGTTATAAGTTTGAGCAGGTGTTAGTTCATTTATATATGGCAGCTAACTATTTATCTATGGGTGATATCGACTCTTCTCGTGTAGAGTTGCTTCAGTCGCAGGTGAAAATGGACGAATGGGGTGAGCCAAAAGATGAAACGCCCTTTATGCGATATTTCTCTGGCATTATGTTTGAAATGTTAGGCGAAGAAGATACGGCAACGGTTTCATATAGAAAAGCAGTTGATGCTTATAGAAACACCAAAGAGAAACATGGTTTAGATGTGCCGGTTATGCTGCAACATGATCTGTTAAGAATGCTTGCCAGAATGAAGTTATGGGGCGAGTATAAAGATTATAAAAGTCAGTTTGGTCTGTCAAAATACAAAGCGCCTGATACCCGAGGTATGGGTGAGTTAGTCGTTTTATTTGGTAATGGTCTGGCACCTCAGCGTGAAGAAAAAGTGTTTCAAACCTATGCGCCAGCGTTGGCTTTGAATGTAAAAGTTGCGGTTCCTGATTACCCGAACCCACCGGTTGTTTTAAATAAAGCGCGTTTAAATATTGATGGTAAATACTACCCGTTAGAAGTTGTTTCTAATATTGATGGTCTGGCCCGTGCGGCTTTATCTGAAGATATGCCTCTTATTACAACGCGTGCTATTGCTCGTGCGGTTATCAAGAAAAAAACCGAAGAAGAAGCGGGTAACCAGGGTGGTTTTCTGGGACAGCTAGCGATGCTGGCAATTAATCAGGGTACTGAAATTGCCGATACACGTTGCTGGAATACATTACCTCAGGAATTTGAAATGGCCCGTGTTTTCCTTCCAGAAGGTGAGCAGGACGTTAATATAGAAGTGGTTGGCCCTACTGGTGTAGTCGTTGACACGATTAAGCAGAAAGTTAGAATCAAAGCAGGTGCTAAATCGGTAATAAGCAAACGCTGGACGGCTCCTCAGGCGAAGACTGTTCCGATGCAGGCAGTTGGTGGACAGCTAAATGCGCCGGCAACTGTTTTAGAGGTTGCTGCACCACAGACTTAAGGTTCATCGAAGTGGTTTCAATATGTGATTTTTTTATATATTGAATCCACTTAAATGTTGAATAATGGAATTATTAACACATGAATAATATAAGAAAATTTATCACAGGCCTGTCAACGGGTCTGTTTTTTATTTCAGGCACCTTGCTTGCAGAGCCACAACCAGACTGGGTTGAAGGTGATGCGGGTTTTTATCCGAATGATAAATATATGACGGCCACCGGTTCGGCTTCAAATGCAGAACTGGCTAAAAATAGAGCGCTTGGAAATTTAAGTAAGATTTTTGAAACGCATATTAAAGAATCTTCAACCACCCATTCAGATACAAATGTTTCTATTGATAATGGTTCTGAAAGTTTTACAAAAAAACACCGCATTGCTCAACAGATTCAGGTGCGCACTGATAAGATTATTAATGGTGCCCGTATTGCTGAAACCTGGAAAGATGACAGTTTATTTACCTATCATTCGCTTGCGGTATTAGACAGGCTTCAGGCGGCTAATAATATTAAAAGTGAAATGTCACGTTTAGACGGTGAAACACAGGTGATGTTAGATCGTAGTGAAAACAATGCTGATGTTTTATTTTCATTATCGGCATTAGATAAAGCGGTTGCTTTACAGTTTGAACGTTATACATTACAAAAAACACTTAAAGTAATTGATACCCGTGGTAAGGGCTCACCCGCAAAATGGAATCTGGCGGAATTAAAAAGCAAGTTAGAAAATAAACTACAAAAGCTTGAAATTGCTACGGCGGTTGATAATGACCCGATTGGTAAACTACATCAGTCGCTTAAATCTGCCATGGGCAATGCCGGCTTTCCTGCGGGCAATGGCTCAACGGGCTTTACACTTGTTGCTAACCTGGATGTACAGGACCTGGGTTTTAGACAGGGCTGGTACTGGTTAAGGGGTAAGTTAAGCGTGAAAATGGTCGAGGCTAATGGGCGTATTCGCGGACGTAAGCAATGGGCATTAAAAGTTTCTGCTTTACAGCATAATGATGCAGAAAGTCGTTTAATGACTCAAGTGGCAAAAAGATTAAATACGGAGCTCAAACCTGCTATTTTAGAATTTGCAACCGGTGTTAAATAATAATACTTATGAATAAAATTTGTGGTTTTAATAAACCACTGTTAAAAATTGTTGTTATTTTATTAACGTCTTCAGCTTCTTAATCCTGTGTTTCTACTCAGCATGATAAACTCGATGACAGGAAATTCACGCAATGTGTTTCGCCTAAACCTGAAATTTGTACCAGGGAATATGCACCGGTATGTGGTTTTGAAACAGACGGGAATCACAGAACATTTTCAAATGCCTGTACGGCCTGTTCTGATGCCGGGGTAAATAGTTATGTTGATGGTACCTGTAAATAAGCATTATACTTTTCTAATAGATAATTAAACCCCGTAATTTACGAAGTTCTTTTTCGTGAGTTATGGGGTTTTGTTTTTTAGAGCAGAAAAGTTATAGTCGAATAATTAGGCTTAGAGTTGACTGGTGTTTGTTTAGGTTTAATTTATAAAGTAAAACGCAAATGAACGCGAATAAACGCAAATAAAAACGTTTATAAGATTATATCTAATAATCTATACAGGTTAATTTATTCAAAATAGTCAATTGTGATGAGCGCCGCAGGCGCACAGAAATAATATTCGCGTTTTACTTTTATAAAAATAGTTAAACAATATCAATTTAGTTAGTTATCTCGGTGTGTTCGTTTTGTGTTCAGGCCTGTTTGTATTCAGGCCTTATACAGCGCCATCACCCTGCAGAGCGAATGTTTACCTGGCTAACTAACGTTTATCTATTGGCACGTAGTCACGTTCTTTTGCGCCAACATAAATTTGACGAGGTCGACCTATGCGTTGTGAAGGGTCAGAGATCATCTCACTCCAGTGAGCGACCCAGCCAACGGTTCTGGCAATAGCAAACATAACAGTAAACATATTAGCGGGAATGTTTAAAGCTCTGTAAATAATGCCGGAGTAGTAATCTACATTCGGATACAGTTTTCTTTCAATGAAATACTCATCTTTTAATGCAACTTCTTCAAGTTGACTGGCAAGTTCAAGCAGTGGGTTGTGCTCATCTGATAGTTCGGCTAATACCTTATGGCACATTTCTCGAATAAGCGTAGCGCGCGGGTCAAAATTACGATAAACACGGTGCCCGAAACCCATTAAACGGAAAGGGTCGTTTTTATCTTTTGCTTTGGCAATGTATTTGGCAATATTGGATACGTCGCCAATTTCTTCTAACATTTTCAGCACCGCTTCATTGGCACCGCCATGAGCCGGCCCCCATAAAGATGCTATACCTGACGCAATGCAGGCGAACGGGTTGGCACCTGAGCTGCCAGCTAAACGTACGGTTGATGTGCTGGCATTTTGTTCATGATCCGCATGTAAAATAAATAACAGATTCATGGCTTCAATGGCTGTTTTGCTCGGCACGTATTCTTCACAGGGTGTTGCAAACATCATATGTAAAAAATTACCGCAATAATCCAGGTCATTTCTTGGATACATAATAGGTTCGCCAACATTATGTTTATAACAGGCAGCAGCAATAGTGGGTATTTTTGCGATCATTCTGTGTGCAGAAATTTCACGATGACGTGGATCGTGTATATCGAGTGAGTCGTGGTAGAAGGCGGACATTGAGCCGGTTACACCAATCATAATTGCCATTGGGTGTGCGTTATAATGGAAACCATCGAAAAATGTTCGCATGGTTTCTCGAATCATTGTGTGTTGTGAAATAATACCTTCAAATTCTAATAATTCTGTTTTAGTGGGCAGCTCTCCATACAATAACAGGTGGGCAACTTCTAAAAAGTTACTGTTCGCGGCGAGTTGTTCTATGGGGTAACCCCGATAACGTAAAATACCTCTTTCGCCATCAATATACGTAATAGAGCTGGTGCAACTGGCGGTAGATACAAAGCCAGGGTCATAAGCTAATAAACCTCTTTCTTTATACAGGCCGGTAATATCAAGCGCAGCAGGGCCGTCGGTGCCGGTTATCAAATTTAGGTCGACAGTATCGCCGGTTGTAGAATTGCTTAAAATGTATTTATCCGCCATGATTTAAACCCTTCCAGAATTTGAATGTAAAACTTTATTTATATGAATAGAGGATTATAGAACAGAAAGTGATGATTAGAAATGTAAGTATTGCTCTTTATTCAAAGAGAGAAGGGAATACGTGTTCTGTCAGTTTGAAATCTAAAGTGCTGTTTTAGCGACAGGCTCTGCTAAAGCGGTTACGCCCACCGCATATTGTATCCATAGGGTGTTCATTATCTTTACTGGCTTTCTCTTTGTTTACTGAAACCGCTTTTGTTTTTACAGTTGCAGTTGTTTTATTTGCAGTTTTCTGTTTGTTTATTGTGCGTGTGTTTTGGGCCCGGCTTTGATTTTTAAGCGGCTTTTTTGAGGTTTTATTGGTTTTTGTTAGCTGTTTTTTTGTTAAGGTTTTTTTTGTTTTTCGAGTTGAGGCGGGGTTTGTTTTTTTAACGCCGGGAGACGAAGCTTTTATTGTTGGCCTGGCTACCGGTGCTTTAACTTTTTTAACCGATTTTTTAACCGGTAATATTACAGGTGTTTTTGTTTTATCTTTTTCTTTATCAGAGATGTATTGTTTTTGAAGTTGATTGAGTTCATCTTCTACGCGTGCAATTTCCGTATCGGCACCGGGGATGTTACCGCCGGCTGCCTTGCGTAGTAGTTTTAAAGAGCGCGTCAGGCTTTTGTTTACACCGGTGCCTTCTGAGTACATCTGGCCGAGTAAAAATAAAGCTTCACCTTCATTAAAACGAGCATCTTTTTTTAAATCTTTAAGCCATTTAATGTGTTTGTCATTAAAGCCTGTTTTTTTTATTTCAAGATAGGTTAAACGATTGCTAGCAGGTTTGTAATTCTGTCGTTCGGCTTTTTTATACCAGCTGGTGGCCAGCACGGTGCTCTGGCTGACTCCTGAGCCAGTTTCATACATTAAACCTAACTTGAACTGGGATTCTGCATTGCCACGTTTTGCCATCTGTTTTTGAAATAAAAATACGGATGCAGATGAGTCGTATGTATCGGCACTTGTGCTTGTATTAATGTTAAGTACTAATAAGGCAATGCTGGCAAACAGGATTTTTATATTCATTTTATATTTAACTACTGATTCAAGCTGGTTTTGGTAAAGCTAATTTAAAAATTAGGTGCTTTAATATTCTACTATAGCCTTTATTGAGGCGAGTTTAAATCACCCATTTAGACGATTTTTATGGGAATTTTTCATGTATTTATTGAATGGGACTATAAATGGTGTGTCTAATTGTTATTGATTTCGTGTAAAATACCTAAGATAGCCTTTAGGTAGGCATTTACAGCAGGTAGTAAGAGACTGCAGATTTTTTAAAATAGAGCTATTTTTGGAAAACCCTAAAAGCTTGAACTACAATGAGAGTATGGCATGAGTGATCATGAATCTGACTGGGATCTAAATGACGGTCTGGCGGTAGAAGAAGCCAAACCTAAATTGAAACCTCCTAAGAAATACAAGGTCATATTATTAAATGATGATTACACACCAATGGAGTTTGTGGTGCAGATACTGGCCAAGTTCTTTAAAATGAACGAGGAACAGGCAACACAGATTATGTTATTGGTGCATACCAAAGGCGAGGCTGTTTGTGGTGAGTT
This sequence comes from Gammaproteobacteria bacterium, assembly GCA_026195255.1. Taxonomy (GTDB): domain Bacteria; phylum Pseudomonadota; class Gammaproteobacteria; order SZUA-229; family SZUA-229; genus SZUA-229. The sequence goes on along the minus strand of JAPHSS010000056.1, from coordinate 7,880 downwards.
TAGTTACCAGATAGCTGAAACCAAGGTGGAACAGGTGAATGACTATTCCAGGCAACATCAGCACCCATTGATGTGCACAATGGAGGAGGCGTGATACTTTAGTAATCACCAATTAAGTTATTAGTGGGTATTTAACATTAATAACACGAGATGCAGGCTGGTTATTTAAACCAGTTAAAATTTGATAAAAGTGGCCGAGCCACGACGTTGGCTCTCCACTCATAACTATGAGGCGATGTTATGTTGAGTAAGGAGCTAGAGGCTTCACTAAACGTCGCGTTTAATGAAGCTCGCAATAAGCGGCATGAGTATATTACGGTAGAGCATTTACTATTGGCTTTGCTGGATAACAACAGTGCTAATTCAGTATTAAAAGCCTGTGGTGCCGATCTGTCACGTCTTAAAGGTGAACTTTCACTGTATCTTGAGGAAAACACCCCTGTTTTTCAGGAAGATCAAATTGGTGAAGTACAACCGACTTTAGGATTTCAGCGTGTTCTTCAACGTGCCGTATTCCATGTTCAGTCTTCCGGTAAAAAAGAAGTCACGGGTGCAAATGTACTGGTCGCTATTTATGGTGAACAGGAATCCCAGGCAATTTACCTGTTACATCAGCAGGACGTGAACCGTCTGGATATCGTTAATTACGTCTCCCATGGCATCTCTAAAATATCTGATGATGAAGGCCCGGCTGAGATAGATACGTCTGTTGAAGATATGGGTGAAACTGAAAATCAGCCATTAGACAAATATGCGGTTAACCTCAATGTTAAAGCCATGCAAAACAAGATCGATCCGTTAATTGGTCGAGATGCAGAAGTTGAGCGCATGGTGCAGATTTTATGTCGTCGACGTAAGAATAACCCTTTACTGGTGGGCGAAGCAGGTGTCGGTAAAACCGCCATTGCTGAAGGCCTGGCAAAAAGGGTAGTTGATGATGAAGTGCCTGAAATACTTAATGGTTCGACTATTTATTCGCTTGATCTAGGGGCGCTGGTTGCCGGAACAAAATATCGTGGTGACTTTGAAAAACGCCTGAAAGGTGTGCTAAAGCAACTTTCTGATGATCCGGGTGCGATTTTATTTATTGATGAAATTCATACCATTATCGGTGCAGGTTCTGCTTCCGGTGGGGTTATGGATGCGTCAAATCTGATTAAACCAATGTTGGCCTCCGGTGAGCTTAAATGTATTGGTTCTACGACTTACCAGGAGTTCCGTGGCATTTTTGAAAAAGACCGTGCGTTAACGCGTCGTTTCCAGAAAATTGATGTTGAAGAGCCAAGTATTACTGATACGGTAGAAATTTTGCGTGGTCTTAAGCCACATTATGAAGAACATCATAATGTGAAATATAGCCTTAACGCGCTCAAATCAGCTGTTGAGTTATCCAGTCGTTATATGATGGATCGTTTCCTGCCCGATAAAGCTATTGATGTTATCGATGAGGCGGGTGCTTATCGCAATATGAATAATAAAGACGGTAAGTCTAAAAATATCAATGTGAATGATATTGAAAACATTATTGCTAAGCTGGCGCGTATTCCAGCCAAAACCGTGTCTTCTACCGATACAACCGTGCTTAAACACTTAAAACGTAACCTTAAGCTGGTGGTTTTTGGTCAGGATGAAGCGATTGATAGCATGTCTGATGCAATCAAGATGTCGCGTTCTGGTTTAGGTAATCCGGATAAACCGGTTGGTTCGTTCCTTTTTGCCGGGCCCACAGGTGTTGGTAAAACAGAAGTCACAAAACAGTTAGCAAAAGTCATGGGCATTGAGTTTATTCGCTTTGATATGTCTGAGTATATGGAGCGTCATACGGTTTCTCGTTTGATTGGTGCACCTCCGGGTTATGTTGGTTTTGATCAGGGCGGTTTATTAACCGATTCTGTTAACAAACATCCGCATTGTGTGTTGTTATTAGATGAGATTGAAAAAGCCCATCCGGATGTATTTAATCTGTTATTGCAGGTTATGGATCACGGCACGCTGACGGATACTAATGGTCGAAAAGCCGATTTCCGTAATGTTGTTTTAATTATGACAACCAATGCGGGTGCGCAGATGATTAGTCGTCGCTCTATGGGCTTCACTGAGCAGAATAATGAAACAGATGGTATGGAAGAATTAAAGCGTATGTTTACGCCGGAATTCCGCAATCGTCTGGATGGCATTATTCAGTTTAAACCTCTTGATGAACGTACTATTACTAATGTCGTAGATAAGTTTATTATCGAGCTAGAACACCAGCTTGAGGAGAAGAAAGTGACCATGCATGTAGATAACAATGCACGTAACTGGTTAGCTGTGAAAGGTTATGACCCTAAAATGGGTGCACGACCAATGGCGCGAGTTATACAGGAACACCTCAAACGCGTACTTGCGGATGAGTTGCTGTTTGGTCGTCTGGCTAAAGGTGGTGAGGTTAAGGTGAGCCTTAACAGGTCTACCGATGATCTGCAGATAGAAGTTCTCGAAAAAGAGACGGTAGCAGGTTAATAAATAAAATATAAATACTTCAGAAAGGCTGGTAGGCCTGTTTCTGTATTTATTTAAAGCCCAACCAATAAAAAAGGCCGTGTAACAATTACACGGCCTTTTTTATTGGGAATTTGTTGCTTTACTTTTCGCGGTAAACAATTCGACCTTTTTCCAGGTCATAAGGTGTCATTTCAACTGTTACCTTGTCGCCAGTCATAATACGAATATAGTGCTTACGCATACGTCCTGAAATATGCGCCGTAACAATGTGGCCGTTTTCAAGTTCTACACGGAACATAGTATTTGGCAGGGTCTCTAAAACCGTGCCGTCCATTTGTAATGCTTCTTCTTTTGCCATTCAGCTCTTCTCAACGATATAACTTGATAAATAATCCGGCCCAATTATCAATAATTTGAGATATTAAGCAAGTGCTTTAATGTTTTTTTGCAAATAACAGGCTAATTTAGTTCGATTTATAATATTCTTCAGCCTTATTACTTAATTGTGGTAGAAAAAGTAATGGATCTACCGTTGTCTGGTTAGCAATTATGGCGAGGTGTAAATGAGGGCCGGTTACACGACCGGTTTCACCAACGGTTCCAATAATCTGGCCTTTGGAAATTTTATCACCGACTTTTACATTTATGGTGTGCATGTGGGCATACAGGCTAATTAAACCCTGTCCGTGATCCAGGTACACCATATTGCCACTGAAAAAGAAATCACCTGCCTCGGTTACCGTGCCAGATTCGACAGCTTTTATCGGTGTGCCCTGAGGCGCTGCAATATCGAGCCCGGAATGTGGGCGTCGTGCCTGTTCATTAAAAAAGCGCCGTAATCCAAAGATGCTTGAAATTCGCCCATCAACCGGAACTGTGAAATCTGCCTGTGGAGGCTCGTTTAACCAGTTCTTTTTTGCCATGGTTTTACGTTTTTTTTCACTTAATATACGTGACATATCTTTTTTGTACGGGTTTACTTTACGTTTGTTTTTAATCGTTAGATATTGGGCCTTGTAGGTTTTGTCTGTTACTTTGAAAGAGAGCTTTTCAGATTTACCCTGTTTGTTCTTAATGCTGATGGTGTGAGTTCCGGGTTTGCTGCTCAGTGATAAACCTATTAGCAGGTAGTGGTTTTTATCGTCACTTACAACAGCCAGTTTTTTCTTTTTATAACGTGCGCTGTCTGCAATGTGGTTATTGTTAAGCGGTAACAGTACAATACCACCCGGTACCGGGTTTGATTGTGGGAAAGCGTAAACCAGCCCGGGGATAGCGAGAATAAGCAGTAATGGTAATTTTAAAAGTCGTTTCATGTTTGTTGTCGAAGTTTAGGGTGCGATTATTCGCATAAATTGTTTGTCATATACCGTATTTCAGGCATGTTGCAGAATTAATTATATAAGTAATGTTAAGTCTGATCTTAATTCAGTTTACGTTACTATTCGAGTAAGTATTTACAAATGAAGCAAAAACACATCGCCAGTCGCATGAGTGGCATCAGTCCCTTTTATGTAATGGATTTGCTCGCCCAGGCAAAAAGACTTGAGTCGCAGGGGCATGATGTTATTCATCTGGAGGTCGGCGAGCCAGATTTCCCCACCCCCGACTTAATTAATGCAGCGGCTATCGATGCTATAAAATCAGGTAAAACTAAATATACAGCTGCCACTGGTTTACCTGAGTTAAAAGCTAAAATTTCCGAATATTATAAGTCACGCCTCGGGGCTTCTGTCGATGCGAAAAATATTATCATTACCCCTGGCGCTTCAGGTGCGCTGCAACTGGCTTTATCGGTATTAGTGAATTCGAATCAGAATGTATTAATGGCTGATCCGGGTTACCCCTGTAATCGGCATTTTGTGCGTTTGCTGGATGCCAGTGCCCGCACCATTGCGGTTGGTGCAGAAACAGATTATCAGTTAAACCATGAGTTAATAGAAAAAAACTGGCAGCCAGATACCGCTGCGGTTTTAATTGCTTCTCCGTCAAACCCGACGGGAACATTAATTGACGCCATAGAAATGCAAAAAATTATAGATGTGGTGAAACAGAGAAAGGGCGTTTTACTGGTTGATGAAATATATCAGGGGCTTGTTTATGAATGTGCGGATTTCTCTGCTGCCATGTTAAGTTCTGATGTTTTTGTGATTAATAGTTTTTCCAAGTTTTTCTCAATGACCGGATGGCGGCTAGGCTGGTTAGTTGTGCCCGATGACTATATCGAGCCAGTAGACCGACTTGCACAGAATCTGTTTTTAGCGCCGCCAAGCATCTCACAGTATGCAGCCTTATCTGCTTTTGATAATGAAACCCTGGCAATTTTAGATGCACGGCGGGTCGAACTGAATAACAGACGCGAATTTTTACTTAAGGGTTTACAGGCTCTTGGTTTTGTTATTAGTGTAAAACCCGGCGGTGCATTTTATATTTATGCAGATGTTTCGAAATTTACAAAGGATAGTTTTCAATTCTGTAACGACCTGTTACATGAATCATTTGTTGCGGTTACGCCGGGTATAGATTTTGGAGAATACAAAGCGAAAACCCATGTGCGTTTTGCATATACTCAAAATATAGAAAAATTGCAGTTGGCACTTGACCGCATCAGTGATTTTCTTACAAACTACAAACATTAACCTTAACTAATACTGAGAGAATTTTGTCTTCCTTCATAAAAGACCTAAAAGAAGATATAAACAGCGTATTTGATCGCGATCCGGCTGCACGTACATTTTTTGAAATAATTACCACCTATCCTGGTGTGCATGCGTTAATTTTTCATCGTTTCTCTCATATACTTTATAAACATGGCTGGAAATGGCTGGCCAGGGTTTTATCAAATATAGTACGCTGGTATACAGGCATTGAAATACACCCGGGTGCAAAAATCGGCAGACGTTTTTTTATCGATCACGGTATGGGTATAGTGATAGGTGAAACCGCTGAGATTGGTGATGATGTCACCTTGTATCATGGAGTAACACTGGGTGGAACAACCTGGAGTAAAGGCAAGAGACATCCGACATTAGAAAACAATGTGGTTATCGGCGCCGGCGCTAAAGTACTTGGGCCGATAACAATCAAGGCCGGTGGCCGTGTTGGTTCTAACGCGGTGGTCACCAAAGATGTGCCTGAAGGGGCAACTGTGATTGGGGTGCCGGGTCGGGTTATTGAGGTAACCGCGGATGAGAAAGAGAATCAACGAGTTAAAACCGCAAAAAAAATGGGTTTCGATGCCTATGGTGTGGCACAGGATGCCCCAGACCCGGTAGCCACGGCTATCAATTGCATGCTCGATCATATACATGTGATGGACGAGAAGATGGAGCGTATGTGTAAGTCACTTAAAGCGCTGGATGCTGAGCTTGAAGATGTGCAGATTCCCAAACTGGGTGACCTTGAGATTCAGACCGAGTCTAGCCAGGCTGATTCCAGCGAGCTCGATTCTGCTCAACAGGGCGTAGATACAGAACCCGGCTCTGAGAATAACCCCACTGAAAAGCCTTAAATTTTAGTTACTTAGCGTCATGCATAATACTTGACTAAATTAGTCGGGTTTGAGTATACTTGCGCCTCGATTATGACAACTGATGTTTCAGCTGTCGATACAGGTAAGAGATTAGGTAATGAAACTCACTACTAAAGGCCGCTACGCGGTTACCGCCGTATTAGATTTGGCTTTGCATCAGGAAAATGGCCCTGTATCACTAGCTGATATTTCAAAACGTCAGGGTATTTCGCTTTCATATCTTGAACAGCTGTTTTCACGTTTACGTCGTAATAGTGTCGTAACCAGCACCCGTGGGCCAGGTGGAGGTTATTCACTGGCTCGACCTGAAAATGAAATATCAATGGCACAAATTATTATCGCGGTTGATGAAAGTTATGATGCGACAAGTTGTGGTGGCGAAGGCACCTGTAGCGGTGATAGCTATCAGTGTTTAACCCATGATTTATGGGAAGAGTTAAGCCAGGAAATACATGGTTTTTTAAATGGCATCACACTTGAAGAAATGAAAACAAGAAGTGACGTGCTAAAAGTGGTTAAGCGTCAGGAAAGCATGATGAGTGACGAACAGCTGCAAAGCAGACTTGACCAGAAACTCAGCTCTATTCTAGTAGAGTGATCAGTTAATAGTAATTTAAAAATGCCTGTTTATCTGGATCATAATGCGACAACACCTTTAAATTCTGAGGTGCTTGAAGTGATGATGCCATTTATGACAGATTTATATGGCAATCCATCCAGTGTGCATCGTTATGGGCGAATGACCCGCAACGCACTGGAGCAGGCAAGAATGCAGGTTGCCAACCTGGTTGGCGCGCAACCCGCAGAAGTGATATTTACCTCGGGCGGTACAGAAGCTAATAATCTTGCCATTCGGGGTGTATTGGCAAATCGTAAACAGTCGCGATTTGCCATAAGCAGTATTGAGCATGCTTCATTAATCGCGCCCTCTAAATTTATGGAGAGTCAGGGCTGGCAGCTGGACAGTGTGCCGGTAAACGAGCAGGGAATGGTTAGACCGGAGGCGCTGCAAACTGTTATAACGGATAATACGCAAATGTTGTCAGTAATGGCGGCAAATAACGAAACAGGTGTATTACAGGATATAGGCGCTTTGCTTGAAAAGGCAAAAAGTATAAATAACGATTTGTATTTTCATAGCGATGCCTGCCAGGCGGCGGGTAAACTGCCAATAAATTTTGCAGATTTAAAGCTCGATTTAATGAGTTTATCTTCGCACAAATTGTATGGTCCATTGGGTGCAGGTGCTCTGCTAGTTAAAAGTCGTGTTGACCTGGTGCCACTTATTACTGGCGGTGGACAGGAAAAGCAGAAAAGAAGCGGCACTGAAAACCTGCCAGCGATAGTTGGTTTTGGGGCTGCGGCTGAACTGGCTGCAAGAGAGATGCAGCAAAGAAGAACACATGTGTTTGAGCTTCAAACACAGTTAATAGAGCAGTTAAAAACACTTCAGGGAATAGAAATTTTTTCACAGCAGGCGCCCCGTTTGCCAAACACAGTGATGTTTGCATTACAGGGTATTGATGGTGAAGCGCTGTTGATGTTACTCGACAAGAAAGGTTTTGCGGTTTCAAGTGGCTCTGCCTGTGAGAGTGGAAGCACTGACGCCAGCCATGTTTTACTGGCTATGTCGGTAAAACCGGAAATAGCCAAAGGCGCAATACGTGTCAGTTTAGGCGAACAGAATACAAGTGATGAAATGCTTCAATTTATTGAAACATTGCAAGATATTAAACAACAATTAACAAGAGATGATAGATAACGTGAGTGATCAGAATTCAACATTAAACCTACCCATTTATTTTGACTATTCGGCGACCACACCGGTAGATGAGCGTGTCGCCAAAGTGATGATGCATTACCT
>JAPHSS010000023.1 GCA_026195255.1 Gammaproteobacteria bacterium | reverse complement strand
GCCTGATTTCGAATGGGTGCCTTGTGTTTTACCCTTTAGAACCAGACCTGGCAAGTCTGTAGAGCGAGTGCGGCTATTTTAACCGGACACTAGTGACGCGGGAGGGTGGGAACGAGGTGAAAAAAGTGAGTCGCCAAAAAGGCGAAACCACAGCATTCTAACTCCCATGAAGCTTAAACATTGTAAGATCAGATCATTGTGTAAATATGTTAGGCAGAATATAAACGAATATAACTTAATTCCGTTAATATTTGTGTTCATTCGCGGTTTCCCCCTGCCTTTGACTTTTCAGATTGTTTAACTGGAGCGGATTACTACACCGAACACCTTCTAATGGATTGGGCTAAGGGGGCAGAATACCCCATAGTGGACGGCAGTCTTTCCGGTTGGATATGCTCCTCAACAAAAATAGTTTTTAAAGTAGCAAATTCTAATATTAGGTTCAGCATATCAATCTAGATATAAATAACTGAATTTATAGATAATTTTAAACGACAATATTTTGACATTCAGAAAATACCTGCTTTACTCATGTTGAATGAGTTATTTTTAAAACGGGAATATTATGTCGAGCACCTCGCCACAGCCGGGAATTCTACTGGTTGAAGACGATTCACAGATTTTCAATGAAATAAAGTCACTCATGGGCTTTATGGGTTTTGATACCTTTTATGTTAATGACCTGAACGCACTAACCGGTGCTTTAAATAGTGGTGAGTTTACGTGTGTATTACTGGGTGAGTTTCAGGGCAATCGTAGCCGGCTTGAGGCACTAGAAAAAATACAATCCTCTGCTGTACCCGTTATATTGTTTAATCAGGATAAAATTAATTTAGAAAAATATCAGCCTCAGTTCAGTGTCATTTCGTCTCATTTCGAAATGCCACTTAAATATGCCCCGGTTTCTTTAGCGCTAGAAGCCATATGTAATTCCGACAATAATGTAAATGCGACCACGGTAGGCAAACTGATTAGTCGAATTCCTAAGCTGGGTGGTGGTAGTAGTGCCATTCAGTACGTTAGAACCATGATTGAGCAAGTCGCCAAAACAGACGCGAGTGTTTTAATATTGGGCGAGTCAGGCACCGGTAAAGAGGTGGTGGCGCGTAATATTCATGCCTTATCAAATCGTTGTAAAGCGGGTTTTGTACCGGTTAATTGCGGTGCCATACCCGCAGATTTATTAGAAAGTGAATTATTTGGTCATGAAAAAGGTGCATTTACAGGCGCCATTAATTCCCGTCAGGGGCGATTTGAGCTTGCAGAAAAAGGCACCTTGTTTCTTGATGAAATAGGCGATATGAGTTTGCCCATGCAGGTGAAACTGTTACGCGTATTGCAGGAACGCACGTTTGAAAGAGTGGGCAGTAATAAGAGCATACAGTCTGATGTGCGTATATTAGCTGCAACTCACCGTAATCTTGAATTGAATATTAAAGATGGCAAGTTTCGTGAAGATTTGTTTTATCGTTTGAATGTCTTTCCTATTGAACTGCCCTCATTACGAGAGCGTTTAGAAGACGTACCTTTTTTACTGCAGGATCAAATTGATAAATTAGAAGCGGATAACAGGGGAACAGTACGTTTAACAGCTGAAGCAACAGAAATGTTAAGTCAGCATTCATGGCCGGGAAATGTCCGTGAGTTGTCTAACCTGGTAGAGCGCCTGTCCATTTTGTACCCCGATAGTATAGTGGATGCGCAGCACCTGCCTCCAAAGTATCAACCTGCCTCAGCATTCAAACCTGAAGTTAATAGTTTTAAAGCAAAACCGCCATTTAATCCTGCATTGATGTTTGCCGATTTAGATGAAGATGATGAAATAGAAAGAAGCCTGCTAAAAAAACTGCCAGCAGATTTACCTCAAAAAATATCAGATGGTTTTTCAGAAACGGCAATCACAAAACCAGTCGCAGCCGCTGCCCTTGAAGATGATGGCCTTGATTTAAAAGAACATCTTGCTGGAATGGAAGTGCAACTAATTAAACAGGCGTTAGGCAAGACAGATGGCGTTGTTGCACATGCCGCGAAATTATTAAAAATGCGTCGAACGACATTAGTTGAAAAACTCAAAAAATATAATATCAAGTCGTAACGCTTTTGATGTTTTGTACCCTGTTGTGGCACATCTCCCTTGGGGAAAGGTCGCGTTTTTGCGCCCTGTCCCCTTTAACCCATACCACCAGGAGCTGATAGTTTGGTTAGTCGGCTCCGTAAAACTCTTGATGGCATCACAACAGGGGACAGGGCTTAAAAAGCAAGACTTTTCCCCAAGGGAGATGTGCCACCGCTGTGTGTTTTTTAACGGCAAACCGCTTCCAGCCTAGCCGGTTAATTGACTCTACTTTGCCACTGCTGTAATAACTCATTGAAAAATATATCAAATTTCTTTTGGCATACTAAATGCACTGTTACTGCTAAGTCGAACAAAAGTGACATAAACACGACATGCAGCAAACAACTAATATACAAACAACAGCGCAGGTGACAGGTCTTGACCCGAAAGCCTTGCAAGGCCCGGCACAATTAGTGGTGGCGTTTGAGCAATTTGGGCGATTATCTGATCAGTTACAACAATCCTATCAGGAGCTTGATAACCGGGCAGCTAAGCTAAGTGAACAACTTGCGTTTTCTCAGGATGAAAGATTAAAACAACTGGCTGAAAAAGAGCAGTTAGCTCATCGACTACAAACACTTTTAAACGCGTTACCCGCAGGTGTTTTGTTGGTCGATGAAAAGGGTGTGATAAACACGGCAAACCCTGCTGCAGAGTTATTTCTGGAGCAGAGTCTTATTGGTAAGCAATGGCGGCGAGTTTACGCGCACTGTGTATCGCGGCATACCGAACAGGATTTATATTTAAATTCGGGGCGTATACTCAGCTTAAAAAAACAACCTCTAGATGTATCAAATGATGAAAATAGTTCAGGAGAAATCATTCTGCTGGATGATATTTCTGAACAACGTATGTTAGAGGGCCTGGCAGATAGACAAAATCGTCTGGCAGCAATGGGGCAGATGGCAGCGGGTCTGGCGCATCAGTTACGCACACCTTTAGCTTCAGCGGTTTTATATGCATCACAGTTAAATCATTTTACTGCGGATAACCCTAAACAAAATAAAGCAGTAGAAAAAGTTCGCATGTGTATGCGTTATCTTGAAAAACTAATTAACGATATGTTGTTGTATGCAAAAGGTGGTGAATTTTCAGAACAGAAATTTCAGTTAAATGATCTGTTAGTTACGTTTAATAGCCGAATCGAAAACAACCTCATAGAAAACAACATTCAGTTAAAAATTATTAGTCAGATAAATGATATTCAGTTAACAGGTAGTTTAGATGCGCTAGTAAGTGTTTTGATTAATCTGGTTGAGAATGCCATACAGGCCTGCGATGAAGATTGCGAAGTAGAGCTTGAAGTATATGAACAGGCAGATTACCTGATTCTAGCGGTTCGAGATAATGGCCCTGGATTATCTGTGGATCAACAAACTAAAATATTTGAACCCTTTTTTACACAGCGCGAAGGTGGCACAGGCCTTGGTCTTGCAGTAGCACAATCTATAATACAAGCACATCACGGTGATCTTCTGGTCAGATCTCAACCGGGAAATGGTAGTAATTTCTATATCTGTTTGCCTTTAAACAGAAATGAGCAGTTCCTGGCGAGTGGTCAGGAGAACGCATTTAATCCTGAAAAAAACAAAACTGCTGAAAAAGTTAATAGCCCGTTAAACGGCTGTCAGAGTGGAGAAAAGCATGAGTCAAAATAAACAACAATGTATTGATATTTTAATTGTTGAAGATGATGAACAGCTACGTGAAGCAATTTGTGATACTTGCGAAATGTCTGGATATTCAGTGGTAAGTGCTGAACATGGTCAGGCTGCACTTGTTAAGCTTAATGAGCAGAAATTTAAACTGGTTATTAGTGATGTGCAAATGCAACCGATGGATGGTGCTGAATTATTAAAAAAGATTAAAAATAAATATCCGGAATTACCCGTGGTTGTGATGACGGCTTATGCAAGTATTGAAAAAGCAGTAGATTTCATGCGTTTAGGTGCGGCCGATTATCTGGTTAAACCGTTCGAAGTAGAAGCTTTACAGCAAGTCATTAAAAAGATAATTAATAAAGAAGTTTCTGTTAAACATGAAGCAGAACTACTCGCTGAAGATGAAAAAATGCGTTCGCTTAAGTTACTATCCAGTAAAGTGGCGCAAAGTGATGCAACCGTTTTATTATGTGGTGAAAGTGGAGTCGGTAAAGAGGTTTTTGCTCAGTTTATTCATAATCAGTCTAAACGAGTAGAGCAGGCATTTGTGGCGATCAATTGTGCTGCGATTCCAGAAAATATGCTTGAGGCGGTTTTGTTCGGTTATGAAAAAGGCGCGTTCACAGGCGCGGTTCAAGCCACCCCGGGAAAATTTGAGCAGGCACAGAATGGCACATTACTGCTAGATGAAATATCTGAAATGGATTCTGCGTTACAGGCTAAATTACTACGTGTATTACAGGAAAAAGAAGTTGAGCGTTTAGGCGGACGCAAAACCATTAAATTAAATGTTCGAGTATTGGCCACAACCAACCGAAATTTAAAAGAAGAAGTCGATAATGGTCGTTTCCGGGAAGATCTTTTTTACCGATTAAGTGTTTTTCCTATTCAGATACCCCCATTGCGTGAACGACTGGCAGATATTATTCCAATTGCAAATAAGTTATTAAATAAACAGGCTGCAAATGCAGAAAATGTTTTGACACTGACAGCAGATGCTCAGCAAAAATTACTTAATTACTCATGGCGGGGTAATGTGCGTGAGTTAGATAATGTAATGCAACGGGCACTTATTTTTAAAGAAGGTAATGAGGTGACTGCTGCTGATATTCATCTCGAAGCAGATAATTATGAGTTGACAGACAGGCAGGTAAAAATAGATACAGTTCAGGATTCTGAATTGGTAAATGGCCTTAAGGACCGTGAACAACAACTTATTCTTGAGGCTCTAAAAGCAGGTAATGGAAGTCGTAAATATGCGGCTGAGAGGTTGGGGATTAGCCCACGAACCTTAAGATATAAATTAGCCAGAATGCGTGATTCTGGAATTACTGTTTAGCTGTTAGCAGGAGAAAATTATGAGTGATATGAATATTAATCAGGTATTAGCACAAATGCGCGCAATGGAAGCCCAGGCTAAGGCACCAACAGGTCCCGAGTCGTTATCAGTTAATGAAGTGCCGGGAGCACAAAAAACAGATTTTTCTGAAATTTTAGTTAATTCAATAAATTCTGTAAACGAAGCATCAATGAATTCAAGCGCTATGGCCAGAGAGTTTGAGAAAGGTGACTCAGGTATCACAATGGCTGAGTTAATGATAAATATGGAAAAAGCCAGTGTTTCATTTCAGGCGATGACCAGTGTTAGAAATAAATTATTAACAGCTTATCAGGAAATTATGAATATGCCGGTTTAAGAGATAGTCGTAAGTCATAAGTTATAAGTCATAAGTCGTAAGTCGTAAGTCGTAAGTCGTAAGTCGTAAGTCAAAGACAGTTGCGCCGCAGGCGCATAAATATTTTGACTTAAGACTTTAGACTTAAGACTTGTATAGTAAGCATAATAAAATTTAAATTTTCAAAAGGTTAAAAAATGGCAGAGCAAGCGGCAATACCTAGCGCGACGATGATGATTCCCGTGCCCCGATTTATCGGGGCAATTCTGGGTGTTGTGGTTACTGTATTGGTGAGCATTGGTATTTATACCTGGGGTACGGCGCCCAGCTTTTCATCGTTATACACAGGGCTTGAACCGGGTGATGCAGCAGAAGTGGTTTCGGCTTTACAGTCTGCGGGAATACCATATGAATTAAATGCGGCTTCTGGTTCGGTTATGGTTGAATCCGGCCGAGTACATGAAGCGCGTTTGAATCTGGCGGCACAGGGTTTACCCAAAGGCACAGCCATTGGTGTTGAAATGTTACAGCAGGAGCAAAGTTTTGGTACTTCACAATTTGTAGAAAGTGCACGTTACCATCATGCAATGGAAACCGAGTTAGCACGAACCATTAGTACGATGCGAAATGTTAAATCAGCTCGTGTGCATCTGGCTATTCCAAAAAATTCTGTTTTTGTAAGAAAGCAGCAAAAACCCAGTGCATCAGTTGCCCTCAGTCTTTATGGCGGTCGGGCAATTGAGCAAGGTCAGGTTAATGCCATTATTCATATGGTTGCTTCGGGCATTTCAAATTTATCCGCCGAAAATGTAACCGTCGTTGATCAGAATGGTCATTTATTATCATCCGGAGATATGACGGGTAGTGTTGCTATGACGGGGCGTGAATATGATTATTCACGCCAGGTCGAACGTGATTTTGAACAACGCATTGAACACTTACTAGAACCAATAATAGGTGCTGGTAAGGTGCGTGCCACGGTCAATGCGAATATCGATTTTACTCAACAGGAAAGCACTGAAGAGTTATATAATAACGATAATCAAACATTACGCAGTGAACAGTCTTCAAGCTCCAGACGATTCGATAATAGTGAGGCTGGAGGTGTGCCGGGTGCTTTGGCTAACCAGCCTCCAGAAGGTGGCCAGCTGGTTGAAGGAGCAGGTGGTGTCGGTGAGGGCGGTCTTACCAGGACGCCGACAAACTCTAATGATAATGTAGTAAAAAATTATGAAGTCGATCGTACTATTCGACACTCCCGTCAAAACAGCGGTGTTATAAAACGTCTTACGGTAGCTGTCCTGGTGGATGACCGAATTGTTGTGGAGGATGGCGAAACAACACGAACACCGTTAACAGAAGATGAGATTGCCAGGGTGACAAGTCTGGTTCAGCAGACAATTGGTTTTGACCAGGAACGTGGCGATCTGGTAAACGTTATTAACGCGTCGTTTACACCATTGGAAGCTATAGAAGCCTTACCTGAGCCATCAATTATGGATAATAAGTGGGTGCAATTCGCGCTAAAATGGATATGGCCGTTTATACTTATACTAATCGTAATTTTCACAATATTAAAACCATCGATTAAAGGTCTAACATCTTATGTGCCGCCAACACCGGTACTGGCTTCCGGCCAGGGAGCTGATGGTGAAGGCGGAGGGTCTGGAGGTGAAGGCGGCGTAGCTAAACTTGAGCATCAGGAAGATTCTATTCCTTTACCCAGTGACTCGGATCAAAAGATAGAATTTGCTAAATCAATGGTACAACAGGACCCTAAAAAAGTAGCTAATGTTGTTAAAGACTGGGTTGGCGCAGAATCATAAAGACGTAAATTATGGCTGAAGAAACTAAATTATCATTAACCGGCGTACAAAGAGCAGCAGTCTTACTAATGGCTATGGGCTCGGAAAATGCTGCGGAAGTTTTAAAACATCTGAACCCTAAAGAAGTGCAGGGTCTGGGTGC
>JAPHSS010000070.1 GCA_026195255.1 Gammaproteobacteria bacterium | reverse complement strand
GCCTTCTATAACATTAGATATTTCGTTGTATATTGTTTTAGTCAGTGTTTCTTCGGATAGTTTCAGGTGATTACCCTGTGCACTGATTACCACAGCAAGAATATCATTATGTCCACTCGTGGCGCGTTCAAATACCCACTCGCTTAAACCATTAAGCATACCTAACATAGGATAGGGTAGAGATACAGGTTCTTTAAACTGTAGATATAGTGTTGTTACAGGTTCAAATATTAATTTGTTTATTTGCTCACTTATATGACTGCAGGCGGGTATATCCCGCAGCAGTTTTGCAGAAACTCCAGGTGGTGTGGCTAAAATAATGTGATCAAAATTCAGAATATCACTATCTGTCTGAACGGAATGAATATGAGTTCTGTCATGTAGTAATTTCTGAACTTTACAGCGAATTTTAATTTCACCACCATGTTGTAGAATAAAACTTTCTGCTAAAGACGGAAATACTTTACCTAGATCAGTAGTAGGAATCATCAGGTCAGTAAAATCTGCAGGGGCATTAAAGGTCTGTTGTAATACGCTTTGAAAGGCTTTTGCAGAAGCTTGTTGAGGGTGCGTCGTTAATGCCGCCAGACAAACGGGCTCGAGTAAATTTAGTCTATAACTTTTGGGAAGTTTTGCCGTGTTTAACCATTCACTGACGGATATATCATTTTTAACTGGCGTATTTAATAATTTATTAAAGCGGAATAATAATAATATTTTTTCTTTTAAAGACAAACCAGGTGTATTTAATACGCCAAATAATAAGTGTAATGGCGCTGGGTAAGTAGGTAATTGCAGGTCAAATGCGACTTCACCGTTTTGAGAATTCAGCATTAACATTCGGTGGGGGAGCTGTTTGAATAACTGGTTCGTATCCGCCTGAATTGTGTTTAGACAATCAAGCATTTGCTGGTAGGCACCAATCATTAAATGTTGCCCGTTATCCAGTGTTAAGTTGTTCCACTTTATACCTCGCGCACGCCCACCTAACTGTGGTGATGATTCAAAAACGGTGACTTTATAATTGTTTTTACAAAGTTCTACTGCTGCAGCCAATCCTGCCCAGCCGCCACCTATGATGGCTATATTTTTTTTCACTGGCATTATCGTTAAGGCTTATTACGCATATATTGTTTATAACGTTTTTTCTCACGTCGTGAGGCGCGCCAGGCTAACCAGAGCTTACGTGTTGGTGTCAGGTTGATTCGGTGTTCCAGAACGCGATATCCGTCATTTTCAATTTCATCTAGTAGTGACAAATAAATTTCGGCCATTATTAATCCGGTGCGTTGTGAAAAACGATCTTCATCGGGTAATTCATTAAATGCCTTTATGTAATATTCACGTGCACGGTCTGCCTGAAAGCGAAAAAGTTTTTTTACGGCATCACTGGTAACGGGTTGAGTTAAATTTTGCTGGCTTACACCAAACTGACGTAACTCATCCTGAGGCAGATATACTCTGCCTCGCTCCGCGTCTTCTCTGACATCGCGTAATATATTGGTAAGTTGAAATGCTATGCCTAAATCATGTGCATACTTCAATGTTTCTCTATTCCTGAATCCGAATATCTCAACTGATAAAAGGCCAACTACGCTTGCTGCTCGATAACAGTAAAGAGTCAGGTCTTTAAAAGTGGCGTACTGATGAATATCCAGATCCATTTCCATGCCATCAATAATTTCTAAAAGGTATTCTTCAGCCAGATTAAAATCATTGAGTAAAGCCTGTAACGCCTGTGTGACAGGGTGAGTAGCCTGTCCTTTGTAGAGTTTGCTTACTTCATCTCGCCACCAGTTCAGGGTTTGCCTGGCAACAACTTCATCTTTACATTCATCCACAACATCATCTACTTCACGACAAAAAGCATAAAGGGCCGTGATGGCGCGTCGTTTGAGCTCGGGTAAAAAGCGAAAACTGGAGTAAAAGCTGGAGCCACTTGAGGCTGCTTTATCCTGACAATATTGGTCTGGTGTCATATTTGTGTTGAAAGTTTACAGAATATTGAATTCTGACGTATAGCAGTAAAGAAGGCAAAGATGATTTTGATTTTAAATTAAGAATAAGCGGTAAATATTGTCTTTTAAATCGCTGATTATTGTATGCATTGTATAGCAGGGTAATAATCACAATATAATCAATAGGATAGGGCGGTATTAAAAAATAATTTAATATAATGAGAGGGGGTGAAATTACAAATAGCAAGTGACTGAGTACGGCAGAAGTAGTTCTCTTGAACTAATATTATGTACAATAATCATATTAGTTTATGCTGATTTATCCGAAATCGGCATAATTTACTTAGACTCAGGATTTATCATGAAAAAAATAGTATATCAGTTTGCTTCTGATGAGGTTGAAGCGGCACTGCTTATACTAAATAAAGCAATCAGTCATCACCGCCTCTGGTTTGATAACCTGCATACATCTATTGTGTGTGGCCAGCCATTTTCTGAGGATATTCTTCACGATGCTGCACATAAACATTGTGATTTTGGAAAGTGGTATTATGGAGATGTTTGTGAATCAGTTCGTTCTATAAGTGAGTTTTCTGCTATTGAGCCGGTACATGCCTATATGCATTCTCATGCTAGAGATCTAGCAATAATTGCCAGTCAAAATAAAAAAATTAGCGTGGACGATTACCATTCTTTTTTGAAAAATCAACGCCACTTAATAGACTTGTTAACGAAGTTAAGGGATACATTAACTGAACATGAGCATTGTTTTGATGCGGTTACTGGTGCTGTAAATAGAAAGTCAATTTCACTTTTATTAGAACAGAACTTTGAAAATGTTAAACGTTATAATCAGGTATATTCTATTGCCATGTTAGATATTGATCATTTTAAAAAAATTAATGATCAATATGGGCATATTGCAGGTGATCGAGTACTCAAATATATATGTGAATTTTACCGTGATACATTAAGGAAAAGTGATTGCCTGGGTCGATATGGTGGAGAAGAATTTCTACTCATTCTCCCTGAAACCAGTCAGGATGTAGCTCTTGAATTAATGAACAACGCGCGAACAAATATGTTAAAGAAAAAAATAATTATTGGGGAAACACCGATTGATGTGACTGTCTCAGTCGGTGTTTCTGAAGTCAGGCCTGAAGATAAAAATGCATGGCAGGCTGTGGAACGTGCTGATGAAGCTTTATATCAGGCAAAAGCATCAGGCCGTGATCGCGTAAAAAAATATGTATAAGTCTATTTTTATGTGCTGTTAATAAAATGTAACAAAGCCAGAAATCAGGCTAGAAATTAATCCAGGAAAAAAAGCTTCATGTCAGATGTATATGTAGGTCGTCAACCCATTTATAACAAAAGCCTTGGGGTTTATGGTTATGAGTTACTTTTTAGAGCGGGAGAAGAAAATGCAGCCGCCATGGGTGAGCTAAGCGCTGATGGTGCAACATCAACAACTATTATTAATAGCTTTCTGGAGATTGGCTTAGATAAACTTGTAGGAACAAGACAGGCGTTCATTAATTTAACAGAACAATTTTTGATTGATGAAAATGCGCTACCAATTTCACCTCAACAGGTGGTACTGGAAATTCTTGAAGATATTCCTATAACCGCTAAGTTGATCAAGTCGGTAGAGCGCTTAAAAGCAGCGGGTTTTACGATTGCCCTGGATGATTACATTTATAACCCCGCACACAAACCTATTGTCTCTCTGGTTGATATTATTAAAATTGATATTATGCAGTTAAATCAGAAAGAACTAATAACGCATGTAAAGGTTTTAAAAAAATACAATGCACTATTGCTCGCTGAAAAAGTTGAAACGATGGAAGAGTTTGAGTTTTGCCGTGAGCTGGGATTTGATTACTTTCAGGGGTATTTTTTAAGTAGACCGCGAATTATTAAAAGTAAAAAAATGCCAAGTAATAAACTGGCTGTGCTTAATTTACTGTCAGTATTGAATAATGCGAAGGCGGAAGTGGAAGATTTGGAAGAAGCTATTAGTTTTGATGTATCAATGAGTTATAAGATGCTTAAGCTAATTAACTCACCCTTTTTTGGATTTAGAAATAAAGTAAATTCCATTAAGCATGCTATTGTTATTTTAGGTAGAAACCAGTTGCGTAGCTGGGCATCAATGATTGCCATGTCTAAATTAGATGACAGGCCATCAGAGATGATACATATCGCAATGACACGGGGAAAGATGTGTGAGTTATTAGCAGAGCAGGCCAATTTGGGTTCAGTTGAAACTTATTTCACCGCAGGCATGTTTTCTGCTCTTGATATATTAATGGAGCGAAAAATTAATAGTTTGATCGAACCCTTGCCACTGAGTAATGATGTGGTGGCCGCTTTATTGAAACGAGAAGGTAAAATGGGAGAAGCAATAAACTGCGCTCTTGCTTATGAAATGTCTCAACCGGAAACTGCGCAGTTTGCCGAACTTAGTTCGAATGATATGTTTGTAGCGCATATAGAAGCGATTACCTGGGCTAATATGGTTGTGGATACCTTATAGTTAGTTAAGGTTATTTGGCCCTTAAAGCCTTCCAGAAAATCCAGAGCCAGTCGCTAAACTTTAAACGAGGGCGACTGAATAGATCATCAGTTTCTTTGTCGAGTTTTAATAAAATATTAGATGCTGCAGCAATAATCATTCGAATTTCAAAACCAAATCGGCCTTTTAGAGATTTACCTAAAGGCGCTCCCCCCTGCAATAATTTATGTGCCCGTTCATATTGTTTTCGCATCAATAGAATCATCGGCCCATCAGTGCGGCGACTATTAAAGTAGGTTTCATTTACAAATGAAGCACGTATTTCATCCTGAGGGATATAAACGCGCCCCAGTTCAGTATAGTCCTGTGCCATGTCCTGATAAAAATTAATTAATTGAAGAGAGCTGCATATGGCGTCAGATTGCCCCAGGCTAATACGATCTGTCTGGCCGTATAAATGTAACATTAAACGCCCTACCGGGTTAGCGGAGCGACGACAGTACTGCATGAGTTCGCCAAAATCGGCGTAGCGTTTTTTTGTAACATCCTGTTTAAAGGCATCTATTAAATCAAGGAATAACTCTTTGGGTAAAGAAAATCGTTTCACAGCATCGGCCAGTGCAATGAAAACAGGGTCAGAGCTGTCACTACCAGCATAAAGATCATTTATTTGTTGGCTTAGCTGTTCCAGTTCTGTGAGTCTTTGCTCGTCTGTTAAATCACCTTCATCGGCAAAGTCATCAGCTCGGCGCGCAAAGGCATAAATAGCCGCTGTTGGCAGACGCATTCGACGGGGTAATATCCATGAGGCCACCGGAAAATTTTCATAATGGTTTTTAGAAATATTAAGGCAGTGTTTATAGGCTTGTTTAGTGTTCATATATTCAGGGGTATCAAAAACAATGCTAACTTGAGCTGAATCAGGATAGTATAATCTACACATGAAGTATGCAAACCTTGAATGGCGTGATGGCCAGCCTTATAACCCTGAATTCGACGATGTCTATTTTTCTATTGATCATGGTATAGACGAAACTGAGCATGTTTTTATACATCATAATCAGTTGCAGAAGCGTTTTACTGAAAATAAAAAGCCTTCATTTGTGATAACTGAAACCGGGTTTGGCTCAGGGCTTAATTTCTTAATAACCGTTAAACACTGGCTCGAACTCAGTGAAGCACAGCAAACATTAACTTTCTTTTCAGTTGAGAATTCGCCTTTTTCTCCTGAAGATTTGATATTGGCGCAAAAGTCATGGCCTGAACTGAGTTACATAGCAGAGCCGCTGCAGCAGCAATATAATGTTGCAAGTGACGGTTTTCATTTATTTCATTTATTTTCAGGACGTGTAAAACTGGTGTTAATGATTGGCGATGTGCATGATATGTTGTCACAAATGCAGGCCAGGGTTGATGCCTGGTTTCTAGATGGTTTTGCACCAGGTTGTAACCCTGATATGTGGAGCGATAGTGTTTTTTCGCATATTAAACGTTTAAGTCAGAAAGACACAACAATAAGCACCTATACCGCAGCTGGTTTTGTAAAACGAGCGCTGATAGCGCAAGCTTTTGATGTAAAAAAGGTGAGTGGCACCGGTAACAAACGCCATATGTTAACTGCCAGGTTAAACCATGAAGATGCATTGGAGCAAACAGTAAGCCAGCCGTGGTTTGAGCCCTTGTTACATAAGATAACAGAAAAAAAAGTGACAATTATAGGAGGCGGTTTAGCAGGGATTTGCAGCGCATGGGCATTGGTTAAACGGGGCTTTCAAGTTGAAATAATTGAAGAGGCAGCTGAATATGCTACAAAGGCTTCGGGAAATCCTGCTGGTATGTTGATGCCTCGTTTGAGCCTGGAAGACTCGGCGGATGCGGAGTTTTCTACTTCGGCCTATTTATATGCATTACGTAGTTTGCAAATAATAGACCCGGAACAAAAATACTGGCAACAAACAGGTGGTATGCAACTGGCTTGCAGTGAGCGAATTAAAAAACAAATAGCTAACTTTCCTGAAGATGATTCATTAGTTCAGGCAATGGATGCAAAACAGGCAAGTGAACTCTGTGGCCTGTCAATTGACAAAAGCGTTCATTATTTTCCACAGGCTGCCTGTGTTTACCCTAAAAAATTGTTAAATTATATGATTAACGAAATGGGAGAGGCATTGAGTATTACCTATAATACTCATGTGGATTCAATTGTTTATGAAAATCAGCAGTGGCAATTACTTGCTAATGATGAAATAGTGCATAAAACGTCTTGTCTTATATTAGCTAATGCCTGGAACATTAAACTGTTTTCTCAACTCAAACATCTTGAGCTTAGGCCTGCTCGAGGCCAGTTAAGTTACTATAAAGCTAACCAGCAAAGTATTCAGTTGAAAATGCCTCTGTCATTTAAAGCCTACCTTATGCCGGAAAATAACGGCTTACATGTTTCTGGCGCGAGCTTTGAGCTAAATGATGCTACAACGCAATTAAGAGAGTCAGAATTTCAGGATAATCTGCAAAGTATAAAACACGAGTTTGATGGCTTGTTTGATAAAGATGATATTAGCGGTGGCAGGGCCTCAGTGCGTGCTGTGACAGCAGATAGATTGCCAATTGTAGGGCATGTTATTGATTATAATAAAGCACTTAATGATTATGCTGACTTATATAAAGGCAAAATACCCTCGAGGTATCCACGAGCTGAAATGTTACCAGGCTTATTCGTGAATACCGGTTATGGCGCCAGAGGGTTTAGTAGTACATTTTTGTGTTCTGAGTTATTAGCGGCAAAGATATGTGATGAACCCTTGCCTGTATCAAGCAGGGTGCGATATGCTCTGGATTCATCAAGATTTTTAATTCGTTCTGTTAGAAAAAAAGGAACTAATATTTAAATTTGTTATTCTGATATAGAGTTCAGTCAGGATGTATGTGATTTTAACGTAATACAATAACCCCGGTTTATGATGAAATCATAGGGTAATGTCAAAGTATTTAAAAAGCAGGGTATTTTAGTAATGCAATATTATTTAGTGTTTATTTCTCTAATGGTTTTATCTTTTACATTACATGCAACATGTAAAGATGAGGCCAGGGCTGGTGTCAACTGGACAGGCTGTGATAAAAGTGATCTGGATTTAACGGGTGTTGATTTGCAAGGCGCTATTTTAAGGCGTGTAAAATTTACGAACACTAATCTGTCAAATGCGCGTTTACAGGGTGCTGATTTTAGTTTTTCAGCATTAGAGAATACAAAATTTCAAAAGTCACGTATGGAAAGAACAAAACTCAATAATGCTAAAATTACTCAGGCTGATTTTTCATTTACGATACTTGATTCTGCTCGATTTAGTCGTGCACAGATAGATAAAACATCTTTTAAAGAAAGCAAACTGAATAAATCTGATTTTTATGATGCGAAAGTATCCGAGAGTAGCTTTCAAGGTGCAGAAATTGATGAGGCGAATTTTAGCCGGGCTAAACTTATACGGGCTAATTTTAAAAAAACAATGGGTAAAAAAGCAGACTTTAATCAGGCCGATCTGGAGGGTGCTGACTTTACAGATGCCGTTTTAACCTCAGCAAAATTTGTAAAGGCCAATTTATTAAATGCAATATTTGATAATGCAGACCTGAGTTCTGCCTCAATTCAGGGTGCAGTCATAGACGGAGCCAGTTTTAATAAAACTAAACTGAGTAGTACGATCTGGGTTCAATATCAGCGGTGTCGCAATGGTTCTATCACTGTTTGTGAGTAATTTATTATAAAAGAGATTCTAATGTTGTTTTAAAGGCTTCAATGCGTTTTAAATTAACACCCATATCACTGTGACCTACACGAGATGCTGAGCGAATATGGATTAACTTGCTTTCAGTGTCGATACGTAACTCAAAGTCATCAACATATCTAAATATGCTGGAAGTATAAGTGGCAGCAATATAGTTTTCTTCATTGCTGATAATAGTCCCGCCAGTTAATTGAATGGCTTCAATTAATTTTTCCAGCTTAAGCTCGTTATACTCTATCGCCTTGGTGTAGTGTGATTTGTGGTTCGGGTATTCAGTACATATGCAATTGGGTTTATTAGAGCAGGGCGTCAAACGTGAATCGACAAGGCCGGGAGCTGAACCGGATTGTGATTTGAAACCCAGATAAAAGAAATAGGCTAAACCAGTGATAAGGACTATTAAAAAAATAATTGATAATATTTTCATTGGGTTTATATGGCCTTTGCTGAAATAAAGTCTAAAGTTAATAACTGATGTGATATGTAAATATTATAAGCGCTAATCCTGGTTCTTGCTTATAATTAGTTCGATATCTTTACAAACTGCGTCAATATCACTATATGTGTGCATTGTCTGCAACTAACGAAATGCCACGTGCCGCCGTTCCTCTCCTGGCAGTGTAGTCTTCACTTTTAATATTTAAATCTTTAATCAGATCGTTTCCGTATTGCCTGTTCTGACCCTGCAAGATGGAATAACCCGTAACTGTTTGTGATTGAATTCTGTGTGTAAATGGTTTGCCTGAATTTTATCTTATTTATTAAGTCATTCATGCAGTCTGTTTGACCATGCTTATACATGTGAATATACGAAAATCAGAATTTCCAGGTGACCCCGGTTAATAATTCACGCCCGCGATTAGCAACGCCTTCGGTTAAAACCGCATTAGCCCCGGGTGTTAAGTAGTCTTCATCCAGCAGATTTTTGAGCTGTATGTGAAATTGAAATTGAGGTGCAAAGTTATAATTCATTTTAGCAAACAATAACCAGTAATCTTCAAGTTCGATTCGATTGCTGTCGCTACCAGCTGTAGCCATTTCTCGTGTATCACTGTAAGTGGCAATTAAATTGGTGTTTAATTTCTTATAATGATAATTAATAATGAATGAGGCAAGCTGCTTTGTTTCATGGAATGATAATTCAGGGAGTTCATTAAATTTGGTATAACTGGCTCGTATTAACCATTGAGCGTTAAGTTCATGAGAAAATTCAAATTCTAAACCTTTAGTGCCTTGCTGATCGGCATTGGTATATTGTAATTGCCCATTACCTGTTATGGTCTGTACGATTGAGTCTTCAAATTCGTTTTCAAAATAACCTAAAGAAAAACCCGATTCTCGCCATTGCGCCACCCAGATTAGTTCTAAACTTTTTACCGTTTCGGCTTTCAGGTCAGGGTTACCTAAAACACGAACATTATTTTGTAAATTAAGTTCATTTTCTGCGGGTGCTCTAAAGGCCTCTCCATAAAGTAACTTTAAATTATGCTGAGGGTTAATTTCCTGAACTATGCCTAAACGAGGGCTAATCTGTGAGTCAATATGAGAAAAATCATCATAGCGAAACCCCAGGGTTAACTGGGTTTGTTCAAATAACTGGTGCTGTAACTGTGTATATAAACCGGCTATGTTTCGATGTGAGCTGGCCAGCACGCTTGTCGTTGGCTGTAAAGAGCCGTAATAAGTTACCGGGTTTATAGCGTTTGCCAGTTCACCTACATCGAAATTATTTTCAGCTATAACTTCCTCTGTATCAATATGCCGTAACTCCAGACCAAATTGTAAATCACTTTTTTTATTAATTATCCAGTTGTTATGCACTAAAAAGCGTGTTTCGCTGAAATCTCCAAAGCTGGGGCTAACTAATAATGGGTCGTTACTTAAAGGTGAGCTTTCAGGTGGGTTGCCGTCATTAAAAAATCCAGCCGGCGTTAATTGTGCTGAAAATGTTAGTTCGGAGCGACTATAGCTAATTCGAGCATATGAGTTAACTGATTGCCAGCTAAAATCATGTTGTAGTGCAATAGAGCTGAGCATTGCATCGCGCTCATTGAAGTCATTTGATAAACCATCGGCTTCATAGAAATTTTCACTGTTAAACTGGTTATGCTGTATGTGTAGCTGGTTATTATTCCAGTGAGCCTTGATGTTTAGATTGGCCAGTTTACGTGGATCATCTGTATTGATGCGGTTAGTACTGAAAGTGTCCTGCACATTGTAATTATCACCATTGTCCGCTTCAAAGTGTGCAAACACATCAATGCCTGCCTTACCAATATTTGATGACGATTGCAGGTACATTTGTTTACGATCAAAACTGCCCAGACTGGCGCTTAATACATTCTCATCTGAACGGCTGACAATATTAATCACTCCCATCATGGCATTTGAACCATATACAGAAGCACCGGGACCTCGCATAAACTCAACGCGTTCAATATTGATTAATGGATATTTTGGTATGAGTTCGGCGCTGCCACTGGTGCTCGGGTCCTGTAGTCGTTGACCATCTACTAACACAAGAATTTCAGCTGATGGTTGAGCAATACGCCTGCCGCGAGAGGAGAAGGGGTATATCAATGATGAAAAAGATGAGCGTGAGGACTGAAACCCGGGAACCAGATTCATTAATTCATCAAGGGTGTCCAGGCCCATGCGATGAATTTCACTATAGGTGTACACAGTAACGGCTGAAGGTACTGTTTTAAAACTTTCTGTTGTCAGAGTAGAACCGGTTATTTCTACCTGTAAAAGCTCCTGAAGTGACATTGACAAAAAGTCTTCAGCCTCTTGATGGGCATATAATGCGGGTGAAAATAACAGGGTTATTATTAAAGATCTAAGCATTATTTATTATTGTATAATTTTAATGAGTCATAATTATAAAATAATAGCAGTAAATCCTACTTTTTGTATGGGAATGTAGTAATTTGACCTGATAACGACTTATATATTTAGACTAAATATGCTGAAGCGCTGAATTTTTATGTGTTTTGCGTTAAAAACTTATCCAGATGATTTGCAAACGCCATTCGGTCGCCTTTATTGAGGGCTGCCTGACCTCCAGTATCTATACCACTAGAGCGTAATGTGTCCATAAAATCACGCATATTCAAACGAGATTTAATATTTGCCCGGGTAAGTAACTCGCCTCGTGGGCTTAAACAGGTTGCGCCTTTTTCAATGGCTTCATCAGCGAGTGGTATGTCACTGGTGATGACCAGATCGCCTGAATTAAGTCGGGAGACTATTTCATCGTCGGCGACATCAAAACCGTGGGATACCTGCATAAAATTAATCACCCGAGAAGAGGGCACGTTTATTACATGATTTGCAACCAGCGTCATCTGGGTATTTGTTCGTTCTGCCGCTTTAAATAATATTTCTTTTATTACTACGGGACAGGCATCTGCATCAACCCATATTTTCATAAAGCCTTTCTCATTTCTCGTTCATCAAAACCATGAATGATTTCTTTATTAATTATTACCAGAGGTGTGCCTCTGCCACCCAGTAGATAAAACATCTGCATGTGTTTTTCTGAGCGATTTATATCGTATTCTTTAAAAGGTAAATTATGTTTTTTGAAAAACTCTTTAGTGATGTAACAGTAAGCACAGTTTTCAGTGCTGTACATAATAATTTCAGGAGTGTTTGATTTCGTTAATACAAGCGGTTCATCTGAAAGCATTTGTTTAGAATAGTGCTGCACAAGAAAAAAGCCGGCGATGAATAGTACAAAAATTATTAACGCGGGTTGTTTATAAAATGGAGTTCTGATTTTTTTAGTATTCATAGTATTTACTTAGTGACTTTTCATTGCTGCCTGGTATTTAACTTCAACTTCATTTAGCCTGTTGGCTGCAATAAAGTCTTTCCATTTTTCCTGTGGAATATTTGACATAGCCGTAGCCACATAGTCAGCAGATTTTGGATGCCTAAAGAAGAAGCTGTGTTTATTGTGGCAAATGTGAGTGGCTATTGCGTAATCATCTAATTCAGGACCACAATTGCATTTTTTGCCAAATCGTGGAAATTCATAATTATCATGATTCATGTATATTTGCTCTGTAGGGGAGGTATAACTGTAACAAATTTCGGGCATGAAATAACCTGAATTATTCACAGATTAAAGGCCTTTTAACCCTCTCGACCATCAATTCTGGCGCTCAGGTACATAGGCGCATATTTGATAAACCAGATAGATAAGCTAAGCAGCCATAAAGCAGCAGCAATTAAATTTAAATTATTACTTATCAGAACATTATCATACTGAAGATCTGAGAAAACACGCATAATCGCAGTTAGTTGCAGGCCTAAAAACAGCAGCCAGCTTACATTATCCAGTTTTAGCATGCGTCCTGAGTGCCCCATTGTTACACGTGATGCCATAGCGATAAGCAGGGATGCAAAGAAACCAATAGTAATGGCATGTAGTGGTGACTTGCCCAGAATATAATGGCCAGTAGTCTGTAAGAGCAGGCTTTGTAGGCTGAATAAAAACAGGCCTATAAATAGCCAGAAAAAGGCCATATGTAATACCGCTAGTAAGCGGTCCTTAAAGCTGCGAAGTAACTGCCAACGAACGCTATGTAGTAATGCCATGGCAGCTAAAGGTATGTCGGCTAAAAACAACCATTCGGGTTGATTAAATATACTTAATAAAAAATGACTTATACAGCCTGTTAAAAATATCCATAAACTATAGGCAGGCTGAAAAATGGTGTAGTTATCAATAATATTACTACTGAAAAAGGGCAACATCCGATGACTAACAGTGAATAACAGAGGTAGTAAATATAACCAGATTCCAATCGTTATTGTTAATTCCATAAATTGCCAGTTATCACTATAAAGCCACCAGCCATAACTGCTTACACCTAAAGCACCTGCAATGAGTGCGAATAGAGCAACTGTTTCATAACGTTTATTTTGTGAAGGCGCCTGTTTATATGTTTGATAAAGAATATAAATACCGTTTAACCAGCCAAATAAAAATATAGCGAGGCCTGAAAATAAAGATGATAGATTAAAAAACAGGCTAACTTCGAAAATAAGTAAACCGCTATTGAGCATAATAAATGGTGTTATGTACTGCTCTTTATCTATTGGTTTCGTATTCATCCAACGGGGGAAAACCGTCATTAAAAAACCAAAGATGAAGAAAATAAACAAACCATAGATCATTATAAAACCATGGGCCCAGGTAGTGGGTATTTGCGTGTTCAGCGGTGCCCATATACTGGTATATCTGCCGAGAAGTTCAATTGACCAGATGAGAACAGGCAGGATCAGTTGAATGGCGCCACTGAAAAAAAATAAACGGTGTGGCGCTGCGTTAAAAGTATTCCAGAAGGCTTTCATATATGGTTTCTATAATTTAAACAATAATTGTAAGTGTTGTCGGTTTTAATTGGCTTAACGAAGGTCAATTCTGCTATGCCATTCTATCGGTTTGATTGTAGTTGTTCGTATCTGATCTTACAATGTTTGGGCTTTATGGGAACTTGAATTCTGTGGTTTCGCCCTTATGGCGAGTGACTTTCTTTTCTACAGCAAAAAGAAAGTCACCAAAGAAATGCCGCCCCGCTAAAACCAAGCTTTTATTTATAAAAAGCATAAATAAAAGTGCCTTCTTCATTCCCGATTTATTTGGCCGCTGCGGAACTCACGAATTATAAAGCCAATTCGCTCAGACAGTCCTCACGGAAAGCCCCAAATAAATCACTCATTCATCAGCTTGGTTAATGGGGTAATAGAGGCCAAAGCGAATTATGAGATTCTGGTATTGCTTTGAAATATCAGTTCTTACTGGTTTTGACTTTCATCCCCTCTGGAGCTAGCCAAAAAATGTTTCCATCGAGGGGTAAAATCACAGGGATGTGATTTTAAGTTCTGTAAGCCTGGATGGCGCATCTGAACGACCCGGGAACAGAGCAGAAATCACACAGCATAGAGTAATATCTTTTAATAACATTAGATTTTTTGGGTATTCTCATCGTTTTTTGATGAGAACTAGCGGATAAAGGGCGGCTATTTTTTGCTTACTTTTTTGCAGCTTCAGGCAAAAAAGTGAGTCGCCACAAAGGCGAAACCACAGAATTCAAGTTCCCATGAAGCTCAAGTATTGTAAGACCAGATCTAAATCTGTGAGTAAATATGTTAGACAAAATATAAACTAATACAGCTTAATCTATCAATCGCCCAATACCCCCCAGGATAGAGCCTTCACCTTTATCACTGCCACCATGTGAAGGTGCGTGTTCAATAATCCGGTCTGCGAGACGGGAGAATGGCAGGCTCTGTATCCATACAGTTCCAGTGCCTTTTAAGGTGGCTAAAAACATGCCTTCACCTCCAAAGAACATGCTCTTCAGGCCTTTAGTCATTTCAATGTTGTAATCGATGCCTTCACTAAAAGCCACCAGACAACCTGTATCCAGTCTCAGGGTTTCATTGTTGAGTTGTTTTTTAATAACTGTGCCACCTGCATGAATAAAAGCCATGCCATCGCCATTAAGTTTTTCTAAAATAAAACCTTCGCCACCAAAAAATCCCGTACCCAGTTTACGGTTAAATGCGATATCTATCTTGGTGCCTAAAGCAGCAGCCAGAAATGCGTCTTTCTGACACAGCAGGCCATTATTATATTGGGACATATCTACAGCAATTATGCTGCCGGGAAAGGGTGATGAAAAAGAGACATGTTTTTTGCCAGGCCCTGTATTTGTAAAGTGAGTCATAAATAACGATTCACCGGAAATAGCACGTTTACCTGCACTAAATAACTTACCCATAAATCCCTGCTCAGGATCAGAGCCGTCACCCATTTTTGCTTCGAAAGTAATATCTTCTTCCATATAAGTCATTGCGCCAGCCTCAGCAATAACCGTTTCATTCTGGTCCAGTTCCACTTCTACCATTTGCATGTCATGGCCAATAATTTTGTAATCTACTTCATGGCATTTCATTATTGAAATCCTTTATATTTCTAACATTTTATTCTGTATTTTCACTGATTTCGGCTAATGCGTCCTGAGCAATCTCTTTTATTTCGTCATCACTATCGTCTAACAAAGGACGTATGTATTTTTCAGCTTTTTTATGATGGCTTAAACCTAAATAATAACAGGCATCACTACGTATTCGGGCGACCGGGCTTTGACAATAAACCCCCAGCTCATCAATATTGTTTTGTAATATTTCACTACCCGCAAGTTGTTCTATAATTGCACCGACACCAATACGCGCAGATAAACCGGACTCTTCACTTGCCATAATATCCAGCAAGGTTTTCATATGCTGAGGTTTATCTTCAACTAATTGTTGTACCTTTGAGATTTCACCTGAGACCATTAGTTCCTCAAAATAAGCGCTCATATCCTCTGTGTCTGCTGATTTATCTATCCATTGTTGAATTTCAGATTTTGATTTCAGACCAACTAATTCATATTCGCCTACTTTTAACCAGGGCACAGATCGAACATTTAAAGCCTGCGCTCGCTCAGGTGCTTCAACAATATTCACGACTTCTAACTGAGATATCTTGCCCTCTTTAATTAACTCAGACATGCTCAGTAACATGCTTGGGCAATGTTGGCAGCCGGTGGCAATTAGTAATAAGGCTGATGGAGTTTGGCTCATATGATATCCAGAGGTAATTAACGGCTAGTTATTGTATCAGGCAGTAACAATTAAGGGATAAGAATACAGCTGTAAAATTAAAATATGTTAATATGCAGCCTATACCTGCCCGACTCGATCATTCAGGCTCGATCTTTCAGGCTCAATCATCCCGGGCAGATGAACGAATATTGATTTAATAAATTTTCAGGTTATAAAGTATGAGTATATTGGTTGCTGTAGTGAATGGTGATTCTGAGATTGAATATGATCGGAGTAAACCTCTGGCTGATCAACAGTTGTCTTATCTTGAGAAAATGGATGAGAAAATGGATTTGGGTATTCCCAGTGGTCAGGGCAATATCTTTGCACCGACTCAGGAGCAAAAGGCCCAGTTTGTCGCTGATCAACTGATGATGGCGATTAAGACAGAGGATGAACAGCTTATCTCGGCTAGTATGGCTTATCTGGCAACACGCCTGCCAGAGCTGAAACAGGTGACATCTAAAGAAAAAGATGGCCAGCAACAGATTACACTGGTTTATGACCGCGAATACACGCCACCACAAGAAATTAAATTTGTAAAACCAGAGCATTTAAACAGTTAGTAAAAACCATGCAAAATACGCAGATAGTCGTACTCGGCGCCAGCAATAAACCTCATCGTTACTCTTATAAAGCGATTAAAATGCTGCAGGAGTATGGCTATCATGTGTTACCGGTGCATCCTAAAATCGAGAATATAGATGGCCTGGTGGTAAAACATAGTCTGTCTCAAATTCAGTCACCGGTGGATACGCTTACCTTATATATCGGCCCCCAGAGAATAAGCCCCCTAATAGATGAGATTGTTAAGTTAAATCCATCCAGGGTTATACTTAATCCAGGCACAGAAAGTGATGAGTTAGAACTGGCTTTATTACACAATCAAATAACCTTTGTTAAAGACTGTACCCTGTTAATGCTACAGCACGGGCGTTTCTGAAAGACCAGCTTTTTACCACTGCCCCCATAACCTATACCACCAGGAGCTGACAGTGTAGTGAACCGACTCCGTAATACTCTTGATGACATCAAAACACAGGGCAGAGCGGGGAAGATGCTCAGTCCCCGAGGGAGATATGCCTCAACAGTGTAATTGTCGAACTTGCAGGCAATTTATCCTTTCTACCTCAAATTTTTCCAACACTTCTTTTCCCACGTCTTATAATCATATTAAATAGTTAAAAAAGGGATCATCATGAGTTATGTAAGTTTCTTTAGCGAAGTGGGCATTGACGATATTGCTCAGGTTGGTGGTAAAAATGCCTCTCTGGGTGAGATGTATCAAAATCTGTCAGAACAGGGCATAAACGTGCCAAATGGTTTTGCCACCACATCCAGCGCATATCTTCATTATATGCAACAGAATAATCTGCTTGAAAAAGTGCGTGATGCATTAGCTGATCTGGATACCCATGATGTCAATGCATTAGCCAGTGTTGGCAGGCAGATACGTAGCTGGATATTACATGCAGAAATGCCCGAAGATCTGGCGAAAGAAATCGTTACTGCATATGAAAAATTAGCCGAAGAGTATGGAGAGTACCCGGATGTTGCCGTACGTAGCTCTGCGACTGCGGAAGATCTTCCGGGGGCTTCATTTGCGGGTCAGCAGGAAACTTACCTGAATATCTCCGGACGTCGAAATTTATTATTAACCTGCAAACGGGTTTTCGCCTCTCTTTTCACAGATAGAGCTATTTCCTATCGGGTGGATAAGGGGTTTGCTCATATGGATGTGGCTTTATCTATTGGTGTACAAAAAATGGTGCGCGCTGATACTGGCTCATCCGGGGTTATGTTTACTATTGACACTGAAACCGGTTTTGAGAATGTAGTATTAATTAATGCTGCCTGGGGGCTGGGTGAAAATGTAGTTCAAGGATCAGTTAATCCCGATGAGTTTTATGTTTTTAAACCAACCTTAGAAGAAAAACGGCCGATTATCAGGCGTTATCTTGGCAAGAAAGACATAAAAATGATTTATAGCCATGACACCACCGCGGGTTTATCAACACGTAACATTGAAGTGTCTTTCGAAGAGCAGAGAAAATTTTGTATTAACGATGATGATGTTTTAGAACTGGCTCGTTTTGCAGTGACTATAGAAAAGCATTATGGATGTCCTATGGATATAGAATGGGCAAAAGACGGTGACAGCGGTGAGTTATATATTTTACAGGCACGCCCGGAAACCATACATGCTGATGATAGTAAGATATATCAAACACAATTCAGGATTGAGCAGGAGGATGTACCAGAACCTCTGGCGGTAGGTAAAAGTGTTGGCAAACGTATTGCTTCAGGTAAAGCCTGTGTGATTTTAAATGCCAGTGAAATGGATATGTTAAAACCCGGTGAAGTGTTAGTTACGGATATAACCGATCCGGACTGGGAACCGGTAATGAAAATTGCATCTGCCATTGTGACTAACCGGGGAGGTCGAACCTGCCACGCAGCTATTATCGCTCGAGAGTTAGGCGTGCCAGCGGTGGTGGGTTGTGGTGGCGCGACCACTAATATTAAAACTGGCAACGAAGTAACGGTTTCATGTGCCGAGGGTGATACCGGGTATATATACCCTGGTTTGTTAAAGTTCACTGAAAATAAACGGGATGTTTCTTCGCTTAAAAAACCGGTCACGCATATTAAGCTAAATCTGGCAAACCCAGAGCTGGCGTTTGAAAGTTCAAGGTTACCTGTTGATGGTGTGGGTTTGGCCAGACTGGAATTTATTATAAATACCAGCATTCGAATACACCCCAGGGCATTGCTTGAGTTTGATACATTACCTGCAGATATTAAAGCCCAGGTAACAGAAAACATTGCAGGGTTTGCTAACCCCATTGAGTTTTATGAAAAGAAACTTGCAGAAGGTATTGGTATGATTGCCGCTGCATTTTATCCGCGTCAGGTTATTGTTCGATTATCAGATTTTAAATCGAATGAGTATGCTTCTTTAATTGGAGGTAAGTTATTTGAACCAAATGAAGAAAACCCTATGATAGGTTTCAGGGGCGCGTATCGTTATCCATCTAAAGAATTTCGAGACTGTTTTGAAATGGAATGCAAAGCATTAAAGATGGTGCGCGAGGAAATGGGTTTAGATAATGTCGATATCATGATTCCATTTGTGCGTAGCGTTGATGAAGGTATAAATACATTGCAGCTATTATCCGAGTTTGGATTAAACAGAGGAGATCTGGATTTAAAAATTTACCTGATGTGTGAAATACCCGCTAATGCTTTACTGGCAGATAAGTTCCTGGCGCATTTTGACGGCTTTTCGATTGGCTCAAATGACCTCACGCAACTCACACTCGGTGTTGATCGAGATTCGGGATTGGTAACCGGTTTTGACGAAAGAAATGAAGCAGTAAAAATTATGATGAAAATGGCGATAGATGCTTGCCGGGCAGAGGGCAAATATGTTGGCATCTGTGGCCAGGCACCTTCAGACTTTCCTGAAATAACCCGCTGGCTGGTAGAGCAGGGTATATCATCTATTTCACTAAATCCTGATAGTGTTCTTGATATGACGCAACAAATTCTAGAAGTTGAGGCTCAACTCATGAAACAAACATGATAGTATAATTTTATAAGTTCTTAAATTATAAATATCAGATCAAGAATATAAGTTGTCATTACAAATAACGAATGTGAATTGTCATTTCCCGTGCCTGGTATTAGGTGTACATTGAAGCATTATTTAGAAATTAAATGCTTGCTGAAACATTTATAAGCGGAAATGACATATTATATTCATAAAATTATATAACTAATACTTCTCGGGGTTATTTTTTGCAACAAGCTTTATTTGCGCTATTCAAATCGATGCTGGGCAGTTTGAGGGATCTGTTACCTATTATTCTGGTAATAGGTTTTTTTCAGGCTGTTGTTTTACAACAACCTATTCCCGGTTTTGTAGATATTATCATTGGTACCTTATTTATTGTTCTAGGATTAACTTTTTTTATATATGGGCTGGAAATGGGGCTGTTTCCCATTGGTGAAAGCATGGCCAATGCATTTGCTCGAAAAGGCAGTGTTTTTTGGTTATTGATTTTTGCTTTCTGTCTGGGGTTCGGAACAACCGTTGCGGAACCTGCCTTAATTGCGGTAGCCGATGAAGCCTCTGAAGTGGCAGCAATCGGCGGTATGATTTTAAATACACCGGAAGCTATGGAAAGTTATGCCAATGGCTTACGTTTTACTGTGGCTTTTTCAGTTGGTCTGGCGATTGTTATAGGTGTACTGAGAATACTTAAAGGCTGGTCTATTCAGTATATGATTATGGGTGGTTATATTCTGGTGGTTATTATGACGGCTCTGGCTCCCAAAGAAATTATTGGTATTGCATATGATTCTGGTGGTGTGACGACCTCAACCATAACCGTGCCACTGGTAACCGCACTCGGTGTCGGGCTTGCTTCTTCTATTAAGGGCAGAAACCCGATGACAGATGGTTTTGGTTTAATCGCCTTCGCATCTTTAACACCGATGATTTTTGTTATGGGTTACGGGATGATTATTTGATGGAATTGTTAATGAGAATTCTGCAGATGATCATTGATACATCCATAGATGTATTACCCATAGCGAGTATTATATTTGGTTTTCAGTTCTTGGTTATTCGCAAACCTATACCGAATCTAAAAAGAGTCATTATAGGGTTTGTCTATGTGCTTGTTGGGTTGTCGCTTTTTTTATTAGGTTTGGAACAGGCATTATTTCCACTTGGCCGTTTAATGGCAGATCAATTAACTAACCCGAGTTTTATTTATGGAGATGCAGGAATTATTCCTGAGGTCATAAACTGGAAAGATTATTACTGGGTTTATATATTTGCGTTCGCCATTGGTTTCAGTACAACTATTGCCGAACCGTCATTAATAGCAGTTGCTATAAAAGCCAATGAAGTGTCTGGTGGTACAGTTGGTATTTCGGGTTTGCGTATAGCGGTAGCAATTGGTGTGGCTGTAGGTATAGCCCTGGGTAGTTATCGTATAGTGACGGGTTTGCCGATTCATTATTTCATTATTAGTGGTTATATTATTGTTGTAATTCAAACTTTTTTTGCGCCAAAAATGATTGTGCCATTAGCTTATGATTCTGGTGGCGTTACAACGTCTACTGTAACTGTTCCGCTTGTTGCAGCATTAGGCCTGGGTCTTGCGGAAACTGTGCCAGGCAGAAATGTATTAATTGATGGTTTTGGCTTAATTGCTTTTGCCAGTCTGTTTCCAATTATGTCGGTTATGGCCTATGCGCAGATCTCTGAGTATATCGGTAATCGGTCACGTTAAAATTTTAAAGAGGAATTTGATATGCATTTTAAATTACTAATTGCATTCGTTGACGATTCTAAAACGGATAAAGTGATGGACGCTGCACGAAGTGCAGGTGCCACCGGTGCTACTATAATTAGTAATGCACGAGGTGAAGGTTTAAAACAGGCTAAAACATTTTTAGGTCTGACACTAGAAACCCAGCGAGATGTTTTACTGTTTGTGGTTGAAGAGCATTTAAGTCGACATATATTAGAAGAAATATCAACTGTGGGTGAGTTTGATTCTGGGCCAGGCAGTGGTATCGCGATACAAGTTGATGTGGAAGATGCGGTGGGTGTTGCGCATCAGATTGAAAGTTTAGTGCAGGTTGTTGAGGAGGAGTTGTAATGAGAAAAAAAATTATAACTGTGCGTGATGTTATGAAAAAGGAAATTGACATTGTCGATGGAAAAATGACGGTAATGGAAGCACTTAAAATGATGAAACATGTTAAAACTAAATCACTGATCGTGCAAAAAAGAGATGACAATGATGAATATGGCATCGTTCTGTTGTCAGATATAGCGAAGAAGGTTTTAGCTAAAGATCGCTCACCAAATAGAGTGAATATTTTTGAAATTATGTCTAAACCGGTAATTAATATCGATCCGAATATGGATATTCGTTATTGTGCCAGATTATTTGAACAGTTCGGTTTAGCTCGCGCGCCGGTTGTTGAGAATAGAACAATTATTGGGCTGATAAGTTTCACTGATATGGTAATGAAAGGTCTGGTTGAATTTGATTAAAGAGGCAGCCCTTATAAAAATAACAACTGTCATTCTGCTGCCAGGTAATGCACATAGCCATTGTTAAGCTGGTTTTATGGTAAGCGTTTTGTAATCTTATGTTTTACTGTTGTTTATGTCTCGTATTTTAAAGTCTGGTACATATTGACTGATTTTACTGGAGGATAAAAAACCAAAAATAACCTGTCGTGTTTTATACCAGTATGTGCCAAAAAATATAACAAACAAACCCAGTGCCATTAATACATAAATCATTATGTTTTGAGAGTCTATCAAGTCACTTTGTAATAGTTGTGTCAATGCATAAATGGCATATAACTGAGTAGATACTAACATTGCCCGGCGATCAACAAACAGGGCTGTTAGAAAAAATCCTGCGAAAAACACTATCATTAAAATATCGTTACTTAAAGTGTGACTCCATTGCCTGTCACTGGTTATCAGTGACAACATAGCACCATGAACAATTAACGGCGCTGCCAGTAAATGTAACCAGAAGGCGCTGTCACTAAGATGAGACTCTCTGTTTGTATCTCTTACGTCAAACCACATAGCAGTACTGAAGGTTATTAAACCTAAAACAACAAATATTATTGGACTATCAAGAACATCCAGACCAATTTGAATAATCGTGATTGCAATTAAACTCGCCGCCAGAGGTAAAAGACTGAATGGCATTTTATATCTTAGGTAAAATAACAGGCTGCTAAGGCTGATTATACTTAGACCAAGTGTTGTTGCATTATCGTTTTCAAAAGAAAAAGCCTTATTTATAAAAAATAATATAGCTAGCAAAATAACTATGCCTGGAAGCGCCAGGCGACGTATTCGTACGAGCCACTCTGCAATAACTATAAAAACCACTGCAGGTATTAAATAATACAGACCTGTTAAAGATGTCATGTTAATTGAAACAACTAAAAGTATGATGCCCAGAGCAATAAAAACATCGCCAAAGCTGCGTATGAACTTTAATGGCTCTTCTTTACTAAAGGCGGATTCGCTTGAATGCTCATTTTTAATAAACTGATAAAGTGGTTCAACTTGATTTGAATTGATAATGTTTTTATCAGCTGCTTTTTGCAGTGTTGATTTTGAAATCATAATAAAGGCTTTATATAAAAATTAGCGTTACGTGATGTAGACGTTTTTGTGAGGCTGAGTGTTAATGTTATCTGGTTTTAGTCATTTAACCATTTAACAGGTAACCTTCAATGTGTTCAAGATCTTCAGGCGTACCAAATAGTACCAGCACATCACCCGCCTGTAGTGTTTCATCAGAATTGGGAGGCACTACATTAGAATCATCTTTTCGATTCTTATGGAGTGTTATGCCTTTTGAATGTAAATGAAGGTCTTCTATTTTTTTACCAATTGCAAATGAACCTTCTTCAAGGGTGTAACTAGCCAGGCGTTTTCGAATGTCATCCGGCAGTTCCAGATCATCCGTTTCATCACCATGAAAAAATTCACGCATGGTTGCATATTTATTATTGCGCATTTCCTGAACACGACGAACAATTCTGGCCATGGGTATACCGAGTAGAGACAGCACATGAGACGCCATTAATAAACTGGACTCCAGTGTTTCAGGAATGACTTCAGTTGCCCCGGCTTCACTGAGTTGCTCGTAATAGGTATCATCTTTAGTGCGCACTAAAATAGGTATTTCATCGTTTATGTTTTTTGCCTGGCGTAATGTTTTTTCAGCAGAACCTACATTGTCGTGACAAATAACTAAAATTGAAGCTCGTTCTATTCCAGCAGCCTGCAGTATTTCGCGGTGTGTTGAGTCACCAAAAGAAACTTTGTAACCTGCTTTAGCGGCATTACTGATCAGGTCTACATTGTAATCAAGGGCAAAATACTTAAAACCTTCAGAGTCGAGTATTTTTGCTATGTTTTGCCCAATGCGCCCAAAACCACAGATGATGACATGTTTATCCATACTACTGGTTTCGTTGCTAATAGCGTGTTTAGCGTCTTCACGACTTTGTGTGTAACTACCGGTAAACGTTTTGGCAATTAAACCGTTATATTTAACCAGGAACGGGGTAGCAATCATGGTTAGGACAATCGAGGTTAATAAAATTTGAGATTCTGTTTCAGGTAATAAATTAAAACTCACAGCCAGCGCCATTATGGCGAAACCAAATTCACCACACTGGCCTAATACAAGACCTGTGCGCATGGCCACACCGGTAGTCGAGCCAATTATGCGTTTACTCAAAACCATTATGAGTAAGGTTTTGCCAAAAATGATGGCAATGGTGAGTAATATAGCCCAGTGTAAAATTTCAAACAGGCTGCTTACATCTACCATCATGCCAACTGTAATAAAAAACAGGCCAAGAAAGATATCTCGGAAAGGCCGTATATCATTTTCAATTTGATGTTTGAATTCGGTTTCACTTAACATCATGCCGGCAAGGAAGGCACCCAGTGCCATTGATAAACCTGCAAGCTCGGTGACCCATGCAGAAACCAGGGCGATAAGTAGAACGGTTAAAGTGAATAACTCAGCTGAGTGGGCAGAAGCCACTTCATGAAATAACGGGCGCAGTAACCAACGGCCAATTGCCAGCATTAACACGGTGACCCCAACACCCATGGCAAAACTATATGACAGCTCGACTAGAAATGAAGTTTCATGATCGCTGGCAATTGCCGGGATAATAACCAGCATAGGCACAACGGCAATATCCTGGAATAACAAAATAGAAATAGATGCACTGCCGTGGCGTGAGTCCAGCTCTAACTGTTCACCGAGTTGTTTAATGACAATGGCAGTGGAGGACAGGGCTATAATGCAGCCCATTACAAAAGCTGTTTCCTTGTTTGCACCGAGTAACCAGGCGCTTAAACCTGCGATTAATAAAGTGAGTGAAACCTGCGCGCTACCCAGACCAACCACCGATCGACGGTTAGCTATTAATCTATTTAACGAGAACTCCAGCCCCAGACTGAAAAGCAGAAAAGCAATACCAACTTCAGCCAGAAAATGTAATGTATCAGAATTTTGTACCAGGTTTGCTGCATGCGGGCCTAAACAAATGCCAACAGTAAGATAAGCTAAAATTGCAGGTAGTTTTACGCGTCTGAAGAGTGCAACGCAAACAACAGAAATGGCCAATAATATAATAGTGTCGCTGAGGGCATCATGCATAGGTTAAATATCTGAATTTATTGGTTATTCAATGGTTATTAAAGTGTAGCACAATCAATGTGAAGCGATATTTCAGGCAAGCAAAGTTTAAAATGCGCTAGCCTGATTGACCCGGTAATAGTTTAAAATTCTATTTTTAAAAAAAGTCTTTATTTATCGAACTTATGATCCGCTGCATCGAGTGTATTCAGCAATAATACGGCGACTGTCATTGGCCCAACGCCACCTGGCACAGGCGTGATCCAGGCTGCATTTTTTGATGCTGTCTCGAAATCGACATCGCCACAAAGGCTACCATCTTGCTGTCTATTAATACCAACATCTATCACAGTGGCGCCTTCTTTTATCCATTCACCTTTAACCAGCCCCGGTTTACCTACGGCCACTATAACGATGTCTGCTCGGCGCACATGATCTTCCAGATCGGTAGTGAAGCGGTGTGTGATGGTGACGGTTGCTCCAGCAAGTAACATTTCCAGTGCAGCAGGGCGTCCAACATGATTTGATGCACCGACAATAACTGCATTTTTGCCTTTATAGGTTTCTCCGGCTGAATCCAGTAAAAGCTTCACACCGTAAGGTGTGCAGGGGCGCAAGCCCGGTCCACGTTGCGCCAGTTGGCCCAGGTTGAAAGGGTGAAAACCGTCTACATCTTTTTTAACATCGATACGTTCAATAATCGCTGATTCATTCAGGCCTTCAGGCAGCGGAAACTGCACCAGTATGCCGTGAATATCATCATCAGCATTAAGCTGGTCAATCAGATCGTCCAGATCCTCCTGAGTTGTGCTGGCGGGTAAATCATAAGCTCGGGATATTATGCCCGCCTTTTCACATGCCAGGCGTTTATTACGCACATAGACCTGGGAAGCCGGGTCTTCACCGATTAAGACAACCGCCAGGCCTGGTGCTTTTTTGCCTTCACTAATGCGTTTTTCAACACGTTGTCTGATTGTTGCGTGTATATCAGCCGCAACCTTTTTACCATCAATGATTTTTGCAGACATGCTTAAAATGTACTCAATAAAAGTAGGTATTAAATTTAGAGGCGGATTTTCTCACGTATTGGCCACCTCCCACAAGCGACATATAGAATAAAGATAAGAATTTTAATGAATTACATCATGTAGCAGTTGACCTTAATCGAGTAAATGCGTAATATCCGCTTCCTCGTTTGTTGCTTCAGAAAGCACTAAATGAGATTCGCAGAAGCGAGGCACGGAGTGCTTAAGTTTGAAATCGGGGTATAGCGCAGTCAAGCGGAGCCTGCTTCTTCATGAAGTGCAGGTGCTTACAGAGCATATCGCCAAACAGGGATAATGTTAAAAAATATCGGGGTATAGCGCAGTC
>JAPHSS010000067.1 GCA_026195255.1 Gammaproteobacteria bacterium | reverse complement strand
ATTCATGATGGATGCTCCTCGAATTTAACTGAGTTAGAAAATACCAGTTTGGCGCATAGCGACGCCGTATTTCAAGGGGCGTCCATCCCATCACCCATATTAACGAATAGCCTAAAGGCAACTTAAGTCATTGTTTTTATTGGTTCTTATTATGGGTGTCTTGATAAAGATATTGATAAAGATAAAAAGTAATAGTTTAAAATGAGGAGAAAAGATTAAGCATGAAAAAAGCCCTACCATGAGGTAGGGCTTTTTCTAATTACAAAAGTGAAAATGTAAGCGTATTAAAAACGGTCTGCATTCATCACTTTAGTCCAGGCTGCGACGAAGTTTTTTACAAATAGTTCTTCGCCATCTTTTGCTGCATACGCCTCTGCAACTGCTCTTAGCTCTGAGTTAGAGCCAAAGATCAGATCAGCTGGTGTTGCTGTCCATTTCAATTTTCCTGTGCTGCGATCACGACCTTCGTAAACACCGTCTTTTTTAGACTTGCTCCATTTGGTAGACATGTCGAGCAGGTTTACGAAAAAGTCGTTACTCAGCTGCCCGGGTTTGTCAGTGAATACACCATGACTAGAGCCACCCGCATTGGCATTAAGCGCACGCATGCCGCCAAGCAGAACAGTCATTTCTGGCACTGTGAGGTCGAGGGTATCTGCTCTGTCTACCAGCATATTTACCGGTGAACGTAAGCTAGCTTTACTGTAATAGTTACGGAACGCATCCGCTTTGGGTTCTAGTACAGCGAACGACTTCACATCGGTCTGCGCCTGAGATGCATCGGTACGGCCGGGTTTAAATGCTACAGTCACCTTGTGGCCGGCATCTTTTGCGGCTTTTTCGATAGCCGCTGCGCCGCCGAGAACAATAACATCAGCCATTGATACTTTCTTGCCTCCTGAGAGATCATCGTTAAAATCTTCACGCACCGCTTCAAGTTTCTTCAGCACTTTTGCGAGAGATTTCGGGTCATTCACTGCCCAGTTTTTCTGTGGTTCAAGACGAAGACGCGCACCATTTGCACCTCCGCGCATATCGGTATCGCGGAATGATGACGCGGATGCCCATGCTGTTTTCACAAGTTCAGATACGCTTAAACCTGAATCAAGAATTTCCTTTTTCAGATCAGCAACATCACCAGCGTTAATCTGCTTGTAATCAGCTGCCGGAATCGGATCTTGCCATGACATAACTTCCCGTGGCACTTCTTCACCAATATAACGTGCCACTGGACCCATATCACGATGTGTCAGTTTGAACCATGCACTTGCGAAGGCTTTGTTGAACGCATCTGGATCCTTCACAAAACGTTCGGCTATCTTTCGATAAGCCGGGTCTTCACGAAGCGACAGGTCAGTTGTTAACATGGTGACCGGGTTCATTTTGCCTTTAATATGCGCATCAGGCACCATCTTATGTTTGTTTTTATCCTTGGGCACCCATTGCACAGCACCCGCCGGGCTCTTCTGTTGCACCCATTCAAACGCCATCAGGTTTGCCAGAAATGCCTGGCTCCACTGTGTGGGTGTGGGTGTCCATGCGCCTTCCAGTCCACTGGTGATAGTGTCTTCGGCATTACCCTTACCACAGGTGCTTATCCATCCCAGCCCCTGTTCGGTAATATCAGCAGCTGCCGGTTCTGGGCCGACGCATTTCGCGGGGCTATGGGCACCATGT
This sequence comes from Gammaproteobacteria bacterium, assembly GCA_026195255.1. Taxonomy (GTDB): domain Bacteria; phylum Pseudomonadota; class Gammaproteobacteria; order SZUA-229; family SZUA-229; genus SZUA-229. The sequence continues at coordinate 1,293 of JAPHSS010000067.1, read as the reverse complement.
GTTTTACCCAAGGTATGACCACCTGCAATCAACGCCAGGGTTTCTTCATCGTTCATCGCCATGCGGGCAAAGGTGTCACGAATATCGTGTGCCGCAGCAAGTGGTTGATGATGTGCACCAGTTGGGCCTTCAGGGTTTACGTAGATCAGCCCCATCTGCACTGCGCCTAGCGGGTTTTCCAGATTCCGTTTACCTGAATAACGTTTGTCGTCACCCATCATTACCGTTTCTGCACCCCAGTAAACCAGATCTGGTTCCCAGTCGTCAGTACGGCCACCGGCAAACCCCAGTGTTTTGAAACCAGAGTTTTCCAGTGCAACATTACCTGTAAGAATAAGCAGGTCAGACCAGGAGACGCTGCGTCCATATTTTTGTTTAACCGGCCACAGTAATCTGCGTGCCTTGTCGAGGTTGGCATTGTCAGGCCAGCTGTTTAAAGCTTCAAACCGTTGCTGTGCACCACCCGCACCACCACGGCCATCGAAGGTGCGGTAGGTTCCGGCACTATGCCACGCCATACGAATAAATAACGGACCGTAGTTGCCCCAGTCTGCTGGCCACCAGTCCTGAGACGTGGTTATGACCTTTTCGATATCTTTCTTCAGCTCTTTCAGATCAACTTTTTTAAACGCTGCTGCGTAATCAAAATTATCGCCATACGGATTAGACTTCGGTGAGTGCTGACGCAGCGGATCAAGGTTAAGCTGGTCTGGCCACCAGAAATGTTTATCCTTCGCCGCGCCTTTACCCATATCATTGGCCGCCTGCAAACCAGGTGACATTGCAATAACAATGGCCGTAATTAATGGTATTGTTTTGTGTAACATATCGTTCTCCCTTTAGCATTAGTCTTTAAAAGAATTACTAATTGCGATCCAGTAAAAAACTAAGGATTCACAATTTTTTTAACGCACTAACTTTCATGGCTTGAACCTAGTCTATCTTCTTTACCATGTTGTTAATTAGAGTAGGAGCAGGAACATATAATTGCTATTTGTATTTCTCTATGAGCCTGATTGGTTTTTGCTATGATTCACAATATTTTTTAACATGACACCTTTTTTAACATGACACCCATAACTTCTTTAATAACTTCTATTAGCAAGACACCCACAAAAAATTTGACAAGTTAAATACCCAGGCGTAGTGTCAATCTCTAAAGCGGTTTCACATTCATTCAGGGATTGAACATGCCAAAACCTCGCTGCAATCAAGTTTCTATTGATGCAACACCTTATTATCATTGCGTCAGTCGCTGTGTTCGACGGGCTTTTCTCTGTGGTTTTGATTCTT
>JAPHSS010000026.1 GCA_026195255.1 Gammaproteobacteria bacterium | reverse complement strand
TTTTCATGACTTATTCTCTCATTTTATAGGGTATATGGCAGATAAAATATTCATGCTAATACCCCTTAACTTAGTGCCATTCGGGACAGGGCGCAAAAAGCAGCGACCTTTCCCCGAGGGATATGGGCCTTAGCTGAAGATCTGCTTTTACTCTTTAATCTCAACCTCTATCTTGTCCACCTTCTGATAACCTCGAGGTAATTTAAGGCCACGTTTTCCACGTTCGGCATAATGCCCATCCACTTCAGCGCCTTTCATAACCTTATGCTTTTTACCTGCATAGATAGCTAACTTTTCACCATCTTGAATTAGGTTAATTGCACAAATCCATTCTTCATTATCTTTTAACCTGGCTGAAGGAACATTGATAATTTTATTACCCTTACCTTTTGCCATTTGAGGTAATTCTGACACCTCTGTGACCAACATATGTCCTTCCGTACTCACCGCAACAATATAGTCTTTTTCTAAACTACGTACTTTAACCGGGGGTAATACTTTTGCACCCGGTGGTACTTTTAAGAAAGCTTTACCCGCCTTATTTCTAGACTGCAACTCACCTAACTCGCAAACAAAACCATAACCAAAACTGGTAGCAAATAAATACAAATCTTTCGGGTCACCCATTAATACAGAAACAAATACGGCTCCCGGAGGTGGATTAAAACGACCGGTAAGTGGCTCACCCTGGCCTCTTGCAGAAGGTAATGTATGAGAACCTAACGTATATGCTCTACCCGTGCTATCAAGGAATACGGCGGGTTGATTTGATTTACCCTGTGCGGATGATCGATGAGCATCACCGGCTTTATAATTTAATTTATACGGATCGACATCATGCCCTTTAGCCGCCCGTACCCAGCCTTTATCAGACAGAACAACGGTAATTGGGTCACTGGTTAATAACGCAGACTCATCCATTGCCTGAGCTGCGCCTCTGGCCACAATTGGTGAACGACGTTTATCACCGTATGTTTCCGCATCATCTAAAATTTCTTTTTTAATTAAGGTTTTTAAACGACGCTCTGAACTTAAAAGCTTTTCTAATTTGGCTTTTTCTTCTGCCAGCTCTTCCTGCTCAGCTCGAATTTTAACTTCTTCTAAACGGGCTAACTGACGCAATTTTGTATCTAATACATAATCAGCCTGTACATCACTCAAACCAAATCGTTTTATTAATGCGGGTTTAGGTTTTTCACTTTCACGAATAATCTGAATAACTTCATCAATATTCAAAAAGGCAATTAATAAACCTTCCAGTAAATGTAAACGGTTATTAACTTTATCTAAACGCCAGGTAAGGCGATTTCGAACAGTCGTTGTTCGGTAAACAATCCATTCTTTTATGATTGTCCTTAAGTTTTTAACCGCAGGACGACCATCAATACCTATCATATTCATATTCACACGATAGGTACGTTCCAGATCTGTTGTCGCAAATAAATGCGTCATTAACTGCTCTATATCAACCCTGTTTGAGCGGGGCACCAGAACTAAACGAGTTGGATTTTCATGATCAGATTCATCACGAATATCTTCCAGCATGGGTAGTTTTTTAGCTGTCATTTGCTGGGCAATCTGTTCCAGTATTTTATTGCCTGAAACCTGATGAGGCAGGGCGGTTAAAATAATGTCACCATCTTCTACTTCATAAATTGCCCGTGCACGAATACTGCCTTTGCCTTTTTCATACATCTCCAGCAATTCAGCTCGGGGGGTAATAATTTCAGCATCAGTGGGGTAATCAGGCCCCTGAATATGGGTGCATAATTCTTCGACAGTGGCTTTTGGCTCATCCAGCATGCGAATACAGGCTGTTGCCACTTCACGCAAATTATGTGGCGGTACATCGGTTGCCATACCAACCGCAATACCAGTGGTACCATTCAATAATAAATTGGGTAATCGCGCGGGCAGTGATTTAGGCTCTTCTAGTGTGCCATCAAAATTAGGCTGCCACTCGACTGTACCCTGCCCCAGCTCCTGCAGTAATACTTCAGCATATTTTGATAATTTGGACTCGGTATAACGCATTGCAGCAAATGACTTAGGGTCATCCGGCGAGCCCCAGTTACCCTGCCCATCAACCAGTGGATAACGATAAGAAAAGTCCTGCGCCATCAACACCATAGCTTCATAACAGGCACTGTCACCATGCGGGTGAAACTTACCCAGCACATCACCCACAGTACGCGCAGATTTTTTATGCTTGGCCGTAGAGACCAGCCCTAACTCTGACATTGCATACACTATACGTCTCTGTACAGGCTTCAAGCCATCACCAATAAATGGTAAGGCTCTATCAAGAATAACGTACATGGAGTAATCCAGGTACGCTTTCTCAGTGAATTCAGCCAGGGATTGCTTTTCTACGCCTTCGAAATTTAAGTCTTCTTGGTTCGACATACCGGTGAATTATTCTCTATATGTAATTATGTTTGCAAGATTATGCTCAAATACGCAACTAAACACAATAAACCAGACAATAAGTTGTGTACTAATTTACACCTCGAGTTATGGCAGCATTTGACTGAGTATGTGTAACACAGACTTTTCGCGCATATCCTGTGTATAAAAAACGATCAAAGTCAGGTTTTCGCGAACTTTTAGCAACTTCCCAGTTCCATACCATTTCATACGGACATCCATAATAATTTACAATTTTACTGCCCCCCTACTCAGCATATTTTTTAATGTGCTGTTTGTTTAATATTCTGCCTTCTATTCTCTGTGCCTTCATATTTGACACCACAAAAACATTAGATATTAATAATATAGTTACATAAAAGGACTTATTAAGACATTTACGCTAATAGCGCCAAAAACATGGACTCACAGGCAAGTTAAATAATTATATTTGCAGTTCATCACATTATTATAAATTCATACATATATTATAAACAGCGTATCGCATTCTATTTGACTGGGCTTACGAGCACAGATCACTATCAATTGCTGTATCACAATCAATAACTACAACCAACACTAGCCCTGTTAAGAAAAAACAGGCTTTTGCACTATTACTAAATTATCAAAAAAATAAAACAACAATTTAGGAGCAACAGATGAGTAGTTTTTATATTTGGCCAGATATGCCATTTCTCTCTATCGCAGTACTGGTTGCCGCGAGTATGATATTTCTCTATTTAGCACGTACACCGCTACATTTAGCCTTAGATAACCTAAACGATGGTATTGCAGGCGGCCTTGAAAAAACAGCGGACTGGATTAAATCTGTTGTTTTAAAAATGCAGGAAAAAAACAGAAAAGTTCTACTTGAATCAAATATTGCTGAAAGCGAACAAAAGATTGCCCAGGAATTTAAACGAGTAGAAGCCAGTTACACAAAACATCTTGCAGATTATCCGGCGCTACACCTTAAACTGGATGAAAACATTACCAGCATCGATGCTGACTTTAAAGAATGTGGTCAGGTTGTGCCAGAAGCACCAGGCTGGAATGATGCGGTTGAATCAATTGCCAGCATAAAAGGCTCTGCATCCGGTGACCGGGTCATAGAAAAAATGCTTAAGGAATTACATAAGTCTGCCATTGACGGTGAAAAAACAGCCATAGCAGAAATGCAAAAAATTTCTTCAAAGCGTCATAAAATCCTCTCGTCCATGGCACCCGCCTGGAAGAAAATCCTCAAAGCGATGAGTGAAGTTGACACCAAAATTTCACTGGTTCTGGAGACTTCAGGAAAAATTGAAAAATATATGCAGGAGTATGAAAAGGTGCGTTCGGGTGGTGATGACACCATCGATATGCTTTCATCTAAAGCAACAAAACTTTTCATATTTTCAATTATTGTAATTACCGTGGCCGGTTTTGGTGCCTTTGTTAACTTCCAGTTAATTGCATTACCCATGTCTGAGCTTGTTCCCGCAGGTACACGCGTACTTGGTATGCATGTTTCTGACATATCTGCCCTGGTAATCGTAACGTTAGAAGTTGTGCTGGGTATTTTCCTCATGGAAGCGCTGGGTGTGACTAATATTTTTCCACAGATTGCGGGTTTAACGCTTGGTAAACGACGTATGCTTTTGTATGCCGCATTACTGGGTATCTTTTTTCTTGCATCTGTTGAGGCTGCACTCGCCATTCTACGTGAGCATATTACAGCCACCAATGCCGCAACAACCCAGGCATTAGCCGGAAGCGTATCAACAACAGCCGGTGTAGAAGGATCTAAAATTACCGTTATTGGACAGGCCACGCTAGGTTTTACACTACCGTGGATTCTTGCAATGGTTGCAGTGCCACTCGAAATGTTAATAGAAAGCAGCCAGCATGTTCTCAGCAAACTAATAATACTGCTCGTTAAACTTATTGGTTACCTTGTTGGGATTATCGGCCACTTGCTTAACACCTTGATGAAAACGATTATTCATATTTATGATGCCTATATCATTATTCCGACCCAGATAGGCACCCTGTTTAAAAGCAAAGCGTAATCTGCTAACAATGGATCATGACATGAAAAAAAGAAAAACAATTTACAGCCTTTTGCTTATCTCAGGTGTTTTATTAATTTCAGCCTGTTCTGATAACAAAGAATATGAAACTGCAATATGCACATTGGCTGATATCTCTGGTACCTATGCTAAAGAGAAAAAAGGCATGGTTAAAATAATAAAGGCAGGTATAGTGCCGAAACTGGTACCAGGTGACAGTCTGATTTTAATGAGCATAGACAGTAACAGTTTTAATGAAGAAAACATAAAGGGAAAATTAAAACTTGATTACCGCCCATCTCAGGCAAACCAGCAGAAACTAAAGTTTGCACAAACTTTAAATGACTTTGCAAATAATGAAAGCAGCGCTAAATACACGGATATCAGTGGCGCCATGATGCTTTGCAGCAGTCATTTAAAAAGTACGAGTGCTGGCACGCAGATTATGTTTATCTTCAGTGATATGAAAGAAGAGTTGAAGCCCGGCATTAAACGCAGCTTCAATAATGATGAGTTTGAAAATATAGATATCGTAGCAATGAACGTCATAAAACTGAATGAGGATAGCGCCAACCCTCAAGTATTCCGTTCGCGTATAAAAAAATGGAAGAAAAGAGTTTTAAAACACAGTGCGAAGAGCTGGAATTCATCTCTGGATCCGACAGAGATTTCTGATTACATTGATGACAAAAGGTAATATAACTTCATACATATCAACTTCGGGATAATTAATATTATTTAAAAACCATAATAAAAATATCTAAAAACGAAACAGACCCAAACAACACAGGATTAGGTCTTACATTTCACGCGATGTAAAGTGTAGGACCTAACTTCAAATCTTTGCCAGCGATGTAAGCTATACTCCTAAGCCTGATAGAACCCTGAAAATCACAATGTCTTTCTGTGAGAATCAATCTACCCTGTAGAGTCGTAATTAATAAATCAAAATATCGCTTAAACGTCACTGCCATTCTCTAGATTCAGGAAAAATTATAATTAACTGCTACAATTTGATAAGTAATAAACAAAAACAGCAATATTAACTGTTCTTTTTTCTGCTTTCTGACATAACCTGTATATAAAATGAATATTAAATTAAAAACAAGGATAAAGTCCTCTCTTTATTTACTTATTTTATCTTGCCCCATAGTGAATGCAGATCCGAATTTTGAATCACTACTCAACATGTCTCTCCAGGAGCTCATGCAAGTTGAGATAACCGCTGCCAGCAAAACCGCATTAACAGCTGCTGAAATCCCCGCCAGTGTCGTTATAATCAGTCGACATGATATTAGACATTATGGTTACAGCTCCCTTGAAGAGGTCATTAAAAACATTCCAGGGATGTATATGACTGAAGACTGGGCGTGGTTTGGTTCTGTAAACTATGGCGTGCGAGGTTTATATTCTAAAGGCCACTTCAATAATATGGCGATACTGGTCAATGGGATCAGCCAAATGGAAGATGGAAAGCGGGGTTACCCATTAGAAAAAATAAACGTGCCTGTTCAGGCTATAGACCGGATAGAAGTCATCAGGGGACCAATGTCTGTCATCTACGGCTCTTCTGCATTTCTGGGTGTCATCAATATAATCACTAACCTTGAGTCACCTGAAGGTAAAGAAAACACGCTTAGTACATCTAAAGGCAGTCATGGGGCTTTTAAAACCTTTGCCCGCTTCTCAGGTTCAGAAGGCAGTTTATCATATGTATTTAATGCACAGAAACAGTCAATCGACGGACCTGATCATACTTACGGTGAGATGATATCGGATACTACCGCGTTACCCGCCGACTGGAACCTGACTGGTGACTCCGAAGTACGACTGAAAAATGAAAGCCAGTATTTTGATTTTTCAGGTAAGTTTAAAGATTTAAATATATATTTTAGTTACATTGAAGCTGAAGCCAATGTTATTGATAACCAGCCAGGTGTTGGCGCAGGTTCAACTGGCAGCACAAATGCGACTAATCTTTCGTTAGACTACACTAAAGTATTTAATGAATCATGGCAGTTAAAAGGTAAAGCATCATTTTTCTATAACAACTATTTTCTCGATGAAGAATACAACTTTACTGGTTTCTATTCCAATAACCAGAGCGCCACAGATGCACAGGAATATGAATTAAATTTACTATGGAGTCCTTCTAGCTCAATTAATGCATTGTTTGGGATGATGTACCGCGCGGGAAACTACCGGGCGTATGATGACTACCCTACCCTGTCACCTGTCAACCGTGAAATACAGGTGCCAGAAAGTGATGGCATCATAACAAGCGCACTGTTCACCCAGATTAATTACAAACCTCAGGATGATTTAACTATTGTTGCTGGCCTCAGAGCAGAATGGCAGAATGACTACAGTGTAATCATTTACGACGACAATATTGATATTAATAATCAAAATGTGCTGAGCCGTAAATACACCTACGATGACATTAGTTATACCCCACAGCTCACAGGAATCTATGATATTAGAAATAACCAGCACCTTAAACTCATGTATAGCCTCGGTGAAAAAGCACCCAGTCCGGTAAACAATTCAACCATACTAGAATTATCTCAGCCTCCCCTGAAACCAGAAAAAATAGAAACAATAGAAATTAGTTATATCATTTCTCAGCAAGATTTATTTATACAGTTTGGGTTATTTCAAAACAGCGTAAGTAATTTAATTATAAGCTCAGCAGTTCTAGAAAACGGCTCTTTTGTAAGTTCGTTAAGCGATACAGGTGAGGCGGAAACAGTGGGTATTGAATTAACCACTACTGCACAATTAACAAAATCACTTAAGCTTAACTTTGACATCAGTTTGCATGATGTTGAAGATAAAACACCGGGTTATGAAAATATTGAGCTTGCTTACTCACCCTCTGTAATTTCTAATATCAGAGCAACCTATAGTTTTACCCCGGACGTTCACCTCAGTATACTCGGTCACTATATAGACTCTGTTCTAGCTGAATGGGAAGTATCGGAGACAGGTAACACCATTACAGAACGCATAAACAACGGCGCAAGAAGCGGTGATAAAATCGATGCTTATAGTTATTACGATATAAACCTTGTGGTACATAATTTATATATTTCGAATATGGATTTTAGTCTAAAAGTCGGTAATTTAACCGATGAGACCATACGTTACCCTACAATAAACAATAAAACCTTTGATAAGGGCACAATAGGCCTGGGACAAAATATAGTAGCAACACTGGAGTACTTTTTTTAAATTTTTACAGCTTATAATCTGCCCATGCCAGACTGTTAGCCACATAAAAACACACTGGCATTTATCATCAGCATATTACTTACTTGTATAATTTTTAACTTAAATATAGTCAGTAAATATTAAGAAGTTACTGCAGTCTAAATTTAATTAATTGTCATTGAAAAAAAGATGGTTATTTTCCACAGCAAGACGAACCTTATCATATTCAAAATTATCACTTAATGCGAAACCATCTCTTTCCAGACCTTTAAACACAGATTTATCTTCTAAATTTAGCAATGACTGTTGAATAGTAACTTTCAAATCACCAGGTAAATTTTCACTTGCCACCCAGGGATGAGTCACAACAGGAAATGTTGCAATTACTCGTAAAACCTTAGAAATAATTTTGTTCTTTAATATTTCATCCTTGAACACACCTGCGTCATATCTACCTTGTGCAACTGCCATAGCTACCTCTCCATGTTTCAAAAAGTAGCCATATTTTGAAAAACTGGATGCTATAATATTATTTTCATATAAAAACTGCTGAGACATATACCTACCACTAGTAGAGCGCTGATTGGCAAATGCAAAAGATTTTCCCTTTAAATCTTTAAGACTATTTATCGTGCTCTTACTATTCACACAAATGACTCCATTAAAGGTTTTTTTATTATGAAAAGTTTCTGTGGCAATAATAGATATACCAGGGTTTTGCTTTTTGGCTAACACATAAGAAACTGCACCCAGCCTCGCAATATCAACCTCACCTCTGGCCACAGCATTAATACCATCTTCGTACCTGTTGTAAAAAATCATCTTAATTTCGACGGACTTATTGGTAGATTTTGTTAATGAATCTTCAAGTGATTTTAAAAGCGGGTGAAACTTACGTTCAATTTCTGATAGCCGGTCTGAACCGTATATACCAAAAGTGACGGTTAAATTCTCTGCATAAGAGACCAAGGAAGTCAGTGACAGACTTAAAAAAAACAATAACCTTTTAAACATAACAACTCACATGTGATATTTGAAAACTCAAAAAATATAACAGTATAATAATCTATAAATGAAACATTCATCGTCCGATTGAGGTAACTGATAAAAACTGCCTTCTGAGAGAGAATGAAGATCCAGTATATTAGCCAACTTACGTGACATAAGCATAGACGACTTAAATCAGAAGTCTATTTTATTATTTGACAACTATAATACGCAAATAGTATCTACATCGACGTTTTAATAATTTTATTTATGATCCTTTAGTGCTCAATGTTGTGTGACTAGATATATTAATTATTACTATCGAGTAGCCCTCTAATATGCCTTAACAGGTCAATTGACTGAATAGGTTTTTTAAGGGCGTCATGATATAACTCGGCGTTTGATGTAGTATCAGTATTTGCATCATTATAACCCGTTAATATTTGTAATTTTATGTCTGGGTATTTATCACACACTATAGCTGCAAGCTCATAACCATCCATGCCAGGCAAAACAATATCAATTAACATTAAATCAGGTTTTTCTAACGGTATAATTTTAAGAGCCTGTTCAGCATTCAAGGCCTGGAATACATTATAACCCTGGCCCTCTAATAATTTAGCGTTAAGCTCTAATATAGGTTTTTCATCATCCACTAGAAGTATTGTTTCAGTACCCGTGTAATCCTGTGTTATTGATTGTCCATTTGACATATCAGTATCTTTTTCTGAAGATGTATTACGGGGAAAATATAATCTGATTTGAGTGCCGATTCCAGGTTCAGAATGAACAGAGATAGCACCTGATGATCGCTTAACGAAGCTATATACCTGACTCATGCCTAACCCGGTACCCTGTTCACCTTTGGTACTAAACAGGGGTTCAAATATCTTATCAACAACATCTAGCTCCATGCCAGCTCCATTATCATCAACCGTCAGCTTTACATATTCACCAGGCTTGATATTGAGCTGTTTCGCTTTTTCTGATGAAACGCTTTCATTATTTGTCTGTAGTTTTAATGTCCCACCCGAAGGCATTGCATACATAGAATTGATACACATATTGAGTATTGCATCTTCTAGTTCACTTTTATCAACGATTATTTTCCAGATATTAGCATCTAAATTAAGCAGGATATCTATACTAATGGTAAGCGCTTTTTCAAGCACATGCTGTTGATCCTTGAGCAGCTGATTTATATTTATTACTTCCTGTTTTGATGACCTTTTACGAGAAAATGAAAGTAATTTCTGGGTGATTTTTCTGCCTCTTTCTCCAGCGCTAGATATTTGCTGGGTGTATTTCTGTAATTGCGTATCATCAGAAGATATATTCTCCATGAGCAAGTCTGAATAGCCAAGAATGATACCCAGGATATTGTTAAAATCATGAGCAATACCGCCAGTTAGTTTTCCTAGGGCATCGAGTTTCTGGCTGCAACGAAGTTGTTCATCTTTTTTCTTCTGCTCAGCTATTAATAATTTATTTTCTATTGAGAGTGATTTTCTTGCCTTATTTAACGCTATATGTGTTGCAACTCGAACTTTGACTATAGCAGGGCTTATAGGTTTTGAAATATAATCAACAGCGCCTAGTTTAAAACCATAAATTTCATCGTCCAGCTCGCTCTTAACGGTTAAAAATATTACAGGAATATCTCTTGTGCGTGAATCATCTTTTAGTAAACGACATACTTCATAACCATCCATATCAGGCATCATTATATCAAGTAAAATCAAATCCGGATTATCCAGTGCTCTATCAAATACCTGCAAACCACCCTTACTAACAATGGTATTGTACTCATCGGATAGTAGCTCAACTAATATATTAATATAAAAACGCTCATCATCTACAATGAGAATTTTAGGTTTGTCATTAGCCATATCTATGTCCTGTTTATTTGACATCAATTGATAACAATAATTCTTTCACGTGTACCTGAGCGCGAGAAAAATCATAGTTTTTTATATTTTCTAAAATCATTGAAATGATTTTAGACGACTCATCACTCAGATCATCCGTGTTAATGTTCGTTATAATCTTCTGAACTTCTGGATTACCTTCATTCAGTAATATATATATTCGTTCAAGTAATGCTTTATCTAATATCCTTGTCTGACTTTCAATATTACAACTGATTTCCTCATTTTCAAGCCACTGTTTGATACTAGCTCTTACCTCTGCGAAAACATTATTAAATTCATTCCAGCTTTCTTCATCTGGAATAATATTATTATTAAGTTTGTTTTTTATAGTAATTGTTGAATTGAGCAAATTTCTGGCACCAATGCTACCTGATATTCCCTGTATGGTATGTATTATTCGCTCTATGAGTTCTGTATTTTCATCTTTTACAGCATCATCTATCATTTCTTCTGTGTTTTCATAATCTTGAATAAATTCATTAAGTAACTTACAAAATAACTTTTTATTACCACCAACCTGTTTTAAGCCCCAGTTAACATCTAATCCAGCTACAGGTTTAAAATTATGATCCCCGTTATCAATCTCAGCCTGAGGCGCATCGATTGTCCTCTTAGGATTCAGCCAGTATGATATTACGTTAAATAGCTTCTCAGAGTCTATAGGTTTTGATATATGGTCATTCATTCCTTCGCTAAGGCATTTTTTGCGATCTTTTTCCATTGCATGAGCCGTCATGGCTAAAATGGGAATTGTATGGAATTTTTCATGGCTGCGTATGATATGTGTTAACTCAAAGCCATCCATTTCTGGCATTTGAATATCCGTTATAATCAGGTCAAAGGCATGTTCGTCTAAAGCGCATAAAGCTTCTTTTCCATTACTAACCACATGCACAAATAACCCCATATTTTGAAGAATTTCTTTTGCCACCTGCTGATTAATGACATTATCTTCAACCAGTAAAATTTCACCTGTTAAGCGCCTGTTTGGCAACCCTACAAATGTGTCTCTATGATTAAGCACCTTACCCTGAAGCACCTCCAGGATAACATTGAACAACATAGATGCATTAACAGGTTTTACTAATACCCCATCGATGCCTATTTCTTCACTTTTCTCCAGCCTTTCATCTTTAGTATATGTGTTAGTCATAATGACTAAAGGAATATGTGGCTGATTAATTTCATTATTTATTTTCTTTGATGTTTGAATTCCGTTCAGCCCTGGCATCTTGCAATCTAAAAAGATAATATCAAATATTTTATTATTTTTGTCTGCATTATTCTTAACTAAATTAAACGCTTCAAGTCCAGAGGAGGCTGATATAACGTCAAATGAAAAAGAACTTAACATGTTACTGAGTGCCTCACGAGCAGTTAGATTGTCATCAACTACCAGGGCTCTTTTTCCCTCGAATGATATATTTGTGGGATTAGCACTCTGATTTTTAACAAGTTGAAAATTTAACTGGAAAGAGAAAGTACTGCCAATATCAATTTCACTTTTTACGCTAATATTACCACCCATTAGTTCGACTAGTTGTTTACATATTGCAAGCCCTAAACCTGTCCCTTCAAAACGACGCCCATAGGTTTCGTCAACCTGAGAAAAAGCATCAAACAAATGTTCAATTTCGTCTTCACTTATACCAACACCTGAGTCAGACACAGAAAACTCAAGTGTTGTGCTATTATTCATTCTCTCAATCTGTTTTATTGTTATGACAACTTCACCACTCTCCGTAAACTTAATAGCATTTTGACTCAAATTAATCAGAACCTGACCCAGGCGTAAAGGGTCACCTAATAATGTAAGAGGCACATCTGGCTCAACGATTAATACGATTTCCAGATCTTTCTCTTCTGCTTTAAGCATAATGAGTGAAGAAACACTTTCTATTACCTTTTCTAAATCAAATTCTATTTTCTCTATCTCTAGCTTACCTGCTTCTATTTTAGAAAAATCCAGAATCTCATTAATGATACCTAGCAATAAGTGGGATGAGGTGATAATTTTTTCGAGATAATCCGTTTGTTGATCTGTAAGTTCCGTGTTAAGCGCAAGGTTACCCAGGCCTATAATTGCATTCATAGGCGTTCTTATTTCATGACTCATATTTGCAAGAAAACTTGATTTTGTGTTATTTGCTATATCTGCTTGAACTTTGGCAGCGATCAAATCACGCTCCATTTGCATTCTTTCTGACATATTAACTAAAACGCCAAGATTTTTCATTTCACCATCAAAATAGATAGGTATAATTGATATAACGCCTTCAGTTATTGAGCCAGACAGGGTTTTGTAACGCATCGGCATAGTATCAATGCGACCTTTTTCTTTATATAATTTTAATAACATTTCTCGATCTTTAGGACGTTCATAGAATTGCCCCATATTGAGACCAATGACAGATTGATCACTACCAATTTCTTTTTGTGTTTGTCGATTAGCGAAAACTATTTTGCCATCATTATTGGAAATACTGATAGCAAGTGGAATGGCGTCAATTATTATCTTTAGTTGCTGTTCATTTTGTTTAATCTGCTCATCGATAAGTTTCTTTACGGTTATATCAGTCATGCAACCTAATGAGCGAACAGCCTCACCTTGCCTGTTAAACACAAGTGAACCTGTAGCAAGTACGTTGCGGTATTGTCCATCTTTATGTCTGATTCGAAATTCCAGACTATATCGTTTTTCATCGTGTTCTAATATGTGATCCATGCGTATAGATGTTTTCTCATAATCATCAGGATGTAATAAATTCATCCACGCACCTGTATCTTTAGAAAAGCTATCTAATTTATATCCCAGAATATTATAAAAGCCAGGGCTATAATAAACCTCATTTGATTTTAAATCCCAGTCCCATATACCTTCTTGTGTTGCATTCATAACCAGGCGAAAACGCTCATCGCTAACTCGCAGCGCTTTTTTCTGTTTTTGCACATATAACAGCCAAAGCGTAATCACTAATACAATAACAAAGCTAATACTCAGCATTTGCCATATAACAGCACGATTCACATTATGATCATATTGAATTGAAAACCATTTTTTCTTGAAAGCATTGTTTTGTTCAATACTTATTGAGTCGAGATATATTTGTAAAATATTAACAAGTTCAGGCATATTCTTTCGTACAGCAAATGCTATATCATTGCTGTAGGGTGTAGGTGCTGCAACTTTTATATTTGTCATGCCGGTTTGAATAATAATATGACTGGTGACTGCAAGATTTCCAACATAAGCATCTACATTATTCAAGGATAATTCTCTAAGTGCCTGTTCTGTATCATCAACTAATAATAGTTTTATATCTGGGTGGTTTATTTTAAGTATTTCATGATTTGCATAGTTTCTTTCAACTACGATAGTTTTACCTGACAATTCTTTAATGTCTGTCATTAGCTGTGCATCATCTCTGGTAAAAATAACGTATGGAAATTTCATGTATGGTTTTGTGAAATTTAAATATTTTTCACGCGCTGCTGTTTTAGACACTGCTGGTAACACATCAATCTCACCCGCTTTAACTTTCTCTATCACTTCAGACCATTTTAATCCAGCATCATATTTAAAATTCATTGAAAGCTGTTTCTCTAAATCATGCACATAATCTGATGCAATTCCGCTATATACCCCCTTGTCGTTTATATATTCAACTGGTGGCCAACCTGGATCAACACCAATGCGTATTAACTTATGCTGGCTTAACCATTTTTTCTGTTCTTTAGATAAATCAATTACTCTTCTGTTTTTTTCTGCTTTTTGAGATATATCAATCCATTTTCTCTGGATAGAGAGCCTCTCGACCGGGGTAATTGATTCCAGTCCTTTTTGTAGTATTTTAAATAAAACTGGATTATCAAATCGAGTTGCCATGCTTATACCTACTTTCTCAAAGTGAGCAACGCCAATAACTCTTAAATTCGATATAACATTTTTTTCAATAAAATAAGATGCAACAGGCTGCACACCGATATAGGCATCGGCTTTTCCATGTGCCACTGCCAATATTGCATTTTCTGATGTTTCTTCAATAACTAAATTTATTTCTGGATACTCTGATTGCAATGTCAGGTGTGTATAAAAATTTCCCTCAACTGAAACACGTTTACCTGTTAGCGATTGAAGATTTTCAAATTGAGTATCTTTTATATTTGAGACAATAACATAAGGGTAAGTCACATATGGCGATGTAAACCTGGCAAATTTTTCACGCTCTGAAGTTTTAGAAATGGCCCCGATAGCATCAATTTTTCCTGTTTTGAGCATATCAATGGTTTCTGTCCATGGTTGTTCACTAAACACTTGAATACTGACTTCCAGTCGTTCCTCCAGTAATTTTATATAATCTGCAGTAATACCCTGATAGATTCCTTTTTCATCTGTGAAATCAAAGGGTGGCCAATTTGACTCACCGCCCATGCGAATGACTTTATGCGTATTTAACCATTGTTTTTCATGCGCATTCAGCTTAAGTGAATTGCCTTTTTTTTCTTCACTGCTATGCCATTGCA
Organism: Gammaproteobacteria bacterium; assembly: GCA_026195255.1. Lineage (GTDB taxonomy): Bacteria > Pseudomonadota > Gammaproteobacteria > SZUA-229 > SZUA-229 > SZUA-229. Next base: position 135,304 of record JAPHSS010000026.1, on the reverse strand, counting down.
GGCCTAACCATTTTTTTGTGATATTAGACTTTTCATCTGCTCTAACTAATGCAGCTGACCGGTTAATTTTTTGTATCAATTTAATATTGTTTTTTTCAGCTGCGGCTTTATAACTGTGTATGTAAAGAGGGTCTTTAAGAGGTGTAAATTTTTCTTTTAAAGAATACTGATTTACAAAGTAACGCCTGAACATTGGCTGGCTTATAAAAGCCTGAACCTTACCTGCATCTGCATCGGTAAACATCTTCTGGTAGCCATCATATAACTTGAGTTTTACATTAGGATAATGCTTTCGCATATAGGTTTCATGAAAACTATCACGGGTAACAGCTATGGTATAATTTTCAATTTTGTTTAATTGAAAGCTTTCAATATAAGAATCATTTATAAATAGATGATATGGACTTTTTAGTATTGGTTCTGAAAAAACAAAATGTTTTTCTCGTTTTTCATTAGAGAATAAACCCGCATTAAAATCAGCAAGGCCTTTAGTGACCATTTCCTGAGCCTGCTTGTTATAGGCACCTTTGAAAACGAGTTTAATTTCAGATTTCTTTGACCATAGTTTCCAGAAATCAATTAAGATACCATCTGCCTCGCCATCACTGTTTTGAAATTGCATTGGAGCACTATCGAGTCGATAACTTACAACAAGCTTATCTGCTTCTGATGTGGAGGCTAAACTGCTATTAAATATTGAAGGAAAGAGAAGCAGTAAACTTATGACGCAAAAAAGCACAGCAGCATATGATTTTATTTTACAATAATAAACACAATTTCGCATACTAACTCTTGTATCCATTCAACTAAGTTATATTTTTAATATCTGTATGTAATCATCTTTTTAAATTTTTTATTACTTCAAACATATAAAAGCAATTTGTTCTCAAGCCAACTGACTGACCTAATAACAAACATCGCTTACAATTTTAATGACCACCAAATTACTTGAGGGTATCTTCGAATTCTATTTACTCATAACAAGATTATGAATCGACCCTGCTTGTCTATGTGTCTATATAAGAATTACCATACATATCAATTGACTGATAAGCGGGTGTTTTTCCGTTGATTTCACTTACTATAAACATATTGCTTCTTTAATATGTATTATAGTCAGTAATAATGTTGAAGTTGATACTGATTGATCACATACGCTATATTAGCTATTACTTAATAACCGCTTCGTTGTTAAGACTCATCACTAATAATCGCGCTATGAAGACATTTACTAACTGATATTACTCATCTTACAGCTTTAAACATCGCCATTATATGAGCGTGATTTACGCATACTATATACGTGTACGCATATACGAAATTATTTCTTTTTACATGTTTTTATAATAGTTGTTCAATTTAATCCCACAAACGACACATTTAAACTTCCGCCAGATCACCCTTATCCTCTAACCAGCTCTTACGATCTGAGGCGCGTTTTTTCGCAAGTAACATATCCATCATTTTATTACTGTCATCACCGGGCTCTACAATTAACTGAACTAAACGACGTGTATCTGGTGCAATAGATGTTTCGCGCAATTGCAGCGGGTTCATTTCACCCAGACCTTTAAATCGAGTTACCTGAATTTTGCCTTTTTTCTTTTCTGCTGCAATACGGTCTAATACCCCCTGTTTTTCAGCTTCATCTAATGCGTAAAAAACTTCTTTACCGACATCTATTCTAAACAGCGGAGGCATTGCCACATAGACATGACCCGCTTCTGTTAGTGTTCTGAAATGACGCAGAAACAAGGCACATAATAATGTAGCAATATGATAACCATCGGAGTCTGCATCAGCTAAAATACAAACCTTTCCATAACGTAAACCAGATAAATCACTAGATGCGGGATCGACACCAATGGCGACCGAGATATCATGCACCTCCTGAGATGCCAATACCTGGTCTGCATCTACCTCCCAGGTATTAAGTATTTTTCCACGTAACGGCATAATTGCCTGGTTATTTCTATCTCGCGCCTGTTTGGCCGAGCCACCCGCTGAGTCACCTTCCACCAGAAACAGTTCCGTTAGGTTTACATCTGAAGAACTACAATCAGCTAATTTTCCAGGTAGTGCCGGGCCAGATGTTACTTTTTTACGGGCTACTTTTTTGCCGGCTTTTAAACGCTTTTGCGCGTTATCGATAGCTAACATAGCGATCAGCTCACCCTGATCTGTATTCTGATTTAACCACAGACTGAATGAGTCTTTTACTACGCCTGAAACAAATGCCGCACATTCTCTTGAAGATAAACGTTCTTTAGTTTGCCCTGAGAATTGTGGATCTAATAATTTTACAGAAAGGATATAACTGACTTTTTCCCAGACATCTTCCGGGCTAAGTTTTACGCCACGGGGTAACAGGTTTCTAAATTCACAAAACTCTCTTATTGCTTCCGTTAAACCTGTGCGTAAACCATTAACATGTGTGCCGCCCTGGGAAGTAGGAATTAAATTCACATATGACTCACCAACAGACTCACCGCCTTCGGGTAACCATAAGAGAGCCCAATCAACTGCTTCATGAGCAGATGCCATAGAACCAATAAAAGGTTGAGCGGGTAACAACTCATAGCCCTTAAGGCTTTCCATCAAATAGTCTTCCAGACCATCCTCGTAATACCATTCTTCGCTTTCAGCTGTTTTTTCGTCTAGAAAAGTAACATGTAAACCAGGACATAAGACTGCCTTGGCACGTAATACATGTTTTAGCTGTAACACAGAAAACTTTACCGTATCAAAATACTTCGCTTCAGGCCAAAAACGAATTTGAGTACCGGTATTTTTCTTACCCACCGTTCCTGTTTCTTCAAGCTCACTGACTTTTTCACCGTGAGCGAATGCGATCGTATACACTTTGCCGTCACGTCTTATCTCCGCCTCAACGCGATCAGACAACGCATTAACCACGGAAACACCCACCCCATGTAAACCACCTGAAAACTGGTAATTATCATTAGTGAACTTACCGCCCGCATGTAATTTGGTCATAATCACTTCAATACCCGGCACACCCTCTTCAGGGTGAATATCCACCGGCATACCGCGCCCATCATCGGTTACACCTAATGATCCATCGCGATATAAAACCACCTGTATTCGGCTAGCGTGCCCGGCGACCGCCTCATCAACACTATTATCAATAACTTCCTGTGCAAGGTGGTTAGGTCGTGTGGTATCGGTATACATACCCGGACGTTTCTGTACAGGTTCCAGGCCGGTTAAAACCTCTATGGCCGAGGCATCATATGAACTCATTCAACATTCTCTTAATCAATCAGTATTTTGGGCAACTATAAAAGACTTATGGCCAAGACGCAATTTGTCAATTAGGCTTTCCACTCAGGATACACACTTATCTGTTGTAAACATTCGAACACACATGAGAAAGGACTATTTTATACTCAACAAAACAAAGCCTTTTCCGCTAAACAAGCCTAATGTGCGCAAATAAATCACTAAAGTTTGCAGTAACCCACAATTTCACATATTAGTTATTTATCTATTCTGCGTTCATTAACGGAGCAAATGTTTTTCTCTTTCGATACCTCACATTTATTTATAATTTACCGTAAAATGCAGCCATGAGCCTTCAAGCAGCTAACCCCTATATCAATGCCACTGTTACCGCCTCTGCCGGGAGTGGTAAAACATACATGTTGGTCACCCGCATAGTCCGTTTATTGCTGGAAGGCGCAGACCCCGGCAGTATTCTCGCCCTGACGTTTACTCGAAAAGCCGCTGCCGAGATGCAACAACGCTTATCTGAAAGGCTCTACCAACTAGCTACTGTGGATGATGAAAAGCTTTTTTCATTACTCACAGAACTTGATTTGAGCAAAGATTATCAGCAAAAAGCGCGTGCTTTATATGAAGCTCATCAATACTGTGATTACCCGGTTCGCACACTGACATTTCACTCTTTCTGCCAGGACCTGCTAAGTCGTTTCCCAATAGAGGCTGATATACCCCCAAACTTTGATTTACTTGAAAGTGCCGACCTGTTAATTCAACAGGCAAGGGATGCTTTATTTAATGAAGCCACACTGGATATGCAAGGCGAATTATCCAGGCATTTGCAACATTTAATGAAACACTGCGGCGGCCTGTTTAACCTGCATAAAGTTTTAAACAGTTTTTTACAGCACAGGAGTGACTGGTGGGCATTCACAGATGATGAAACGGGGAATAAAGCGGCTTTTGCCAGTCAGAAACTCGCCTCTTCACTCAATTACGACTCTACAACTGAGCCGATCTGTGATTTTTTTAATGATTTACTTATACAACGGATTTTAGAGTTTTCAAAATTGCTGGGTCTGGCTGCAGGTAAAAAAAATCTGCAATTCGCAGCACAATTAGCTGACTGGTTAGTAGAAACACCAAAAGACGAAAACGCTTTTAATCTTGTTCGCGGTTGTTTTCTAACGCAGAAGAACACACCTTTAGCCCGAAAAGATAGCGTGGCGCTTCGCAAAAAACTGGGCGATGATGATGCAGATCGTTTTCTTGAGTACCATGAAATTATTAGTAATAAAATTTTAGATACACTTGAAGAGCTTAATAAACAACATTGCTGGCAGCTCAACCACCACTGGTTTTATTGCGGTGAAAAGTTTATTGAACACTATCAAACATTAAAAAATCAGCAGCGATTACTTGATTTCACAGATCTGGAGTGGCGCAGTTACAAATTATTGCAGGATTCAGAAAATGCCCTCTGGATACAATATAAACTTGACCAGCAAATACAGCATTTATTAATTGATGAATTTCAGGATACCAATCCAACCCAATGGCAACTAATATTGCCTCTACTTGAAGAAATGGCATCAACTGAATCAGAAAAAAATCGTAGTGTGTTTTTAGTCGGTGATGAAAAACAGTCTATTTATAGCTTTAGACGTGCAAAACCCGAACTGCAGCAACAGGCTTCTAACTGGTTAACTCAATACCTGGATGCCAAATCTTTTCCCCTGAATAAATCATGGCGTTCTTCACCTGCAATTATTAATACGGTTAACGCGGTATTTTTACAGGATGAATTTCAAACTACTTTACCCGGTTTTATTAAACATCAAACTAACCTTGAAACGCTTTCAGGAACAGTAGAAGTTTTACCTCTCTGGCGAATGAGTGATCTGGACGAAAAAATTGAAGACGTTTATTGTCGCAACCCTTTAAATGAAGCGCGCGCGGAATCTAGCGGCATTCATCAGAAAGAAGCGCGACAGATTGCAAATCATATAAAACAGCTTATTAAAAATAAGACACCCGTAACTGATGGCGATATACATCGCGCATTAACGTATAACGATATTTTTATCCTGGTTCGTAAGCGTGCACATGTTGAAGATTATGAACGGGCATTACGGGATGCGGATATTGCTTATTTAGGCACCAATAGGGGCACTTTGTTATCCTGTCTGGAAATTCAGGATATGGAGGCGCTACTTGATACACTTTTAACCCCTTTTAATAATTTAGCATTAGCACAGGTTTTAAAATCACCATTATTCAGTGCATCTGACAATGACCTGCAAACATTAGCTGCACACCCTCATCAGGGACACTGGTTCAGTCGGCTGGAGGTTTTATCAGAAGAACTTGATGTGAATCATCCCCTTAAACGCGCATGGTTATATTTAAATGACTGGCGTGCGCTGGCTGATAAAATTCCAGTACATGATTTACTTGATAAAATATTTGCACAGGCAGATGTACTTGAGCGATATAAACGTTCAACACCGACAGCTTTACAGGCTCGAGTGCAGGCGAATTTAACTCTGTTTCTGGAAATGGCTCTGGATCTGGACAGCGGCCGTTATCCAAGTTTAATGCATTTCTTATTCCATTTGCGCAGTTTAAAAAACACCCAGAGTGACGCACCTGACGAAGCTCCCATGGAAACACGTCAGCCACGTGTACGCATCATGACTATACATGCCAGTAAGGGGCTTGAAGCACCTGTAGTCTATCTGGCCGACACGATCACCACTGCAAAAGACAGGTCTTCATTAAGCACCATAATCGACTGGCCCGTAGAAAATAAAAAACCCACGCATTTTCAACTGGTGCCAGCGAGTAAACTTCAAGATGAACAAAGCAAGAAATTAACAAAGCAACTTAAAGAAGCCCAACAAAAAGAAGATGCTAATTTATTGTATGTAGCCGTAACCCGAGCCAGACAATATTTATTTATTAGCGGATGTCAGGCAGACAGAGGCCCCTTTGCCAACTGGTACCAGCCCTTATTCACAGCATTACAATCTTTAACTAATGAAACCGATGAGCAGACAGATAATCATTTAAGTTACAGCTTTGGTGAACAACCATTATGTAATGAGATAGTTGCAGAGCAATCGACTGCTACTCAAAGCACACATAGCCTGGATGACGCTTTAAGCCGAAAAATTGACATTCTTAGAAAACCACAGGTGATGCTGGCACCTAGTCGAGTCACAACTCATTCATCATCAGCCACTCAACACGAGGACAGGAATAAGGATAATCAATTAGCAATTCAACGTGGTATAGCTATCCACCGTATGTTAGAGCTGCTGACATTAGATGATAAACAGAGTGCTGACATCATCATAAAAAGAATATCTTTTGAGATGCATATTGATAATAACAAACAACTGGAAGACTGGTTTTCAATTGCTCACGCTAACTATACTCACGCTGATTTACAGAAAATATTTAAGCCTTATAATATTATTAAAATATATAACGAATGCCCGATACAGTACATTAAAGATAACTGCCTGATATATGGCATTATTGACAGGTTAATTGTTAAACAAAATCAGGTAATTATTATTGATTACAAAACACACCAGCATGCAAACATAAATAATCTTCAGGAAATATCACAGGAATACCAACAACAAATGTTTTATTACGCTAATGGTATAAAAGAATTGTGGCCCGATAAAGAGATCATTTCCTATCTGCTCTTTACAGAATGTTGCGAATTGTTTGCTCTCGACCAATAACAAAGAATTAAGCTACTTTAAGACAGATAAATATAATATTTTCATTTCAGTAATAATTGACACATAACAGAAATTTTAAATTTGAGTATAAACAATGAGTTCATCCGATTTTATTTTTGATGCTACAGAACAGAACTTTCAACAGGGCGTTATTGAAAATTCGTATAAAGCGCCTGTACTGGTCGATTTTTGGGCTGAGTGGTGCGAGCCCTGTAAACAGCTTATTCCTATCCTGGAGAGCCTTGCTAACAAACTTAACGGGCAATTTGTACTGGCCAAAGTTAATAGCGAAAGCGAGCAGTCATTAAGCCAGCAATTTCAAATTCGCTCGATTCCTAGTGTACTTATATTCAAAAATGGAGAAGTAGTTGATCAGTTTACTGGATTACAAACAGAAGACACTATCAGACAGTTAATTGACAAACATTCACCCACTGAGGCCGATAATTTACGCAATCAGGCATTTGAAATAATCCAGTCAGGCGACTTTGATGCTGGTAAAACCTTATTACTCAAAGCTGAATCTTTAGCACCAGATAATATTACTGTCCAAATTGATCTTGCACATCTGGAGGCCCGTGAAAAACAATATGAATCGGCACAGAAACGACTTAACAAGTTTAGCCTGGCAGACCGTGAAAATGCACAAGTCATTAGTTTATTAAATAAAATTGAGCTGGCATTGGTGACAGAAAATGCACCCGACATAAGTGAACTTGAAAAAATATTAGCCGAAACGCCAGATGATCATTTATCACGTTATCAGCTAGCGATACAACTAATTAACCAGGATAACTACGAAGCAGGGCTGGAGCATCTAATTTATATATTAATCAGGGATAACCAGTTTCAGAATGGCGCGGTTAAAAAGTCACTACTTGCTACGTTTGGTCTTTTGGGGAATGAACACCCACTGGTAGGCAAGTTCCGGCGTAAGATGTTTAATGCCATGCATTAATAAAACAAGGGCTGTATGCACTCCCACGGAGAACCGTGGGAACGAGACGAATGGATGCCGACCTTTCCCCGATGGAAATGTTACATAACAATGTGGTATTTTAAAGCTGAGTATTTAACTGTTGCAATAATTTAGCCGAGGGCACGTATCCTGGTAATAATGTTCCAGATTCAAGCATTATTGCGGGTGTACCTCTTATACCAATTTCAGTAGCCAGCGCCTGATGCAGACTAATCGGATTATCACAGGCCTTCTTTTCAACCTCTTTTCCACCTTTAGCCAGATCCATTGCTTTGTTTTTATCATCTGCACACCATACAGAAACTGATGTTTGCACACTCTTAGGGCCTTTAAATGGCACAAAAATATAACGCACTTTCACACCATTATTCATGTAATCAGGCATTTCATCATGCAGTTTCCTGCAGTATGGGCAATATATATCGGTAAATATTGTAATCGTATGTTCAACCTTGCCCTTAGGTGTATACACTAACATGTTGTTCTCACCCAGTTTGTCCAGGGCACTTAAGCGCACGATACCACGGGTATCTTCAGTGATATTTTTCTTTGTTTTCAAATCAATTAAATCACCATCAAATATATAACGAGCATCTTTATCTGCATACATAATCTGACCGCCCGCCATAATTTCATATACGCCTTTAACAGGTGTCGTTTTCACTGATAACGCGGTATTTGGCGGTAAACGTTTGTTAATATTTTCTTTTAGTTCTTTTATTTCAGCCTCATTCGCATGAACCGCTGACACAGCCCCAAGTACCATTGTTATTAATAACAGGCCTGATTTTAGTAGTAATTTCATAGATTAATTCTCAATATTAATGTGATCTGTATACATAGACAGGGGGAAGTATAATTAATTCCGAGCATAAAATACTCATTTTAAATTAATTTAATAATAAATCTTGAATAAACCTATTACATTTCACCTCTCAGGCACGAGGGTGATGCTGCTGATAAAGCTGCTGTAATCGCTGATTCGCCACATGTGTATAGATTTGAGTAGTTGATATATCACTATGCCCTAACAACATTTGCACCACTCTTAAATCAGCTCCATGATTTAACAGATGTGTAGCAAAAGCATGTCGCAAAGTGTGGGGTGATAGAATTTCAGCATCAATATTGGCTAATAAAGCATATCGCTTAATTAAATACCAGAAAGCCTGCCGACTCATGTTTTTACCCCTGCGAGTCACAAATAAAGCATTACATGATGGATGCTGAGCCATTAACACGACCCTTGCCTGGTTTATATAGGCATGTAAACACTCTATCGCTTCTTCTCCCAATGGTACCAGGCGCTCTTTTCCACCCTTGCCCATCACACGTACAACACCTGGATCTAATGAAACCTGTGAAAATTCAAGGCCAATCAACTCACTCACCCTTAAACCTGTCGCATAAATTGTTTCCAACATGGCTTTATCTCTTAAACCCAGGTCAGTATTCAGGTCCGGTGCATTTAACAGATCTTCAATTTGGAGCTCAGTCAGGGTTTTAGGTAATGGCTGCTCAGGTTTTGGAGCTTCAATTAAAGCAACAGGATCAATTTGTATCTTTTTCTCTCGCAACAACCAACCATAAAAACGTCGCATTGATGACAATAAACGAGCTGCACTACGATTTTTACTGCCTTGCTCATATCTAAACGCAAGAAAAGACTGGCAACTCATTTGAGATGCACCTGATAAATTACTATTATTTTCATATAACCATAAGGCCAGATTCGACAAATCATTTCTATATGCAGATAGCGTGTTCTTACTAAGGCCTCTTTCCATCCATAACACATCAAGAAATCGTTCGATAACAGACTGTTCAGCAGCGGGTAATTGATCAACTATAGCCATTTAAAATACTATGAAGTAAAAATTTCAGGTTGCATATTGATATATAATAAAGCTTAAATCTACTATCAGATCACACTGAAAGTATTTTAATTTCAGCCTGGATGCAATATCTGGAACTAATATCCAGAACAACTTTCAGAGCTAATATCTAGAACTAATATACAGGCAAAACAGATCTATGTCCGACACAATTTCACCGAATCAAGTTACATATTTAATTCTAGCCGGTGGCCGGGGACAAAGAATGAACGGTGCCGATAAAGGTTTATTATTATGGCAAGGTAAACCTATGATTGAGAATATTATTAACACCATAGGTGTGCCAGCAGAGAAAATCATTATCAGCGCAAATAGAAACCTAAATATATATAAAAAATATGCAACAAATATTGTCAATGATTCAGTTAATAACTTTCAGGACGACTATCAGGGGCCGCTAGCGGGTATTTCCAGTGCAATGCACATATGCTCTACCCCATATTTGCTTTGCCTTCCCTGCGACACGCCTGCCCCCCCGGAGAACCTTTTTAATCATCTTGTGCAATGTTTACAAATACAGAAAAAAGAATCTGCAATATGCCATGATGGAGACAGACTACAGCCCCTGTTTTCATTATTATCATGTCAGCATAAAGCATTGTTAAATACTTTTTTACAACAGGGTCGACGTAAAGTTCATGATTTTATCTCTATGATAGATCCTGCCGTCTGTGATTTTTCATCACAACATAACCGCTTTAAAAATTTCAATCGTCCGGAAGATATGAACTAATGTCTACGCAAACAACCTCAAATGATCAAATCACCTATGAAAAACCTCTTTTAGGTTTCGCTGCTTACAGTGGCACCGGAAAAACAACCTTATTGCTTAAACTTATACCTGAATTAAAAAAACGCGGTATGCGCATTGCTGTTATTAAACATGCGCATCATAATTTTGAGATGGATACGCCAGGCAAAGACAGTTATGAGTTACGTAAAGCCGGAGCCGTTCCCATGTTAATATGTTCCAGTATAAGAACAGTAATAACCATTGAACATGACATAGAGGCAGAGCCAACGTTACAGGAGATCTTAAAACACATTCCTGCAAACACCGTTGATATGGTTCTGGTAGAAGGTTTTAAAAAGTGGCCATTCAATAAAATTGAATTACACAGGCAAGCCACAGGCAAACCATTAATGTACCCGGGTGATCACAATATTATTGCCATTGCCCATGATAATGAGCAAGCATTACAACAAACCGACTTAACACAACTTAATCTAAATGATATCAATAGCATTGCAGACTTCGTTGTTCAATATAGCCAGCAGAATAAAACACACTAACTTTATAAAATAAATTTCGACAAGAAGACCTTACTATGATTAAAAAACAGAGCTCATGTAACGATGAATTTGATCCTAATTCACTTAGTTTCGAACAGGCACTTGAACAGGTTAAACAAAGTATAAAACCGATTAAAGGCAAAAAAAACGTCACTATTCGCGAAGCTGCTGGTTATATACTGGCAGAAGATGTCACATCACCTCTTGATGTTCCCCCATTTATTAATTCAGCAATGGATGGTTATGCTATTAACGCATCAGACATCCCTCAAACGGGTGACAAAAAAATAAACGTAATTGGTAAATCTTTTGCAGGCGCTCCCTTTGAGGGAAAACTTAAACAAGGCGAAGCTGTACGTATTATGACCGGTGCAGTTGTGCCTGAAGGTGCTGATACCGTGGTTATGCAAGAACATGCTGAAGTAGACGGCAATCATATAAAAATTGGAAATGCGCACAAGGCCAAACAGAATGTACGTAATCCGGGAGATGATTTTTTTACCGGTGATACGATTATTAAAGCCGGTGAACGTTTATCACCAGCAAAACTTGGATTACTGGCTTCTGTTGGCGTGACAGAATTTAAAGTAATAAGAAAACCTGTAGTTGCCTTCTTTTCTACCGGAGATGAGTTAAAAGGCGTTGGTCAACGCCTTGAACCGGGCGATATTTATGACAGCAACCGTTATATATTATTTGGTATGTTACAAAAAATGGATGTTGAGTGCATTGATATGGGTGTCGTGCCCGATATAAAAGAAGAAATTGAGCTAACACTAAAAGAAGCATCAAATATTGCTGATTTAGTTATTACTTCTGGTGGTGCCTCTGTCGGAGAAGCTGATTTTATTAAAATCATATTAGATGAAATTGGTAAAGTCGGCTTCTGGAAAATAGCCATGAAACCAGGCAAACCTTTAGCTTTTGGCCATATTAATGACACTATATTTTTTGGATTACCCGGTAACCCGGTTTCAGCCATGGTCACCTTCTATCAATTCGTGCAACCCAGTTTGCGTTTATTAGAGGGTGAAACATTAAGTGCTCCACTCAAATTACAGGCCAAATGTATTTCTAAACTCAAAAAACATCCCGGCAGAAAAGATTTTCAACGTGGAATTATGTCAAGCGATGAAAATGGACAGTTAATTGTTGATACTACAGGTGTCCAGGGCTCTCATATGTTGAGCTCAATGGCAAAAGCGAACTGTTTTATCGTTTTAGAACGCGATTCAGGTGATATTGAAGTGGGTGAAACGGTTGAAGTGCAGCCCTTTAATGAGTTGATATAGATCATTCATGGTTAAAAACCTGGTTTATTACTCTTTGGTGTATTTTTTAAATTTCAGAATAAAAAGAAAACGCAAATAAACGCAAATGAACGCCAATAAAAGCTAATTACTTAATGCGCCGCAGGCGCATATTACCCATTTGCGTTTATTTGCGTGCATTTGCGTTTTCTTTTTCTGCTAATAACCATCACATGTAATTAAATAGACACAAAAAAAGGCCACACCCTTGCGGATGTGGCCTTTTTTTATAGATTATTGCTAATCTATTAGCTCAAATAGCTTATTTACGCTTTTTTGCTTTGCGTTTTTTAGGCTTTAGAGATTTTTCCATCTTAGCAAGCTGTTGCTTAGTCCACTTTTCAACAAACTTAGCGATTGCAGCTTCTTTATTGCCAGCCATTTTGATTAATGCCGCTTCACGTTTTGCAGCTGTACTTAGCTCTACACGTGCTGCAGCCAGCTCTGCTTTAACTGCAGCGATCTGATCTTTAATTGCTTTTTTAGCTGCTGCTGCTTTAACAGCTGCTGCTTTTTTCTTAATTGCTGCTTCTTTTTTCTTTGCTGCTAATATTTTGCGTTTAGCTGCTGCTGCTTTCTTTTTAGCGACTGCTGCTTTTTTCTTTGCTGCTGCGGCTGCTTTCTTTTTAGCTGCTGCTGCTTTTTTCTTTGCTGCTGCTGCCGATTTATTTGCTGCAGGTTTTTTCTTAGCTACTGCTTTCTTAACTACGCGTTTTTTAGAAGCTACTGCTTTCTTTACTGCTTTTTTCTTTTTACGGGCCATTTTATTATTCCTATTCATCGGGTTGATGCACAGATTATAATTCGTATTTTCTATTTTACAAATAAATCAAGGCGTTAATGTGCATTTTTTTTAAAAAAACTTAGTTTTTTTGCAAAAAAAACCTGAAACAGGGTTCAGGTTTAATTTTTTTTGCTCATTTGGGTTTATTTAAACTTTTTTAATATTTTCAGTTTAAATAAATATTTTAGATTTTTATGTATGCCTAATTATATTTATTTATCTTAAATCAACTCATTTCAAAAATAAAAGGTCGAATTTTTTTACACTATTTAAGCTCGAATCACTCTGAAATTATTCCATTTTTTTAGTTTAAAAATGAAATCCAGTTTGAACAAATGCACCATATGAAGAATCATCACCGGCAACAAGGGCTACATCAAGATTAAATCCAAGCCAAAAACCCAAACCCACAGAATATAAATCAGGGTCAGTTGCACCACTTGCTAAATTAGATTGATAACCAAATCTGAGCTGCATAACACTTAATGCATCAAATTCTGCTCCAACCGACAATGCTTTAGACGGATTTTCAAATGCAATAGGATCACGTTCTGTTAAATCCATATCCGCAGCAATTGTCATAAAGCCCGCATCAAATGCCGCGCCAACTCGCAAATGGGTATCAAAATCAATTTTTGTACCGTTAAGCGTCACTTTAGATTCTTCCAACAGATTTTTTGCAACCAGGCCGACTCTGAATGTATCAATAACATTTATAGCAATGCCCGCATCAAAAGTTGTGAAGCTACCTAGATCTTGCGAATCTTCATCCTGAATATCATCGATATCTGAAGTTTTAATTGACTGACTATATTCAATTGCATCAACCTGAACAAAACGAGGTGTTATACCTACTGATAGTTGCATGCCCGCAAAAGAAAAATCTGTACCTAATGGCACACCTATTTCTGTGATAGCGATACCAATGGCCTCAACATCTGCGTCAGGGTCCAGAATATTAGTATCTACATTTCTTAAACCGGCAGACACCACTGCATCTGCTCGAAGAGTAATACCCCAGGTAAAATTCTCACCTGATGATACAAAAGCCACATTGGGTATAAACGCAGCTATAACACTAGCATCATTTAATTCTTCTAATATTTCTAACTGCCTGAAATTATTGTTAGTTGCCTGAAACTCATCAACTAAATCAATCATATTACCATCGTCGATCGCCTGAACCCCTATTGCAGGTAATAACAAAGCATAACTATCATTGTTTTCATTCACCGATAACATGCCAGGGTTTGATAACGCCGCCGTGGTAAGACCGCCTGTTGCGACACTTACATTGCCCATTGCCACTGAACGAGCATCAAAAAAACCGTAAGGTAAGGCATACACATTAGAAAGTGATGTGGCAATTAAACCCGCAGTAAGTAAACTTCGTTTAATCATAACGTTCTCCAGCAAAGTATTGTTGTTTGTATTAAGTTTATATCAAAAACCAGAAAATAACTGAATACAGCAGACAAAAGCATATAAATGAATGATTAATGCATCAAATTGAGCAATCCGTTACAATTTTCATTCCTACATATTATCACACAGGTTATAAATGCCCGCACCTCACACATACGCTCCGGTTTCTTTATTTAAACGTCTGCTGTCCATAATTTATGATTTGTTTCTATTAATTGCTATTTGTTTCATCGTTGCTGTAACAATGAGTATATTCACTACCTTTTTAATGAATGATGGTAATGCAATTACTGAAGAGCACCCTTTTTATTTAATAAATCAAATTATTATGTTATTCACAATCTTCATCACCGGTTTTCTCTTTTATGTCTGGTTCTGGTCGCATGGTGGGCAAACATTGGGTATGAAAACATGGATGTTACAGCTTGTTTCAGAAAATGGTGCGGCTATTAATAAAAAACAGGCCGCAATTCGAGCCTTAGCGGCAGTATTATCCTGGAGTGTTCTAGGTTTAGGTTTTCTATGGTGTTTTGTTGATACCAGAAAACGCACCTGGCATGACATTCTGTCATCATCGTACCTGGTTCAGTTAGAGAAGAAGTAATTTTTTAAAAGACTTTTTTTCCACAGAGGCGCAGAGGACACAGAGGTTTAGAGGTTTTTATTTGCTTCGTTGATAAAAGTACATATTATAAGTGCTTTTTACTCTGTGCTCTCTGCGCCTCTGTGGCAAAAGTGCCTTAAAAAACCTACTTCACTCTTCGCAAAGCATAAAAACTGGCTATAGCAACAGCGATAACCGGAGCGGAGGCACTTATAAAGGGATAAACATGGTAAACCTGCCCCAGGTGATTAACAGTCCGGTTTAATAAATAAAAACTAATACCTAATAGCAAACCCACCAGTAATCGATTTCCTGCGCCACTACTTCGCTGTGACCCAAATATAAACGGTAAAGCAATTAGTAACATCACCAGGCTAGATACTGGCGTGAAAACCTTTATCCAGAAAGCCAGTTCATACGGACTAGAATCCAGCTCATTGCTTCTTAAGTAGTTGCTATATTTAAATAGATCAATTGCAGACATATTACCCGGTTCAACACTTACAACATTAAATAAATCTGGATTGAGTAATTTTTGCCATACTTCAGATTCGATCTTACGACTCTCTATATAATCACCATTAAACTCGGTCTGCTGAATTCCGTTTAATTGCCAATGGCCGTTTAAATACTGAGCTGACTTAGCATGTGTTACTCGTGTCAGCTGGTTATTCTCAGACAACTCATAAATATTAACCTTACCCAGGTTCATACCGGGAAAAACATGACTCACATACATAAAACGCTGACCATCACGTGCCCAAAAGCCTCCACCTCCAGCCAGGCTTACCGTTTGCTGTAAGTTTTTTGCTCTAAGGTTTTGAGCCTGCCTCTCGCTAGCGGGCACAACCAGTTCACCAATTAGGGCAACAAACACCAATAAGATGAAACCCGCTTTTAACACGGAAAAAACAATGCGCATAATTGAAATGCCGGCTGCACGCATCACTGTAAACTCACTGTTGCCGGCAAGTGTTCCCAGGCTTAACAAGCTGCCTATTAATACCGCCGTTGGAAAAATCTCATATAATCGATTTGGTAAACTCAATAAAACAAACATAGCTGCCTGCAACATGCTGTATTGGCCTTTACCCACATCATCCATTTCTGAAACAAAGTCAACAAAAGCCAGTAATGCACCCAGCACCAGCAACACCATTAATGTGCCACTGATAATGGTTCTAGAAATATAACGATCTAATATTTTCATAATGACTTCAGCACTTGCTTAGATGGCTGAGACATGACTTGTTGTATAAATACTTTAATACCACCTGATCGTCTTAACCACCAATAAACAATTAACAATACCGCAAACCCATGTACCCACCATAAACCTAACCACTCGGGCACTTTCTCTTTTTCAACCCAGGTTTGGCCTATGCCTAATAAATTGGAATAAATAAGATAAATTAAAATTGCCAGTGCGAGTTTAGAGTAACGTCCTTTACGTGGCGTTGTATAACTTAAAGGTAAGGCTAAAACAGCGAGCAAAAACGCCCCTATAGGTAGAGATAGTCGCCAGTAGAATTCTGCACGATACTCAATTTTGTCTGAGTTCCATAAATCTACTGTCGGAACTGATTTTTTACGACTCACTTTATTTTCAACCTGGCTTTCTGGTAAATACATTCCCTTTTTTTCATACCGGGTAATTCTAAAATTAGAAGTACCGGGCTCACCTTCATACATCTGGCCATTTTCAAACAATATAAAATGTCGACCATTTTCATCTTTATAACGTCTGGCTAAATCAGCGGACTCAATGTTATCAAGTATTTTGTTTTTGCTTTTAGCCTGATGCAGGAAAACATTATGCATTT
The DNA here is from genome assembly GCA_026195255.1 of Gammaproteobacteria bacterium. GTDB lineage: Bacteria > Pseudomonadota > Gammaproteobacteria > SZUA-229 > SZUA-229 > SZUA-229. The sequence continues at coordinate 118,190 of JAPHSS010000026.1, read as the reverse complement.
GAGTGCCATCTTCAGACTGGCGCTGCAAAAATATTATGGCATCACCTTTTCTAGTCGCATTAAATCGACCTGCTGTGAGTCCTGTCAGCTCAGACTGGTTTTCTATTTCTAATTTTAACAACTCGGCCTGCTGTGAAACCCACGGCATCATAAATAATGTTAAATACAACATAATGGCCGTTGCCGGTATAGTCACCATAAATACAGGTCTGTACAATCGTTTCAAACCTATTCCACAGGCAGACATAGCCGCCATTTCATTATCTTTATAGAGACGACTGAAGGTAAGTAAAACCCCAAGGTAAAGACTTAAGGGAATCAGTAATATCAGGTATCTCGCACCAGTAAATAATAATAATGACCAGATGGCATCACCTGGAATAGCGCCTTCGGCCGCTTTACCAAGTAAACGAGCCAATGTACCGCTGAGCAGAATAAGCATTAATACGAGGGTAACCGCTAACCAGGTTAACAACAGTTCTTTAGATATATAGCGGTCAATAATTGTGAAGTAACGCTTTAACATAGGTTTTAGGGGTCTTCTTTCATTATTTTGAATGCTTATTAAGGGTATTCTAACCTAACTATAGAATAATTTTATTATCCGTTATTAATCAGGGTTATTTTTACTTAGAGCAATAAAATCTCATTTTTATAAAAATAGTCTCTTTTTTAACAATTAAGCCTGTAAAAACCTGTCAAAATTGCATAGAATCCTTCTCCCTTTGTAATTATTTTATCTTAGGTGCTTCTTTAATGAGTGTTAACTTATAACACTTGCACCTTATTTATATATCAACAGGCCGTAATAACGCTAATACAGACCTGTAACCTAAATACTACTTAATAATATGGAGTTATTATGGAATTTTCGGTAAAGAGTGGCAGCCCTGAAAAACAACGCATTTCATGTGTTGCAGTGGGTGTATTTGACTCCCGTAAACTTTCTCTTTCAGCACAAATTTTAGACGATGCCAGTGACGGCTTTATATCAAACTTAATTCGTCGCGGTGAGTGCGAAGGTAAACTGGGACAAACGTTATTATTACATAATGTACCCAATACATTATGTGACCGTATTTTACTCATAGGTTGTGGTCGTGAAAAGCATTTTGATATTAAAGCATTTCAAAAAGCTAATAGCGTTGTTTCAACCTTTCTTGACGATCGCGGTGCAACAGAAGTTTTTTCATGTATTACCGAACTGAATGTGAAAAACCGTAACTCTGCCTGGAAAGTAAGCCATGCTGTGCAGGCCACTGAAGATTCTCTCTATACCTTTAATCAGTTAAAAAGTAAAAAAGAGAATACCCGGCGACCGCTACGAAAAGTGATATTTAGCGTGCCTAGCCGTCGAGAATTACCCGAAGGTGAACAGGCAGTTCGAGAAGGCATGGCAATTTCATCAGGCATAAAATTAACCCGTGATCTTTCTAACCTTCCTGGAAATATTTGCACACCTACCTATTTAGCAGAAATTGCAAAGAATCTGGATAAAACTCACCGTGACCTGGTAACTGAAGTACTTGAAGAAGATGAAATGGAAAAACTGGGCATGGGCTCATTCTTATCAGTTTCAAGAGGTTCACGACAGCCGGCAAAATTAATAACCATAAAACATATGGGAGGTGACAAAAGCCAGAAACCTCTGGTTTTTGTAGGCAAAGGTGTCACATTTGACTCAGGCGGTATTAGCCTGAAACCTGGCAGCGCAATGGATGAAATGAAATATGATATGTGCGGTGCTGCTAGTGTTATGGGTGTGATGAGTGCCTGCGCTGATTTACAGCTACCCTACAATATTATTGGAATTATTCCTGCAACTGAAAATATGCCTGATGGTCTGGCAACAAAACCAGGCGATATTGTTACCAGCATGTCGGGTTTAAGCATTGAAATTTTAAATACCGATGCTGAAGGCCGTTTAATATTATGCGATGCTCTTACTTATGCTCAAAAATTTGAACCTGACGTGGTTATTGATATTGCGACCTTAACCGGCGCCTGTATTGTTGCGTTAGGTAATCACACAGCGGGTTTACTCGGTAACCATAACCCACTTATAAACGATTTATTAAATGCTGGCCGTGATGCTGGCGACCGTTGTTGGGAGCTGCCTTTATTTGATGATTATCAGGAACAACTAGACAGCAACTTTGCTGATATTGCGAATATTGGTGGTCGTGAAGCCGGTACGATTACAGCCGCCTGCTTCCTTTCACGATTTACTAAAAAATACCACTGGGCTCATCTGGATATTGCAGGTGTTGCCTGGAAATCAGGTAAAGACAAAGGCGCAACAGGCAGACCTTTACCATTGTTAATGCAATATATATTTGATCGTATAGCGGAGACTAAATGATCTCTGTTGATTTTTATATCTTACCCGACGAGCAGTTAGAAAACCTGCAGAAGTATGCTTGCAAATTAGCAGAATCTAACTGGCAATCGGGTAAACGTGTATTAATTCAAACTGATTCAGCTAATGATAGTCAGTCATTAGATAATTTATTATGGAATATTCGTGAGGATAGTTTTATCCCTCACGGTATTGCAACGTTAGAACCATCAGACCAGCAACAACCCATCTTAATTTCACATCAAAAAATTAATGACGTAAATTTTCAGTCGATTATAAATTTATCATCCAGGCCTGCAGATTTAACTCACGATCATTCATTAATGATTGAAGAAATACTAAATCAGGATGAATCACGAAAACAATCCGGACGACAAAACTACAAAACATATAGAGAGTCAGGTTATACTTTAAAGCACCACACACTGGAGGGCAGCGATGGCTGATTTAGAGAGCAACATTCCTACACTCACCGACATTTCGCACCAGGGCAATGCCGAGATGTTAAACCATTTTGATGGGCATCAATTTGATAAAGAAACTGACGACACTGATAGTATTGTAACTCTTGAAAATGCCAGCAAATTTGAGAATGAGAATATCATTACGGATGCAGCGCTTCTCAAAAACGAGCAGCTCGAAGAAATTCCATCAATTAAGATAGAAGAGTCCATAAACAGTGATATCGAGCTGGAAAATTTTTCTGATGCAATGTTATCAATCAAAAATAAACCGATTGATAACGAGCACAACAATAAAGAGTTAAAAGAAAAAATTGATCTGGCCATAAAAAATGCTTTATCTGGCATAGAACTGCAACTCAAAGAGCAGTTATATAAAGAATTTGGAATTTGAACTAGCTACTTCAAACATGTAAGATGCGGTATATAAGGATATGACTAAAAATTATTTTAAATGTGGATAGTTACATTAAATAGTTGATAACTTTTCCTGTTTTTTTAATTTTTATAAGGACTTAGCTGTGCACACACGTATTTTTCTGTTTTTTTCTCTATTCACTTTTTTACTACCTTTCAATCTATATGCTGAAGCTGAAATCGAGAAAAAAATTAATCTCAGCTTTGGTACTTATGCATTAACTGTGGCATATACAGACTTTTTCCTTAACGACGAAACCTTATCTGGTACCGCATTTTCTGCATCTTACGCTGTTTCCAATAACATCGCTTTTCGCGGTACTATTTTTTCTTTAAACCACGATGATTTTTCAGAGGTTGATGCTTCAGGCACAGACATAATGGGGCTTTTTGGAAGCGGTTTTACAACACAGGGTTTTAAAGGTTATTTGGGTGCTGGCATTTACAATGATAGCTGGAAAGGCCCTGGCGGCAGTATAAGCTTTAACGGCATTCAGCTTAATGGTGGCATTGGTTATAACTGGGAAGTAATAGCCCTCGATTTACTTATTGGCATACGCGAACAAACTGATTATGACAACCTGGCTAATACTGATACAGCTGTTGTTTCCAGTTCATTAAGCCTATCTGCACGATTCTAACTTTAAAACCAGGCGTGTCTTTAGTGGTAGCCTTGCTGCTACCACCCTATTACTGAATTAAATCCTGACGACTGACTCATCCGGTAAATACCCGCAGTTCTCCAGTTAATATCCTTTTTATTAAATGAATCCATGTTTACAGGCTACGACATGCCTTCCACATAGGCTATAATTCTGCTTCTTTATTCTGGCAAATTTTAAAACATCCATGGAAACAACTTACAACCCTCAATCTATAGAGCAAACCTGGTATAAAACCTGGGAAGACAATGGTTACTTTGCCCCGCAGGCAAAGGCTGATGCTGATAATTACTGCATTATGATTCCGCCGCCAAATGTCACCGGCACATTACATATGGGACACGCCTTTCAAGATACCATTATGGACGCCCTGATTCGTTACCATCGTATGAAAGGTGATAATACCTTATGGCAACCCGGCACCGACCATGCGGGCATTGCAACTCAGATGGTTGTTGAACGCCAGTTAGCCGCAGAAGGCAAGTCACGCCATGATCTTGGCCGAGAAAAGTTTATAGATAGAGTATGGGACTGGAAAGAACAGTCTGGTGGCACCATCACTCAGCAGTTACGCCGCATGGGCGGCTCCCTGGACTGGGAACATGAACGTTTCACCATGGATGAAGGTTTATCTGATGCGGTTCATAAAGTATTTATTCAGTTATACGACGAAGGCCTGATATACCGTGGTAAACGCCTGGTTAACTGGGACCCCATTTTACACACGGCTTTATCTGATCTGGAAGTGCTTTCTGAAGAAGAATCAGGTCATATGTGGCACATGCGTTATCCGCTTACTGATGGCTCAGGGCATCTTGTCGTGGCAACGACCCGACCTGAAACCATGCTTGGAGATTCTGCCGTTGCTGTGCATCCAGAAGATGAACGTTTTAAAGATTTAATTGGTAAGACAATTACCTTACCTTTAGTGGGACGCGAGATTCCCATTATTGGTGATGATTATGTCGATATGGAATTTGGTAGTGGCTGCGTGAAAATAACCCCTGCACATGATTTTAACGACTATGAAATGGGCCAACGTCATGCTCTGCCTATGTTTAATATATTTACGGTTGATGCGAGTATTAATGATGAGTGTCCTGAAAAATATCAGGGCATAGATCGTTACGAAGCCCGTGACATGATTGTTCATGATTTAAAAGAATTAGATCTTTTAGAAAAGATAGCTGATCACAAATTAATGGTACCGCGAGGAGATCGTTCCGGATCTGTTGTAGAACCTTATCTGACAGATCAGTGGTATGTGAAAATTGCACCTTTAGCAGAGCCTGCCATTGAAGCGGTTAAAAATGGTGACATTAAGTTTGTTCCTGAAAACTGGAACAAAACTTATTATGAATGGATGAATAATATTCAGGACTGGTGCATATCTCGACAAATCTGGTGGGGGCACCGAATTCCCGCATGGTATGACGACGATGGTAAAATTTATGTTGCCGACTCAGAAATCGAAGTGCGTAAAAAATATAAACTGGCAGATGAGGTCAATCTCAAACAAGATGATGACGTTCTAGACACCTGGTTCTCATCTGCACTATGGCCATTCTCCACTTTAGGCTGGCCTGAAAATACTGATCGCCTAAAACAGTTTTATCCTACCAGTGTGCTGGTAACCGGCTTTGATATTATTTTCTTCTGGGTTGCACGAATGATTATGTTCGGCCTCAAGTTTATGGATGAAGTGCCGTTTAAAGAAATTTATATTCATGGTTTAGTGCGTGATGCAGACGGGCAAAAAATGTCGAAGTCTAAAGGCAATGTTTTAGACCCAATTGATATTATTGACGGTATAGATTTAGAAACACTGGTTACCAAACGTACCAGTGGTCTTATGCAGCCTAAAATGGCGAAAAAGATTGAAAAGTCTACACGTAAACAGTTCCCCGATGGCATACCTTCGTTTGGTACCGATGCTTTACGATTCACCTTTGCATCTCAGGCAACAACAGGGCGAGATGTTGTTTTATCTATTGATCGAATCTCTGGCAACCGAAACTTTTGTAATAAAATCTGGAATGCAACACGTTATGTTTTAATGAACACCGAAGGTCAGGATAACGGTGTTGATAATAAAGATTGCGTTTACTCATTAGCAGATCGCTGGATTCGTTCACGCTTACAGGTGGTTGAAGATAATGTGCAGCGTCACTTTGAAACCTATCGTTTTGATTTAGCCGCACAGGAACTTTACTCGTTTGTATGGGAAGACTACTGTGACTGGTATTTAGAGTTATCAAAACCGGTATTATTAAAAGAACACTTTAGCGAAGCTGAGAAACGCGGTACACGTCAGACACTGGTTCAGGTTTTAGAAACTATTTTACGTTTAAACCATCCGATTATGCCATTTATTACAGAAGAGTTATGGCAAAAAGTAGCACCACTGGCTGGCATTAATGCCGACACAATTATGTCTCAGGCCTACCCTGTTTCCACTGAAGCAATGATAGACAAAACCGCTGAAGCAGAGCTCGAATGGGTAAAACAGTTTGTAATGGGGGTACGTCGCATACGTTCAGAAAGTGATATAGCACCAGGTAAACCTTTACCTGTCATATTACAGAATGCCAGTGAAGCAGATACAACGCTTTTCAGTAATAATGAAGCATTCGTCATGACACTGGCCAAGCTTGAATCTGTACACTTTATAAGCGAAGATGAGTCTGCACCAGAATCATCAACAGCACTTGTTGGGGAAATGAAAATACTTATTCCTCTAGCGGGTTTGATTGATAAAGATGCGGAGCTTGCTCGACTCGATAAAGAGATTAGCAAGCTACAGGTAAACTGTGATAAAAGTAATGCCAAACTGGGTAACCCTGGTTTTGTTGATAAAGCACCGCAAGCAGTAGTTAATAAAGAACGCGAACGCGTTGCAGAAATGGAATCTGCCATAATAAAATTAAAACAACAGCTGGCAAAAATATCTGCACTTTAACAAGTGTTTTTATAATTTCATTACCGATAAATTTCGGCAATGAAATTTAACCTGTTACTCAAGACATAAGAGTATTAAAAGAGAAAACAGCTATGGCTTTTGCACCAGAAAAACAGCAGCAAATCGCAACCTTTCACGCACCACTTATCGTTAATGTAGTGAACTCAATTAGTGACACATCACTTCGCCCGGGATTAGAACAGGTATTAAAAGTTTCAGCTGAAAATGGCTGGGAAAACCTGGTGACAGCCATCCGAAAAGTGCTAAAAGGTCAACGTGACAGCAGCATTTTAAATGGCCTGGATGAAGAAGATCAGATTATCGTTGATGCCATTTTAAAAGGCATACAGGACCCGTCAACTTTACCTGACCCTAATCAGGAAGCAGACCCTTCCATGGCCGCCCCTATGCTGGCACAGCTAATTAATGGTGCGAGCAAAGGTGATACAGATGCGCTAAGCATGCTAGGACAAATGGCTGAGCAGATGTCTACAACACAGGGGGATCTTGCGCGTTTTAGTACGCTAATCAAACCACTGGTTGATGGTGAAAGAGACATCGATAAACTGTGCGATAAAATTGGCCCAACCGGTGAGTCCTTAGTTAAAGCTATTCTTGATGAGTTAAGCAAACTAGACCTGCATTAATTGCAGCACTTTATATTACTTTGTTCAAGACCCATAAGCAGAGCAAAGAAACTTTCTCTGAATGCATTAGTTACACCCACGGCTGATACTATAAAAAATTAACCTCCAATAGATTATTGCTTTACTATTATTATTTTTAACATCTGAAGTGAGCCTCTGACTTTAAGCTCACATAATATTAATCACAAACTTTCTAATAACTTGTTAATTCTATGTTCAAAATTTCGTTTGAATTTTAGTATGTGACTAATTTGAATTTCATCTCTATCATTTACATTATATATTCTTAACGGAACATCAATATCCGTAACATAAACAGGAAGATGCCCATCAGTTAACATTCTCGATGACATATATTGAACACAATCAGCTAAAACATCCTGTTTTAATTCACTATAACTGAATTTTCGCCCATCACATATAATGCTCAATTGATCACCTTCTTGATGCCCGAATATATGTACTTTAATATCTATGAAATTTTTATCACCTGTTATTGAGTCTGCCCCAAGGGGATAAAACTCTACTCCACCTAATAGATTATTACTAATTTGATTTATTTCCAGGGCTGGAAACTCTTTGTCCTGATAGTTAATTTTTTGTAATCTGTTTCTAATATTTCTAAAAAGATATAGCCAGTGGGTTATATAACTTTCACGGTCGGTTAAATCTATCAAATCAGACCATAAAGTTCCTTTTTCATCTAACACCCAGGTATTAAACTTACGATTAATGATCTGGAAAAAAATCTGAAAAACATCACGTTTATTATTATGATATATTTCACGAAGTGGATGGTCGGTATAAGCCAGTCGCTCTAAGGCTGTTATCTGGAATTCAGTCGATGCCAGCTCAAGATATTTCATTAAACTTTTTTGTTTGCCAATTTTCTCCGGGATTAAGAGTGAGTCAATGACTTTAATAACATGATAATCTATTCCCATTCTCAATATAAATCGTCCATTTTCATGATTTTGATGATAGAAAAACAAAAGCATTTCTTCATATATCTGCTCAACGCGTTGCGCCATATAGGTACTGTCACCAATACCATGCCCAAACACCTTAAGCAATTGTGGCTTTGTCATGCTATCAATTGGTGCATGCTGCGTCCATTCACATAAACACCGCAATAAACCCGTATTGCCTGAATATTGCCGTGTATATACATCCCCCCAACTATTAACGATCAATTGTTCACAGTGTGTTATCAGACTGCTGGCCTGATTAGAAAATCTTAATGCATCATCGTTATCTGCAACATTAACAGTCGTGTTTGGAGTAGGTGCCATAAAGTTAATAAACAACAATGACTCGATAGGTTTGAGCGGATTTTCAAAAGCTAACGGCGGTATATTTGATATTAAATCGGGTTTTAAATAGTGTATTAATGTCTCTAATACAAAAAATGCTTCTATCTGTTTAACTTCCAGGTTCGGGCACTCAACCGATACCTGTGTAGAATTATTGACAATTCGATTTAACCAGCACCATGCGAGAATTCCTAGTAAACTACTAAAGCCGTCTACTGTTTTTTCATCACCCTCGCTAACCTCTAAAACCAGACTCCAGACACTTATCCCATTTAATATATTCTGTTTCAGGTGTATCCGGTCAAGTACAATATTAATTTCATTTTTATTATTATATAGTGCAATCTTATCTTCATCATCTGATAAAAACACTAACGTATTTCGTGCCAATGACTTAATATTTTTATCGCCTTCTGAATTTTTATAAACCGCATTATAGTTATTAACTATATTTGTAAATACCTGGCGAATCTCAAATGAAATGGCTTTGAAAAAATTCAAGTATGAAACAATACTATCAAGCCCCTTAACTGAAGACTCATGCACATAATCATCTTTTAAATATGCATCAATGACACTGTGATTCACATTTTCTGATATATTTCTCATCCTGGAAAACAACCTGATGGGAGAAAGTATATGACTTTTCTCAGAATACCTATTGAAAGCATCTTTTAGAAAATTCGCATACACTTTAACTGCTGTTATACCCTCACCCCCTTTATACAGCATGCTTTTTATACGTATTGATATCCCGTCAAACTCCGGCCATGCCATGTTTTTTTCATCTATAATCAATAAATTTATTAAACATAATTCAGGACTTTTTTTAGATTTTTGAGCTTGAGCAACGGCTGAACTGATTAAGTCTTCCAACTTATAATCTGCCACACTCCCTAAATCCACAAACTCTTCAATATCAACAAATCTCGCCTGTTTTATATGTTCTACAAAACCAGCATAGTCATTCTCTTTATGTGGAGGAACCAACCACCAAACAGGATACTTTCCCGCCAACAAAATAACTTCACTATAAAATTCATCAAGAAACATTGAGATATTATTTTCTGTTAACTGATGATTATTATTAGCCTTAAACTCATCAACTGACGAAACAATAAAATCAATATTTGCACCCCTTAATAAAAGCCAATCAGATATTTTATTAATTTTATTTTTGAGCGCTGAAATTTGTTTTTCATTTAATGATGTTCGATACAATATCCAACAACTATGAGAATTATCAATAAGCGTCTGTTTAAAATATATAGCATCAATGGCATAATTTTTAACTACACCTTCTTGCTGATATCTAAACTTGCTATTTAATTTCTTAGCATTATTTATTATCTTATTATCTGGCTTATAAGAATATATACCCACCGGCACATCATCATCTGAATTACCAGGCAATAATTTATTATTGATTTGTAAGAAAAGTGGAATAAGCTGAATATATTTATAAACATCATCTCCGACAACATCAGCTAAATTGTCATAATGCAATGAATTACAACGATAGTATGCCTGTCTCGCATCAACTACCTGCATATCGTTTTTAACTTTCATCAGACAAGTATTTACTCAAACGTTTTCGAAAAATATCCAGGTTAACAGGTTTAGTTAAATAGTCATTTGCCCCTGCCGCCAGACATTTTTTAACGTTCGTGACATCAGAACTTCCTGTTAACATTACAACAGGCGTCTTACGCCAGACTGGCTTGCTCCGAATTAATTCGACTAACTGTATCCCGTTTTTATTCGGTAGCCCTATATCCATTAATACAAGTCGAGGTGGAAGCATTTTATTGAGTAAATTATGTGCTCGTATACCATCATCAACCTCAATAGTCTCAAGATGATATTCATTCATAACACCCTTAACAATTTTACGAATCACCGGGTCGTCTTCTACTATTAATACTACTTTTGAAACGGTGTACCTGATAAATTGTCTTTGAAACTCAGCTGAATAATAAGGTTTTACCCCGAACCCGGTTGCACCACTGTGTTTAGCTTTCTCAATTGCCGTTTTATTTTCACTACTACTGACAATCATCATAATATACGCATATTTACCTGCGTTAGTTTTTTTTATTTCCCGGCATAACTCAAAACCATTACTATCATCTAATTCGCCATTTATAATAATTAAACTAAATTGATAACTCTCTATATTTAAATTTTCGCGTGCCTGTGCAGCTGTTTTTACAATAATTACTTCCCCGAAACCAGCTTCATCAAATATCTGCCTGGTTTTTGCTTCCGACTTTTTTTCTGAATCAATTATCAAGATCATATTATAAAACCAGTTTTTTCAATATTTAATCACTACTTAACTTGACTCGCGATAATAACATCGCGCCCACTATGAAAAGAACTAATAACGAGAGTATAGAATACCGGTGATTTTCCGTTATTAAAGCCACACCACCCATCATCAACGGCCCTATAATAGCGGCAGACTTGCCTAACATATTATAGATTCCAAAGTATTCTGCTGCCTGGCCTGGCGGCACCATTCTCGCAAAGAACGATCTGCTCATTGCCTGTACACCACCCTGTACAAGGCCTATTAAAACTGCAAGCATATAAAAGTCATCTGCAGATTTCATGTTATAACCCAGCCATGTAATGAGCGCATAAAACCCTATACCGGCCATTATCGCATTTTTAGCGCCTACGCGGTCACCAATATATCCGTATAAAATTGCAGCTGGAAAACCTACAAACTGGGTTATTAATAATGCCTGTATTAAATCACCTGTTTCAAAACCTAGTGCCATACCATAATCGACGGCCATTCTTATGATCGTATCTACACCATCAATATATATCCAGTAAGCGAATAAAAACAATCTTGTCTGTTTATTGCTGAAAACTGTCCTGAATAATTTTATTGTTTGATTAATTACGTTTTCATTATTAACTTCATTTTTAGAATATTTATCTTCTGTCCAGAACAATAGTGGCAATGTAAACACCAACCACCAGATTGCCACCAATATAAAACAGACCAAAACGGCATCAATAGCTACATCAAGCCCTAATAGATCTGGTTGTTGACTAAACAGAACGCATAACGCTAATGATATACCTCCTCCTAAATACCCTAAGCCATAACCTAAACCGGATACTTTATCAATTTGAGCATCACTAGATATTGATACCAGCAATGAATCGTAAAAAACATTAGCCGACATAAAACCCACGGTTGCAATAACATACAGCGCCAGTATTAGAGCCCAGTCACCCATCCCTCCAATATAAAACAATGCTGTTGATATCACGCCAATCAGCATAAATAACGTCAATAGTTGCTTTCTAATTTTAAATTTATCACCAATGATGCCGATAAAGGGGGCGATAATTACAACGATTAAACTAGCAGCAGCATTTCCAGCACCTAACCAGAAGGTACTTTCTGAATCTGACAACCCCGATGCCCAGAATGATTTAAATACTACCGGGAAAAAACCTGCAATTATCACGGTTGCAAAAACTGAATTGGCCCAGTCATATAACGCCCAGCCAATTATTGATTTATTTTTATACATTTATTAGTTTATTTCCAGAGTTAACGTTTGTTAAGCATTTAAGATTTACCAATTTAGCTAATTACTTCAAGTTTTTACAATATCATTTAAGCGAGTGCTCGTTTCTCATAATGTTTCTATTTGTGATATAGCTATCCATGATGTTTGATTTTACACTTTATCATTATTAACAGAACTTAATACCGATAGAATTACCGCTAATAACCTGACAATGTTATTATCATTAACTGTGTAACCAATATTATATTTAAGAAACAGCATAACTATCACTCGTTAGTTAAAGGTATTTTTGCTAATAATCTTCATGTTTATTAATCCCGTCATTTTATTCTTAATTTTCGATTATGATCCAGGTCAACTCTTAAATTTTCATGTGTTCCACCTGTGTTCCACCAGCAAATGAATTTTCAATATTAGTTTTGTATATCTAATGAATATAGTATATAAATAGACTATCTAATGAAAACACTGAAATATGAACCGAACTTTTCTTATTATCTTAATGGTTGGCACAGCAATGATGATTGCTGTAATTGGACAACACGAGCCTACTTCTCAGCTTGATACCATGCCATGGGAGGTTGATCAGTTAGATAACGGCTCATTGCGGGTATTTGATCTCACTTTAGCTAAAACCAGTATTCAGGATGCTAACCAGATATTCGCCCGTTTTGCAGAAACCAAACTACAGGTAACGACCGATAGTAGCGGTAATCAAACATACCAGCTCATTGCCATTTATGATGAGCTCATTATCGGTAGTTTAATTGCACAAATTAAACTGAATTATCAGATTGAAACGGAAGAATTAAGAAAAATTTACCTGTCTCTAAACAAAGACTCGTCAGATAAAGAAAGCTCGGAAGGTTTAATTAATAATATAACGCTCTATCCTGTTAGTAAAGAAATTGAAATCGAGCACTTAAACAAACCTGTTTCAAGTATAACTTATATACCCTCAGTCGATTATGGCGAGGATACTATACGTCAGAATTTTGGTCCCGCCGCAGAAGAAAAGCAGCTTAATGATGACTTGCAACTCTGGTTTTACCCAGAGATGGGTTTGAAGATATATATTAGTCAAAGCAAACCTGACGAGTTTGTGTATGCTCCACAAATAAAACAGAAAACACCACAGAGCCAGCCTTAATATAACTGCACTGTTCTAAACTGCCTGTTATATAGCCAATAAATAAACACCTATCAACCCTCACATAACAGTATTAAATTTTTCTAATATTATTCCTCATAAACCCCATGCTCACGTGTAGATAAGAACTGAATCTCAGGATGTCGCTCCTGGGTCATATCCAGATTCACACGTGTAGGTGCAATATAAACCAAATCACCAGCATGATCTAATGCCAGGTTAGACGTTGTTTTATCTTTAAATTTAGCCAGTGCTTTTTCATCGTCGCAAACCACCCAACGGGCTGTTGTAACATTCACCTGTTCAAATGTGCAATCAACATTATATTCGTGCTGCAATCTGTGGGCTACTACATCAAACTGTAAAACACCAACAGCACCCAGGATAAGATCATTGTTATTTAAAGGCCGATATAACTGAGTAGCACCTTCCTCACAAAGTTGTATTAAACCTTTTTGCAGGGCTTTCATTTTCAATGGATCTCTAAGCTGGGCACGACGAAATAACTCAGGAGCAAAGTTAGGTATACCTGCAAATTGCAAATCTTCGCCTTTCGTAAAGGTATCCCCTATACGTATCGTGCCATGGTTGTGTATACCAATTATATCGCCGGCATAGGCCACGTTTGCATGGCCACGCTCGGCCGCCATAAATGTTATTGCATCATTAAGTTTTATTTCTTTCTTAATACGCACATGTTTAACCTTCATGCCTTTTTCAAACTTGCCTGAACATACCCGCATAAAGGCGATGCGGTCACGGTGCTGAGGGTCCATATTCGCCTGTATTTTAAATACAAAACCGGTGAATTTTTCTTCATCTGATTCAACAATCCTGTGCCCCGCATCACGACCTTTGGGCATGGGCGCAAACTCATCAAGTGAATCAAGTAATTCTCTGATACCAAAATTATTAATTGCCGAACCAAAAAATACAGGTGTTAATTTACCCTCACGGTAAGCCTTTAAGTCAAACTCATGACTTGCGCCCTTAACGAGATCAATCTCATCTCTAAGATCAGAGGCAACTGCCGCTCCCAGTTTTTCATCTAATTCGGGATTATCCAGACCCTGTATGGTTTCACCTTCCAATATCTTGCCACCATGAGTAGCGCTAAATAGATGCACACAGTTGTTATATAAATGAAATACACCCTTAAAACTCTTACCCATACCTATAGGCCAGGTCATAGGTGCGCATTGAATATCCAGAATATTTTCTACATCATCAAGCAAGTCAATTGGATCGCGTGCCTCACGATCCATTTTATTTACAAATGTAATAATAGGTGTATCTCGTAATCGACACACATCCATTAACTTAATCGTTCGCTCCTCAACACCTTTAGCCGCATCAATCACCATTAACGCGGAATCTACTGCTGTTAAGGTACGGTATGTATCTTCCGAGAAGTCGGCATGACCCGGTGTATCCAGTAAATTGATAATGCAGTCTTTATATGGAAACTGCATAACAGAAGAGGTTACTGATATACCCCGTTGCTTTTCTAGCTCCATCCAGTCAGAAGTCGCATGACGAGACGCCTTGCGGCCTTTAACGGTACCCGCCATCTGAATAGCACCACTGAAAAGCAATAATTTCTCAGTTAAAGTTGTTTTACCCGCATCGGGGTGAGAAACAATCGCAAAGGTGCGACGGCGTTGCATTTGCTCAAGAAGTTCAGACATAGGTAGAGTGTCAATAAAAGCTAAAAATAAGAGCAGGGATTATACAATATTTGAGCTGTTAAATGAGAAGATTTAATAAACTGAAGATTATATGGATTACAGGCTTAAAATCGGTATTGAAAATCAAATACAAGCTTATATGAATCGTCAGGAGCAGTAACACTCTCATCACTAAACCTGTCTTCAAGCGGGAAGGCCACCTGTAAATTACCACTTATATGGGGGCCATAGCCATATTGAATACCCAGACCGGCATCCGCCAGTGTAGCATCATGGTCTTCATCACCTGTTAAGGCATATTGAATACCATGAGAGGCGTTTACAAATATAAACGGCTGCATTTTCTGTGTTATATCTCTTATTCTAAAGTAGTCAAACATTAAAAGCTGAGGCGAATTGAAAACCCACTCCAGGCCCAGATATAATGAGCTGTCACCTGAAAACTGATTAACTGGAAAAGCCCGCACAACCGTGGGCCCAGCTAATGCAGATTGCTCGGCTGCGGGTAATGGCTTATCTGTATACTGTAACTCTGACTTTAAAATTAGACGTGTAACCATATCCGTCCAGGGAATAGTAAAAAAGCTCAAACGGCTATAGTCAACATTAAGTTTATAATAATCTTTATCCTGGTCGTCTACCTCTCCAAAATCAAAACTCCCACTCGTTGCTTGAAGTGAACCTAAATGCAGCACCTTGTTTTGTGTATCTAAAATATCAAACTGCCCCCGCAAACGTATATTTTTTATTTTATCATCCAGCCCCAGGTTGCCAAATTCATCACTGTCTAAAATGGTTTTAGTGGTATTAAAAATCAAATAAGCCCACCAGCTGGTTTCACGTGACCTTAGAATAGAGTAGTCGAATACCAGCTCCGCCTGCTGTGTTTCGCCATTAATACCAATTTGGCTAACCGTAGAATCTGTGTCTGTACTTTGATCAATCGCAAACTGATTACTCGATACACTGAAACCCGCGAACAGTCTTTTATTCCACACCGGTGCTCGATAACCAATCAGGCCATATGTTGAATTATCAGGGGATGATGACTGTAATAAAGCCAGTGATAATTGATCGGCAATGTGCGCAGGATTATTCCAGTAAAACTGATAGAAAGCTCGATACTTACCCGTTGAATCTGCACCGTGATTATCTAAACGTAAAGTATGATCAAATTCATTTTCTGTAATCACGCTTAAATTTAAACGCGTATCACCAACCTGATCACCGGCCTCAAACGCACCGGAAATAGCCAGGCCCGGCAGATCATTTAAAAGAAACATACGTTCCTCTATAAAGCCAAACTTAACCGGTTTATACATTACATCCAGAAACACTGAGCGAACTAATTCATCGTTATATAGTTCATTTTCAAGCACCTCAACTATGCCAAGTTTACCGTTTAATACAGTAATAACCAGCACGCCATCTCGCATGGCCTGGCGAGGAACAAACGCCTTAACCAGCCCCATGCCCCGATCACGATAATACTCTTCTACTTCATAAGCGATATTTTCAATTTCGCCCAGGCTTAAGCCACGTCTTTCTTTCTGTTCACGCACCAACCAGATAAACTTTTGTAAATCTGGTGTGGTTACATGATCGAATTTTCTTGTGTTATCAAGGTCATTTAATAAGTTAAGAATTTCTGCAATTTCTTCATCGGTATATCCATGTTTCCGAAGTTTGTCTTCTCGCATAATCGCCTGACGACGGTCTTCTATATATTTAATAATATCTTTGCGAAAGATACCTAACTCAGGATAATCTCCAATACCCTGTAAACGAATTTCTTTTACCCATAGTCGTGGTCCGGTTTCAGTGTCCGGATTTCGATAACGCATACTGGGAATATTTATATTTTCGTAAACAGAAGAGCCATGCAAAGAACTTGACTCAACCACCTCAGGCATTTCAACAATACCTGTGATTCCTGATTGTAAAAAAGTGACTAAAACTGTGAAAGATATAAATCGGGTGAGTTTCATTATTTTATTATTTTTGATATAACTGCTCAGCATTTGAGTAGTCTAAGGTTTAATAACTTTTTAAAAATAGATTTGGTTTCTGTTTTAAAACTGGGCGAAAAAAGCGACTAAAAAAACTCACTTTGCTAGTTTTCAAGAGGCCCTTCTTCACCAGAAATACGTTTAAAAAACTCGTCGTCTTCATCTTCGTCTTCATTTTCAACATCAAACAACTGATCACGCGGTAGCAACACAGGCTCAGAGCCTACAACAAAATGCCTGATATCAGTAAATATTGCAGGATCAATATCAAGCAGTGTTTCAACCTCTGTTATCTGCACACCATTAGCAGCTGCCAGTGTATCTGCAGATGTAAACTGTAATAAAGAATCGTCTCGAATATCGGTTTCAGGGTTAGGTGCCGGGCTTATATATATCGGGTCTAAACTCGCCCTCATTAAAAACTCTACTTTGCCACTTATATCTAAAACCAGCGGTCTTTGCAGGGTGCCCAAATTACCCTTTACGCCGATTAAACGTAAATTAGTTGCAGTAATATCCGGGTTATTAACATCTTCATCACCGACGCCTAAAAAACTACCATCAGCAGTACGCATATTTACTGTGCCCGTACCATTTGGAAAAAACTCTTCCGTTAAATTTTGCTGCAAAGTAATGTTATCAATTAAAACATCATCTGTGCTTTCAAAGTTGAAATTACCTGTGTCCGTCGCATTATTTACAATGTTTACCAGAGTAATATCACCACCGGTATTTTTTATATTAATATCACCAGTAGCTGTATTAAACGCACTTAAATTAGCGGTTTGTATATTAATATCTCCAGCGCCACCCACCATGCCTATGCCATTTGCTGCTGTTAGTGAAATAGAGTTCGCGGATATATTCAAGTCATCACCATTAACATCTATTAAAGCATCAGCAGCGCTAAAACTGGCCGAGCCATTTGTTCCAATATTATTTAAGGATAAACTTCCGGCAGTTGTGCTTATATCGATATTACCAAGCAACGAACTATCATTAATAAGCAGAGCCTGAGCGTTCACCACGGTTGCGCTATAACCTCCGGTAATACTTAAATTAGTTAACATATTTTCTTCAGGCAATATTATATCGCCATTACCACTACTTAAATTAGTGTCAGCATCTACTGTCAACACGGTAGCGGGAGCCTGCGTTATATCACTACCAGAAAAAACGTTTAAATTAACACTGTTCACGTCCATTAACTGCAATCCATTTACATCACGTAAGGAAACATCCTGTGCAGAAGCAATACCCACTCTTGCGAAATCATTTGCCGCATTATCAAGGGTAACGTTACTGGCAACACCTGCATCAAGTGTGGCAGTGTCAATTACTGTTAACGCAGCCGCTCCATTTTGAATACCGCCAGCCGTGCTCACCGCGTTTACTATCCCCACACTACCGGACAAACTAATTGTATTGGTTGTGTTAATATCTAAATTTGCAATATTGCCATTAACCGACACCGTATCCGTTGCGTCTATATCCATTAATCCGTTTACTGTAGCACTGTTAACCTGCAAACCATCCGCTTCATTTATTAAAACATTATTTGCCATACCCACATTCAAATTTTGCAGGTTAACCTGGTTAGTTTGAAAGTCGATATTATCCGTGGCAGCTAATGTAAGATCGGTATTGTTTGATACTGTTAAACCTGTAACACCGCTATTAATATCACCAGAAGTGGTATTAACCGTCAGGTTATTCATAGCACCTTCAACACTAACCAGACCATTTGCGGTGATTGAAACATCACCATTAGCCACAGAGGTCAATGTAATATCATTTATATCACCAATAGTTGCAGTCGCAGTATTACTAATTTGTGTAATATCAAAATTATTAAAAGCATTATTTAAATTAATGCTTGCTGCCTGTAAACTGGTATTACCTGTTACTCTTAATATACTGTTCTGAGAAATAGCCGCTGTAGTATCTAACGTTAAATCATTGGTAATATCAGAAGAAGAGAGTTGAATATTAGCTGCATTACGAATTGCTACATCGGTAAGCGTGCCAAAAAAAGTAGAAATCTCAATGTCACCCTGTAAATTATTACGCGGTCGTAAACTTAAATCGATTTCTGTAAAATTATCTAAATTAACACTACCATCGTTAATAAAAGTAAAGCTGCTATTACCTGTTACATCAAGCACAGAATCCTGAACATTTGCTATCGCACTATCGGCTGCACCTAAACCTGCAAACACGTTTAATGCCCCCATGTTTCCAGCTATATTTATATTATCAAATTCATTTATTGAAACCGATGAGGCATTATTAATTAGTACATCATTTAAGCTATGAGTATTAGTATTAAGCGCCACGGCATTAACGCCTGAATCCAGAGTCGTAGTACCTGACACAGTTATAACACCGGCCTCACTAATACCGCCGACTGCATTTACATTTAATGTTGTGGCATCAATTGTATTTAAAGCCGCGCTATTAAGCGCCGTTAAATCAACGGTGGTTGCGTTAATGTCGCCACTTTGTGTAATATTTTGCGCATCAATATCTAAAAGCGTCGTATTCGCCACACTCACAATATCAATATTATTTACATCATTATTAATGGTTGCCGTGCCCGCATTATTCACCTGAACACTGTTTAAGTTGTTAGCTAAATTTAAATTGATGTTTCCGCCAACCGCAGACAAAACTGTTTCACCAGTGTGCGATATAACATTATTCTGATTAATATCACCCGCTGTACTACCCAGGTTCAACACCGATGCACCACCCAGCGTAAAGTTGTTTGTAGTTAAACTGGCACCACGTACATCAATAAAACCACTAACATTTAAATTGTTTTGCAAGTTTAAAGCTGAACTATTATAAACCCGGTAATTGAGCAGATTTCCGCTATTCGCCATAGCCGTTAATGTGCCAGTAAAATCATTACCTAATGAATCAAGAAAAACACTACTGCCGTCGGGTAAATTTAAAAGTGTATTACCACCTACAACAACATTACCCGAATCAAAAAGACTACCCGCGCTATTAACAGTTAAATCACCCGATACATTCATGGCAGCTAAAGTCGTACCCGCTGCATCAATATCGGTAATAATTGAATTACCCGAATTCGATGTATTTGTTGCAATACTGGTAACCGAATTACTGTTTATATTTGTCGTGAGATTGTTGTTATCAGCAAGCCTTACAGCTGTACCATTATTAATATTAACGACACCAAAATCATTAGCATTGTTGTTTAATGTAATTGCGCCAGTGGCGCTTAGGTCTGTAGTGCCTGCCGCAATTATATTTCCATTAGCCGCAATACTTCCACCGGTTGCGGTAATATTCACATCACCATCAGGTGTCACACCCGCTCCGCCAAATACCTCAACCGGATCAAACCCCGAAGTAGCTGTTGGCACAGGCACACTGGTATTAATTGTTGTATTCGCGGCCTGTACAAAACTAACACCACTCGCTGTAAAATTTCCACCCTGTAAATCAATATTGTTATTAATTCGCACACTGCCCAGTGAGGCATTATTACTGGAGCCAGTATTAGCCTGCAGCGTTAAATTTAAAATATCACCATCAGCAACAAAACCAGAACCCGGGTTATTATCAAGATCTGAATCAAAAATAGCGCCATTGATAACAATATCTCTATGCGCGGTAAGGGTCAGGCTTGATGAGTTGTCCGCATTATCCACCGTTGTACCGATGTTATCTATATCCAGATTATCAACTAAAACAATATCACCGTAGAAGTAGCTTTGACCTGCAACCGGAGTAGTTTCTGGAGTGATATCTACCTGACAGATTGCCGCGCCACAAGCCTGGGGGTCAAGCGGAACATTGGTTTGCACTGTTATGTTTGATCCAGCTTGTAATGCATTCTGTAAATTTAGTAGACGTAAATTCGATATATTATCTGAGGATGTAAATACTGGCCCTAAAGGGCCTCCGCTCAAATTACTATTCGTAAAATTGCTAATAGTTAAAACTGACGGATCAATCAACCACTCACCATGCAAACCATTCACAGCACTCACATTAACCTCAGGCGCCAGATCAACATAATCATGACTAGATGTTTCTATAAACCCACCGTCCCCTGAAATAGCACCCCCTTTAGCGCCTAACTTGCCATAAACCCTACTTGCCTTATCTGACCAGACAATAATTTTTCCACCATCACCTTCTTCAATAGCATCTGTCTGTACCCGGGTATTCTCTCCCAGATACACTGCCTCGGCATTTTTAATCTGCGGGTTTTTGCCCTGGTAATCACCGCCAATTAAAACCTCACCCCCGCCATTCACACCTGAGGCATTGATGTTTGCATTATCAATTAGCCCCACATGGTTCCCAAGAACATGGACCGACCCACCAACACCTTCAACAGTTGCCTGAGCTGAAATCGTACTGTTACCTGATAGTAGTGTTGTATCATTCGCATCAAATTTAACTGCTCCAGCTACGCCTGTTTCTGTGTCCGCATTTATACTACCGCTGTGATTAATATTTTCGGCACTGTAAATAACTAGGCCAGCATCACTTTCATTAGAGACATCAGTCACACCAAGATCACTGATATCACCATCTGGCCCGGCGAGATAAACCACACCATCTTTTTCAATAATTTGTCCACTAGAAAAAGAAAAAGCCTGCTGATTATCGACATTATTAATACTGCTTTTAATTGCATCAGCCTGTTTAGCGGTTAACACCACATTACCATTATGCGCCTGTATTAAACCCGTGTTTAAAACTGAAGGATTTTCAAGCCCCAGAATATGAGCTAAATCATTCTGATTAATATTAATGCTGAAGTTTTCATAATCACTAAAACTTACTGATATATCATGCCCCGCTGCTAAAGCCACCGTGCCAAAATTAGCAACCAGCATTCCTCTATTTTCAACTTTCTGCCCTAATAAAACTAAAGCCCCGCCGTCTATTACCTCAAGCCGACCTTCATTTATAATTAAACCCGAGCTATTTTCCAGCGCTTTAAAATCTAAACGCCCCTGCATAAAATCTTCGGAATTTACATCGAGTGCAACGGCAAATAAACCACCCGCATTTACAGTTGAGTTTTTACCAAAAAAAACACCATTAGGGTTAACCAGAACAATTTGCCCATTGGCATTTATTGAACCGTGAATTTGCGATGCGTTCTGGTCGAGAATACGATTTAAAGCGATAGAGGAGCGACCCGGCTGATTAAAATTAACCGATTCATTTGAATTAATATTGAAAGTTTGCCAGTCAATAGCTAAACGATTGCTTAACTGATTTATGGTTGTATTTAAATTTGACTGGTTAATATTACCAGTTCCACCGACAATATTTCCGCCAGTGGGGCCAGCATAAGATAAGGGTAAAAATACGCAATGGCTTAAAACCGAAACAGCACAAACCTTCAGGCTTTTTTCTATACAGCTAACTAAATGTTTTGTTTTATTCATTGCATTCCCTGCTTCATGATTTTAATTAGTTTTTGGTGAGTACAACAGCTCGACCACGATTACCATCAGCAGCCATCAATACCAGTGTGCCGTTGGTATCACCTTCTGTCCAGGCAAGACCAGGATATGCACCTGCTAATAGAATACACTGCCCTGAACCACCATCACTGATTAAGTTTACAGTATAAGCATTAATGGCTGAGTTTATAATGCTCAGTGATCCTGTAAAGACACAGCCTTCAGTAAAAAGATCAGCACTACCGTTAGCTATATTACCTGACGCATCAATTATTAATGTCATCGATAAACCAAAACCCGAATCAAAAATGCCCGTCCAACTTCCAGCCAACCTACTGATATCTGATCCCTTAGAATACACATTAGACTGAGCAGTTAATGCAATAGAGCCCGATGGCAATGTGGGAGTTCCCGTTGTTATTTCAGAAAAACTTACTGCAGCTGATTGCCCTTCAATATAAGAGCCATCATATGTTACATTGTTCAATTGTAACCCAGTTGCCCCATATCTGAAGCCAGTAGCGGCTAAAGAATTTTCTGAATCTGATAAACTTGCATCAAATATCTGTGAAACTCCATTAGCATTATTAGACAAAACCAACATTCGATTATTATAAATAATTGCCTTCTCCTCGGCACCAGTAGAAGAAACATCCCCTCCAGTAATAGCTCCCGTGTAAATACCATTAGGTGAAGTAACAGTTGTTCCACCACCGCTACTACCACATCCAGACAAAGCCAAACCCGCAGCAATTATTACAGCTGAAGTTAATAATTGATTTTTAAAGATATTTTCCATTTTAGATTTCCTGATGCTGTCATTTATATATTTATGAAAATACTAGCAAAATGTCAGCTATAAGGCCATAGACATGTATGAAAACTGCTGTTTTAAGCGCATAAGTGGTCTGGTTAAGCCATTTATCTGATTTTAAAGCCTTTCAGGTTAAAAAGTAATGGTGTCAGACTCACTGCTGTCACATAAAATTTTCCATCAAATAACTCAACATATATACAGTAGAACTTTTGCATATAACTATGTCTGTTAGACATGAAAAAATTTCACATTCGTCACCTCCGAATGCTTCTGCCGGAGATCCAGCACCCTTAGAAGCTGACAGGTCACTAGATTTACGACACGAGCATTCGGGAATAACAAACATCTAAAGTTTATGGGACTGCAGTGAGTCTAACCCTATTGCTCCTTATTTTTAATCACAAAAAAGCCAGCAATTAGAGAATTACTGGCTTTTCAGGTATCGATAATAATTCAATTCAAATTATTATCTAGAACATCCAGGTTGCATTAATTCTTGATGTTAAAGGTGTATCTATGCCTTCAGTTACAAACTCTTTTAACAGTGTTAAATCAACAACAAAATTGTCCTTTTTATAACCCATACCTAACGAGAAGGTAGTGTCCGTATCCCAGGCACGTGATGTGTCAACTTTTGTCGTTACAACACTAATTTGCTGAGTTGCTGTTGTATTATCAGTTGCATCAGCTGTTGTTGGTAAAGCAAAACCTCTTGTCGTAGTCTCATTTTCAATTGACTCATACAGATTTTTTGAAATTGAACCTCGAACGGTAAAGCTTTCACTTACCTTTCCTTCAGCTGCTATGACCAATGGTAGTGTCAACGTCTCTCCTTCAAATATAACATTTGTCTGCGTACCTAAACATGGGTTTGCACTATTTGAATTAGGACCACAACCCGTTACTGGATAAGTAGTTGTACCCGCTAAATTATCTGTAACACTATTTGTAATTTGTGTATTCACAGAATGCGTTTTACCCGTTTGAGAAACCAGGCCGATTGAACCAAAAATATTGCTACCTGCTGATACAGGGAAAACTTTACTCGCACTTAGCCTCAATTCGTCACTATCGCCGTCACTTACTCCATCTTGTGTAAAACTAGTTGTAGTATCTGTTTCGTTAGTGCCATCAGCATTAGTGTCATCCTGAAAGCGGGTAACACCATTAACTACACTTGATAAGCTTCTATCACGTGTAGAATAACTAAATGCCGTTAAAACCCCACCAAAGTCACCGCGAATAGCAAAACCCAGATTTTGCATGCCGTCATCATCAACTTTCTCAGTTCCATCAAAATCAGTAGTTTGACGTGAAACCACCGTGCCATCTACCCCATTAAGACCTTCATCTATGAGCTGATCAACGAGACGAGCATCGCCACTTCGTGAAGGCATTCCGATTAAAAAAGCTGCGTCGAATTGACCGCTATTTGAAACCCAGCCAAAGGATAAATTTATATCACTGGAAGAAAAGCTATTCTGATCAACACTTACCGTATTAAATTGTGCTGCACCATCTGTAAGCTGGAAGGTATTTGGAGTTCTTGCAGTCGCAGGCGATGCAGATGAATCACCATCTAAAAGCTGTGTATTTAAACGCACACCAAACTCACCAATTGCACCAAAACTTTTGGCCCAAAAAAGATCAAACTGACTACGAGGCTCTTCTATTGTCGGTGTTCGGTCAGGGATGGCGCCGGTAGCACCTGAATTTGTTGCACTAAAATCTGTTAGTTGATTAAAACCAAAACCAAAATTAGATGGATTAATATCAACATTACCAGGCTCAGAGGGCCTACCTATATAGAAACCCCAGGTTCCAGAGCTACCCAGCTCTTTAAAGACACCGGCCATTTCATCATCTCGTACGCCATCGCTAATATTTAAATCTGCAAAGTTTTTGTATTTAGTTACATATGCAGGGTTAACCCACACATTGTAATTATCTCGGCTGTTCCAGTAGTCTGCATTCATTGCTTCATTGCGAGCGCTATCTCCTGAAAAGTCCCAACCATCTACTATTGCAAACGATTGGCCAGAGAAAGTAGCAATAGCCACAGATGTTACAATTGCCAGTTTTTTACTTTTTATCATAATTATTATCCCTATTTTTTTTATTTAACGTCTAATCTTTTACCGATTAGTCTTGACTTTATTTGACCACAATCAATATGCAAAAAGCGCATTCCTAGTTGATTGTGCGCAGATAATAATTTGAAACGCACTGAATGGCAAGTTTATAAAACAATGTAGACTCTAATTATTTTAGCACTGCTAATGTGGCTGGCTC
The DNA here is from genome assembly GCA_026195255.1 of Gammaproteobacteria bacterium. GTDB lineage: Bacteria > Pseudomonadota > Gammaproteobacteria > SZUA-229 > SZUA-229 > SZUA-229. Next base: position 92,397 of record JAPHSS010000026.1, on the reverse strand, counting down.
TATTTCTTATATTAATCAAATGATATTATTGTGAAGGCTAACGGGACAGCAGTGATTACTCATATAAAAAGCGTAGAGAAAAATAAAACTAGTGCTGTGATTAGCAACCATTCGCATATTTTTTTAGTAACTTTACTATCAAACATCGCTAGAAACACAAACAGAGAAAGACAAAACAATGATGCAGCCATAACTAAATTGGCTGGAAACTGAAATTCATACACCACACCAGGTACGAGCCTTCCGCCAATTATCATTTTCTTTTCAAAAAACACATATAAACTGGCAGCAATAGCTACCAATGACAGAATAATGTGTAAAAATTTTGTCCACAAGGATATTTTTTTCATATCGACAGCTTTTAATCAGGATATTTTATTGTTTTGTAATTACTCTGCCAAACTTGCTTAATATGAAATGATGAAATGTTTTTATCAAATCCCTTCATTATTAATTCGCATAATTTCTGATCATTGTTATCAGCAATAGAACGCAGTAAAATTTTAAAAATATCTTTAGACATATTGTTAGCTATCAAGTATTTATTGATTTCAGAGATAGCAGACTGAGATGTCTTACTACAGGTATTATCCATTAGACGTAAGTATTTAGGGCAGACGGGTACTTACTTCCAACTATTATTTTAGTTGTTTAGTTTTTTTATTTTGGTTTTCTTTTAAGTTACTCCAGTCTAACGGTGGGTAACTTTTTACCAACGATGTATCTTCTAAACCTTCGAGTGCGATCTTCTGTTGTTGTTTGGCTTTATCCGATAACGTTAATTGAAAACTGTCGATGATTTTATTCATTAGCTCAATCATGGTGTCTTCACTGACGCTTTTATCTAGTTCTTCTTTGCTTTTGTTAAACAGGCGACTGGGGTCAAACTTTACACTCGCCAGAATCTGATCACTGAGTGCAAAAAATAAATGATATGTCGTATTGCGGATTATAGCGCCCTTATTTGGAGTCGTTTCAAGTCGAGCCGCAACACCGGGAAAATGTGTTAGCGGTTGCCAGTTTACTGGTGTCGTATAGTGATATGTTCCATCTGGGTTAATATGCTTACTATTGAAGTGAGTTAAATAGTCGCCAATAATTTTTTCAAATGCACGGGGATGAAACAGGGAAAACTCCTGATCAAAATTCACCGGCATGAAGAGTGTGATGTGCATCTCCAGTTCCGCAAGCGTACCTGTGAACCATGGCCCATAAAACGTCCAGAAACGCCTGAACAGTTGATAGTACTCAAGGTGATTTGGCGTTTCATGATTATCATTATCAAAACAGCGGAAGTTCAGGTGGATTTTATCCGCTTGATAATGACGCTCAGGAAGATACTCTTTGACTCTTTTATAATAAGGCCGATGTTTAGGCACTTTAAAGCTCAACTCTGTGCCATCAAAATTACAACGAATAGTCTGGGCACCTGCGAAGCTGGGCCCTTTAGGGCTTATGAGCCCCTCTGCTTTGCGTAATTTATATTTTACATACATTTTTTAAACCTGTTATTGTTTACCGAAATCAATACTTTTGAAGTTTGGTGTTTTTTACACCTTCATAAATTGCTTTACCGACAAAAATCAAACCACCTGCAAGACCAACAAGCCCGGATGTACTCAATGAAGCTCCAGCAAAGCCGTAGGTTGCACCCGCTGCTGATAAGCCAGCTACTGAAGCCTTTGTTGTTTTATTCCCTAATTTTTCATTCAGCGTAAAATGCCCAATAAACTCCTTGGGGTTGAGTGAGCCAGTTTTTTTATCCATTTCAGTTAACCCCAAATCTTTAGCTGCAATAACGGCGTCTTTAGACATGGATGTAGGGTGGTTCATAAAAATAGAGTGGTGCTCAAGTGATACACCTTTCTCACGATGTAATATCTGTAGGGCACGGGTTAAAATAGCTGAACCGCCGTAATCTGAAAACCAGATAATCCCCTTTTGATTACGTGCCTGGTACATTGTGTTAGCTAGTAACATGGCTGAATTAACAATTTTTTTGTCTTTATCAGATGAGATAGCATCTTTGGACTTTTTTAAGCCCATAATACCGCTACCACCTGGAGTAAAGTGTAGATCAAAACCGTAATTTTTTGTCGTGCCTTTTGTAGCGTCAACATCCATCAGGCTACCATGTACAGCAGAGATTACCTTTGGTAGTAATGATTCACTCATATCAGAAATGACAACCGGCCTGATATCTACATTAGCCACCTTGCCTTCACTCTGAAACTCAGGCCTCTCTTCAATAAGTTGATTAACCCGCCACAGCCCAGGCTTCTGAGCATTTCTCTGTAGTTCTGCGTACTGCATATCAACATTCAGTGACTGTAATATAAAACCACCATTAGGATGCTCTTCAAGGCAGGCAGTGACACCAGGCAAAACTAGATAGAATGCTTCGCCTTTGCCGTAAGCGATGCTTGTTCCATTCTTGATATATATGTTGTCTTTAGCAAGACGCCCAGAGGTTAACCCCACAATGGATTTAACAATTAGACTTGCCCAGTAGTTACTGATACTCAGTGATACGAGGTTGTTATAAACAGGTAAGACACGGTTTGAACATAATATTTTTCTACCGCTGGATTTACCCGCAATGATGGTAGTGCCTTCACGAACTTTCAGGCGATTGGCTGTTAACATAGAATAATTTCCTTATTTAAAATATAACTGATCCTGTATGGCTGAGGTTAACATTTTTCACTGAATTATCCTAGCTTTTGAAATCTGAACTAGTAAAGCCCTTTTTCAATAGAGTAAGCTGTCGGGCTGTAATTAAACATAAACAAAGCCAATACCCCTAACCCGAGCAATCATCGAAAGTTTGCCAGGGTACAACCCACAAGCGAGACCAACAGGCCCCACGTATTAACCCGCTCTATTAAAACATTTTACTTATTCCCACTCTTATAACAGATTTATCGTAGCTATATACATCTATTGTTGATGTGTTATCAGTGAATTGATATTTTGCGGTCAACTTAAATGTCTTATCAAAACGATAGTCAGTCGATAGCCCAAACATCCATTGATCATCATCCCGGTCTAGTGTTTCTGAAACTTCAAAATCACTAAAGCGATACGAAATATCACCCGTTAGCCACCATTGTTTGTTTATAAAATGCGTGTAAATTCCACGCACTGTATGGCGTGTTGGCGAGTAATCATAAGTACCAATACTTGTGACTAACTCGCCCCTGTTATTTAATTCATACTCATACTGCAATAGACTGATATGGTTTTTTTTAAGATTTTGATATTCGAAGCTAATACGCTGTCGCCAGCCTTCAAGATAATCATAAATGCTCTGGTCACTTTTAATATCTTCAAACCGATAACGCATATTGAACCACTGGTTTTTAGAAATCGTTTTTCGCCCTCTAAAATTCAGTTGACCAACTGTTTGTAAATCGTCTCCACCATAGGTGATATCTGATACGCTTAAATGTGCACCGGTATCCCAGCCCGCAAACTGCATTGCTCTTTCTACGCCCAGCACAATAACATGTTGATCGTTGGTATCAATATCACTATATGCGATTCCATATACAGCTACATCCGCAAGCCAGCCGTTTTTTCTGCTTCCATCTATAAGCAGGTTACTCGATGCAGATAATTCATAAAAAGAATCTGCTGTGTCCAGAACCGAGTCTTCAGAAACAGAGCTAATATTATCGTCATAACCCAAATTTAATGAGAGCCTGCTTTTCCATCGATCTTCTTTTACTACAAGTGCGCGTAGATATTTATTTGACAGTTTCACAAGTTTTTCATCTTTACCTGAGTTCACAACTGAACTGAAATAACCTTGTGCCTGCACCCTGTCTTTTTCTTTAACGGCAATGACGCCCAGATGATATTCTGCGATATCTCGCATTTCCAGCGTCTTATTTAACAACTTGAAATATCTTTTTGCCTCTTCGTACCTGCCCACTTTGTAGTAACTACTGGCCAGATTATATTTTAGCGAAATCGAATCCATACCCTGCTTTAGCGCCGACTCAAAATATGTAACGGCTGAGGCATTATCACCTGCCTTATATGCCGCCACACCTTGCTCATAGTCAGTTGCTGCTGTTGCAAACAATTCTGATGAAAATATTAAAATTAATGCCGTAAAAACATATCTGTTAATTATATGTGCTTTCATTTAGGTACCCTGCTCCTCGTTGCTTCTGATTCATCTCAATAACTTGATCTAGTCGACATCTTTATGACAACCAGTCTTGACGTGGGAAATATTACCACACATAATAGACCTGCGTGGGAATATATCCCACATTAATCATAAATAGATAGAGGAAACTTTAATGAATAAACTATTAAAATTAGGTACTTTAGCCGCACTGCTTACTGGTGCTAACGCATACGCACACCACCCTGCGGCTGATATTGTCGACCCTGAAGTTTATGCCATGATTGAAGAAAATATTTCAGATGTGCATTTAGCCATGGAGTTTGATGAGATGGGTAGAGACAGCGCTGAGATGGGCCAGGGCAAGGCATCTCGCGATGGTGATACTAGTAATATGACTCGTGATATGGCCGCTGATATGACACGTGAGATGACACGCGATATGGCTGGTGATATGGCTGGTGATATGGCTGGTGATATGGCTGGTGATATGACTCGTGATATGACTGCTGATATGGCAGCGGAGATGGGCCGTGATCTTGAGAGTATCGGTAATGACCTGGCACAATCAGGCTCACCAATGTCTGGTATAGAATCAGGTTCTATGGCTAGACAAAGATAATATCAATTTAATTTATCTGGAAAATCAGAGAGTGCAGTTATCATAAAGTCTTGATACTGCACTCTTTTTAATTGCAAGGAAGAAAGCAATCGAGTCTGCGCCTTTTGCTTCCGTATGCATTGCCACGCGAAGCATGGGAAAGAGTTTAAAAAAAAGCACCGAATACTAATCGTATTCGGTGCTTTTTTATTTAAAAATATAAAGTTTTAAATAATTATTTAAAAGCCATATTTAATACCAGCAGTGATAGCCAGTTGATCATTAGTTATGGTTATATCGCCCAAACCCGTTGTTTGTGCAGACACGGTTACATCTGGGCTGGTTGCGTAGGTAAGCGCCATATCGAGTGCTACGTTTTTAGAGAATGCGTAACCAAAACCTGCGGTGAAATGCTGCTCTGTAATTGCCGGAAACATAACATGATTAAATGTATTTAAAACATCGCCATTTGTTGGACCACCAGTAAATACAGGTGTTGTATCTGTACTATTCTCAATTGGATTTTTACCGTAGTTATAACCGAATCTAAGCGCCAGTTTTTTATCCATTAAATACTCTACACCTAAGGCATAAACTGTCTGGTTTTCCCAACCAAAGTCTTCGTAACCTTTAGCATCACCCCACATAATATTTTTAATATCAAATGTTACTGACATCATATCGTTCTGCCAGTCTATACCTGCAGCAATATGTGCCGGTTGCTCAAGATCATCGGTAAAATTAACTAAAGCACCTGGCTGGCCGTAACCAAATGCCGCCGCTGAGTTACTGATTTGATGATCATAAGTCATTTCAATAGACGACTCATAAACCAGACCCAGTGTAATACCAGAGCTGGGTATATTAAATGAGAAACCTAAATCATAACCCATACCAAAATCATATGATGAACCCTGACCTATCTCTTTTGTTGGCGGGGTATTCGGGAGACCAAACTGATCTCTATTAGCTGTAGTGTAAGCCAGATCTAATGCGCCATATTGTAATACCGGTGCAATACCAACTGACCAGTTATCCTTACTGTATGCAAAAGGCACCGCAAATTTAAGTAATAATAAATTCGAACGCATACCATACAACCCTACCTGTCCCGTAGCCGGGTCTGTCATTGGCGCACTGTCTCGCCAGTCAGTTCCCATACCTGCTGAACCAAACATGCCAACGCCGACCACCCAGCCATCACCTAATTCATGGGCAATTGCGACTTCTGGTATCATATTTTTATCTGCATCACTTGTAGCCGTTAAATCTTCCGGGCTGCCATTTTTGGTTACCTGCACGTCCGGTGCAAAGTAAGTTCCACCAAACATCACTTCAATGCCTTCCTGCTGAGATAACAACGCAGGGTTTTTCAATGCCGATTCAGCACCCGCAAAGTGAGCCACACCGGTGCCGCCCATTGAACGGGAGATAGCGCCAAGACCAATAAGTGAATCACCATTAGTCGCCACTGCATTAAACGATGTTGCTGTTACAGAAGCAGCGAGAACCGCTAAGATTTTATTTTTCATATGTATTTACCTGGTATGACAAGGAAATTGAAGTTTCTTCTTCAACTTACAAGAACAGTTATTAAATAAGAGTTTAGTCTATTAAAAGTAGATTGTGGCTAGCCAGGGTTAATCTATTATTCTAATACCCGGGCTAATTATTGCCTAAAAAACATTTTAATCAGACAATTGCCTTAAACTGGAGATTTATATTATTAAAGTATTCTAACTGGGTCGACATTATAAATATTTTTCAAAATATTAAAACCCTTAAAATATAATGATTTATACGGGTTTACCACTTTATATTATATTTTATCGTTACAGCACCGGGTTTTAACATAGGTGAATTAAGCTTTTGGCACGCTTTAACATCAAGTTGATCAAACCACTGTCTATAATGCAGTAATGGAGTGGGGTTCATAATGCAGCTTTGCGCATTAAAGGGGTGTGCATAATGAAACAGTAAATGACCAAGCTCATGAGTCAGGGTAGCGGCAATATAGTTTATGGTTTGCTGCTGCGTATAGGTTTCATCATCACGAAGATAACTCATTAGTTTATTATCATTAATTATTTGAAAAGCACTGACAAAAACAAAACCGCCTAATTCGCTGTGTTTATTAAATGTCATATTACCTCCAGTTATACCTCCACGCAGGCAGGTATGAACTGGCATTCCATTTTCTTCAATACTGGCTACTAACTGGTTAGTAATAACAATTTCATATGGCAAATCCCCATAACCCAGTGAGTCCCAGTATATCCACTGATTATAAGGTGAGGCATCGAGCACAGGTTTACCGTCATTAGCAAGTTGCTCTAACCAGTACCGATAGCGCTGCATAATTGTATTTGTTAATTCAGTTGTTAACTCTTCTAAATTATTTATTTTTTTATTTTCAACTAAATACGGAGTCGCATAATCAATAATTGACTGTTCTGAGTTGGCATCGCGTTTAATCTGCTGCGCGATAGAATCTCTAATTTTATTGAAAGTTTCAATTCCATCTTGTTCGTCTTCAATGGGGATTATTTTTTGAGACTGATGTTTTTTTACGACTAAGGGTAAGTTATCAAACAGACTTTCAATGTTTGTTTTTCTCTTATAATCAAATATCACTTCAACTGAAAAATACTCAGATACAAGTTCTGATGTTTTATCTAGAATCTTTTCAAGTTGATCTTCAGTTAAAGATTTGAATCGTGAATTTTCAGCATAAACAACACGTAAGACAACAGGACTTTGTAATTCTGGAAGTGGAATTGGCTGCCAGTGCTCAGGTTCTTCCTGATATGAAGATATATTATGAAAAAACAACCAGCTTAGAAATACAATTACGAGAATAACTGACAGGGTAATAGAGGGAATAATAATACTTGAATACACCACTTCCTTCGGGTGTTTTTTCATTAGAACAACTTGTCCAGGTTAAGCTCTTTTGCAAACACCAGCGCATCTTCTCGCCCATCTTCAGAAGGGTAATAGTTTTTGCGTATTCCAATACGATTAAAGCCTTCCTGATCATATAAATTTTGAGCAATAAAATTTGACTCACGCACTTCAAGAAAAATTGAGTTGCCCTGCCTGTCTTCTGCCAACTGCATTAATTTGTGCAACATTCGTTTACCTAAACCTTTGCCCTGCACTTCGGGTGATACACAAATATTAAGTATATGCGCCTCATTAACCGCAACAGAAACAAGCCCATAAGCCTGAATCTTATCCTGATCTATATATACCCAGCAGTTATAACCTACACGTATACAATCTTTAAATATAGCTTCAGACCAGGGATGAGTATAAACCAGACGTTCAATTTCTATTATTTCAGGCACGTCAGCTTCCGTCATTTCACGAAAACCACTCACCAGATCAATTTCAGGATTTACTGCCATATGTATTTATTTTAATTAGATATGATTACTTATTTGTAGCAGATCTGCCCATACTTTGCGTTTAGTTTCCGACGAATCAAACATCTCTGCGGGATGATATGAAGCATATACCGGTATACCTAAATGTTTATGCTGACGCAAACGCAAGTCAGTTAACGACTTTTGACTAACCAGTAATTGCTGACTAGCTAACTCCCCCATCACCAGTATCACATCTGGTTTAACCAGTTTTATTTGGGCTGTCAGATGATCATCACAACAAATCATTTCTGATGTTTGCGGTAAACGCTGCTCTGGCGGCCGGCATTTAACTAAACTACTGATAAAGACACTAGACAGTGAGCAATTAATTGTTTGCAACATCTGCTGCAGCATTGCTTTATCATTTATATTTAATAATGCATATTCAGCATTAGAGTCATCAACCGGTGCATCGGTTATTATAAACAAGTTAGCATCTGTATTGCCTTCCCCCGTAATAACCTGTTTACGACTCGTATGCAACTCACATAATTCACACTGGAAAATTTTTAAATTTAAATCATCTAAATTATCTAAATTATCAACTGAGATACGCTGTGTTTGTTGCGACGTTGTCGCTTGCACCTGAGTGAAAGTTTCAGTTTGCGGTGTTTCTGTTATTAGTTTTTCAGGTGTTAGTTGAGGCGACCCTGATAGTTTGTTGTTATGATCCTGTTCAGTTTTAAGGTCTGGCACATTTTCTACTGGCAGTTCAGGCATTGCACCTTCGAGCTCGGGATCAAACCAGGTCTGTATACCCATAACATTAAGATAATGACAGCGTAGAGACTCTGCTAAGTTGTTACCCTTACTAAAACCTGTTGAGTTATTTTCTATGTTTTCTGTCATCTCTGTTTTTTCTAACAACCCACATTAAAAATAAAAGTCTAAAGTGTTATGCCTGAGTTTTAAACATCAAAAACCAACGACTCAAATATTAAAAGTCGCTGGTTTTAAGCTTAAATCAATGCGGCTTTACACATCACCCATTTGCGGATGTGGTCGATCTACATTGGATACCATTAACCGATTCAGTGCATTGATATAAGCTTTTGCCGAAGCAATAACTATATCTGTATCCGCTCCCTGTCCGTTTACCACCATATCATCTTTTGATAACCGCACCGACACTTCACCTTGTGAATCTGTACCACTGGTAATATTGTTTACTGAATATAGTTTTAACACTGATTCACTATGAGCTATTTTTTCTATTGCTTTAAATGCGGCATCAACCGGCCCACTTCCAAACTCACTGGTGGCGACCTCTTTGCCATCAACCTGAACAACCACATCAGCTTGTGGTGTCTCTCCTGTTTCAGAGCAAACTTTTAAACTTATTAATTTAAACTGCTCATTCGCAGCACTCCAGCTTGAGTCTGCCATTAATGCGCGTAGATCTTCATCAAAGATTTCGTGTTTTTTGTCTGCTAGTGTTTTGAAACGTGAGAAGGCAGAATTTAAATCTTCTTCTGAATCAAGCTCTATGTCTAATTCTCCAAGGCGCGTTTTAAAAGCATTACGCCCGGAGTGTTTACCCAAAACAATTTGCTTTTCATTCCAGCCAACATCCTCAGCGCGCATAATTTCGTAAGTTTCACGGCTTTTTAAAATACCATCCTGATGTATACCTGACTCATGGGCAAATGCATTAGCGCCAACAATCGCTTTATTCGGTTGCACAGGAAAACCGGTTACACTGGAAATTAATTTAGAACAGGACATGATTTGAGTCGTATCTAAATTACTATCGCAGGTGAATAAGTCCTGACGCGTGCGCACCGCCATTACAACTTCTTCTAAAGCTGCATTACCGGCTCTTTCACCGAGGCCATTAATTGTACACTCAACCTGACGTGCACCATTTTGAACAGCCGATAATGAGTTAGCAACGGCAAGCCCTAAATCATTGTGGCAGTGCACCGAGAATATAGCTTTGTCAGAGTTTGGAATTTTCTCAATTAAGTTTTTAATTAATTCACCAAACTGATTGGGCAAGTTATAACCCACCGTATCAGGGATATTAATTGTTGTTGCACCCGCATCAATAACCGCTTCAATTATCCGACATAAAAAATCAAGCTCGGAGCGACCCGCATCTTCAGGTGAAAACTCCACATTATCTGTAAACTGGCGTGATAACTTAACCGCATCTACAGCCTGCTTTAAGACATCATCGGGCTGCATACGTAACTTCATTTTCATATGAATAGGCGAAGTTGCGATAAAAGTATGGATACGTGACGAGTTAGCTTTTTTAAGCGCTTCACCCGCTCGACTTATATCTCCAGCCAAAGCCCGGGCCAGGCCGCAAACAGTGCTATCTTTTACGGCTTCGGCTACTGCTTTTACTGCTTCGAAATCACCTTCGGACGCGATAGGAAAACCGGCCTCAATAATATCAACCTTCATTCGCTCCAGTGCTTTAGCGATATGCACTTTTTCATCTTTAGTCATTGAAGCGCCGGGGCTCTGCTCACCGTCGCGTAATGTCGTATCAAATATAATTAATTTTTCTTTAGCTGTTTCTTGTGTACTCATGATCTGTCTGTCCTGCAAATCAATTTTTAATATGGGTGTTTTTTATGCGTATTTCGCCTCGCCAGAACTTATTATCTGCCCTACGGCAGTAGTAGTAATGAGAGAGCTGATAAAGGAAGTAGAAACAGGCAGGACAAAGCGTTACTTGCAAAAGTTTTGCAAGATTTATCTGAAAATGATTTATTAGCTCTGTTTATGTTCATACTGCTAAAACTATAACGATTCACAAGGGGTTTGCCAAGACTTAATTTCAGATAATTATAACTACAAAATCGCTTACAAGCCGTGTATAACCCCACTCTACTGCACCAATATGTTATTTTATTTCTTTTTGCCTAATTTTCGTAATTTACGCAAGCTTAATACCGGGCCCGATAAAGCATACACACCGAACGCCAATAATAGTGATTTCGATATATCCAGTGACACCAGAGCAAGTACTAAAACAACGATTATGATCGAGTAAAAAGGCACCTTGCCTTTGAAGTGCACCTCTTTAAAACTGTAAAAAAGTATATTACTCACCATCATGACACCCATAGCTATGGTAATAATCACCATAAATATCGCCACATCAAAACCAGCAATTTTATTATCAACACCGACCCAGACCAATGCCGCTATAACCGCCGCCGCCGCCGGGCTTGGCAAACCCTGAAAATATCGCTTATCCGCTATTCCTACCTGCGTATTAAAACGCGCAAGTCTTAATGCGGCAGATGCTGTATATATAAATGCCGCCATCCAGCCTAACTTGCCCCACTGCCAGCCCATATCAATCATTGAGGAAAATGACCATTGATACATAACAAGAGCGGGGGCCACACCAAAAGAGACCATATCAGAGAGGCTGTCATACTCGGCGCCAAACTCACTTTGCGTATTAGTCATACGTGCAACCCGACCATCAACTCCGTCTAGAATCATGGCAATGAAAATAGCTATTGCGGCTTTTTCAAAATGCCCGTTCATTGAGGCGACGATAGCATAAAATCCTGCAAACATCGCAGCTGTGGTAAAAATATTGGGGAGCAGATAAATGCCTCTGCGACGAAATGATGGTTTCTTTTTATTTTGCATATTTTCAAAATTATCAAATTAAATTTGATGCTTAAATAATATCGTCATTCCCGAATGCTTATACCGGGAATCCAGTGACCTTGCAGCACTTAAAGACGCTGGCTCCCCAACACAGGCATTCGGGGATGACAGACTACATTATTATTAATCTAAACTGTTTAAGCGCAACACATATTTTAGTTGTCATAAACAACAAAGGGGCTCAACGCCCCTTTATTTATACCACAAAAGAAATAACTATTCAGGTCGCTTCTGTAGATCTTCAGGTTAAGGCGGAAAATGTGTGTTTACAAATGTAAATTCCCATTTTCAACGCTCATATAACATTGCACAGAAGTAAGCTGAAATATTATTTCTAGTTTTTAGTTTTATCAACTATCTGATTCGCCTGAATCCACGGCATCATTTTACGTAATTCACCACCCACCACTTCTATTGGGTGCGCTGCATTATTACGACGACGCGCTGTCATTTCAGGGTAATTAGTCATGCCTTCAAGAATAAACTTCTTAGCATACTCACCATTTTGAATATCTTTCAGTGCCTGACGCATGGCTTTACGGCTTTCTTCATTAATAACCTTATCACCTGTGACATACTCACCATATTCAGCATTGTTAGATATTGAGTAGTTCATATTAGCGATGCCGCCTTCGAACATTAAATCAACTATCAGCTTTAATTCATGTAAACATTCGAAGTAAGCCATTTCTGGTGCATAACCCGCTTCTGTTAATGTTTCAAAACCCATTTTAACCAGTTCAACAGCACCACCACATAATACCGCTTGCTCACCAAACAGGTCAGTTTCAGTTTCATCTTTAAATGTAGTTTCGATAATAGCTGTACGACCACCACCTACGCCTGAAGCATATGAAAGCGCCAAATCTTTAGCTTTACCAGATGCATCCTGATAGATTGCAATTAAATCTGGTACACCGCCGCCACGAACAAATTCACTGCGCACTGTATGACCAGGCGCTTTAGGCGCAATCATAATTACATCTAAGTCGCTGCGCGGTACGATTGAGTTATAGTGAATTGCAAAACCATGAGCAAATGCCATGGTGGCGCCCTGCTTCAAGTTTGGCTCTATCTCATCTTTGTATAATGAAGATTGAAATTCATCCGGCGTCAAAATCATAACTACATCTGCTGATTTAACAGCATCTGCTACTGATGAAACTTTCAGACCTTCATTCTCAGCCTTAGCTGCTGAACTTGAGCCAGCACGTAATGCTACCGTTACATCAACACCAGAATCTTTTAGATTTAGCGCATGCGCATGGCCCTGCGAGCCATAACCCACGATAGTTACTTTTTTGTCTTTGATTAACGAAAGATCACAATCTTTATCGTAATAAATATTTAAGCTCATAGTTCTGCTCTCAGAAAATTTAAATAATAAAATGTTTTAAACGGCGAGTATATTTTCGCCACTGGAAATGCCAATTGCGCCTGAGCGCACCACTTCGTGAATTTTTATACTGGATAATGACGTTATAAAAGAATCTAGCTTTTCACGTGTATCCGTAATTTCTACTGTATATGTCGTATCTGTTACATCAACGACCTTGCCGTTAAAGATATCGACCAGACGCTTGACTTCATCACGCGCATCACCAATAGCTTCTACTTTTGCTAACATTAGTTCTCGCGCAATATGTTCTGATTCGGTTAAATCAACCAGTTTTACTACATCAACTAACTTATTAAGCTGTTTTTGTATTTGCTCAACAATTTGATCTGTACCTGAAGTAACAATTGTCATTCGAGATAAAGTAGCGTCATCTGTAGGCGCTACAGATAATGACTCAATATTGTAAGCACGTGCTGAAAACAAACCGGCTACACGTGATAATGCACCGGACTCATTTTCTAATAATAAAGATATTATATGTTTATTCATAACTTAGCCCAGTTAAACCAGGATCATTTCATTTAAACCTGCACCTGCAGGAATCATGGGGTATACGTTTTCTTCTTTATCTATAATGAAATCGAGAAATACCGTACGATCTTTATATTTACCAAAAGCATCTTCAATGGCCTGACGCACATCTTCCGGTTTTTCAATTCGGATACCAATGTGGCCATATGCTTCAGCAAGCGCAACAAAGTCAGGCAATGCATCAACATAAGAACTCGCGTAGCGACGATCATAAAAGAATTCTTGCCACTGGCGAACCATACCCAGAAAACCGTTATTCAGGTTGATGATTTTAACAGGCGTACTGTATTGCAAACAGGTTGATAACTCCTGAATACACATTTGTATACTGCCTTCACCTGTTATGCAGGCAACCTGCTCACCCGGGTGCGCAATTTGCACACCAATTGCTGCTGGCAACCCAAAACCCATAGTGCCCAGGCCACCAGAATTAATCCAGCGGCGGGGTTTATTAAAACCATAATATTGTGCGGCAAACATTTGGTGCTGCCCCACATCTGATGTCACAAAGGCATTACCTTCAGTTACTGCATGTAATTGCTCAACAACAAACTGAGGTTTGATTGTGCCTGTATCACGATTGAATTTTAAACAGTCCTGAGCACGCCATTCTTCTATTTGCTGCCACCATGTTGATAATGCGGCAGCCTCTAGTCGCTGATCAGACGCTTCTATTAATTTATTAAGCTCAATAACAACGCCTTTAACATCACCTACAATAGGCACATCAACAGTTACATTTTTTGAAATAGACGCCGGGTCAATATCCACATGTACTATTCGCGCATCCGGGCAAAACTTTTCAAGGTTACCGGTTACACGGTCATCAAATCGTGCACCGATTGCTATCAGCACATCAGAGTTATGCATCGCCATATTGGCTTCATAGGTACCGTGCATACCCAGCATACCCACAAACTGTTTATCATTTGCAGGGTATGCCCCTAAGCCCATTAGCGTATTGGTTATTGGCGCACCCAGTAATTTGGTGAACTTAATTAATTCTTCACTGGCATTACTTAAAATAACTCCGCCACCGGTGTATATCATGGGCTTCTTAGCTTCAAGAATTAACTCATATGCCTTTTTAATCTGCCCTGAATGGCCTTTTGTTGTTGGATGATATGAGCGAATTTTGATATCGCGTGGATAAGAAAATTCTGTTTTATGCGCCGTAATATCTTTTGGTATATCCACCACAACAGGACCAGGGCGACCGGTAGTTGCCACATAAAATGCTTTTTTAATGATTGTCGCCAGATCTTTAACATCTTCAACAAGGAAGTTATGTTTAACGACAGGGCGAGTAATACCTACAGAATCAACTTCCTGAAAAGCATCATTACCAATTAAGGGGCGAGGCACCTGGCCTGTCAGAACAACCATGGGAATCGAATCCATATAAGCTGTCGCAATACCGGTTACCGCATTGGTAGCACCGGGGCCGGAGGTAACCAGGACGACGCCGGGTTTGCCTGTACTACGGGCATAACCATCCGCCGCATGCGTTGCCGCTTGCTCATGACGAACGAGTATATGCTGTAGTTGTTCCTGCTGGTGAATTGCATCATAAATATGCAAAACAGCACCACCAGGGTAACCAAACAGATGCTCAACACCCTCTTCTATAAGGCTTTGAACAACAATTTCAGCACCGGTCAATTCCACCTTAAATGTCTCCAAAATTATTAATTGTTATATTATTGGCCTCCCAGGGTTACCGAATTTAACAGTATAACCTTGAAAAACCTTATAAATCATATACTTTTATCTGTACTTAAGAATATGCAAGCCGCGTAGTTTAACCTAGATTAATACTCAGGTCACGCCACTTTATCTATGGGTATCGGGGCTTCCAGTTTCAATTTTACCCCTCAATTAACACAGCTCAGGAACTCATTACCCCTCTTAGTGTTTTTGACACTGGTTTTCTTAGACTTTAGTAAATTGCTGCCACTTAAAAGTGCTGTTTGCTACTTTTGACTCATCATTCATACTGGCCTAAATAGAGAAAGCCCGGTAAACCGGGCTCTCTCATTAATAGATATCAACAACTAAATTAATTAGAAGTCTTCATCTTCTATTTCACCACCAGCTACAGCTGATAACACATCACGAATTGCATCAGGTGTTGCCATAATGTTCATAAAGCTATTGTCACCCATCATGGCCAGGTCAGGAAAGTTAATAGCAATACGGAAACGCGCATGTAATGCTTCAGCCTGCTTACCATTTACCAGAATTTCATAAGGCAGGTGAGCAGTTGAGCGTAATGGTTTAAAGTCGATTTCACTCATAATAAAACTATCATCCATATACTTCTTACCTTCGTTTGGCGCTTTCATAGCTACACCGAATAAAGTTTGTGAAGTTCCAGGGATGTTAATTTTATAAACTTGAGCAGCACCATTTCTTTTGGCATTCAGGTTCTTTTCAATTTCAGCAACCATTGCGTCATGACTACCCTTTGAATTTAACTCTAAAGGCTCATCAAAATACTCCATACCGAATGTATAGTGATATTCATTTAGATCTTCTGAATCCATTGCTTCAGCAGGACCAAAATCCTGAATATGGCCCAGTGCTTTTTTCAAAGCGGCTGATGTTTGAGGTAGTTTATTATTAACGCGGTATGCATATGACATATAAACCGGGTTTGTATAAGAAACCTGAACCTTGCCGCCTAATTCAGTTAAAGAAATACGCTGTGCAGCAACATAACCACCACGTGGTTTAGAAGCAGCTGCTTTTTTAAGCTCAGCATTTGTAACAACAATTATATGAGCGCCTTTATAAGGCGAGTACTCACCGGCAATTTCAAAACCATTATCGGATAGTGATTTTTTTGTAGCTTCAATTTTATCTGCAACTGTTCCAGCATCATTTGATGCAAGCGCAAAAGGTAAATAAGTTTGAGCTGCTTGAGCAGTAGTAATAACCACGCCAACTAACATTGCTAGTGCAACTTTTGTTAGTAATTTCATCTTCATTTTTATAACTCCGTTCCCTTATGTCGATAAGGTGTGTTTTATGTAGGATCACGCATTAACAACGTGCGATCAAAATATACGTCTGACCTAGTACTTGTCAACGGAAAAATTAATCTCAATTGTATTTAAGTAATTGGTTATTTTCTTATTTTCAATGTTTTGCGTTTAATAATTTTTGACATAAAAAAAGCCGCGCTGTAATGCGCGGCTTTTTAGCATATAAATATTTTTATAGGCTATTTTAGAACTTCATTGTGTAAGTACCCTGAAGCTCAAACTGATCCATTTCTAACTCAGCTGTCTGCGCATCAAACTGCGTACTACCTTTCACAGAAGTACTCGGTGCATACATAGCAGCAAATGAAATTTCTGAATTTGAACCTAAAGGCATGGTCATACCCGCCGTGATATGAGTTTCAACTACACCAGGTGCTAATATATTGAAAAGTACCTGACTACCATTAGGTGGAGGTGTGGTTTCGCCGCCGCCCTGTATTGGCTGATCTGTTGTACTAACACCTACACGCCAGGTAATATCGTCACCCCATTCATAACCCAGTTTGAATACAGTCATATCATCCCAGCCAAAACCAGCACCGTTCGAACCACCTAAACATGTCGGTTGAGGCGCACTACCCGCAGCCGCACATGCAAATAAATTTTCAATACCATTACCTATCGATGCTACATCACTATAATAGATTTGCTGGATATCAAAAACTAAAGTAGATGACTTACTGGTTTTCCAGGCCAGGCCAAGTGTTGCTGATGCAGGAATATCAAAATCACCCTGTTCTGCAAACAAACCCGCGTAATCGTCAAATTCACTCATTGCCATTTCAGATTGATAAGACACACCTAAAGTAATTGCTTGAGTAATCTCACCCTGCCAACCCAGCTTTACACCAAACCCCATAGATGTGTCATCGCCTTTATTCGTCAGCTTGGTATCATCATTTGAATAACCCTGAGCTCCAAAAGCACCTAAACCATCAGCTTTAAACATCTGGTAAGCAAAAATAGCACTTGCACCAACAGAGTGTTTGTCATTGAGCTGCTTTGAGTAAGATAAATTAATGAATAACTGAGACAGATTTACACCGGCTGTACCACCATAAAACGTTCCTGCCGGCGGCACATCGGCACCACTATAACTTGAATTCATACCACCATTACCATAAGCGGCAATTCCCCATGAACTGGAGTCATCTATCATTGAGTTATAACCAATATGCGGTATTAGAAATAAAGAGTGGTCACTTTCGTAAGTTCCTGGAGCCAAACCAAATGCAGGTGGAGGATTCGGAGCACCTTCAATTGTGTATTGACGATTTGGGTTAAAGAGCGCCGCACCTACATCCATGCGACTACCTACTTTAACTAAACCTGCGGGGTTAGTTGCTGAAGCTAGTGAATCAGAAGAGTGTGCAACACCTGCACCAGCCAAACCTTTTTCTGATGTACTGTAACCATGTGAAAAATAACCATTTGTAGCAAATGCTGATGGGGCGAATAAAACGCCTGAAACTGAAAGGGCGATTAAGGACTTCTTAATACCACGTGACATAATTGTAATCCTCAAATTGAGAGTTGTGCGCTTTACTGCGCTAAATTTATTTTTTTGATGCTGTATCCTGACAACTTAAAAAGCGAGCCCTTGCTGGTGCGGAACGATCTCAAAACACCTGTTTAAAGTCAATAAAATAAAAGAGAAATGTAGTTCTTTTAAAGTGTTTTAGTAGAAAAATTGTAATTAATCAATAAATGATCAATATTCTTTAGTTAAGTTATTAAATAAGAATATTTAAATATAATAATATATGATTTATTAAAAAACACTTTTACTACTCTAATTTCATCTCAGTTGTGCGTTAAATGTTTAATATAAAAATGATTAAAATTTTATTTTTATTTAAAAATTAATCAGCAGAACTGATTTGATAGCAGAATCGCTTAACTCTGTAAATTACCGTCGACAAGATTAAATCATTGTATTCTGCTGTCATTGAACGTCTCCATCGGGGAAAGGTCGCGCTTTTTGCGCCCTGTCCCCTGTTGTGATGCCATCAAGAGTTTTACGGAATCGACTCACTACACTTTCAGCTCTTGGTGGTATAGATTAAGGGGACAGGGTGAAGCTCAGGGTGCCAAAAAACGTCAACCTTTCCCCGATGGAGACGGTCCATAAAGAAGGTCCATAAGTAAAAAGCCAGACAATAAAAAAGCGCTCACAAGGAGCGCTTTTTACAATATATCTTAAAGTATTAATTACGACATTAACGGCATACCATTTCGTGCCCAGGCAATAATACCACCACGCAAGTTATAAACATTATCGAAGCCTTGCTGTGCCATATAACCAACACCCTGTGCAGAGCGCGCACCACTTCGACAATAAAGAACCGTGATTTCATCCGTGCCTATTTCATTCAGGCGAGCAGGTAATGTATGTAAGGGTAATTTTTCAGCATTAGGAATCATGCCTTGCGCCATTTCACCTAAGCCCCGCACATCCAGTAAACGGATCTTTTTACCTTCATCGATATACGACTGAAGTGTATCAACATCTAATTCTTTAACACCAAACATAATGTATTAACCTAATATTATAATATATTAATATAACTGGGCTATTCTCTCATTAATTTAATCCCTTAGGCAAGACTTAAAGCACCCTCGAAAAATTAGCAAATACTAATACACAGTATCTGGTCGTTGCCCATTTACCATGCAAGAAACAAATAATTATATTTATCAATATGTTATGACATTGCGTGGAGATAATCTGCTTTTTTATCATCAACCTTTTATCTGCTTGACTAAAAAAATATTATCGTAATACTTGCCTTTTATTGACATTCAATTGTAAGGTTAGACTTTGAAAACTAATACGATCGACTAATTTTTTTATATGTATGGTTTTTCGGCGATAATCTGGCGTCAATTAGCATCAGCGAATACCCAGCCATGAGCCATTAACCAGGATCTTTAATTGA
Source organism: Gammaproteobacteria bacterium (assembly GCA_026195255.1). Lineage (GTDB taxonomy): Bacteria > Pseudomonadota > Gammaproteobacteria > SZUA-229 > SZUA-229 > SZUA-229. Next base: position 72,669 of record JAPHSS010000026.1, on the reverse strand, counting down.
GGAGAGATTTCACATGAGCGACCCAAAGCTAACCATTATCGCAACCAAAGGCACACTAGACTGGGCGTACCCTCCCTTCATTCTAGCCAGTACTGCAGCTGCACTTGGTATGACAGTTTCTGTATTTTATACATTCTACGGACTTAACCTGCTGTTAAAAGACACAAGCACACTAAAAGTGACCCCAACGGGTAACCCTTCTATGCCAATGAAAATGCCTATGGGCCCCCAATGGTTAAGAAAGATCGATTTTGGCCCTAAAATTCCTAATGTAATGTGGAATATCCCTTTTATGGACAGCATTGCTACTACATTAATGAAAAAGACTATCGCTAATTGCGGTGTTGCATCTATCGCTGAGTTACGTGAACTTTGCCAGGAAGCAGAAGTTAAATTCCTTGCTTGCCAGATGACAGTTGAACTATTCGGTTATAACACTGATGTATTTATCGATGGTGTTGAATACGTAGGTGCTGCAACTTACTTTGAAGAAGCTTCAGACGCGACACAATCACTATTTATCTAATAATAGACTAATTGAGATTAAGAAAAAGCACCCGGACGGGTGCTTTTTTTTGCTTAATTTTAGTAAAACGTTTAGGCATCATCACCCTGACGAAAATATAACCTCATACAGGCAGTCTGTTTATTTAATTCTTAAACAAATTTGCACTTTATTTAAAACCTGTGGTCATAAAAGTACACTTTTTTGTATAATGCTCAGATGCACCCAAAAACTTATTTACGCACCTTTATTTCAATTTTACTGTTAAACGTTTCTCCATATAGCAAGGCAGAATTACCCGTACTGGGTGACCCGACCCAACAGGAGCTCACGCCTTATCGTGAACATTTAATGGGTAACCAGTTTTATCGCACAATAAAAGCCAGCGTGCCTTTTGTTACCGACCTGGAAGTAAATGACTATATGACCAACCTGGGTCAAAAGTTAATTTCTCATAGTAGCCAACCTGATAAAAAAATTCGTATATTTGTAATAAAAGTTGCAAATATAAATGCTTTTGCCGGTCCTGATGCCAATATAGGCTTTCATACAGGCTTAATTATTTCTGCAAAGAACGAAAGTGAACTAGCTGGTGTAATGGCACATGAAATATCTCATGTTACTCAAAGACACCTTGCCCGGGCAATGACGGAATCTAATGTTAACCCTGCCACCATGTTTGCAACCATTCTTGCCGGCATTCTGGTTGCGTCTCAAAATCCTGAAGCGGGGGCCGCCATTATTTACGGTGGATCTGCTGCGCTTATGCAATCACAGATCAATTTTACCCGCGCCAATGAGCATGAAGCGGATCGCATTGGCATAGCTGTACTTACAGATGCTGGTATAAACCCGGAAGGCATGGCTGGTTTTTTTGAAACCCTTTTACAAAAATCCGAAACAGATAATATTATCGCCAAGATGGAATATTTACGCACTCACCCACTGAGCACTACTCGAATAGCAGAGGCGCGAAACCGTATTACACCTAAAGATAGACATTTACCTGATGACAGCCTCGATTTTCAATTAATGCGTGCTCGCATACTTGTGGAAATGAGCAACTCCGCGCAACAACTGATAAACCAGATTGAACAATTTAACGCGGATAAAGTAAATCTCGTATCTCAATATACTCTGGGCATCGCATATATTAAAAACAAGCAGACTGATAAAGCGATTAGACTTCTATCAGAAATAAGCCAGAGCAACTCTCATCCCTGGATAGAATTAGCGCTTGCTGATGCATATCGCGCAGCTGAAAAAGACAGCTTGGCATTAACTACATTAAAGAAACTGAACACCTTATTTCCAAATTACCTGCCGGTATCAATTCGATACGCAGAAAGTCTTATCAGTGCAAAGCAAAGTGAAGAAGCCATCTCATTACTTAATCTGCAACTACGGACTAAAAAACAACCGATTGTTTATAACACCCTTGCAAAAGCTTATTTCTCAAAAGGACAAACCTCTCTGGCACTTGAAGCAACGAGTTATGAGTATGAACTCGAAGGTTATACTAACCTGGCTATTCAGCAAATTAATAATGCCCTGCGTCAACCAGAATTAAATAAGCTTACTATTCAAAGACTTGAATCAAGAAAACAGGAGTTACATTTACAAATTCAAAAACAAAGAAAAGAAAGCAGGGGGTAACATTAGTTATTTCTAATATTAGATATATATAACATATTGATAGGCATACATTTTTCTTGCTATCGACCGTGTTTTCAGTATGCTAACAACTTCAGTTTAATACATAATAATTATAAGTTAGCATAAAGATATTAATCAGAAACCAGGCCGCAAATAAAGAAACCGGGCTTTTAATTAATAATCTTCAGAAAATAATGGAATAAATATAAACTGACTGCTATCTATAAACTGAGTCTTTTTTCCACGTAATCAAAAACACTGAGGAGTGAATTATGCGGTACACCGCTAAAACCATTTCTACAGCAACATCTGTTGCTGCATTGCTGGGTACACTAGCTTTCTCATTGCCGAGCATCTCTATTGCAGAGGACGCTTCGGCAATTGCTGAAGGCAAGAAAATTGCCTTCAATAGAAAGAAAGGTAATTGCCTGTCATGCCACGTTATTAAAGGTGGCAAACTAGCCGGTAACATCGGTCCCGCATTGTCTATCGAAGGGGTAGCAATGAAAGACAGGTTCCCTGACAAGAGTAAACTTCGGGCACAGATATATGATTCCCGTACGGCTAATCCCAACACTATGATGCCTCCATTTGGCAGTCACGAAATATTAAGTGATGCTGAAATAGACAAAGTTGTTGAGTTTGTATACTCATTATAAAAAATATTTAAGGTAAAAATAATGAACACTAAACGTAGATCTTTTATTAAGAGCTCTGCCGCAGCAGGCGCATTTGGCGTTGCTGTAAGTGCAGGTCTTATCACTCCCCGCGCAGTTATGGCTGCATGGCCTAAAGCAGCATTTGCTGCAACTGATGTTGACACCGCTATTAATAATGCATTTGGTAGCAGCGCGACAACTGAGAGTTCAGATATTGCTTTAAAAGCGCCTGAAATCGCAGAAAATGGTGCTGTAGTACCTATTACAGTAACTAGTAAAATTGCTGGCACTGAATCAATTAGCCTGCTTATTTCTAAGAACCCTACACCTTTAACTGCCACATTCAAAATGGGCAAAGGCGCTGAAGGTTTTGTTTCTACTCGTGTAAAAATGAGTACAACATCTGACCTGGTAGTTGTTGTTAAAGCTAACGGCAAACTATATAGCGCTAAAAAAGAAGTTAAAGTTACTATAGGCGGCTGCGGCGGCTAACACCTATCAGGAAATATCGCTGATTAGGTAAAAATATCTTAGAGGAATTAAAATAATGGCTAAATCAATAAAAGTACGCGCTAAGGTTAAAGGTGAGACAACAGTTGTTAAAGCACTGATTAGTCACGCTATGGAAACCGGCCAACGTAAAAACAAAAAAACCGGCAAAATGATACCTGCCCACTTCATTCAGGAAGTTACATGTAGCCATAACGGCAATGATGTATTGAATGCTGACTGGGGTACTGCTATCTCTAAAAACCCATACTTGTCATTTAAATTCAATGGCGCTAAAAAAGGCGACACCTTGAAAATGAGCTGGGTGGACAATAAAGGTGAAAGCGATTCAGTAGAAGCCAAAATTAAGTAGGCTTTGTAACTATTATAAGTTTTGAATCAAACCTCGGACACACAAAAGGTAAAAATTATGAAGAAAGTTGCAGTTATTGTCTCTGCGCTTTGCATGCTAATTGCACCACTTGCTGGTATAGCTGCAAACCCGGACCAGGATCTGAAAGATTTCAGAGACCACTTTACTAAAAAGTTTCCATCAGTCCCGTTACAGGACTTCACAAATGGTGTTTATTCAGTAGATAAGGCATCACGTGAGCAATGGGAGGCTTTTGAAGACTTCCCTCCGTATGAAATCTATGTTGATAAAGGTGAAGATATTTTCAACACACCATTCAAGAATGGCAAAACCTACTCTAGCTGTTTCCCTCAGGCTGAAAAAGGTATCAAGCAAAACTTCCCTTATTTCAGTGAGAAACGTGGTGAAGTTGTAACGCTAGAAGTAGCCATTAACGAATGCCGTGAAAAGAATGGCGAGAAACCACTGAAATATAAAACAGGTAAAATGGCTCATTTAACTGCTTACCTTGCTTACAAATCACGTGGCCATAAAGGCAATGTTCAAATTGTTGATTCTCCTGAATCGATGGCGGAATATGAGCGCGGCAAGAAGCATTTTTATGCGAAACGTGGCCAGTTAAATATGTCATGTGCTGATTGTCACTACTATAATGCCGGCGGTAAAGTTCGTGCTGATATCCTTAGCCCTGCTATAGGCCAGACATCACACTTCCCTGTTTACCGTAACAAATGGTCACTGGCGAACTCTTCGGGTGATGGTATGGGTACATTACACCGTCGTTATGGCGGTTGTAACAAGCAGGTACGTGCTAAGCCATTTAAGGCTCAAAGCGCAGAGTACCGTGCACTTGAGTATTTCCATACTTATATGAGCAATGGCCTGACTATGAACGGCCCTGGTGTGCGTAAGTAATTTAGTTTACGCCTCAAATAAAAAAGCCCGACTCTTTTGAATCGGGCTTTTTTTTGTCTGTTTATTGGTATCAGCTTTACTGATAACTATTTTACTAATTCCAATAGGCTAAATTTCTTCTATATAAGCTGTATGTTATAAATGGTGATAGTAGTATCAAACCAAAACCAAACAAGCGGGCCAATAGCCCGATATCAGAGGGCATAACATCCCATAAATTAGTTAATACGAACAAATAAACACATAATGCCATCACATTAGCTAAAACGACTTTTATCATTTGATTTTCCTAATTATTCTTTCTTAAATTTTACACGGTGACTCTTGTAGAGCGTCTCAAGCCAGACATTAACCTGTTGTTATCAAAAATTAATAAAATCAGACTCAGCCTGCAACATAAAGATGTAAAGAAACACCTTTATAAACGACAAAGACCTAGCTATTTATTAGCTAGGTCTTTGTTTTATATGGTGGGCCGTCCGCGACTCGAACGCGGGACCAATGGATTAAAAGTCCACTGCTCTACCAACTGAGCTAACGGCCCATATTCTATATTTAACAATCTTTACTGGCGTTCGGACTCCTGTCCTCACTGCGCATAACCTGCGAAACTTCCTGTTACGCGTAAATAGCTCATTCGCTATTTACCCAACTGGGCTAACAACCCATAAACTGGGAATGCTCTTTTAAGAAGCCTGGCTCCTCAAGAAGGCGCGTATATTACCTCAATCACTCAAAATTACAAGTCAATAAATCGTTTAATTTCTACATTATAAATCACTAGTCTTCTGTCAATCGGTTGTCAGATTATTTGTCGAATTGATACAGCAGGCTATAAACGTACACTTAACTAAATTAGACGAGAAAATAATAAACGAAAAAATTGTCTTCTTAAATGCTTGCAGCGAAGATAGTGATCTTAGAAGCAGACCCAAAGCCACCGGGTTATTAGTGCATCCTGCAACACTTAGGCACTCTTCTGTTTAAATAACGGCCGCGTAGAGCGCGTTTAAATGCTACCCGTTATTTGGGGGTCTTGAGACATTCATTCGGCTATAACAAAGCCTTAGGTTAACGCTACAGCAATAATTATGAATATAAAGTTGGGTCCGCTACTCCCGCTTCCTCAAAGCCCTTACGCCTTAGCTGACATGAATCACATACACCGCATGCTCTGCCTTGCTGATCAGCAGAATAACAGGAAACCGTTAATGAATAGTCCACTGCATGCTCTAAACCTGCCTGTATAATCTGCGCCTTGCTCATATTTATTAACGGTGTATGTATTTTGAGGTGATGCCCCTCAACCCCTACCTTAGTAGCGAGGTTTGCCATGCTTTCGAATGCATGAATAAATTCAGGCCGACAATCAGGGTAACCGGAATAATCCACCGCGTTTACACCAATGAATATATCATCTGAATTTAGTACTTCAGCCCAGGCTAGTGCCATCGATAAAAATATTGTATTTCTTGCGGGAACATATGTAACGGGGATACCACCCGTGTCATCAGTCTGCGCAACGGGCACTTCAATATCATCATCTGTAAGAGCTGAACCACCAAATACATTTAAATCAAGTTTCATGGTTTGATGTTGCACAGCACCAAACAACCGGGTTATTTTTTTTGCCGCATTCAGCTCAGCATTATGTTTTTGACCATAATCAAAACTCAATGCATAACACTCATAACCCTGTGCCTTAGCCATAGCTAACACGGTAGCAGAATCTAAACCACCTGATACCAGTAACACTGCTTTTTTCTTTTTTTTACTCATAAACTATATATTTACCCTGCTTCTCTCTGGCATCGGCTTTCAATTTTTTAGCGACCGGGCTCATCATTCCATAAGAATTTATGTAGTTGAAACTGGAACCTTACGTTTAACTGATCCGTAAGAATCCAGTCTGCCAAATCTGCCGGGGAAACCCCTTCATGAACTGGTGAAAAAAGTACCTGTGTTTTTTCCAGCAAATTATATTTATTAATGATTTCTTTAGACCAGTCATAGTCATGGCGGTCACAAAGAACAAATTTAACTTCATCACCTTGATTTAAATACTGAATATTTGCATATTTATTTTTTGACTCTTCACCTGATCCTGGTGTTTTTATATCCATAATTCGACTGACACGAGAATCCACCTGCGAGATATCCAGGGAACCCGATGTTTCAATAGATACCTGATAATCTGCATCAGACAATTGTTTAAGCAACTCGCCACAGCCTCGTTGCGCTAAAGGCTCACCACCTGTAACACACACGGTTCTTGCATTGTATTGTTTTATTTGCTGAAGAATATCAGAGATCTGCATCCACTGCCCGCCAGTAAAGGCGTATGCGGTATCACAGTAACCACAGCGTAAAGGACAACCCGTCAGGCGGATAAATACCGTGGGTAAACCAACAAAAGATGACTCACCCTGCAAGGAATAAAATATTTCACTAATCCGCAGGCGTGATTCTTTATCGCTATCATTTTTTATTTCAATCAAACTATCAGATGACACTGCGACTGACCCTTAACTTAAAAAATCTGCAGATAGCATACTCTCAGAGCATAATAAACAAACATCAGAAAAAGTATTGTTATTAGCTGGTCGGTAATTAATGACCTTCACGTTTCATCCGCTGTAAACGTTCTTTTGCTTTACGAGCTACTGTAGTACCAGGAAACTTAACTGTCACAGCCTCTAAAGCACTTTTAGCCGATGCCCAGTCACCCATTTCATAGTAGGTATAACCTATTTTCAGCATCGCACCTTCAACTTTATTACTTTGCGGATACTGGTTTACAACTTTCTGAAACTCGTTAAGGGCTGTTTTATAATCACGTGAAACAGAATAAGCTTCTCCTAACCAGTATTGCGCATTAGCACCATAGACACTTTCCGGGTAACTTTGCTGAAAATTATTAAATTCCAGTATAGCCTGCTGATATTTACCTTCCTTTAATGTATTAAAAGCCTGGGCATATACCGATTTACCGTTTTTATCACCTGAGACAGGCGCTGCAACCGCTACAGTAGCTACCCCGGCTGCACCAGGTGGTGGCACTGAAGAAGATGGCCCGGCGAGCGCTGCAGAAGATTGACCAGAAGTGGAAGATGACGATTGCCCTCCTCCCTTAATTTCCAGGTCATTCAGACGGCGATCCATATCCTGATAAAGGTTTCGCTGACGCTGTTTAATCAGGCCTAACTGATGTTCCTGACTTTCAACTAAGGCACGTATCTCGGTTAATTCTTGCTGAATTTGCTCCATACGCTGAGTTTGCTCTACCAAAATCTGATTCTGCAGCAGATTTTCCAGACGTCCCAGACGTTGCTCTACACTCAGGTTGTTAGCTATTACTAGCGGACTGAATGAAATCAACAATAACGAAAGTGATACGGGTTTTACAAAAAAACGGGCAGTTTTTGATAACATAATTTCGCCTGTTAGCAGGTTAAACTGAATAAGGTAAACAATTACAGATTCGTCTTATAAACTGAAAATTCCGCCTAAAACAATACGCTCAAACGAAATCTTCAGACAACTTAATCCACAATACCTTAAAATAATAAGCCGTATATTAACGTGCTTCGTATACGAGTTCTACTCGTCTATTTAAACGCCACGACTCATCATCATGACCAAGTGCCACAGGTTTTTCTTCACCGTAACTTATGACGCTTACCTGATCAGCATTTACACCTTGAAACAATATAAGTCTACGAACTGACAGGGCACGGCGATTAGCGAGTGCAACATTGTATTCACGACTGCCTCTTTCATCAGCATGACCTTCCAGGCGCACGCTCATATCTGAATTCGCAGCAAGGTATTTTCCGTGATGGGCGATCAGCTCCTGATAATCCTGACTAATTTGATCACTATCATATTCAAAATAAACCACTTTCTCAGCGAGCACATTACCCGCATCATTAATAGCCGCTTTATCATAAGACACGGTAGCGCCATTTAATGCCGTGCCACCTTCAGTGCCCCCGCCATCTATGCCGCTTGTTTGTGCGCCATCAGCTGTTTGACTTGAATCCTGCTGATTATCATCCATGCCCGCCTGATTATCTTTTACGTTATCCGGTGAACAGGCGGCTAATAAACCCGACAACATTAGAGCTGAAACTAATTTAGTAAATTTCATTATTTCCCCTTGAATTAAATTCATCATTCTTAAAACTGTTATTTCCTGAACGGACCCCAGGTTGGCTCTCGCACGTCACCTTCAGACAATACTAACTTTTGTTTAAATCGACCATCCGTTGAAACCGCAGCTAACACACCCTTAAACTTATCAGTTGAAGCATATAATATCATGCTGCCATTCGGTGCAAAGCTGGGTGATTCATCCAATGGACCATCGGTTAAGACCTGCACAAAACCTGACTGTAAATCCATACTTGAGATTTTGAAGATATTTCCTTCTCCCTGAACATATATTAATGTACGCCCGTCACTCGATACTTCAGGGCTGGCATTATACTTTCCATCAAAAGTAATACGTTTTGCCAAACCACCTTTGGCAGGTACTCTGTAAATCTGTGGTTTTCCACTACGGCTGGAGGTAAAAACAACCTCACTGCCATCGGGCGTCCAGGCTGGCTCCGTATCTATACCCCAGTGTTTGGTTATTTGTTTTAATTTTTTTGTTTCTAACGTTAAAATATAAATGTCAGGGTTGCCACCTTTAGATAAAGTTAAGGCTAACTTTTTACCATCTGGAGACCACACTGGTGCACCATTAATACCTTTGAATGTGCTGACTTTTTCTCGTTTCTGACTAAACAGGTTTTGTACATATATTTCAGATTTACGCTTTTCAAAACTAACATACGCCAGCTTATTACCATCTGGTGACCATGAAGGCGACATAATTGGCTGTGTAGAATTTAAGACAGTCTGTGAGTTGAAACCATCTGTATCCGCCACCTGCAATTTATATGAAGGCTGCATGCCCTGTTTACGCTCAGCGGTTACATAGGCAATTTTTGTATCAAAAGCGCCTTTTTGACCGGTTATTTTTTCATAAATCAGGTCACTAATATGGTGACTGATACTTCGTAAGCTATGGTCGTTTGCAGCGAACTGATAACCTAAAACCTGCACCCCTTTAAAAACATCAACCAGGCGGAAACTAATTTCATACTGACCTGGTTTAATGACATTTAATTTTCCAATCACCAGATGATCAATTCCAGCCACTCTCCATAACTTATAATTAACCTCTTCAAGGTCCTTTGGATAGGCGATTAATTTGCTCTTTTCAATGGGTGAAAATTTACCACTTCGTTTCAAATCTGCGGCCACAATATCTGAAACATTAGTCAGGCCAGCGGCCTGCCCAATAAGCTCAAATGGAACCACTGCAACTGGAACTGCGCCGTCGGCGCCCTTGGTAATTTCCACACGTAATGCCGCTTGAGCATTAAAAAGTGTAAAAAGCAGGAACATCATGGATAATTTAATAAGTATTTTTTTCATACATCAGGCCTGAAAATAAAATTCAGTTTCTTCTCAAAGACATCATTATTAGGCGCCTCTGGCAATGGCGATGCTTTTCGTACGGCACGTTCAACCGTGCTTTTAAAAGCTTCACTACCAGAGCATTGTTTGATACGTACATTTAGAACTTCACCAAAACGATTTTGCTCGACCATTATTTCACATGACCAGCCAGCCGTCATGCTCGCAGGTGCATTCCAGTTCATTTCTACTTTCTTCTGTATCTGATAAATATACTGACTTAACAATTTCTGGTTCTCTGCACTTCTTTTTGCAAGACGCCGCTCTTCCTCAAGCATTTGCTGACGCATTTCGGCCTCCTGGGCTTTACGTCTTAGCTCTGCTTCTGCAGCTTCTTTTTTCTTACGCACAGCAATTTCTTCAGCTTTACGTTTTTCTTCGATAGCCGCCAGTTTTTGCTGTTCATCTCTACGCTTTTGCTCTAACTCTTTCTGTTCCTGCTTGAGCTTTTCCAGTTCTTTGTTTTTCTTTTCACGTTCAGCTTTTTCTTTTAACGCCAGCTTTTGTTTACGCTTTTTTTCTTCCGCTTTTAAGTTAGCCAGGCGCTTTTCTTCTTTTTTACGTTTATCGCGTGCTTTTTTTGCTTCACGATCTAATTTATTTTTCTGTGCTAGCTGTTTATTTTTTTTGCTTTCCTCTGCGCGTATTAGTTTTTGTTTTTCTTTTTCAACAATACTTGCATCAATAATAACAGCTTTGACTGTATCTACTTTCTTAGCTGCTGGCATTTTCGGCGCAGTAGTATGACTCATGCTAAAGGTGAGTATAACAACCAGCAACACATGCAGGCCTAATGCCAGAGCAAATATAAAAGGATGGTTTTTAATCTGTGAAAATATGCTGTTATGCATATTAGTTATCCGGCTGATCTGTCATTAATCCCACTTTTTCAACACCGGCTTTTTGCAGTAACACCATGGCATCAATCACTTTTCCATAACCTACATTACGATCACCCCTTACTAACACTGGTATATCAGGCTTAAGCTGTCGTACAGCAGCAACTCGGTTAACCATTAACATAGCATCAATAGGTTTATCAGGCTCATCACCTATATCAAGGTAAAAATCACCTTTTCTGTCTACCGAAACAACAACAGGCTCTGACTCATCCGGTGACATCGTTTTTGCTGCTGCCTGAGGTAGATCAATCTCTACCCCTTGCTGAACAATAGGCGCGGTTATCATAAAAATAACAAGCAACACCAGCATCACATCAATATAGGGCACCACATTAATTTCCGACATCGGGCGCCTTTTCTTAGAGCCCATACTTATTCTGCCTCTGCCGTATCAGCCTGTTGATTTGCTGTTTCTACATTGTCATTGCTTTTAGGTGGTTTAGGTTTTCTTTGCGACTGGCGCTGTAAAACCGTCGTAAACTCTTCCATAAAGTTTTCATAACGAACAACCAGTCTCTCAACCTGATCTGAATATCGATTATAGGCAACCACAGCAGGTATCGCGGCAAACAAACCCATCGCTGTGGCTATTAATGCCTCGGCGATGCCCGGTGCCACCATATTTAAAGACGCATTCTGCACAGCGCCTAATGCGGTAAACGAATTCATAATTCCCCATACCGTTCCAAACAAACCTACATAGGGGCTGGTTGAACCAATAGTCGCTAACAATGATAAATTAGACTCCAGTTTTTCTTCTTCACGTGACAGTACAACTTTCATACTACGCTGAATACTTGCCATCATAAATGCAGGGTCGGTTGTTGTTTTGTAAGCTCGTGCAAACTCGGCAAAGCCGGTTTCAAAAACCTTTTCCATGCCTTCACGTTCTATCCTTCGACGGCTTAGCTGGGTATATAATTCGCTTAAATCGCCTCCTGACCAAAACTCATCTTCAAACCGCTTGGCATCTTTTGAGACTGATTTTAATAATTTATTTTTCTGAAATATAACAAACCAGGATATAACCGAAGCTGCCAGCAATACCAGCATCACAAACTGCACCAGTAAACTGGCTTCCAGGACAAGTGTAATAAGAGATAAATCAGTCGACACTTGCGACCTCCATTATTGATTTGGGTATAGCGCAGGGTTTAAATGTATCTGCTTTTAGACAGGCAATACGTATTTTCCCCTGACAAAGAATTTTATCCTGTTGATTTTTTCTAACTATTTTTTGCTCAAATAACATACTGGCTTTTTTAAGCTCTACTAAATCTGCGGTTACGGTTAAGTCATCGTTAAAAATTGCAGGGCTCATATAATCGCAGTGTACAGTGCGCACTGCGAAAATAATATTTAGCTGTTTAATCAATTGATCCTGCTCAAATCCGAGATGACGTAAAAACTCTGTTCTCGCCCTTTCCATAAACTTTAAATAATTAGCGTAATATACAACACCACCGGAATCCGTATCCTCGTAATAGACGCGTACCGGCCAGTTAAAGTTCATTTTTGTTTCCACTTTGAAAGTGTTTGCTCATTTTAATAATTTTATCTTTCTCTGTTGTGACCCAGGTAGATTATTTCATATAAACGTCACAACATAAAAAAGGGGGTTAAATCTTTCTCTAAATAGTTTCATCATCAACGAATAATTCAACTGAACTGGCTGGCGGCCTTAAACCTAAATGCCGATAAGCATTCGGTGTAGCCACCCTGCCACGGGGTGTTCTCATCAAAAAACCCTGCTGTATTAGATAGGGCTCTATTACATCCTCAATCGTATCACGCTCTTCACCAATTGCCGCAGCCAGATTTTCAACACCGACTGGTCCGCCAGAAAACTTATCAATGATAGTGGTGAGTAAATTTCGATCCATATTATCAAAACCATAGGAATCAACTTTCAGCATATCCAGTGCTTTTGATGCGACATTTTTATCTATTTTTCCATCTGCTTTAATTTCAGCATAATCACGAACCCTGCGTAACAGGCGGTTGGCTATTCTTGGAGTGCCACGTGCTCTTCGGGCTATTTCAGCAGCACCTTCAGCGTCCAGCTCAACCCCCAGTATTAACGCAGAACGCGCCACAATACGGCTTAGATCACTAATTTTATAAAATTCAAGGCGTAAAACTATGCCAAACCGATCTCGTAAAGGAGAGGTCAGTGAACCCGCCCTGGTCGTTGCACCAATTAATGTGAAAGGCGGTAAATCTAATTTTATCGATCTGGCGGCGGGGCCCTCTCCAATCATAATATCCAGCTGGTAATCTTCCATAGCCGGATATAACACCTCTTCAACAACCGGACTCAATCGATGAATTTCATCAATAAATAAAACATCATGGGGTTCAAGATTAGTTAATAGGGCGGCGAGATCTCCCTGCTTTTCTAACACAGGACCCGATGTCTGTCGGAGATTAACCCCCATTTCATTGGCTACAATATGTGCCAGTGTGGTTTTACCCAGACCCGGGGGGCCGAATATAAGTAAATGATCAAGCGCCTCGGCACGATTACGCGCCGCTGGAATAAATATATCCAGTTGCTCAGATGCGGTCGGCTGCCCGGCGTAATCTTTTAGTAACTTTGGGCGAATGGCATGATCTATACCCTCTTCGTCATTAGAAAGCTCTGCTGTTATGATGCGTTCATTCATTTTCTATTTCTTCACCGCAGCCTGTAAACTCAGACGTATTATTTCTTCTGTCCCCAGATCATTACTATCTATCAGACGTACCATACGACTGGCTTCAGGCCCTTTATAACCTAATGCAACTAATGCACTTACCGCATCAGAAACTGACGAAGTGGCAACAGATTGGGACTCTACTCCCTTGTTTGCAGCCGAATTTGCTTCAACCTGCTGGTCTTTTAACTTATCTCTTAATTCTATAATTAAGCGTTCTGCTGTTTTTTTACCAACACCGGGCAAACGAACTAAGGCCGCAGCGTCATTGTCCTGCACACAGGCGATAAACTCATTGGCATTCATGCCTGATAATATGGTTAATGCAAGTTTAGGCCCCACACCACTAATTTTTATTAATATTCTAAATAAACTGCGTTCAACTATGGATGCAAAACCGTAGAGCAATTGCGCATCTTCACGCACAACCATATGGGTATGCAAAGTAACTAACTCACCCAGATTTGGTAATTGATAAAAAGTCGACATGGGTGAGTCAATTTCATAACCCACACCCTGCACATCTATTAATAGTTGTGGGGGCTGTTTTTCAATTATTTTGCCGTGAATTCTGCCAATCATATTTTTTCTTTATATTTCGTAGTTATGTTATTTATAACTTATTATTTAGGCACCGATGTCCAGCGTGTTGATGAGCGCTTACGCCCCGGCAATGCTATTTTACCCGTCAAACTCCGGTTGTGAGCATGGCATAAAGCAATACCCAAAGCATCTGCCTGATCCGCCTGAAGGCCTTTTTCCAGCTTCAATAACATTGACATCATGTGCTGTACTTGCTCTTTGCTGGCATTTCCAGAGCCTACCACAGCGCTTTTAACGGCTTTTGGTGTATATTCGCTAACCTTTAAACCCGCATTCACTGCTGCACAAATGGCTGCCGCCCGTGCCTGACCCAGCTTTAATGCAGAATCGACATTTTTATTCACAAAAACCTGTTCAATAGAGAGTTCGACTGGTTCATATTCAGAAATAATGATGCTTATTTTCTGAAAAATATCCCCTAAACGATCAGCAAAAGTTTCACCCTTAACATAAATACAACCACTATCAATATGCGTGGAATGGTTTTTATCAGAGTCTATGATGCCATAACCCGTTTGCCTCGAGCCGGGGTCTATGCCGAGAATACGAACAGTCACAAATATATCCGTTTGCCAAACCCGACCATATTACCCTCTACTATGTAATGCATATTAAATTTGAGAAGAGTTTAACACTCGTGACAGGCACAGGCTAAGAATACGCGATGAAATTATGTAATTAATGGTTTTTTAATACACTTGAGACGAGATAACCACAATTCAAAGCAGAAATATTGTTATGGGTTAGCTCAAGATGATATGAATCGTGAGTCAGCGCATCAGGCCTCTAACTCACAATCAGTTACATATGAAAATTACGGGGTTTTAATATGTATTTACTTTGCTGCACTTCTGAAATTATCAGCTCTTTTTAAGACCATACTAATACCCTCATACTCTTCATTATCGGCACTTACCAACAAGGCACCACGGGTAAACCTATCACGTAAGTGTGATAATGCGCTCTGACCTTCCGGAGACAACAGCTCTTTAGCTATTTTAGATTTCAAGTTAGGTGTTATGCCCGCTCCCGCCGTAAAAGCCTGGTTTGGATAGGGCAGATGGGTGTGTAGCGCTTTTGTTTTTTTCAGATCCGGGTCAAACTTGCGATGATTTGTTTTGGGTATCACGGCTGCAACACACTTGCCTTCGACAACCGCGTTAAACGCGCCTTTCCAGCCCTTTGTAATAATATGAATCGGTTCTTTTTCCGGGTTAGTATAATGACTCATCATCGTCAACATGCCGAAATTGGGCGACTTGGGAGCACAGACTTTTTTGCCAACTAAATCATCCAGGTTATTAATGCCCGGCGCGTCAGCTCTTACGATAACGCGCCATATATGCAGCTGAGGTAATTTTGCCAGCACATCATGTTGAATATATTCAATTCGCCAGCTAACAAAATGTGGCCCGTCAAAAACCAGGTCATATTCTTTATTTTGCATAGCCTGACTATATTCAGCCCAACTCGAAGGCTGCTTATATATAAACCGCTCACCTGTAGATTTAGTTAGAAAATCAGCAATCGGTTTATATATTTCAGCGCCCCGTTCAGGGCTCTCTCTTGGTGGCGCTGTAAACAGATAATCAGACAGCGCCTCCAGCGGATAAATTAACACTAATAACAACACTGAAATCCGTTTAAAATTCATCTTTAACATTACTAATTCTCCCGTTTAACCGGTAAACATTGTAGACTTAAGCAGCAGATCTTGATTTTATTTCTTCTAACAGTTTAGCCTGCCTTTCTCTTCTTTTTTTATCGTTTTCATCTACTTTTGACATGTTTTCTATTTTCTGTTTTTTATTCTGTTTGTTAAAGCTATCAATATCACCTTTTGCAAACACCTGCTCTTCACCTATGGGAATAAAATCTCGCTCATAACCTAAACAATCAAGCATTGGACCCGCTACTGACTCAAATATTCGAACATCCTTTTCAGACATTTCATTTTTATATTTCTTACTATTATTTTTCAAAATTGGACTTGTTACATTACCCCACAGCTCACTCGACTGGGCAGCATTTTTAGCTTCATTTGTTTTATGAAAATCAAGCATTTCAGGTACATATTTTGCGCCTAAAAATTTGCAAAGCGCTTTGGCTGACTCTTCCGGGTTCTGCGTTAACTGCTCATAACTAATAGAATGAAAATATTTCTCATCCACAGATGATTTTAAATTCAAAGCCATGGCTTGTGTATCAGCCCAGTCTTTTGCGATGTTATAGATATGCTTTTCACCAACAACGGCTTTCTGAAATGACAGAGCGACATCACGGCCATCACGGTATAAATAAATAAATTTAGGGTGCTTGAAATAATCTTTAATTTCATTTCTATATTTAATATTAGCCAGACTCTTACAGCACCATGTTTTAGCATTCTGGGCTTCAGCATACGCATCATATACTGCATGGTAAACAGCCATTAAACTTCTTTCTGAAGACTTCGAAATTATGCTTTCTCTATCAAACTTAACACCACTCCACTCAACCGGGTTTAATTCAACCAGCCTGCACACATCATCAACTAACATTTTGAAACTGGCGTCGTTCTCAAGACTTCCATAAGAACTCATTAAAGGCATCATGCGTTCTAGAATATGCGGTGGATGGGGTGAAGCAATATCGGTAAGTTGATTTAACATTAATCTCAGCAGGTTTGAACCAGATCGTTGCGTACCAATCATAAAAACAGGTTCCATTTTTTACTCCAAATATAAGTTATTGTTATTAAAATAAAACTACCATCTCACTAGTTAGGCGAGAACATTAAAAACTCAGGAAAAGGCTATAAGCCCAATTAAACCTGACGCAGGTATAATCCATACCACTTCAAGTTTAAATTTAAGGAGAGCAATCATTGACAGAATAAATATTCCGCTAGTTACCACATTTATTTCCGAAGACATGGCTACAAAATAAGCCGCCGCTAAAATCATGCCTATCACAGCACACCGAATACCCTTTAATATTGCCTTCAAATAAATTGATTCTTTTAATAACTGTAAATAATGCGTACACACAAGCATTAACATTGCAGGTGGCGTGAATATTCCGATTGTTGCCGTTGCCGCGCCAAATACGCCTGCTACTTTATAACCAATGAATGTCGCACTTATTAATATTGGCCCTGGTGTTATCTGCCCCATAGCAATAGCATCAATAAATTCCTGATGTGTTATCCAGTGATAGGTTTCAACTACTGACTCCTGCATTAAGGGTATAAAAACAAACCCCCCACCAAATAAAAGCAAACTCATACCGGAAAATGTAGCTAATAGTTTAGCCGCCATAAAAGTACTGGAACTGATGATATATGGCGCTGTTAGAAGTAATGCACATACTGCAATAAATGCCAGTATGAGTATTGGAAACTGTTTAAGATGTGATTTCTCTTCTTTTGGTGAAGCTTTAATATTATCTACCTGAACCACATCTTTATGATTTTTAAATAATAACAAGCCTGCCAGCCCTGCACATAATATAATTGCCAGGGTGCTGAAAAAACCACCAATCAGCACGAGAACAGCTACAGCTATTGCAGCAATTGTTGTTTCTTTAAATCCAGTTAAGGATTTTTTCCCCATATTGATTACTGTTGCGACTATAACTGCGGCGACTGCAGGTAAAAAACCTTTAAATACACTATCCACTGCAGGCATATCACCCCAGGAAAAATAGGCATAACTTAGAAATAAAATAAGGAAAAAAGAAGGTAATATTACTGCGACAGCACATACAATGGCGCCAGAAATGCCACGAATTTTATAACCTGCATAAGCAACCACATTGACAGCAACCGGGCCAGGTAAGATGGTTGCTAAAGAAATCCCGTCAAGCATTTCTTCATCTGACAATAGTTTTTTTCTATTGACCAGATAGTTTTGTACAACCGATATGAGGGCCATGAAACCACCAAAAGCGGTACTACCTATTTTTAGAAAAATCCAGAATAAAGACAATAATGATGGCCGCCCCTGTGCAAGGCATTCATTGGCATTAACACTCATAAATCAACCTACAGCTCTATATAAACACCCAGAAAACACTGAATCCTCATAAAGTATTTATATAACGAAATTACAAAACATATTTCATCGTGATTAACAGTATAGGCATTACTCCTATAAAACATACACTATTTTCCAAGAAAGGGAATTTTTCCTACGCGCTCACCGCAAGCTAGTCTCTCGGTTGCCTAATCCGGGTTATTTTAACGAAACCATTAAGATAAGGAGTTTTTCCTATGCCAAAATTAAATATTTAATATATTCTTTTTATAAGACATTTTTATAAGCTCTTAACTTATAACATTTGTCTATAGACGCAACGCAGGTGCAGGTGAGTTATGAAGAATGAGTCAGTAAACATTGAACAAAAGAAATCAAGTGATGTGGTTTGGAGTGAAGTTAACGTAACCAAAGACCGTAGAGACAACCTGAACAAACAAAGATCTGCCATAATCTGGTTTACCGGCCTGTCAGGCTCAGGAAAGACCACAATAGCCAATGCGCTAGAGCAGCGACTCCATAAGGAGGCCTTTCGAACTTATCTGCTGGATGGTGATAATGTTCGACACGGTCTAAGTAATGACCTTGGCTTTAGTGATAATGACCGGACTGAGAATATACGCCGTATTGGTGAAGTCTCTAAACTCTTTATCGATGCAGGTGTAATGGTTCTTGCAACATTTATATCTCCATTTCTTAAAGATAGAAAATGCGTCAGAAATATTGTTAATGAAACAGAGTTTATTGAGATATATATAAAATGCCCTTTAGACTTATGTGAAAATCGAGACGTAAAAGGTTTATATAAGAAAGCACGGGCCGGCGAGATAAAACACTTCACAGGTATTGATTCGCCTTACGAAGCACCAGAATCAGCCGAAATAATCATTGACACTTCACTTTTAACTATTGATGAATCTGTTGATGCTATTATTAATTATCTAATAAAAAATGCTTATTTAGTTATTAATAGAAGACAAAGATTCACTCAGTTATTACTAAACCGCTTAACCACCAGTAATGAAACGATATAATATTTAAAACGATTACGCTTCGACTAAACCATTACGAATAGCTAAATGCGTTAACTCAACAATGTTTGATGTTTTGAGTTTATGCATAATGCGTGTTCTATGATTACTAACCGTCTTTGGGCTCAAGTGTAGATCTACTGATATTGTTGTTACTGTTTTACCTTCAGCAAGTAAACAAAATATTTCAAACTCACGCTCTGTTAAGCCTTTAATTTTATCTTCTTCAGATACATAAGGTTCATTACGATTTGATTCGCATATATCAGCACTCAGATAATGCTGACCTTTTATTACCACATTTACTGCTTTAACAAGCTCTTCAGCTGCACTGCGTTTAGTTAAATATCCGGTAGCCCCTGCAAGAGTAGCTCTGGTCACATATGCAAGATCATCCCGCATACTTAGAACGAGTATTTTGGCATTTCTATCTTTTGCATTTAAATGCCTTAAACCTTCCAGCCCCCCCATTCCTGGCATCATTAAATCCATTATTACCGCATCTGGCTTATAATCACCATAGACTTTACACGCCTCTTCAGCCGAATCGGCTTCAAGAATGTCATAATCAGCGTCACTTTCAAGTAAATATCTAAATCCCGCCCTGACTATTGCGTGATCATCTACTAATAAAAGTCTAGTTTTCTCTGTATTCAACTTCATACATAACTCCTGAGAGCAGGTTTTACGCCATTACTCTCTTATGTTAGAGACATTTCAGATTTATCTATCTTTTATCATTTAGGTTACTATCGACATTCTTCTATCGACATAACGGTTGTTAACTCAATAATACATGTGAAAACAGTTTACTGACATCAATTATAGGCACAATATCGCCAGTTTTAGACTTAAAGCTCGAGAGCGACACTTTTCGCCACTTATCAAAATCGTCTGTTAGCTGGCATTGCTGGCTATTCTTCACTTTGGCCTGAACTGGTGGGCTGCTAAGCTTTATTCCACCAAACTTATGTTTACCCTGCTCATCTTCATATACAACGATAGCAACCACGCCTGTGTTATCGACCTGTAAGCAAGAGGTTAACCATGACGCCAAACTCATTACCGGTACTATATTGTTGTTCCATAAAACAACATCCTTACAGTAATCAGGGGCTTGAGGTATCCCCATATAGTCTGGTTCATCGATTATATGGATAAGTTCAAACTGCCCAATGGCCACATTAACAAGCCTGTCTACCTGTAGCAACCAGGCAGCGACACCACTATCATTATTATCTGTTTTCATAATTAAAGCTTCATGGAGTGACGTTTTAGTTTATTAATATACTCGTTTAAACAAACAGCGCTGGTCACCATTCCTAACTTATTTATATTTTCTGCATCTTTATATAAACATAAGTGGGTTAATGGAATACGCTTATTATTCATGCATACTGGTAAGTTATGAAATTCAATTTCACTAATAACTGCATTGCTAATTTCATAACAAAGCAATGAAAACATAATATTTTCATGCTGAAGTACCACACATTGAAAGCGGTCTTCAGGTAAGGATTTATATATATCCATAGATTTTGAAAAGCAATATACGGGAAGTTTGATTCCCTGTTTATAAATCACACCTATGTAATTATTGTCATTATCTTCATTACTTTCTAATTCGTAAATACTCTCAATAGAGAGGATTTCACTTTGCGGAACAATTAACTTAATACCCGCAAAAGACAATATCGAAACATGATATTTAGCATCATCTCTTAGTAATTTATTTTTAAATTGTAAATCTGTCATATCATGCAGTTTTTAAAGCAGAGTTAATTTGAATGGCCAGCTCATCTTCAGCAAATGGTTTGACCATATAATGATCAACACCTTTATCCATTGCAGCTTTACGGTGTTTATCTGTTGATCGCGAAGTAATCATGATAACTGGCATATTTTGAGTAATGGAAGATGCTCTGATATGCCCCGTTAACTCAAGACCATTCATACGTGGCATTTCCATATCAACCAGAATTAAATCAGGTTTACGAGCTTCAATTAATGAAACCGCTTCCATTCCGTCTCTAGCCGTTCTCACCTGAAGGCCGAGATCTTCTACAAACTGAGCCAGAGATTTTCTCGCACTTAATGAGTCATCAACGACTAAAACATATGGCAGTTTCTTTTCTTCATGTAATACAATATGTTCTTCAGTATAGGTATTATCAATAATCTGTCTGGATTGCATCAATTCAGGTAAATCAATTACAGGAACAACACTTCCGTCACCTAAAACGGTAGCCCCAATAATTCCTGGTATTTTGGGTATATATTCCCCCATTGACTTAACAACAACATCCCGACTATCTATAACATCCTGTACCAGGATAGCGGTATGTGATGCAGTATCATCTTTAACCAGTATAACCGGACGATTATCACGATCACCTTCTCTTCTATCTTCTGGCAGACTCAGTAGAGACTCGATCATTGAAATATTATAATACTGATCCTCCAGTTTAAACATTGTCTCATGACCAACCTTCTGTAGTTCGCCTAATCCAGAGTATAAAATCTCTTCAATACCTCTGTTTGAAAATGCATATATATTTTCTCTTACTCGCACCAACAATGAATGAACAGAAAATGAAGATATGGGTAAAGTAAGAAGAAACTGACAACCCTGGCCTTCCGCTGACTGTATTTCAATACTACCTTTTAATTCTCGAATTTTACTATTAACCACATCCAGACCAATACCTCGCCCTGACATCTGGTTAACTTCAGTACGCGTAGAAAAGCCGGGCTGAAGAATAAAGTTTTGCAGATTAAGCTCTGTAACTTCATTTTCAGATTTCACCAAACCCAGTGAAATGGCCTTATTTTTTATTTCAGATAAACTCAAACCCCTTCCATCGTCTGTTATTTTGATAACTATCTGATCTCCTCTTTGTAAAAAAATCAGATTAATTTGACCGTGATTAACTTTACCTCTTTCCTGCCTTTCCTGGGTATCTTCAATTCCATGACCTACCGAGTTTCTAAGGATATGCATTAACGGCTCAATCAAGCTATTTAAAACTTCGCTATCCATATATGTATCATTATCTTCAACATGTAAATCAACAGATTTTCCGGTTAGCCTGGATGCCTGTTTAACCCCTCTTTTTAATCTTGGCACAATAGTACTGATAGGTACCATTCGTGTTCGTAGAACTAACTGCTCATTTTCTTTTTGTAGCTGACCCTGATTTACCACTAGATTTTGTAATTCTAAAAAGTCTTTTTCAAGAATTTGAGTTAACTCAATTGAGTCTGCCGCTAGTTCAACCAGCCTTCGGCTCATCGAGTGCAACTCATGAAACTGATCAAGTTCAAGCGAATCAAAACCATCATTGCTTACATTATTGATAGGGCCACTATTTGAAATACCCTGAACATCAACTATATGCTCCAGATCGTAGGAAAATTTCTGTAAACTCTGATCTTGCAGTTTTAAATTTTTATATCTGGCTTGAATGATTTTAATGTATTCCTGAATCTGAGAAGTAGATATTAAATTCTCACCAGCCAGTCTTAGTAAGTCATCGGCGAGCTTAGCAGGCACCCTCAACATGTTTTCAATATTAAGCGGACTTTTAACAGCCGAGCTTACTTCTTTAGCAACGTTTTTTTCTTCAGCTTCAACTAATTTAATATCACTGCGCTTTGCAACCGCTAGATCCAGGCATGTGGCTCCATCCGCATCTAGCTTATTAGCCCAGTCTAATACCGACTGATAAACTGATTGCGCATTATCGGGCGGTTCATCAATACCCAATAATGCTTCGGACATTGTTTCCAGGCAATCCGCCGCATCTATTAACGCCTCTAATAACTCGCCAGCTGGCAACTTCTTAGCTTTAAACTGAATTTCTAGTATATCTTCTAAATTATGCGTCAGATTGGCAATGCCTTTCACTCCGACAACATTACCAGCACCTTTAAGAGTATGTGCTATGCGTTGTGCTATTTCTAAATATTCAATATTATGCTGGTCGTATAAATTATGAATCGCAACAGAAAACTCACCGGTTTGTATTGGCAGATCTTGAAGCAAGCCTTCTAATAACTCGGGATTAACATCATCGGGCAAAACTAATGACATGTCTTCAGGTGAGGCAATATTTTTTCTAACTTCCCTTTCTTCTTCTTTTAGCTGAGGACTGACCAATAACTGCTCCAGAGATTCAGAAATACCATCTTCCATGAGCTCTGGCCAGAATGGTTTTTTGATGAACTGAAGAATGTCAGCACATACCTGCTTATTACCTATATCATTTAAATATGAAAGAATATAATCAGCCCACTGACCTAACATAGCCACCTGATCTCTCGTCAGGACTGTATCGTTTGTAGCTAGGGCATGAATGTTTTTTGACACAAAATCAGTCACATTTGACAGACCTTCCAAACCAATAATACCTATGGCATTTCTTATGTTTTCAGTTTGATCTGCTATGGATAAGAGATTGTTTTTAAAGTCTACAGTGTTTTTCTCAGCATCAACCAGAATCGATTCTTTATCCTGATTAAACTCTATTAACTCTTCTGCAATTAAAGCAATTAATTCTTTCTGTTCTGGGTTAATTTCTATTGTTTGTTGATCGTCACTTTCATACTCTTCCGCCAGATCACCAATGTTAACTATATTTTCATCCTTAAATGAGCCAACATCATCCGCAACGAGATCATCTAGTGATAATTCAGATTCAAAATCATTTGTCTCTAATTCAGAATCTTCTTCATAAAACCGGGAAACCTCAAGTGCATCTTCAATATTAAACTCACCTTCGGCGTCGTCTGATTCACTCAACTCTTCCGGTGACTCTGCAAGACCGATTTTAAAATCATTAACATCCTTATTTATCACCGCTGCTAAATCACCAATGGAAGCATCTAACTCAACCCCTAACTCTGATATATCTATATCGGATTGATCACTGTATTGCTGATTTGAGACTTCTAATATTTCATATGCTGCTTCACCCTCCTGAACGCCGCAGTCATCGGTTTTATGATTATCATCAAGTTTATTTACCGAGGCTTCAAAATTACTGATAGAAACATCTAACTCAGCGCTTATCTCCGATATATCTATATCAGATGGATCATTGTATTGCTGATTTGAGACCTCAGATACTTCAGGCTCTTCCTCATCCGCACGAGCACCGCAATCATCGGTTTTATGATTATCATCAGGCTTATTTACCGAAGTTTCAAAATCACTGATAGAAACATCTAACTCGGCGCCTATATCCGATATATCTATTTCACACTTATCATTATATTGCTGATTTGAGACTTCTAATACTTCAGATATTTCTTCATCCACCTGCACTTCCGAATCGACGGCTTTTTTAGTTTTATCAAGCAAGTGATGTAACAAAACTTTTTCTTCATCCGTATTGACAGGACGCACCCATGATTCATTTTTAAAGTGATTTAAAAGATGTAAGTCAGGAATTTTACTTTCAGGTATAAAGGCATATTCGGATAATATTTCAGGTATTCTTTTTAGAAAAACACACTCACTATCGATCAAGGGTCTGTTTTCATTAATTATTTTATTCAACCCCTCTGACAGAATGCTTGCCAGGTCCTGAAATACCGCATGATTATAAGGTAACAACAACTCACATATTGAAGAAAAATATTTATCATAATCCATTAAATCCAGATGAGCGCACTCTGCATCTACAGATAGTCTTGATGCTACTGCAAAAAACGCATCAAATTGCTCTGTACCTAACTCACTACCTTCAATGTCAGAATCAATCATCTCGATACCTGTATAATTCAAGCCAATAAGGCGCCATGCCTTTTATTTATATTACACTGCCTGCTTTATTTCGCTTGTTTTATACGCCTCTTCGTCCTGTTCGCTATTAATAGCCGGTAGTTTGAATATGCCCACGATTGCAACCAGGTCTTCAGAATAACGCACTAACTTATCAGCACTCTTTGTCTGCTCTAATAACTCTCGCCCGGTCTCTTCTGTGCTCTCTTTAATTCTTCTTGCTCGAACTAATAACTGCTTACTAATATCGACCTGTTGTTCAGAACTTTTCGCTATATGCCTAACCGAACCGATCAGATCATTAGTTGCTTGCTGTGTATGTTTCATGCTCTGACTAGCCTGATTAGCCAGCTGGGTTCCCTCGGCCACCTGTGTAATTACAGTATTCATAATAGCCACAGTATCAGCCGTCTCAACCCTTATATTGTTAACTACCGTTGAGATTTCTGAGGTTGCTTCACGCGCATTCTCCGCAAGCCTTTGCACCTCATCGGCAACCACGGCAAACCCTCGACCCGCCTCACCTGCAGATGCAGCATGCATACTCGCATTCAAGGCCAGTATATGTGTTCGTTCTGCAATACTGTTAATCAAACTTACAATACCTGAAATTTCCTGTGAACGCTCACCCAGACGTTTAATTCGTTTCTCTGTCTCACTAATAGTGTCACGTATCGACTTGATACCATCAGCAGATGACATAACAGCATCCAGTGCCTGTTGTGTATTTACACTCGTTATTTCAGCTTTCTTGTTTGCTTCTTCAGAATTAAGTGCAATTTCATTCATAGCCTTAACTGAGCTTTCCAGCATCAGGGCAGTACTTTCAACTTCTTTTCTTTCTGTATTAGCAACCGATATTACCGTATCTGATTGTTTCTTAACCAGCGATGACACACTGGCAACTTCAGATGACGTCACCTGCGCTTCCTTCATTATTTTCGCAGTTTCTTTGGCCAATAGATTTAATGAGTCACTTATCGCCCCGGTAATATCCTCTGAAACTGGAATTTTTACTGCCAGGTCTTTCTGCTGTGCAAGCTGACTAACTGCCCTGATCAATGAAATTACTGACTCGTTCAACTTGTCATTTTCTTTTTCAGACTGCGCCATAGAGGCGAGTTTTTCATCGAGTAGTTTATCAAGTGCATTTGATAAATCTCCCAGCTCATCTTTACGATCAAGCCCTGCCCTGACGTTTAAATCGCCTTCATTCACCTTTAAAACCGTATCCTGTAATACTTTCATCGGTTTAATAATACTTCTCGCCAGAAAAAATAGACCTAAGGATGCAGCTACAGCAATAAGTACAAGTGTAGATATAAAGAACGTTGTAATCTGATTACGTTTTGCCGATGCTTCTTCTCTTGTTGTAGAAATTATCTCATTACTAATGCTGACCATTTTTGAAAACAGGGGCTCGATTGTCTTAACCGATTGTTTTACTGCTTTTTTCTGCTCTGCTAACATAGAAACGGTTTCAGACATTGTTAGAAATATACTTTTATAATTTGCAAGCGCTTTACGTATTTCTAATTTAACTGGCGCAGACAATTTAGAATTTTCAGTTGCGGCTCTAAATGATTGTATTTCTTTAATAAGTAATTCACTGTACCTGGGTTCTTCAAAATTAATATAATCACTTAAATGTTGACGCATTCTAAGTAACGATCTATCTAGAACAGGCACATTATGTTTTTTAAGAACAGTTTCAATAACTTTAGACGCATTAGCCAGGCTTGAATTCATGCCTGTATTTTCATCTAGCCCAATTTCTATCTGCGAATCCGCGGCTTGTATAAACTTATCTCGATAGTTTTCGAAGGCCTCGCCTAATTCAGTGATTACATCTAACTTATCCTCACCTTTTACCAGATTAGTCAAACCTTTCAGGTTTTGACTTGCAACGATAATACGCGTATCAAATTTACCTAAAAATATTGGATATTTTTTAAGATAAAATTCAGTTTCACTTTGTCTGGCATTCAGAAGATCCAGCTGAACCTCATGGATACCTCGTTCAAATGTCACCATCTTTTCAGAAACCTCAACGGCCTCTCTTTCTGCCTGTAGCACCCTCTGGTAAGCCAAACCAATAATAACAAAACCAATTAAAAGACCAACAACAACGCCTATTAGTTTTTGCGTGATCTTTATATTAGCTAATTTGCCAAGTTTGTTAATATTTGAATATTTCATATTAAACTTCTCCAGATAATGCTTTAAAAAAAACACAATGATTTATGTATAAAAAAACACTCTTATCATTAAAAACATATTACATTTATAGTTATATTTAAATTAATCACATAACCACATTTCTTTTTACTGATTCAAAAAAACTATGCTGATTGAAATCCATCCAGACAATTTTATCAGACATATAAACTTCAATTATGTGATCTTTCAAACCAGGTATATCACAGGGGAAGTCAACCATCTTATGCCAGTCACTTACATTACACTGTCGTGGCAAGCCTTCAATTACAACTGCAACTGAACGAACCCCTTTACCCAAAACCAGTACATTATTGTAGTTGCTGCTTACTGACGTTAAACCCAGTAATAATGATAAATCATATACTGGAACCAGATTTCCACGAATATTTATTAAGCCCTTCATCCACTTTCTGGTATTTGGTAAAGGACAGATATTTTTATTTCGAACAACTTCACTTAGCGTATTTTCTGATATCAATAAACCCATGTTTTCAACAACAAACCCATACCTGTTGATTGCAGTTTTTTTGCCTTCTGCGTGATCATTAATAAGTAGATTCTCAGGTTTTTTAAATCTACTTAATGCGCTTTCAGGGTCAAGGCAATTATTTTCTGTATTAATCATAGTCTCACTAGTATATGGGTTTATGGTTTTAATTAATTAAGCGCTGTTATCTGGTCTAAAATCTGTTCAGGCGTATATGGCTTTGTAATAAAAGCTTTGCCACCCTGTAGCTCTGCCCATACCTTATCAGCCTTCTGATTTTTACTTGATACAAATACCACGGGTATAGTTTTTGTATCTCCATTTTGTGTTATTTCTCTACATGCATCATAACCATCTGCACCTTCCATAACTATATCCATAAATATTAAATCGGGCATTTCATTTTTCGCGACTTCAATTGCCTCAATTCCTGTTGTTGCTGTTACTACAGAATACCCAGCATCAGAAACTATACACCTTATGTTTGCCAAATCCATTGGTGAGTCATCTACTAGTAATACTTTATTAATTGCCATGATACTTTCTCCTCGGTCTATAACTTAAATATTTATTATCTAGCCCTTACAGTTATAAATTAGTTTACTTTCCATTTTTTATAAATAGGTTTTTTTCACATTCTTTGCGTTTCATTCAAATCAGGAATATATTTTCTTGCAATATTTTCAAACTGCTCTCTTTTTAATGGTTTTATTAAATAACTATCACAACCTGACAAGGTGCCTTTAACTTTGTCAAATGGTGATGACTTACCTGTTAACATTATTACCGGGGTATGTTTGGTCTGTGTGTTTTTTTTCAAAAACTTACACACTTTATAACCATCCATTCCTGGCATCACAACATCTAAAAATATAATGTCGTAATCATTATCTCTACATAATTCTATTGCTTTTTTACCATCAAATGCTGCCTCCACTTCTGCACCTAATAATTTTAGTTCGATTTCAAGCTGTTTTCTAACTGGCTGACTATCATCAACTACCAGTGCTTTGAATAAATTTTTCCCATTTGAATTTCGATCAATTATGTTTTCCAGAAAACTATGAGATAAAGCGGTCTCATCCATTACCTCACCAATCGTTAATTCTGGAATAAAATTCATTTCCTTTATAGTGACAGTATCAAAAGTACTAATTACCTGGGATGCTAAAAATGGCATTTTAAGATTATATAGTCTTGCACCATTAATCTTTCTCTTGCCGGCGAAAACGGTTGCTACGGTTGGTAATTTATCAGACCCCAGATATTTCTTAACCCAGTAAGAAACTGCCTTGTCGTTATCTGAATTAACCAGATATAATTTATTTGGAACTGATTTTTCTTCATCAGTCAAAACATAATTTCTAACTGAACCAGTTGACACTCTGAGTATCCTTTTAAGTATCTGAATATCATTCTCAGATATTCCTATAGGAAACACTTTAAATTCTCTTGTGTCAGCCATCTATTACTACCACCATGTCAAGATTCAGCATAAATATTTTTATATAATTTAATCGATATTCAAATGCTCATATTGAAAACATCAAAATATAGTCAGTTATGCCTGACTAATTATATAAATTTAAGTCATGAATGATGTTATAGATCTATCGTGGTTAATACTATATAGGCTTTTTTCCCTATCTTGTATCTCGATCATGTCATGCAATTAAACATGACACCGATCATTTAACCCACTATCTTATAAAATCAATAAATTCAATAACTTATAAATAATATCTTGCTAAGGCATTCACTTCGTCACTCATCTTCATGGTAAAAATAATTATCGCATCAATACGAGTACATGCTTTTTTCCTTACAAAACTTCGGACCTTAAAAGTAACATTAAAATTTACTTAAGTGGCTGGCCACTTCAATTATTTACTTTTAAGCTGAGAACAGGAGCTGAATAACGCCTGATTAATACATTGAATTATCTGTGTTTTTCACAAAAATAAGCATCGTTAACCGAGCGTTATCTTTTAACTGAATTATAAGGTGCTCTTACAAAACTTCTAACAACTCCATTTGTGTCTCGAGTTTGCATGTAATTACCATCGAGCAGATATTGATAACTTGCAATATATCCACTTTGACTTACTTTTAAAGAGAAATCTTTCGGCCTCCTTACGAACTCGCCTGTTAAATAACGACTTTTCCCATCACTCCACAGGAACTGCCGACCTTTAATACCCAGCATTTCTCCATGTTGGGTAATCCAGACGCCATCAAGTCTAATACGTTTATTAATGTTTTGTGGATAATTAACTGAGCCAGGATTTTGACCGGGATATACGAGTGGAGCATTAAAACCCGGTTGATAAATGTAACCTTGAGAAAAATCTGAATTATTGTAATTGCCCTGATTGGTTAAATACGCTGGAACCTCATCTATCATGCCCATTGCGGTCATCATGCCGAGCATCATTTCAACAAACGGCAAATCACCTTTAGACTGATATAGTCTGGAATTTGCCTGCGCACTTGATATCACACAGAGCGTAATAATTAATATTCTAATAATTATCTTCATATGATTTATCCAGTTGCATCAAATAACAGGTTGCTAGCTTCATCGCCAAATTTTCCAGCACGTAAAAATGTAATCACCTGTACTGACACTGTTTCAGAAAATAACAAGCCAAAATGTGTTACAGGTAAGGTTATATAATCTGTAGCGCCACCGAGATATGTTTCTTCTACAGAGACTGTGCCGTCATGAGGCGTTACTGGCCCACCGACCAATAATCCAATACCTAATGGTAAATCACCTGATATAATGCCGATATCTCGCCATTTTTTCCATACCGGCCGATCACCCAATAAGCCATGATTTATACTTTGCCCCACTGCCCATCGTGTTAAAAATGAACCTGAAAGTCGCCGAGCAACCTGACTACCATTGACTGGCACACCGAGAAAGACAACTCTGCCCTTCTTTTCAACAATATGTTTATCAAATAGATGTAATAAAA
Organism: Gammaproteobacteria bacterium; assembly: GCA_026195255.1. GTDB lineage: Bacteria > Pseudomonadota > Gammaproteobacteria > SZUA-229 > SZUA-229 > SZUA-229. Next base: position 41,822 of record JAPHSS010000026.1, on the reverse strand, counting down.
CCAGCCCGCCGAGAGAGTGGCAGACATAATGAACCACATGTGCGTCAATCGTGTGCACAAATTTATGCAGTCCCTCAGCATTATCCCGGGGACTATTCTTTAACGATGGATATCGATACAAATGACATTCATAACCGGCATCAGTTAATCGTTGGCGCAAACGAAACATTTCTGCACCATTCATCCAAATACCATGTATAAGCACCACTGCCTCTTTCATAAATACAAAATACCTAAAAGAAACAAAAGTTTAAAGCTTTTTAAAGGATTATTTAACGCACTGATAGTTATAACCTATACCTTTTATACGCTAACTGTCTCCTCTATTATTGATAACCATTGAAATTAATTGCTAAATAGATTTGACGTAGTGGCACAGGGCCACAGAGAAAAGCATTTATTAAACCACTAAAAATACAACTTTATTTCTCTGCGCCTCTACATCAGGCCTTTATAAGAAATTGGCAGTATAACTAAGAGAACCTTTAAGGAGAAACCTCTAACATTCGGTCCAGTGCTAATCGGGCATTGACGGCCACATCATGCGGCACGGAAATCTGGTTAACCACATTACCCTCCAGCAGATTTTCCAGGGTCCAGGCCAGGTGTTGAGGGTCTATACGAAACATTGTCGAACACATGCATACCGTGGGTGACATAAAGTGCACTTTTTTACCCTCTGCTGCATACTGGTCTTTCAGGCGATTCACCAGGTTCAACTCTGTAGCAACCAGCCACCGGGTATCTGGCTCTGCATCGCGAATGGTATTTATTATATATTCTGTAGAACCGACATAATCTGACTTCTGACACACCTCATATGAACTTTCAGGGTGTGAAATTATTTTGGTTTCCGGGTGTTTTGCTTTGAAATTATCAATCTGTTCGGGGGTAAACATCTGGTGCACTGAGCAGAAGCCTTTCCATAAAATCATTTTAGCTTTTTTAATCTGCTCTTCTGTCAGGCCACCAAACGCCTGATCATAGTCCCATACCACCATTTCATCCATGGCTATACCCATGCTTGCTGCGGTATTTCTTCCCAGGTGCTGATCAGGGAAAAATAGAATTTTTTCGCGCTGTTTAAATGACCATTCGAGCACATTGCGTGCATTGGTTGAAGTACAGACTATACCACCATGAGCACCACAGAACCCTTTAAGGTCAGCAGCCGAATTAATATAGGTTACAGGTGTAACACACTCATCCGGGTCTAGAACACTGGATAATTCTGCCCAGGCTTTCTCTACCTTCGCAAGGTTTGCCATATCCGCCATGGAGCAGCCAGCCGCCATATCGGGAATAATAGACACCTGATCGGGGCGAGACAATATATCCGCCACCTCTGCCATAAAGTGAACCCCGCAAAACACAATGTACTGCGCTTTAGACTCAGCTGCAGCACGGGATAACTTAAGAGAATCACCGGAAAAATCAGCATGTCGAAAAACCTCATCACGCTGATAATGATGGCCTAGTATAACCAGCCGCTCGCCTAATGCTTCCTTAGCCGCCAGAATACGCTGTTCACATTCTTCTTCATCGAGTAAAGCATAGGATTGAATTGCGACTGCACTCATTTTTATCTTCTTTGAGGATTAATTAATTACTACAGACTATCAGGGCTAAGGGTTAAATTTCAACTATCTCTTAAGAGACAGAGCAAAAATCACAAGTTAAAAAAAGAGCTCTCCAGAGGAAAGCTCTTTATTAAGTTTCTGTCTTACCACATCAGACTGATCTTTATGACTCTGTTACCGGCTTGCGAATACGGATATTCAGTTCTTTCAACTGCTCAGCTGAAACACCTGATGGCGCATCGGTTAACAGGCATGCCGCTGTTTGCGTTTTGGGGAATGCCATTACATCACGAATAGAACTCGCACCGGTCATTAACATAATCATTCGATCAAGACCAAAAGCCAAACCTGCATGCGGTGGACAGCCGTATTTTAATGCTTCTAATAAGAAACCAAATTTTTCATTGGCTTCTTCATCACTAATGCCGAGTATCTCAAACACTTTATGCTGCATAGCCGTATCATGGATACGCACAGAGCCTCCACCCAGCTCACAGCCATTTAATACCATATCATAAGCACGAGACAGGCATTCACCGGGGTTAGCCTGCAGCTCTTCAATGCTGCCAGAGGGCGCAGTAAACGGGTGATGTAATGCATTCCAGCGTTCATCTCGCTCATTCCACTCAAACATCGGAAAATCAACAACCCACAACGGCTTCCACTCGCGAGTAACCAGTTCAAGGTCATGGCCTAACTGGACTCGCAAGGCGCCCATCGACTCATTAACCACATTCGCATTACCGGCACCAAAGAAGAGCAGGTCTCCGGTCTGTGTGCCGCTACGTTTAATGATTTCATGCAGAGCTTCATCGGGTAAGAACTTAACAATAGGAGACTGCAGACCTTCTCGACCTGCTTCTACATCATTAACTTTGATCCACGCCAGACCTTTTGCACCGTAACGACCGACAAATTCAGTATAACCGTCAATTTCTTTACGACTCAGTTTTGCACCTTGCGGCACACGTAACACAATCAAACGCCCCTTAGGATCTTTTGCCGGGCCTGAAAATACTTTAAATTCGACGTCTTCCATCAGGTCGCCAATATCAACCAGCTCCATATCTATTCGTAAATCAGGCTTATCAGAACCAAAACGATTCATGGCTTCTGCATATGTCATTCGTGGAAATGGATTAGGTAACGGAACTTCCAGAACGTGAGCAAATAACTCACGAATCATCTGCTCAGTTACGTCCATTACCTGGTCTTCTGACATAAAGGATGTTTCGATATCAATCTGGGTGAATTCAGGCTGACGATCTGCACGTAAATCCTCATCACGGAAACAACGCACAATCTGGTAATAACGATCCATACCAGACATCATTAATAATTGTTTAAATATTTGCGGTGACTGAGGTAGCGCAAAAAACTCACCCTGATGTGTACGACTCGGCACTAAATAGTCGCGAGCACCTTCAGGTGTTGCTTTGGTCAGCATGGGTGTTTCAATATCAAGAAAACCGTTGTCCTCCATATGACGACGGATAAACCCGGTAACCTGTGAGCGCAGGCGTATTCTCTGCTGCATTTCATCACGTCGCAGATCTATATATCGATATTTAAGACGGTTATCTTCGTGCACGCCCTGATCATCTAACTGAAAGGGAGGTGTTTCTGCCGCGTTAAGCACTTCTAACTCAAGCCCTAAGACTTCGACTTTGCCTGACTTTAAATTCGCATTAACAGCTGCCTCATCACGTAGACGCACACGGCCTTTTACTTTCAGCACATACTCGTTACGAACACGTTCAGCCAACGCAAACATCTCAGGTTTATCAGGGTCGAAAACCACCTGCACAAGGCCTTCACGGTCACGTAAGTCAACAAAAATCACGCCTCCGTGGTCTCGACGACGGTTCACCCATCCACATAATTCTATTTCCTGATCGACCAGGTTTTCATCGACCTGACCACAGTAATGACTGCGCATAATTTATTCCAGCTTAGTAAATTTGTTTCAATGCCTCATACCGCAAACGATAAATTAATACTGCAGCAAGGCGAAAGGCTCGGTATTATAATGCGATAAGCTGAATATTTCATGGGTTTGCTAATAATAATTACAAAAAGGCGTAATTTGAACACTCAAAAATCGATATTAATCACTGGCTGCTCAACTGGTATAGGGCTTTTTACCGCCCAGGAATTACAAAAACGAGGATATCAGGTTTTTGCAAGCGCCAGAAAAGCTGATGATGTCCTGCACCTTAAACAACTTGGCTTAAATTCACTACAATTAGATCTTAATGACTCACTTTCCATTAAAAACGCATTAATAAAAGTCCTTAATCAAACTAATGGAGAATTGTATGCCCTTTTCAATAATGGCGCATACGGTCTAGCTGGAGCCGTTGAAGATTTGAGCCGTGATGCATTAAGGGCCCAGTTTGAAACCAATTTATTTGGAACCGTTGAATTAACTAATCTTATTTTACCAATAATGAGAAAACAGGGGCATGGGCGAATTATTCAAAATAGCTCTGTTTTAGGTTTTGCGGCTATGCCATATAGAGGGGCCTATAACGCAAGCAAATTTGCACTCGAAGGTATAAGTGACACCCTAAGACAAGAGTTAATCGGCACCAATATACATATTAGCCTAATTGAGCCAGGCCCTATCATTAGTGAATTCAGAGCTAACGCACTCACGGCTTTTAATAAATATATTGATGTAGATAAAAGCTGCCACGCATCTCAATATAAATCAATGATAGAACGATTACAAAAAGAGGGAGCTGCAGCTCCTTTTACTCTAGGGCCTGAAGCCGTATGTGAAAAAGTTATTCATGCGCTGCAAGCTAAACGACCTCGGGCGAGATATTATGTCACTAAACCAACATACATTATGGGTTTCCTGAAACGAATTTTAAGCACAAGAATGATGGACAAATTCCTCATCGCAGCTGGTGGTGGAGGAAAACGTTAAAATGCCGTTATGTTTGTAAAAATACACGTAAGGATGCTATTTTTTTGACTCGTTCCCATGCTCCCGCGTGGGAATGCATACAGGTATCGGTTGTCTATCTAACTCAAATTAACCCACACAAATAGAGACACGGTAGTTTTTTATAAAAGCTTTATTTATGACCGCATGATATTTATGGCCTGTTTTAAATAAACGAAATACTGTCAGTTGTATATACACTCCCACGCAGGAGCGTGGGAACAAGTTATATTTACAAGAGCACCAGCAAGGATGAAATTTGTTGTCGCGTTACAGCAGAGAAAATTGCGACTGTAGCTGCATAGAGTGATTCACTGTTTTCACGTTAAATCAGAACGTTAGAATATTTGTTTCAACACGCACCAGGGCATCATCATAGTTCTGCCTGGTAATGTCTCGAATCGGTTTACCCAGGTAATACCCCTGAACATAATCAGCACCAAAACGTTTAAGCATCTCCAGTGTTGCAGCATCCTGAACATATTCAGCAGTGGTTTTTTTATTTAAAGTTTTTGCAATCTGAATCATTGACTGCACCATTGCCTGATCTACAGGGTCTTTTGCCATATCTGTAATAAATTCCCCATCAATTTTAAGAATATCAACCGGCAATCGTTTCAAATAGTTAAATGAACTGAAACCTACACCAAAATCATCTAATGCAAACTGACAGCCCAAAGCAGATAACTGCTGAATTGTTTCGCAGGCTTTTTCAATATGATGCACCGCTGTTTGCTCAGTGATTTCAAATACAACATGATCTGTATCAACATCATACTGGGTTATATAACGTTTAATTTTGTCAATTAAATCTGCTGCTTCAAAAATTCTGCCTGATAAGTTAATAGACAAATGTACATCCCGTCCATCTGCTTTAAACTCTGATAACTTTCTAAGCGCATTTCGTACAACCCAATAGTCTATATCAATTGCTACACCTAGTCGTTCAGCTGCCGGCAAAAAAGCATTGGGGTGAATAATTTCATCTTTACCCATAACCATTCTTAACAAAACTTCATAATGCTCGTGCTTATCACCATTCAGGCTAACTATGGGCTGATAAAAAAGTGTAAAATAATCATTCTGAATTGCATCACTAATTCTTTTTGACCAACTTATATCTGCACTTTTACGAAGTTCTTCCTGCTCTGGCAAATCAAACATATGATAACGATTACGACCTTCAGATTTCGCATGAAAACATGACATGTCTGCCTGAGAGAATACCTCCTCAGCCGTAAAGTCATCTCCGTTTATTATTACCACGCCAATTGAACAATAGATATTAAAGGCCTGCCCACCTTCTACAAAAACAAATTCCTGCATCGACTTTAGTATCGATTCGGCAATAACTCGGGCATCGCTTTCTTCTATAGATTTAGCAATAATAGTAAATTCGTCACCACCAAATCGCGAAATAACATCTTCTGTTCTTATTCTAATTTTTAGAAGGTTAGCCACCTGCTTTAATAACCTGTCACCTGCCGCATGCCCAAGATTATCATTTACATGTTTAAACTGATCCAGATCAATAAACAGCAATGCACTACTATCACCTTCATCAATCGTCCGCTGTATCTCCTGTTTTAACTGAATATTAAAGTTATGTTTATTTAATAAACCAGTTAACGCATCATAATTTGCAAGTTTTCTTAACTCTTCATCTCTACTTTTAAGTGCCTTGATTGTTGTGTTTAAGGCATTTGCTATTGCAACTATTTCTTCATCACCTTCACCATCAACATGCACATCAATTTTGCCGTTTGCTAATTGTTCTAAAGGTTTTTGCATCCTGGTTAATGGTCGAAGTGAACGTTTAATGAGTATTCGCCCAAAAAATGCTGCTATTAGAAAAAGCACCGCAACGGCTACACTACCTATAAATATATTCTTTTTTAATTTATCCTGGTAATGACTAAAGTCTAATCCCAGTTCCAGGTAACCTATTATTTTATAATTTTCTTTAGAATCTTCTTCAATATCAAAATCAAGCATGCTCTCAGAGCGAATTGATCGTGTCACTATAGAAGAGGCGACCTGAAATAGTGATGAGCTATCATCAGCAGTTTGAATAAGTACGGGTTTAGCAGAATCAATATTAAGTCGTAACCTTTCTATTGTCGCAGAGTTTAACTCAGGTATTTTTTTATCCGTCATATTATCAGCTGAATACTGGGCGATAATTGAATTTTTCTCTGCCTCGTAATACCTTAAATAAGATACCTCGGGAAAGCGACTAACCTGTTCTTCTATTGACTGAAATAAAAACTCATCATTTGCTGCATATAACGGCGTACCTAATTCATCGAGTTTGGAAACCCAGTCTGTCGCCTGTTGAGAAAAATTATCTTTGATAACTTTATTAGTGCTCCACCATAAACCAGCCACACCCAAAATATAAACTACGACACTCCAGACCAATAAGAGCCAGATAATGCGATTGACTAAACTCGTGTTTTTGCGACGTGAGAACAAAGGTGAACGACGCAATACGCTTTTTACTAACGGCGTATGACTATGCTCTACATCATCATCCCTGAGCCCTGATTTCAGACTGCTTCTTAATGACTGAGCATTTTGCCACCCTTGTTCGAGTGTTGTTTGATTATAATCGGCCCTACTTTCCATTAACGTATTTCCGATACTCTTGAGGTATAACCAGATTAAGTTGCTTCGCTATATTCTGATTTATTCCAATAGTGTGGCTCATTATGGGTAAAACGTTATCACCCGGAATTGTGCTTTTACCTGCAGACTCAGCTAATCGCTTTAATACACCTTTCGCGATGGCATCTAAATCGGGCGTCACATAGAAGAAACCACCAAATGACAATAAATTAGGACTAAATACCACTATTTGTCTACCACGCCTTGATGCATAGGCCATGACTTCCTTAAGTGCTTTTCCACTCAGTATACGATTATCCGGCAAAATCCACTGCCCCCCTACATCAGACTTGAGCTTTTTACTTTTATAGATAAAGCCTTTATCTGAATTAACTCGCCCTACAATCAACTCAATTCCCTGCGACCTGGCTGCTTTTTTTGCTCGTTTCAAATACAGATCCAGATCCCTACCCGCCACAACAGCAACTTTTGTTAGTGTGGGTGATAGTTTCTTCCAGTCTTTAAACAGCTTTTCCGGCGATGGCAATGAACTCACGCCTTTAATGTTTTTAGTTAATGCTTTGTCATGATGAAGAATCTGCGTATATATTATTTGTTTGTCCTTAAAACTTTTAACCGCATCAAGCGCCTTCGACCCCACAGCAACAACTTGAGTCGTAGTGGAGTTTTGTATATCCCTGATTACAGCTTGATCCTGAGCAGGCAAGCCCGACAATGTAATTTGTACCGCATTATCACCCAGCTCTTTTGTTATATATTTGCCTATCTGCTGAAATGCACTGGCGGAACTACTTAATAAAACCAGCACTTGCTGTTGTTCAGGCTGCTCAGACTCAGGCGGAACAGGTATAACTTTATCCACTATAACTGGCGTTATTACAGGCGGCGCTTTTATTACTACAGGTTTATCCTTAACTGAGGGAGCACACGCGAATAACAGGCCAAGCATGGAGAATAAAATGCCAAAATGGAAAACTTTCTTTTTCATGATTATTTTGTCGTGAATTATGTTTTATGTTTAGAGACGTTACTGCTCTTATTGATTTATTAAAACACGCCTGATTGAGCTCCTGCCCCCAAAGAATCATCCTTAATGTCCTGAAACCTCTCTAGCTTGATATGCAAGGGGTGGTTAATTCAGAATTTCCATGATTGCTTTGCGCAAAGTTTATTATAGATATGTAATACTTAAACCCAAACATTTCACACTTCAGCAAAATACCTGGGTGTTTATTCCTGATAATTTGTAGATTAGCTAATCTTGCAATTCAATTTTCTATGACTCAATACCTGAAACTTACTACGGGTAGTTTCTAGTACTCTACGATCAAACTCTGTAATAACAACGCCCGGCCCTGTGCCGACACTCCCCAGAATATTTCCCCAGGGATTTACAATCATACTATGGCCATAGGTTTGGCGATTATTAACATGATAACCACCTTGAGCAGAAGCAATGACATAACACTGATTTTCAATTGCCCTGGCCCTGATTAAAGGCTCCCAGTGAGATTGCCCCGTAAAAGCTGTAAAAGCCGACGGTATTGCACAAATTTCCATACCCTGGTCAATCATTGTTCGATATAACTCTGGAAACCTGAGGTCATAACACACGCTTAAACCCAGCTTACCAAGGGGCGTATCAACAACGACTGCCTTATCGCCTGCAACGGTTGTTGCTGATTCATTATAGGTTTCGTTATTCGCCTCTATCAATACGTCAAACATATGAATTTTGTCATATCGAGCCACCTGCTCACCCAGATTGTTATAAAGCAGACTACTGGAATAGGCTTTACCTGCTTCATCACTCGTTATGGGGATTGTTCCGCCAACAATCCAGGTATTATGTTTTTTAGCCTGCACACCAAGAAAAGACTGTACTCGACCATCACCAATATCTTCTGCATTTGCAACACGCTCATCATCACTCATAGGCATTTGCGAGAAATTTTCAGGCAGCACTATAAGCTCAGCACCCTGAGAGGCTGCCTGATCAATTAATTTGACTGCCTCATCTAAATTAGCCTGAATATTAGAGCCCGAGGACATTTGAATTGCTGCAAGCTTACTCATCTTTTACTTTTCCGCCTTAATTATAACTATATTGATAATATCTTCCGCGTGACTACCGGGGGTAAGCTGAATAACACTCGAAGGCACACCCAACGAAACAAACCAGTCTTTTAACTCTTCAACCCAGAGTTCACCCTCTTCTCCACCCGGATAACGCAGCTCAATTTTTCTGGATGGATCATCCATCCACATCTGCATGACCTTTGAGAGCTCGGGAACCGTTAATAAGGCTTCTCCATGCCGAGGTATATCCCATGTTTCTGCGCGCAGCTCTATATTAACACCTTGTGCAAACACATTAGTTGATATTAACAGGCTCAATATCAAACAACCAAAAATAATCTTAAAAATCACTATCTTCATCCTGTTCATCTACTATTACGGGTACCGATATTAGCTCAACCACGGGGGAGTCAATACTACCCTTCATAGAATATTGATACTCGGACAACCTGTCAGTATTAAAGATTTTCTGAAACAAATAAACCAGACCACCAATAGCAGGCCCCGCGACAACAGTGGTACCCAAAGTAACGGTGGCTCCAACATGTGGTTTAACAGTAATAGTCTGATCAATGGAGTTATTTGCAATACTTAAACGGCCTTTCATAAAAATATCTGCAACCTTACTTTCAATTTCAAAATCATCTGAGTAAATATTTTCATCTGAAAATGTGACACTTGCACTAACCTTATCAAAATTAAAACCTTCTTTCATCTGACTACCAAAATCCAGTGACAGTAAGGTTTCAAAATTAAACAACCCCAATAATCGTCCCGCACCTGCGTCGAGATCTTTTAAGGTTCCATCTCTTAACCTCAACTGACCATCTCCATTTAATATTTTCCAGTCAAATTCATAAGGTGCAGCCTTCCACTGCCAACGTAAATTTATATTCCCAGAAGTAGAAAACAAGCTGTCAGATATTTCAAAATCCTTAAACGCCTTACCTAGATCAGCGACTTCAATATTTACATCTAGCTTTGTGGTGCTTTCATTATTTTTACCTGTAAACCAGCTGCCTTTTCCCGACACAGTATTATTTTCACTGGTTAACTTATATTCTTTTATCACTGCTCCTAACTTTGTTTTTTGCGTATTTAATGTACTGTCTGTGAATACAGAATTTTTCCATATTAATTTATCTGCATGCAAATCAAATGAAGGCAGGTCACGTGGTGATATAAAATCCTTTTCCTTTTGAGCCAATCTATCAGTCGCAGATAAATTAGAATCCAAAATTTCAGTTTCTTCGGTCAATAAAAACTTATTCAAATCAAGGTACTCAAGTTTAATGTCAATTGGAAGATCAACATCAACCTGCGTATTCATTTCAAGCACACCTTTTACGCTCTTTGTATCTGCGTTAACTACCACTTTATCTTTAAGATCATTAACTTCAATCTTATCGCCATTATTTAAATTAATATTAAAATACCTGGCTCCATCTGATTTCACATTGATATTTATTTCAACAGGTTTCTTTTTTTCAGTTAGCTTGGCTAACGGACCTGGCAAGTTTGTCGTCACTCCCTGTAAATCCGAGTTAAGTTTTGCGGTAACCGATGTTCCATTATCAATTATATTATTTATACCTATTGTTATATCCCAATCCGAACTTCCATCAACACGATGTTGAATATCAGGGATAGGCGCCAACAAGGAAGATGCAAGAATATTCCCACTTACATCTATTTGATACAATCTCTCAGCTGGTTTCTTCTGTGTTTTTATATTTACATCTAAAACCTGCTCAGGCAAACTATCCGTAAACTTTGCTTTTAAATTAGTAGACTCAACCGTATCACCTGCAAAACGGACTAAACCGTTAATATTTTTTAGCTCATAATTTTCCTTGCTAAATTCAATTTCGCCATCTTTGATTAATAACTTACCGCCAACTTCAGTATGATAATTACCATATAATGGCAAAAATAATTCCAGATCAAGATCACCCGCTCCTTCAAACTGTAAATTATCCAGATAATTACTCACATCATCACGCAAGTCGCTTTCGCCAATAAATCTCTTCAAATCTTTTAACTGGGTATTAACCCTGCCTTTCACATCTAAAGTTGGAGAAATAAAGTTATCTATATATACAACTGTTTTTTCAATTTTAGAATCAAACAACTCAGCTTTATTCGATTTCAAAAGCATGCTGTCATTTTGAAACCTGAGATTAGCAGAAATATTATTTACATCGGGCCAGTTATCTAAATAATTCAGATCAACCCCTGTCACATCAAAATCAGCTAATGAAATACCTTCATTCAGCCTAAAAGGGGCATCACCCAGATAACCATAAAACTGATATCCACCCTGGGTAATTAAGCCGGCGTACAATGCGTTATCCAGCCATTTGACCACCTGGGGCCCCATCACACCCGCAGGCAAATACAAACTCACCGCATTAACATCACCTTTCTGAAAATTAGCCGTTAAATCAAGGAAAGGTTTACCATTATCTGGCATATTAAAATCAAGTCGAACTTCTGTTTCTATATGCGGTGTATCTACTACCAGTGATTGACTAGATAACTCCCACAGATTATTTTGATGAGATAATTCTAGCGCACCCTGCAGCACATTTAACTTAATAGGGTTTCTGAATAATTTTCTGAACTTTATTTCTGAGTTTTTCGAGTTTAATAATAACCATGTTTTATTATCAAGATATGCAATAGAGCCCTTCAGATTTACTATTGCTGCGGGATCAATGTCAGGCAATAAAAATCCCAGCTGACTGAATTCAGCATTAACTTTAATATCCTGAGGTTCATCGATAGGTAAACTCACGTCAAGATTTTTTAATGCTCCTGATGGTTTATACTTTTCAAGCAATTTCAGCCAGGATATATCTACATCAGTCACACTATTTAACATACCGGCGAGATATACAAAGCCCTCTACCCGTAAAAAATCAGCTTGAAGTTTAATTTCATTCTGAGAATTTCGCATTTCGAGGGTTGCGGCTGCAGGTTTTAGCCAGTCAAAACCTTCACGCTCAACAAACAGGTCTCTAACATCGAGTTTCCACCCACTATCCGTCTTACTCCAGCGAAACAAAGCATCAAGGTGATCAATGCTCCATGTATTAACTGAGTCACCAAGATAATGTACGGCAAGATTTGTAAAGCTAAGCTGACTATTAACCTCGACAATTTCCTGCTTACTCCACTCTAACCAGACTTTACCGTTAACCTTTGCATTCGCTGTGACCTTCAGTTCATTCCAGTAATCATCTAACCAGGATTCAGCATTAAAACTTGCAATCGCAAGATATAATTTACCGTCAAGATTTTTATAATCAAATAAATCGCCCTGCAAATCAATTATAAAGTGAGCATTGTTTCCGTAGCCCTTAGGAAAACTAGCCTTAACCTCAACCACATGCGATTCACCACTGTTAATCAAATGAAGATTCACATTGGATAATGTTTTATTATGACTTTGATGCCTTTCATCATAATAACTAAACTGACTATTTAATATTTTAAAGTCAAGATTATTTAAATTGTGCTTAACTGCTTCACTTACTTCAAATCTTTTCTGCACATCACCTTCTGTTGAAGTTTTAAGAGTTTCGTCAATATTCTCATCAATAATATAATTTTGAATAAGAAGTTGTGATTTTTTGTTAATACCGAGCTGAACATTCAAGCCGATCAAAGTTATTTCACCTATTACCGGCGTCATGCTTTTTATACTTTCAGCCCAGTCTAAACTCAGATCAATTTCCTGAAGATGTAATAAGTGATGCTTTCCCTCTTTATCGGATACGTTAACATCTATTAAATTAAGGCGGGGGACTAACCAGTATATCTCAGCATCCAGAAAACCCACTTCCAGCTTTAAGCCCATTTGTTCGGACACAGCTTTTTGTATGGCCATTGAATAATCTGGTATTGATTTTATTGCTACACGTATAAGAGTAAAACTTATAGCGAGAATAATTACCATTAGGGCAACAATACTTAAAATCCAGTTTTTTAATTTTCTTAAATTAAAAGCCTTCTTCTTTCTTGTTTCTTTTGAAAAATGATCAGACATTTATTAACTCAAATAAACACTTATCACATTATAACGACATCAAACTGCTCTTGAGTATAGAGAGACTCAACTTGCAATCTAATAGGAACACCGATGAAATCTTCTAGCTCAGCTAAACTGTTAGACTCTTCATCTACCAACAAATCGATAACTTCCTGCGCGGCTAATACCAATAATTGTTTTGCGTCAAATTGACGTGCTTCTCGCAATATTTCTCTAAATATTTCATAACAGGCAGTTTCAGCCGTTTTAATATAACCCTTACCTTCGCAGGTTGGGCACGCTTCACACAACACATGCTCGAGGCTTTCACGTGTCCGCTTTCGTGTCATTTCAACCAGCCCTAAGGACGAGACTTCACATACCTGGGTACGTGCATGGTCTTTATCTAACGCTTTCTCCAGGGCTCTTAAGACCTGTGCACGATGATCTTCTTCAACCATATCAATGAAATCTATTATGATGATTCCACCGAGGTTTCTTAATCGTAATTGTCTGGCTATTGCCTGCGCAGCTTCAAGGTTGGTTTTAAATATAGTTTCTTCGAGGTTTCTATGCCCAACAAATGCACCGGTATTTACATCGATTGTTGTCATTGCCTCAGTTTGATCAATTATTAAGTAACCACCCGATTTCAAATGAGATTTTTTAGCAAGGCCTTTTTGTATTTCATCTTCAACGCCATATAAATCAAAGATGGGTCGCTCACCAGGATAATGTTCAATTTTACTATGCGCTTCAATCATTAATTTTTCTGCAAAGAGCTGCATCTTTCGACTCGTCTCTCTGGAGTCGACACGTATTTTTTCTAGATCCTCATCTATCATGTCACGTAACACTCTCATCGGCAGAGAGAGGTCTTCATGGATAACGTTACCGGCTTTCTCTTCACGGGCTTTTTCGCTAATCGAGCCCCATAATTTATTCAGAAATAAAATATCCTGCACCATTGATTCTGGTGTTGCTGTTTCAGCTGCCGTTCGAATGATATAACCTGATTCGCCTAATAAATCTTTCTGATCTAGCAGCATTCCTCTAAGTCGTTCACGTTCTGCTTCATCTTCAATCCTCGATGACACACCGACATTGGCTGAATTTGGCATAAACACGAGATATCTGGAAGGTATAGTTATATGCGCTGTTAATCGCGCGCCTTTTGTACCCATTGGATCTTTAATTACCTGCACCAGAACATCCTGTCCTTCTGATAATAAATGAGAAATAGTGGGTTTATTCGAATTATCACCTTGCGGCGCAATGTCAGAAACATGTAAAAAAGCCGCGCGATCCATACCCACCTCAACAAAAGCTGCTTCCATTCCAGGTAACACTCGACAAACACGGCCTTTATAAATATTACCTACCAGGCCTTTGTTTCTAATACGCTCAATATAAACTTCCTGTAAGACTCCGTTTTCCAGTATCGCGACACGTGTTTCCTGCGGGGTTACATTGATTAGTATTTCTTTATTCATGTCTTTTTTAATTCCATTAATTTTCATCTAGATAACTTATATTAATTTTTAGAGAATTCAGATCCTTAAATTATCTGTTAATAGTTTAGCCCACTATTTTAATAACTTTATACCTGACAGCTTAAGTAATTCGGCTGTTTCATATAACGGCAACCCCATAATACTCGAATAACTGCCTTTAATGTTTTTTATAAACTGAGCGGCTACACCCTGAATTGCGTATGCACCAGCCTTACCTATCGGCTCTCCTGTGGAGCAATAAGCCTCTACCTGTTTATCATTCAACTGCGCAAATTCTACCTCACTGGTGCACACCTGCAGATGTTCTGCTTCTCCATCACAGATTGCAACGGCTGTCATAACCTGATGCGTTTGACCCGATAACATTTTCAACATGCGCTTTGCATGATCCTGATTATCAGGTTTTCCTAAAATCTGCTGATTAATTACAACGATAGTATCTGCCCCCAGCGCAGGTCTCTCGGGAAACTTTCTGTAAACACAGCGCGCTTTTTCCAGTGCTAACCTTTGAACAAACTGTAACGCAGATTCTCCTTCGATATGAGTCTCGTCGATATTTGCAGGATACACTGAATAGCTGACCTGAATCTGCTCCAGGAGTTCGCGCCTTCTTGGTGAAGCAGATGCCAGGGTAATAAGCGGGCTGGGTGAGATGTCTGTTTTTGTCATTCTTGGTTAAACAACCTGAACTTAAATATCACCTGTAATGATATCTTAAGCACGATGATAAGGATGATTACGCAAAACAGACCATGCTCGATATAATTGTTCTGCTAAGATAACGCGCACCAGAGGATGTGGAAAGGTCAATGAGGATAAAGACCATTTTTCGTTTGCCAGATTACGGCACTCTTCAGATAAACCTTCCGGGCCACCGACTAATAAACATATATCCTGGCCACTGTGCATCCAGTCATCTAACCTGTCGGCTAATTGCTCTGTAGTGTGTGAACGACCTTTCACATCCAGTACCACAACATGTGCTGATTTGGGAATGGCGGCTTTAAGGCGTTGCCCTTCTTCTTCTACAATGCGTTTAATATCTGCATTTTTACCCCGCTTCCCCGGGGCTATTTCTTTAATTTCCAGTTTAGCTTCCGCCGGCATTCTATGAGCGTACTCTTTATAACCTTGCTCAACCCATGTTGGCATTTTTTGCCCGACCGCTAATAAAAGTATACGCATTTATAAACTTACTTTGATTCAGCTGCTGTCCCGGAATGCTCGTCGAAGCTCCACAATTTTTCAAGATCATAAAACTGTCGCACATGAGGCTGCATAACATGCACAACAATATCGCCCAAATCGACCAGTACCCATTCGCCCTGTGCTTCTCCCTCAATTCCCAGAGGTTTCTTGCCATGTTTTTTAGCTTCTATCGCAACATTAGACGCGATAGATTTAACATGACGACTAGATGTTCCACTGGCTATGATTAACAGGTCAGTAACACTGGTTTTACCATTGACATCCAGCTCAATAACATCTTCAGCTTTCATGTCTTCCAGGGTAGTTAATATAAGTTGTTTTAAATCTACAGTAGGTGGGTTTGCATTATTCGGCATAGGCTTGTTCAAGTTTATCTCTAACGGTTTCGGGTAACAGGTATTGTGTGCTCTGCCCCAGGGACAGGTAATTTCGTATCTGGCTGGCTGAAATATCCAGCTGAGTGACCGATTGTAACAGAATTTGCCCAAAAGATCTTTGCAACAGGCTTTCGGGGGCATGGTTTATATTTTGAGAAAAAGCTGCATTTAGAGCAAAACCGGGCAATTCTGACCCCGGTCGCGTGCTGACTATAATATGACATAACTCAAGTATAGACTGCCAGCGATGCCATTGTGGCAAACCGTTAAAGGCATCCATACCCATAATCAAACATAAGGTCGCATCAGGAAAATCAGTCTTCAGACTTTGCAACGTATCAACCATATAGGATGGTCCATCACGTTGCAGCTCACGATCATCAAACACAAATTCAGATCTATCAGATATAGCCAGCTGAACCAGCTCTGCTCTTTGTAAATCGTTCAGCCTGGGAGCTTGCCTATGAGGTGGCAGCCGATTAGGGATAAACCGCACTTCCGACAAGCCCACCTGCTGCATAATATCCAGTGCAGGTCGCAGATGACCGAAATGAATTGGGTCAAAGGTGCCACCCAGTATGCCGATTAGTTTGTTCATAGATTTCTAGTTTGAAGACCTGTTATTCTCAATCGTTTGATTGCTTTACTCGGGGATGGACCGCGCTTTTTGCGCTCCGTCCCCTGTGGTAATTCCGATCAGTATGGCAGGGCGATGAACGACTCAGCTCATCTCTTGATGGCATCAATAAGGGGACAGAGCACCAAACAGCGGCGGTCCATCCCCGAGGGAGAAGTGCCTCAGCCGCATTCACACCCATAAAAAAAACGTATAGGTGAATTCATTTTAACTGCACATCACTCTCGAATCTGACCATCACCCAGGACTATATATTTAAGAGAAGTTAAACCTTCCAGGCCTACTGGTCCACGGGCGTGTAACTTATCCGTGCTAATACCTATTTCAGCACCCAGGCCATACTCAAAACCATCTGCAAATCGAGTGGAAGCGTTCACCATAACTGAGCTGGAGTCTACTTCTCTTAAGAAGCGTCTGGCCAGTGTGTAATTTTCCGAAACAATCGTGTCAGTGTGATGTGAACCGTGTTTGTTAATATGGCTTATTGCCTGGTCAATATCAGTAACAACCTTTATGGATAATATGGCTGCAAGATACTCCGTATCCCAGTCATCATCATTTGCAGGTTTACAGTCGATTATTTTACAGGTTTTTTCACAACCTCTTAATTCGACACCTTTATCAGCAAACCTTTTTTCCAGTGCAGACAAACACTCCACAGCAATTGACTCATGCAGCAGTAATGTTTCCATAGCATTACAGACACCATATCGGTGCGTTTTAGAATTGAACGCAATATCACTGGCCTTTTTCAGGTCTGCCTCTGCATCAACATAAACATGACAAATTCCATCCAGATGTTTTATAACAGGCACTGTTGCTTCTTTACTAATTCGCTCAATCAGGCTTTTGCCTCCTCGAGGAATAATCACATCAACAGTTTCACTTGAGGTGATCAACTCACCCACCGCAGCCCTGTCTGTGGTTTCTACTACCTGCACGGCATCGGCGGGCAAACCCGCTTGCGTTAAACCTTGCTGAATACATTTAGCAACCGCCTTATTCGAGTGAATTGCCTCCGAACCACCGCGTAGGATAGTCGCATTACCCGACTTTAAACAAAGCCCTGCTGCATCAGCAGTTACATTAGGTCTTGATTCATAAATAATTCCAATCACGCCTAAAGGCACTCGCATTTTACCGATTTGAATTCCCGATGGACGATAAGCCATATCGGATATTTCACCAATCGGATCCTGAAGCGCGGCTATTTGCCTTAAACCTTCAGACATTCCAGAAATTCGCTCATCATTTAATTCAAGCCGATCCAGCATTGCAGCATCAAGCCCATTATCTTTACCAGCCTGTAAATCTTTCTGGTTTTCAATTTTCAGAGTATCTACTGAACTATCTATAGCATCGGCAATAGCTAACAATGCCTGATTCTTTACCGAAGACTCGGCGCGTGACATCTCAGTAGAAGCCGCTCTGGCTCGCTGGCCTAATTGTGACATGTATTCTTTCATGGTATTCAGGGATAATTAAATAAAGGGCTATTTTGACATATAAAATAGATAGTCGTAAGCCTTAACCTGTTTTAACTGACTTACGACTTACGACTTACGACTTACGACTTACGACTTACGACTAATTATTAATTAAGGTTTCTGATCTGTCGGCATGTTTAAAAAATTATATTTAGCGTTTTTGATTTGTAATACCTGAACTGAACGTTTTTTATTAACTGGCAGACGCATTTCTTTTACAAGGCGGTCACCTGCATATACATAAATTAACTCAACGCCTTTGAAATCTGCATCATTAGAATAATTGTACACAGACAAATCATAGGTTTGCCTGTCATCAATGCGCTCCAGTGTAATCGTTTCAGGGCCATAACCTTCTAACTCATCTACATCAAGCCTGGCTCGATTTGGGGCGTTTTTCATATTTCGATATGAGATATGAAAGTCAGGCCCTTTCAAGTGCAGATCCAGATCTTGCGGCTCATCCTCCCACTGCAGCACAAAACGGGTTTTACCCGGAGGCAAAACAGGACTAAGCACCATGCGACGATTTAAAACCGTACCCGCCTCAACTAACAAATCAGTAGATAAGGTAATGTAGCCGGTTTTACTGGCTTTGAAGTGCATGCTTGCTTCCATTTGAGAAGCAAAAGGTTGCATAGGTAACTCAATATAACCACGAGAATCTGTTTTATATTCAAGCTCACCTAACATAATATTTACACTTGCTAAGGGCTTGCAACTAATCGCATCCTTAAGAGAAATAATAAGCACATCATCAAGCTCCGCAAAACCCTCGATATTACTTCTTTCTTTTAAATCCCAACAAGCCTGAGTTAAACCCGTAAATAACAACAAACTAAAAAAAGAGAGTGAGCAGAATATTTTTTTCATATATTTTTCTAACTCAGAGACTCGCTTAATGCTCAATAGACTCAAGCGCTGAATGTAGTGCATGGTCAAATACAGAGTGTTGCATAATTATGCCCGACAAACCTCTTTCTATTTCATCCGCAAACACATCCGCCTCTTTTTCAATAACCACATTACCCAGATGATCAACAAACACCATTGACGCATCATGTACCAGTATTACGGCGAGTTTGAGTCGCCTTACTGGTTTATCTTCACCGTTATAAACTATAAACCAGGCACCTGGCGCAACACCTTCTGGCAACCTGGCAATTTTTTCTTTCGCGGTTATTTCCGGATCAACTTCCGGTTCAGGTTCGGCTTCAGCTAGTGCCTCTTCCTGCTCTAATTCCAGCTCCTCTTCAGAATCAGCCTCTGCTCCAGACCTTTTTTCCGCTAGTGCGTCTTCAGGTGACTCAGTCTCAGCAGTTTGCTCAAGCAATTGTGCATCAACTTGCGGCTCATCATCCAGCTCTTCTGTAACTTCAGATGCCGACATCAGTGCTTCATAGGTAGCTTCCAGATCATGCAGAACCGCATCGGCAACTTTTTTACCTTTTTTACAGTTCGCTAATTTACTTCTAGTCGCCTCAACTATGTCGTGATTAGTTAGGCCAAGCTCTTCCAGCTCTGCCTTCGAGTTTATTGGTTGCACGCTTTCAATGATTTTCTGCAGAATCATTAATAATTCAACCCACTCATCATTTGCTTTACCATTTTTTAAAAAATGATTAAACATCATGCTAGGCCAAATCTTTAATACAAGTGTACGCACACCCTCTGGTAACTCTTTGCCAATTGTGATTTTACGAATTTCCTGCAACACAATACTTTTAGCATGTGCCATTTTTATCGTTTTCTGTGACGCTGCTTCTGTTTCGCGAGCTTTTCGATATATCTCTTCTGTAAGCTCTTTTAACTCATCTAATGCAACTTTAAATGCCACAACATCATCATTATAATCAGTTAATAACTTACGTACTATTTTTTCAATATCTATGTATACCGGGTCATGATGTTCAGACACACCAACCCCGGCTTCGGCTATCTTATCGAGTAATTGACGCGCCGGATGCCGGTCATCAACGAAAAAGTCTGCATCCAGCATGGCTGCTTTTATAACCGGGATTTGCAAACTTAATAAAAGCGTCTTAATTTCATCCGTAATGCTTTCTTCATCAATAATCGCATCAAATATAAGTTTGATGAAATCGATTGTTTTTTCAGAAACGTGATGAACTGCTTTTGTTACCGCACCACCTTCAGTTTCACCAATGCTCGAAAGCACTGCTTTTTTGATCTGATTAGCATCAAAAACTAATGGAGTCTGACTTAAGTCCTCAGCTGGAGCCTGTAATTCAGTTAACGCCGTCATTACCTGTTGTTGAGAGTAATAACCTGAACCACCAGCAGGTGCAGCATCACTTTGACTGCCACCCATATAGTTTTCTATGCTTTGTCTAACCTGACCAACAGGTACACCCGCAGAAAACTCCTGGCCGGCTGGCCCTGTAGATGCTGCGGCCGACGAACTCACAGCCTGAGAATTATTCTGCCCAGCGCCCTGTGCGTAACCTCGCATGCCGCTGCCGAAAGCTCGCCTGGGAGCGGCTGGAGCATAACCGCCTGATGAAGGCTGCTGATAAGCCTGAGGAGGCATAGGTGGTGGAGACCCGGGCACGCCGGGTGCACCTGCATTCATAGGCGGCGCCTGTTGTCTATGCCCGGCATAACCCTGCATACCACTTCCAAAGGCTCTTCTACCCTGAGGTGGTGGTGCATCCTGTGGCGGCGCTTCATCTTCAACAACATCCTCCTGATGCGCTGTTTCCTCGTAATGAGGCGCCATTCCACTAAAATCAATTTCAGGTAATATTCCCTGGTCAATTAACAGATTATTTAAAGTATCGTAAAGCTTGCCAATATCTTTTATTAAAGCCTCATTAAAAAAACGATATACAACTAATCGGTTACCATCAATTAAATCGGTTTGAGATACCGCTTCATGCATAGCATCACACAAACGCTTGGGCTCAAGCGCTTCACCGTGAAAAATATCGTTATTATATTTACCGAGTTCTTTAAATCGAGTGATCAGGTTACTGATGGATTCAGAATGATCCATCGCGGCTTTACTGCTGATGGTGGTCAAGGTCACCATTTCGTCCATTTCATTTTGCTCGACCAAACCCAGAGCAACTGTTTTTTTAGACTTCTTTTTTGCCGGTAATTCGTCAAGCTCACTCATAGGCTGCAAATATGAACTTAATTCATCAACAAACCCTTGTTGCATAAACTTCTTGTCAGCGCGAATTGCATTCATGCATTCAAATAGGCCGTTTTGCTCAGCCGTACTGCTTGCACTATTTGCAGCATCGAACAGGTAATCATCAGCTTTTTTAAATACGTCTTCTAGATGAGTTTCAAAAAACTCTTCCAGCTGAGATATGATTTCATCAACCAGCTCAGTGTAATATTTTGGTTGCTCATCCAAACCCTGTTCAGTCTGGTTTTCGTTTTCAGAATCACTCACCTGAAGCTTCCCTCACTATCCATGTTTCTGCCATCATCGCAGTTTTCATTTGGCAAATTACTCATATTATTCTCTTAGAACTCTTTAATGACTTTCATTACTATAATTTTAGAAATAGCTAACTGTCTTTGACACAGCAAGATAAAATACATGAAAAACAGAACAATCAAGAGAATTCATTACCGAAATCTAACTCAATAAAGGCAACACCAACTCCGCCTTCTTCCTGTCTAACAACAACCGCATCATTACTTGGAAAAGTTATTCCGGTATTTTGATCGTCATTCACTATTTTAACTTCAACTACTTCACCTATTATTGGACGACGCAGCTTATCAACAACGAGGAAAACACCTCCGTCACTAATATCCTGTGTTCTAACCGTTTTCTTTTCACCTGAAGGAAAACCCAGTTCTACTTCAAGATGTACTATTCTTCGAGGGTGTTTCCTAAGTTCCTTAGTCACCTGATACTCACCTTATCCATACTGACATGCTTATTAAATCATAAAACAGCTTATGCAGATTTTTATCTCTTTAACTTAAAATAATAGTCGCTATTTAACTTTTGCCAACTATAAAACACTCACATTATTATAACGATTTTTTAAATTACCAGCAGATAACCGCATAAACCACTGAATTACTTTATTTTTTCCCGTTTTCGGTAATATTTTGCACTTAAGCTTGCCAGTGCCATATATATAGTGTTTTCAGGGTACTTACCACAATACATGCCTAACCTGATCATTGCACCTTGAAAATCAGTTTCACATGATAAATTATAAGTATCACCTGAATAATGGTTACTGGCTGCTACATAACCTGAAACCGGTTTTTTATATGATATTTCAGAAAATCCCCTTATAAGCGACTCAAAATATGTATCACAGTTCTGACGTACCATTTTATATATCCAGTATCGACCATTCTTGTCCGCTGAAATGCATTTTATGCATACAATGAAAGTAATAGTAATGCCTGGAGAGCAACTATTTTAATCATTGTTTTACCCTGTATGTTTTAATTCGTGACTGATTTATCTATATTTATAGCACCATTCAAAGACACGTATAATCAACCTAAAACCATATCCAGTATATCTTGATGCTCGGATGCTGCCAATCTTGGACCAAACTGACTAACCACTTTAGCCGCTGCAAGGCTGGCAATATTACCCGCCTCATAGAATGAATGCCCGTGGGTAATCGCATACAGAAATGCGCCTGCAAACATATCTCCTGCACCGTTAGAGTCCACCGCTTTAGCTTCATGGGCTGAAATATCAAGCAGATGCTTACCATCAAACAGTATCGCGCCTTTAGGACCAAAAGTAACAGCAAATGTATTTGCAACCTGCTTAAGGGACTCAATAGCTGTATCGATATCATCTGTATCAGCCCAACTTAAGGCTTCCGCTTCATTACAGAAAATCAAATCGACTTTAGTGCCAATCATTTCTTTCAGGCCATCTTTAAAAAACTGCACCATGGCTGGGTCAGAAAATGTAATTGCTGTTTTAACACCATTTTCTTCTGCTACTTTGCGTGCTTCAATTGCCGCGTGACGCCCGGTATCTGATGAAACAAGGTAACCTTCGATATATAAATATTCCGATTCTTTTATTGCTGATAAATGCAATTCATCAACCGAAAACGTTGAGGTAATACCCAGGTAGGTATTCATAGTACGTTCGGCATCAGGGGTAACCATTACCAGGCACTTGCCAGTAATACCTTCTTTACGACCATCACCTACATTACTATCAACTCCCGCTTGCTGCAGGTCATTGACATAAAAGTCACCCAGCTCATCACTTGCCACTTTACAGGAGTAAAACGACTTTCCACCAAAGTAACTGTTGGCAATAATCGTGTTAGCGGCTGAACCACCTGATGCTTTCTTTCCATCAAACGCATCCAGGTGCCCCATTAACTCATGTTGACGTTCTTCATCAACCAGCGTCATTAAACTCTTATCAATTCCATTATCACTAAAGAAGCTATCTTCAACTTCAAACTCCATATCAACCAATGCATTACCGATGCCATATACATGATACTTTTTCATACTTTTTCCTATAAACCTTAAAATTTTGCTTTGTAGACACAGAGTGTTTCATATTGTTTTTACTCTATGTACTCTAATTTCTAAATACGATAATTATCTATTGTGATATTTGCGTACTTAACATTAATAACTCATCCCAGGCACGCCCCTGCTCAACACCTTTTATTACTTTATCTATTTTTGCACAGCGCTTTAAAAACATTTTCCAACGTGCTGCACTATGACGAGACAGGGCTTTTCTTATTATAACTTTTCTATTATCCCAGACACGTAACTTACTCATTGCCGCATCAGCCGAAATAGTAGCCTCGGATATTTTGGCAATCATGCGCACTTCACGACTTAAGGCCCAGAGCATTAGCACGGGCTCTACACCTTCATTTTTTAAACCACCAATAATCCTCGATGTGCGCGTTACATCACCAACTAATGCACTATCAACAAGATCATAAATATTGAATCTTGCACTATCAGCCACAGCAGATGCCGTTTGTTCGAAATTCAGCTTACCCGCACCATGTAACAAAAATAATTTATCTACTTCCTGAGCTGCTGCTAACATATTACCTTCAACACGATCAGATAATAACTGCACCGCTTGCCTGTCTGCATTTATTCCTTTTGACTGTAAACGCTGATTAATCCAGCCCGGAAGCTGATCGGCATTAACTGGCCAACATTGTATAACAACCCCTTGTTGATCCAGAGTTTTAAACCATTTGGTATTTTTTGAGCTGCCTTCAAGTTTGCCGCTACTGATTATTAAAATAGCATCATCTGCAGGGCGTTGAGCATACTCCTGTAATATTTTAGAGCCGACCTTACCCGGTTTACCTGTCGGCAAGCGTAATTCTAAAATTCTTTTTTCTGCAAATAATGACAAACTATTAGCTGCATCAAGTAACTGGTTCCAGTCAAACTGAGCATCCACATCCATTACTTCTCGCTCAGAGTAGTCACGCTTACGTGCTTCTAGTCGAATACGGTCAGCTGACTCCATTACCTGCAAAGGCTCATCTCCACAAATAAAATATATTGCAGCAAGATCATTATTTAAATGTCGTTCAAGTTGATCAGGTCGCACTTTCATTTTATTTAAGCTTTACTCTGTAAGCGTAACAAAATAAGCCGAATTAAATCCTGCTGCATTTCTTCATACAACTGAGACTCTTCTCGACTATTTCCTAAAACATCTTCAGTATCAAACTGAAAATCTCGATCTATACTGATATTTTGATTTTCAATTTCAAATTTACTTTCTTTTACATTCACCTGAAAGTTTATTGCATAGGTAAGCGTATATTCTCTTGCGCGACCATTTGCATCAACCGAGACAATTCTTTTTGTTTTACTTTCCTGTGACAACTTTAAAACAGCGATATTATCAGCTGCCTTTTCAGTAATTTTTATATTACTTGCTTTAAGACTTCTAATTAATGCACGGCTTAGCGTGGAGTCTTTCTGTGCCGCATCAACATAGGTTATCTGCATCTCTACAGGTAACTTATAAGCGCCACGTAATTTAAAACCACATGCACTCAACAATAAAAAACACATGACATAAATAATACCGTTTTTCACATGCAAGCCTGATACTCCGTCAGCCAGTTTATAACTCCGGCAATTCATCAGTTAGCGACTATATTCACAAGCCGACCCGGCACAACAATAATTTTACGCACCGTTTTTCCATCTGTATGTGTTTTAACATTTGCATCTTCTTGCGCCATGGCCTCTATACTTTCTTTATTTGCATCAGCGGCCACTGTTATTTTACTACGTAGTTTTCCATTTACCTGAACCATTAGCTCAATACTGTCCTGAACCATTGCGTCTTTATCTGCCACTGGCCATGTTTCGTCAATAATCATGCTTTGATGCCCCAGCTCTTTCCACATTTTATGGCAAAAATGCGGAACTATGGGCGACATCATTAAGACCATAGCGTCTAATGCTTCCTGAACTATGGCTCGACCATTATCCGAGTCATCTTTGAATTTTGATAACTCATTACTCAGCTCCATGACCGCAGCGATAGCTGTGTTAAACGTGTAACGACGACCAATATCATCACCTACTTTCTCTATCGTTTGATGTAGTTTGAAACGTAGCGCTTTTTGATCATCTGTTAAGTTTGCTTTATTTATCACTAATTCAGAAAACGCACTTTCATCAGCACTATCAAGATGATTGAAAATCAATCGATACAACCGTTTCAGAAAACGCGCTGCGCCATCCACACCTTCATCAGACCACTCAAGAGATTGCTCCGGGGGCGCGGCAAACATGGTAAATAAACGCACCGTATCTGCACCGTAAATCTCAATTAAACCCTGGGGGTCAACCGTATTTCCTTTTGACTTGGACATTTTGGTGCCATCTTTTAACACCATTCCCTGAGTTAATAACTGTGAAAATGGCTCGTCGCTGCCTTTAATCAAACCCTCATCACGCATCAGTTTATGGAAAAAACGCGCGTACAGTAAGTGTAATACCGCATGCTCAATTCCACCCACATACTGATCGACAGGTAACCAGTAATCCGCTCGTTCATCTAACATGCTATCCGCATCAGGGCAGGTGTAACGTGCGTAATACCACGAGGATTCAAAAAAGGTATCAAAGGTATCCGTTTCACGAATCGCATCACCACCACAGGTTGGACAGCTTGTTTCGTAAAACTCAGGCATTTTTTTAATCGGCGAACCCACATCGTCACCGAAAGCCGCATCTTCAGGCAATATTACCGGTAACTGGTCTTCAGGCACCGCAACTGCACCACATTTATCACAATTAATAATCGGGATTGGTGTACCCCAGTAACGCTGTCGTGAAACACCCCAGTCGCGCAATCTAAAGTTAACCTGTTTCTCACCTTTACCATCGGCACTCAGAAAGTCTGCAATCGCATCAAACGCTTCTGCAGATGTTTTGCCATCAAACTGCCCTGAGTTTTGCAACAGGCCTTTTTCAGTAAAAGCCGCTTTTGATATGTCACAGGTTTCACCATTCGCTGGAAAAATAACCTGCTTAACAGGTAAAGCATATTTTTCAGCAAACTCATAGTCACGCTGATCATGCGCAGGAACGGACATAACCGCACCTGAACCATAATCGGCTAAAACAAAATTAGCGGCAAATACCGGCACTTCTTCTCCACTAATCGGATGCACCGCTTTATATCCGGTATCGAAACCTTTCTTTTCCATAGTTGCCATTTCTGCCTCGGCAACCTTAGTGGTTTTACACTCTTCTATAAAAGACTGTAACTCACTATTTGACTGTGCAGCTTTAAGTGCAAGCGGGTGCTCTGCTGCAACCGCTACATAAGTAACCCCCATTAATGTATCAAGGCGAGTAGTGTATACCGTCAAAGGCTCTTCATTGGCAACCCCAAACTGCAATTCAACACCTTCTGATCGACCAATCCAGTTACGCTGCATGGTGCGAACCTGTTCTGGCCAACCTTCTAACTTATTTACTTCATTTAATAACTCATCAGCATAATCGGTGATTTTCATAAACCACTGGGGGATTTCCTTGCGCTCAACCTTTGCGCCTGAACGCCACCCACAACCATCAACCACCTGCTCATTTGCGAGTACGGTTAAATCGACCGGGTCCCAGTTAACCACTGCATTCTTTTTATATACCAGACCCTTTTCATACAACCTGGTAAATAACCACTGCTCCCAACGATAGTATTCAGGTGTACAGGTGGCAATTTCACGATCCCAGTCGTAACCAAAACCCAGACGTTTTAACTGGCCGCGCATATACTCAATATTTGAGTAAGTCCACTTTGCCGGATGGGAGTTATTTTTATGCGCTGCATTTTCTGCCGGCAAGCCAAATGCATCCCATCCCATGGGTTGTAATACATTTTTACCCTGCATTCTCTGATAACGGGAGATCACATCACCAATAGAGTAATTACGCACATGCCCCATATGTAACCGACCGCTTGGGTAAGGAAACATAGACAGACAATAAAATTTTTCTTTATCGGCATCCTCGGTTACTTTAAATACTTGATTTTCCTGCCAAAACTTTTGAGCTTCCTGCTCAATTTGTTGTGCATCATAAATTTCTTGCATTAATTCTGTCTTCAATTGGGTGGGTTATCACAAACTTGTTATGAATATGGACTATATAAAAGGAGAAGGATACATCAGACCAATGAGTTAGGAAACTCTGATATTTAGATAATGAGGCAGGTCTATGTCTACATCAGACAAACAAAATGAGTCATCTCTGGTAGAAGCTTATAACCAGATGATGCTCCGTGTACGTGACAGTATTGAAAATGCAGAGGCTAATGCAATGCCGACGCTTCAAAAAGCCATCGAACAGGCAAAGGATCAGGCGATCCATCTGGGAGAAGTCAGCCTGGATGAAGCAGAAGAAATTGGCAATTACATTAAACGCGATATCAATGATGCTGCTGAATACCTGATGGAAACCAGCCACGAATTCAGTGAATGGTTAATGTTAGATATCGATATAATTGAGCAAAAGGTACTGGAGCTATTTTTATCAGTCGCTGATAAAACACGCCTCGAACTGGAACAACTTTCCCATGCAGCCTGTAATATCTCCAGCGAATCCAGAAACAGCCAATATAAGAGCGGAGAAATTACAGGCCCGGGCTCACTTATCTGCACAAACTGTGAACAGATGATTCAATTTAATACCACTGGCCGCATACCTGACTGCGAGCAATGCGGCGGGGACGTGTTTAAACGCGCAGAAATATAAACCCGGCAATCCGCGGGTAGCCAGTGTCTTTATGATCTATATAAGCATCGATAGATATTCCCTATGAATTCAATAGAAAATTGAAAATAGCTAACCAGATGAAATTTAGGCACAATATATCAACTAAATTTTCTCATCAGGACAAGCTATGAAACAATTAAATATAATAATATTTGCCTCTCTGCTTTCAATGCAGGCACAGGCCACGATCTGGGAAGCCCTTCCAGAAGTAGCACCCGCACCCGCTGACAACCCAACAACGGCTGATAAAGTTGAGTTAGGTAAAATGCTGTTTATGGATCCGCGCTTCTCTTCAACTGGCACTATTTCATGTAACTCATGCCATAACATAATGGAAGGTGGTGATGATAGCCGTAGAGTATCTATGGGTGTGCACGGTAAAACCGGTGCCAGAAATTCACCAACTGTATGGAATTCAGCGTTTCATTCAGTTCAATTCTGGGATGGTCGCGCAGCATCACTTGAAGATCAGGCAAAAGGCCCGGTTTCAAACCCTGTTGAAATGGGCATGAAAGATGTTGAAACAGCAATGCAACGCGTAAGAGCAATACCCGGTTATAAACCTGTTTTCGAAAAAGTATTTGGCCAGGGCGGCATGACTATTGATAATGCCGCAAAAGCAGTAGCGGCGTTTGAACGCACATTAATCACACCTAACAGCCCTTACGATAAATATGTAAAAGGCGATAAAAAAGCCATGAGCAAACAACAGGTTACAGGTATGAATAAGTTTGCAGCTATCGGCTGTACTGCATGCCACTCAGGAGCGGCATTTAATGGCCCGCAACAAAAACCAGGCGAAGGTTTCTATACAAAGTTCCCTACATTTGATAGTGAATATGTCAGTAAATATAATTTAGATAAAGATAAAGGTCGTGAAGAAGCTACAGGCAAAAGCGCTGACCGTGACATGTTCCGTGTGCCTACTTTACGAAATATCACAGATACAGCTCCCTACTTTCACAATGGTTCAGTAAATGACCTGGCAGAGGCGGTACGTGTTATGGCGAAGACACAACTTAATCAAACGCTACCTGAAAAAGACGTTAAAGATATCGTTGCTTTCCTTGGCGCATTAACAGGTGAATATCCTGACATCATGATGCCAAGATTACCTTCGAAAGCTGGCGCAAGTATTGTTGAAGACTAAAAGTCACTCTCGTCTACCTTGTCCAGCCAGCTAATCTGGGCAAGGTAGATGTTTGATTTTTTTAAAACAACATATCAATAAACTGTTCGACAGTTTTCTTATCTGGTTTACTCTTCATTTTATAACTAACGTGTTTGGCATTATCATTTTTATCACTTAAAACAATTCCCCACATTGACTCAATTCGATTTGGTAAAAAAGAATATCGCGCATCAATAATATAATTAGCATTATTCGCACTCAACACCAGATAGTCATTTGAAAACCAGCGAAACCGTTCAATGTCTCTGGCTTGCTGGCTATGTTTATTTAACCAGGGGAAATCACGTTCCACATTCAGCTTTTCGACAGATGAGCCTTCGAAAATTTCAATCCCCCATAACAACTTAACTGCATCAACATAATAACGACCGTCGTGTTCATACATTAGTTTCCATACATGACGATTTGCAAAACTGGGTTTAGCCAATAACCGCTCAAGCTGGTGCCCCCTTTGCTGAGCCAGCTCAATAATGACTTCTTCAGCCCTGTGCTTTTGAACTAACCCGAAACTTAAAAACAATAGCGCATACGCAAATGATAACCTTGCATATAAAACTCGCTTTTTAAATACGGCCAATAAAATTAAGCCCAACACAGGAAAAGTAAAAAAAGGATCTATTATTGAAACCGTATTCCATGCAACACGCATACCTGAAAACGGCCAGTACAGCTGGGTGCCATATGAGGTACAGGCATCGAGTAATCCATGTGTCGCAAAACCTGAAAAGGAAAACAGGTAAATCAATTTAAAAGAAAGTTTTCTTTTAAAAAACGGATAAAATATCAGGGAACAGATCAACGCGCCAAAAGGGATAAAAATTAACGAATGAGTAAACTGTCGATGAAATTCTAAAAACAATAATGGATCATTTGCAGATCTGATTAAAAAATCTAAATCCGGAGCCATACCCGATATCGCACCTATCAATAATGCGCTAATTAATTTTGAGCTATCGTTTGTTGATGACTGAGAAAGGCTAGCACCCAAACAGGCCTGAGATAACGGATCCATTATTTTGCCTTTAACTTGAGGGGTAATTTCAACAACCCCGGCTCAACATCTTCAATCTTGCTCACTAACCGAGTATTACTGCCAACCAGATTAGCTAAAACACTAAATGGAAAGCTAACGATGCCTACAACAGAATAAATAAGTCGCTTTAATACTTTATCTAAAGCCTTAAAATACGCCCAAATAATCATTCTTTACTTTTTGGTCTTTATAAAAACAAACAATACCAGCAAACCACTAACAATAAGCAGGTAATTCGCCCATATTACATAAGGCGTTGAACCTCTATATGGCTGTACATTTGCTGTAATGACTTCTCGTTTAAATTGTCGTGCTATATTTAAAACTTTACCATCACGATCTATAACTGATGATACGCCCGTATTCGTTACCCTCAATAAAACTCGCCCACTTTCCAGGGCTCGCATCCTGGCTATCTGGTGATGCTGCCATGGCTGTGACGAATCTTCAAACCAGGCATCATTGCTCACGTTTACCAGCAATGTTGCTTCAGGCAAATCAAGTAAAACACTTCGATCAAAAGCATCTTCAAAACAGATACTCAAGCCTATTTTTTGTCCTGCTGCATTAATCAATGGTTGACTTTCTTCACCACTATCAATATCAGACATCGGTATATTCACCCACTGCGCAAAAAAACCAAGTAATGGCCGCAGTGGAAAATATTCACCCAACGGCACCAGATGTCTCTTCAGGTATTTTTGACCATCTAAGCTAACCATAGAGTTGTAATATCGTTGCGTTTTATCATCTCTTACAAACAAACCTAAGAGAACATCAGTATCACTATCATCCGCTTCTTTGCGCAGGCCATCTAGATAGTAAGGTACCCGACGAAGAAAACCCGGTATAGCTGTTTCAGGCCAGATAATTAAATCACTGTCCCAATGTTGCTGTGTTAATTCACGATACATCTGTAAGGTGGGCTGATAGTTTTCAGATTTCCATTTTTCTGCCTGAGTTATATTGCCCTGAATCATACTCACTTTCACTGGTTCATCGACTGCTTCTGTCCAGCTAATTAAAGCAAGCAGATAACCTGACATATAAATAACCGCTATAACGGGTAATGCAATTTTAAAATTAGATTTAAATAAACTCGCGCTTAGCAGACCCGAAATAACCGTTACGATTAAACCAATACCAAGTCCACCGACTACTGGCCCATATCCCGCAAGGTAAGTATCAATATGCGCAATACCAATTTGTAACCAGGGGAATCCTGTTAAAAAATAACCTCGAAACCAGTCAAACAACATCCAGCTTATCGGGTAAATTACCACCAGCATATTAAATCCGGAGGTCTTAATTAAACGATTTGCTAAATAAAAAGAAAATGCAGGGAACAGGCTCATATAAGCAGCTAATAACACTATAGTTATAACCGCTACTAGCTCGGGCATACCCCCGTGATAATGCAGGCTGTAAAACAACCAGTATATTCCATGACCAAACCAGCCCATGCCAAATAAAAATGCTCTACGAAATGCTACAGAAGGTTTCTGGCCTAAACAGGCAATAAAAATAAATGATATAAGAGGAAACTGCAGCCAGAAGTAATCATAGGGTGAAAAGCTAAACGGCAGTAACGCACCACAGATCAGGGCCAGTAATTCTATAATTTTATATGGATTATTTTGAAACGTCTGAATATTTATCATTTTATAAATTTTATTATTTGCCTGTTTCAAACTCTTATATTATGACTGAAGTCTAACTACTTTTTTATAAATTCTTTATTTTCAGCATCGGGCAAAATAGTCAGTTGTACATGTTTTATCCTACGACTATCCGCACTCAGTATTTTAAACAAATAATGATTAATTGTAATTGCTTCTCCTCGTTTAGGCATATGCCCTAAATGTTTCATTAACATACCGGCTAAAGTATCACACTCTTCTTCACTGAATGAACTTTCAAAAAACGCATTAAATTCTTCTATAGGCGTTAACGCCTTGACCGAATAACGATTAACACCCAAACGTCGTATATTTCCCACGTCTTCTATATCGTGCTCATCATCAATTTCACCAACGATCTGTTCAAGCACATCCTCTATTGTAACCAGACCCGCAACACCACCATATTCATCAATAACCATTGCCATGTGATTTCTACTTGTTCTAAATTCTTTTAACAGAACATTCAGGCGTTTACTTTCTGGAACAAATACGGCTTTTCTCAAAACGTCTTTTATATCAAACTCTTTTCGTAAATCTTCGTCAACATAACGCAATAAATCTTTTGCTAATAATACGCCTTCTATATCATCTCGACTTTCACCAATGACAGGAAAACGTGAATGACCCGACTCATTTACCACAGGAAGCATATCCTCATAGGCCGTGTCTTCTTCAAGCACAACCATATGCGAACGAGGGATCATTATATCCCTCACCTGAATCTCCGATACCTGCATAACGCCCTCAATCATATTAAGGGCATCCATATCTAACAGTTCACGCTTTTCCGATTCCTGTAAAACCTCAATCAGTTCCTGACTGCTCTGTGGCGTTTCAAGAAAAATTCGACTAAGCCTTTCAACAAGACTTAAGCTGGATTCATTTAGTCGATCGCTCATGTTTTTTGTTCCGTCTTAGACGATTCATTTAAATCATTATTCATTTGATATGGATCCAAAAAGCCCAGCTGCTGCATAATTGCGGTTTCAAGAGATTCCATTTGTTGTGCATCCTGTTCTTCAATATGATCATAACCCTGCAAATGCAGCATGCCATGCACTACCATATGCGCCCAATGCGCCTCAGTTGTTTTGTGTTGCTGAAGAGCTTCGCGTTCAACAACTTCTGCACAAATAGCCAGGTCACCCAGCATCATGTCGGCCATAGGCACATCATCAAACTGCTGCTCTATCTGCATAGGAAAAGACAATACATTAGTGGGTTTGTTTTTACCGCGATAGTCGTTATTAAGTTGCTGACTTTCAGCCGCACTCACTATACGTAAACTTAGAACAGGCTCAGAAGAATCTTCACCTTGCCAGGCAGCTTGCGCCCAGGTATTAAGCAACCTACTCGACGGAGGCTCCTCTATCGATTCAGATATGTCATCTGCAAGTTGGATATCCAGTTGAACAGGCATTAGCTATTTATAACCTTTTTTATTTTCATCTTCATCTTTCGCTTCATGTGCATCGTAAGCTTTTACAATTCGTTTCACCATTGGGTGACGCACTACATCTCTTGGTTTGAAAAAAGTCATAGAAATATCGTCTATGTCTTTTAGAACTTCAATTGCATGACGTAATCCAGAAGATGTTCCTCTGGGCAAGTCAATTTGCGTCACATCTCCAGTAATCACGGTGGTTGAACCAAAACCTATACGTGTTAGAAACATTTTCATTTGTTCGCGCGTAGTGTTCTGCGCCTCATCAAGAATAATAAATGCATCATTTAATGTTCGGCCACGCATATATGCTAACGGTGCAATTTCAATAACATTGCGTTCGATTAATTTTGCAACTCGTTCAAAGCCCATCATTTCATACAACGCGTCATACATTGGACGCAAATAAGGATCAATCTTTTGCGCCAGATCTCCAGGTAAAAAACCTAAACGCTCACCGGCTTCAACGGCAGGGCGCACAAGCAATAATCGCCTTACTTCTTCAGACTCTAAAGCGGCTACGGCACAGGCTACCGCCAGATATGTTTTACCTGTTCCGGCCGGTCCAATACCAAAACTTAAATCATTTGTTTGAATACTTTTTAAATACTCAACCTGGTTTATACCACGGCCTTTTATTGATTCTTTGCGTAGCCGTAAACTCCACTCACTAGCATCCAGCGCAAACTGATCTTCCAGCCCCTGCAAACCAGATTCCTGCATCTGTAGATGCACATGATTTGCCGTTAGTTGCTGGTCTTTAGTAGAGTTATATAAATCTTTTAGTATGTCCGCGCCCATTCTTATATCCGCTTCTTCACCAATAAGTTGAAAAAGGTGATTACGGTTATTTATTTCTACACCCAGCCGCATTTCAATTTGCTGTAGGTGTTCATTCATTGGGCCGCACAAATTTGCCAGACGATCATTGTCTGCAGGTTTGAATTCTATATCTAGACTTTTAGTCATAATTTAATTATAGCGCTTTATAGTATGATGATTGAGAAAGAAAAACTGGAATAAATTTAATCAAACGGCTAAACGAACGCGGTCAATTTCAGATATATCAATAAACTCACCCTGTAGTGAATTAACCAGAGCCTGAGTAATCTTCACATCAACAAAGTAGCCAATTAATCGCTCTGCACCATCAAAATTTACAACTCTGTTATTTTCTGTGCGTCCGGCCATCTGCTTTGAATCTTTTCTGGATGCTCGCTCTACTAAAACGCTCTGCACGGTTCCCACCATAGATTCCGAGATTTCCTGCGCCATTTCATTAATACGTTTTTGCAGAGTAGCTAAACGTGCTTTTTTTGTTTCCATCGGCACATTATCTTCTAATGATGATGCAGGCGTGCCCGGGCGAGCTGAATAGACAAAACTATAAGAATGATCGAAACCAATATCTTCAATTAACTGCATTGTTTGTTCAAAATCTGCGTCACTCTCACCTGGAAAGCCAATAATAAAATCTGAAGATACGCTTAATCCCGGACGAGCTTCGCGTAATTTACGAATCTTAGATTTGTACTCTACCGCCATATGGCCACGTTTCATTGCCGCCAAAACTCTATCTGAACCACTTTGCACAGGTAAATGCACAAAGGTAACCAGCTCAGGTATTTCTGAATATGCCTGAATCAATGAGTCTGAAAATTCCACCGGATGTGAAGTGGTAAACCGAATACGATCAATGCCCTCAATAGCAGCTACGTAATGTATTAACAACGCAAGGTCCGCAATTTCACCATCATGCATTTCACCGCGATAGGCATTCACATTTTGCCCTAATAGATTTATTTCGCGTACGCCCTGTTTTGCCAGTAATGCAATTTCAGACAAAACATCATCAAAAGGCCGGGAAATTTCTTCACCTCGAGTATAAGGCACTACACAAAAAGAGCAGTACTTGCTACAACCTTCCATTATTGACACGAATGCGCTGGGGCCATCTGCTTTCGGTTCAGGTAAACAGTCAAATTTTTCTATCTCTGGAAATGAAATATCCACAACCGGTTTATGATTAGCATCAATGCCTTTCACCATTTCCGGCAGGCGATGTAGTGTTTGCGGGCCAAATACCATATCAACATGGGGTGCGCGTTTGCGGATTGCCGCACCCTCCTGTGAGGCTACACAGCCACCAACACCAATAACCAGATCTGGTTTATTCAACTTCCAGTTCTTCCATTTACCGAGCATTGAAAAAACTTTTTCCTGCGCCTTCTCTCGAATAGAACAGGTATTTAATAGCAGAATATCCGCCTCTTCCGGGTTATTAACCTCAATGATTTCTTCTGATTCAGCCAGCACATCGCGCATTTTAGCCGAGTCATACTCATTCATCTGACAACCGAAAGTTTTTATATAAAGTTTGCGTGCCATATAACGTGTGTTTTTCTAACAAAGGAACCGACTATTTTACCACTTTCTTAGCAAAAAACCTAAAAACACCTTTGAATAGAGTCAAAAGAAGTCACGGCTCAAATCACTTAAAAATTTCATTAGCCCCTTTAGCCACAAAACGCAGCTGGGTTATGGCTTTTTCAGTTAGCAGCTTACGCTCTGTCAGGCTGCTGTCTAGCGCCTCTGCCCCCGCATTAAAGACCAGTATCACCATGGCATCAGCCTGTAATTTTGCTGCACCGGCGGGATAATTCCGGGTATGTTGAATGTAGTCGGCGAGTTCTACTACAAAATATTGTAACTCCCGTGAAACCGCCTTTCGAAACGCCAGAGAAGTACCGGAACGTTCACGTAGTAATAAACGAAAAACATGGGGGCTGTTATGGATAAACTCCATAAATGTTTCAACTGAGGTACTGATAACCAGGCCCTTGTCACGAATGCGTTGACGTGCCTTGCGCATTAGCTGACGTAATGCAACACCGCCTTCGTCTACCAAAGTTAGACCCAGTTCGTCCATATCCTCAAAATGCCGATAAAATGAAGTAGGCGCAATACCTGCCTCACGGGCCACTTCGCGTAAGCTCAAGCTCGAATAACTACGTTCCTGACTCAAAAGCCGAAATGCAGCATCTATAATAGTACGGCGAGTTTTTTCTTTCTGTAACGCCCTGTTACCACTCATTCCATGACCTTTTTAAATTTAGTTCACTTAACTGGCTGATTTTAATGGCTCGTCAGTATTTAGACTAACAATTGTATCGTTTTTAATATCTTTTTTATATAGAGAGACTATACTTCATAAAATACTCAGCGTACACTTGTACGCAATAGGCAGCACTGGATTTTATTATGAAGTTAAACACAAGCCCGCAAAAACCCGCACTTAACTGGTTACCCTTAAGTGTATTCGTCATTAGCGGACTACTTACTCTATTCGCCGTACCTTATTATGCCCTTACCCACGGCTTTGATGGCTGGCAAATTGCCGCCATGATTATCGGCATTATTTTTTGTGAGATCTCCATCACTGCGGGTTACCACCGTTTATGGTCACATCGAGCTTACGAAGCACACTGGTTAGTGCGCCTGTTTTTTGCCATTGGTGGTACCTATGCGGTACAGAACACAATTCTGCACTGGTCATCTGATCATCGCATTCACCACAGACATGTAGACAACAACGACAAAGACCCCTATTCGGCTAAACGCGGTTTCTGGTATTCGCACATGGGATGGATGATTCGCGATTACGATTTAAATCCAAATAAAGAATTTGAGAACTGCAAAGACCTGAAGAAAGATCCTATTGTTATGTTTCAGCACAAACATTATCTACCTTTAGTGTTAAGCATTAACTTCGGGATTCCTATATTGCTGGGCCTCTGGCATGGCGACCTTATTGGTATGATGTTACTGGCAGGTGTGGCACGTTTAACTATTTCTCACCATCTCACCTTTTTCATCAACTCCCTGGCGCATGTCTGGGGCAGTCAGCCTTATTCCGATAAAAACACTTCAAGAGACAATCCGCTTATTGCATTACTGACCTTTGGTGAGGGTTACCACAATTACCACCATAGCTTTCAAAGAGACTACAGAAACGCACTTCGCTGGTGGCAATATGACCCAACCAAATGGTTGATACGTAGCCTTTATTTTGTTGGTCTGGCAAAAAACCTGTACCGCACCCCCCTCGAATATATAGAAATCGAGCGTGCACAAATGTTACTAAAAAACACCACCAGCAAACTATCCAGGCGTTTCCAGTCTGAAGCACTAATTCAGCGCCTGCATGAAGAGTACGATATGTTAATAAACAATATTAACGAGTTCGCCCGAGTAAAGAGACAATGGATGGAAGCCAGAAAGAGCTCCATGATTGAAGCTTATGACCTTGAGGCACTTAATGAAAAGGTTGAAACACTTAAGGCTAATTTTTTAGAACAGAAAAAAAACTGGCTTAACTTTAATGCCAGAGTAGCTATGGCATAAGACATACCATTCATACCTTTCCTTGTTCAATATCAATAAAAAATTTAGCATAAGGATTATGCTGAAAGTGAATCAAATAGGAGGTAAGAAATGTTAGGTGAAAAGCACGATTTAATACACGAGCTACCCGAGTACAAAGATCAGATACATGAACTTAAAATGAACAATAAACATTTTGAAAAAATGTTTGATAAGTATCACGATCTGGACCATCAGATTAGACGCATAGAGGAAGGCATAGAAACCCCTGAAGACAGTTACTCTGAAGAGCTTAAAAAGGAGCGCCTGCATTTAAAGGACGAACTGTTTGGTATGATTAAATCAGTTAAATAACAGGGGGAAAAACGTGTTAAACACAAAAAAATACGAAGCCCAGTTAAAAGAATTGCGACAGGACTTCGCCCGTCGTGTTACCGCGATTAGTAAAGACCTTCACCACGAAGAAACTGCAATTGAGAAGGATTTTGCTGAGCAGGCTACGCAACTCGAAAACGATGAAGTACTTAATTCATTAAATGATGAGGGCAAAGGGACTGTTATGCAAATAGACAAGGCGTTATTACGAATCAATAATGGTACTTTTGGTATATGCACTGGTTGTGGCGTAAAAATAAACGAACACCGCTTAGACGTGGTGCCTTACGCTGAGTTTTGTATTGAATGCGCTGAAGGTGAAGTTAGTTAAAATCATTTAACTCAGTTTCTGATTTCTCATAACTTTATAATTACACTATAAAAAGCCCGTAACTATTACTAGTTAACGGGCTTTTTATATATCTCTATTTTTTCTACATACAAAATCAGCCACTTCACCAGCTATGGCAGCCGCCTCAAACGAGACATAAATAGTCAATATCATGAGACAATCATCATTCAATTGATGTAACAAACACGCTCAATTAGAGAAAAGTTTAATGGCAAATTCATACATTTTAATAATATTTTAACTAAACTCATATCTAATAAACCAACTACAAGCTAAATAATGCTAAAAAAAATATCAGTCTCCGATCTGAGTATTGGAATGTATATAGATAAATTCGACGGAAACTGGCTTAAACATCCATTCTGGAAAGCCTCATTTAAACTTGAATCGAGCAAAGATTTAAACAGCATTAAAAATTCAGAAGTAAGCCATCTGTGGATAGACACATCAAAAGGTGATGATGTAATAAGCACCCCCCCTGAAAACACAAAAGATACAGCTGAAAAAGCAACAACCCCCGCGCCAGCTAAAGCAAAACCAGCCACCGTAAGCCTTGAAAAAGAAATGCTTAATGCACAACAAACCCTGACAAAAGCCAAACAGGCCGTCACCGACATGTTTAAACAGGCGCGAATGGGAAATACTATTTCAACTGAGGATGTCAGCCCACTGGTTGATGAAATTTCAGAATCCATCAACCGCAACCCTGCTGCCATAATCTGTATTACCCGTATAAAAAACAAAGATGATTACACCTATCTACACTCCGTTGCGGTTTGCGCATTAATGATCGCACTGGGAAAGCAGTTAAATTACACGGGCGATATGCATGCCCTGGGCATGGCCGGCCTGTTACATGACGTAGGCAAGATGTTTATCCCTGAAGACATCCTTAATAAACCGGGAAAACTCACTGACGAAGAATTTGAAACTGTTAAGAACCACCCATTAAAAGGCTGGGAAGCATTGAAAGAAAGCGGTGAAGAAAGCGAAGCGGTTCTGGATGTATGCCTTCACCACCATGAACGGGTCGATGGCAAGGGTTACCCTGAAAATCTCTCAGGAGACAACCTTTCTCTGCTTGCGCGCATGGGTGCAGTATGTGATGTATATGACGCAATCACATCAGACAGAAGTTATAAAAAAGGCTGGGAACCCGCAGATGCATTAAAAAAAATGGCCGAATGGCAAACTGGTCATTTTGATGACAAAGTTTTTAAGGCTTTTGTAAAAGCGATTGGCATCTACCCAAGCGGCACATTAGTAAAATTAAAATCAGGTAGACTAGGTATAGTTACCGAACAGTCAGACAAAAGTTTACTAAAACCTAAAATAAAAATTTTTTTCTCAACTTCTAGTAACACGCCTATCCCGACAAAAACAATAGACCTGGGTCGATCACAGGAAAGCATTGCGAGCATCGAAGACCCAGAAAACTGGGGCTTTGATCGACAACACTTAATAGATATAATCAGTCAATAATCAAACCAAAGACTTAAATGAAAAAAATCGCACTATTTGTCGATGTACAAAACATCTATTACACCACCCGTGACATTTATGCCCGGCAGTTTAATTACCGCCAGTTCTGGAAAAAAATCAGTTCACAGGGCGAGATTGTTAAAGCAACGGCTTACGCAACCCAGCGACACGATGATAAACAGATAAAATTTCAGGACGCGCTAAGGCATATTGGTTTTGAGGTAAAACTTAAACCTTTTATACAACGCAGTGATGGCTCAGCCAAAGGTGACTGGGATGTGGGTATCACCATTGATATTTTAGAATCCGCAAAAGAAGTTGATACGGTTATTTTACTTTCCGGTGATGGGGATTTTGATTTATTGCTGGATAAAATAACCAGTGATTATGATGTTTCTGCCGAGGTTTATGGCGTTCCCGGATTAACCGCTAAGTCTTTGATTGATTCTGCTAGTGTTTTTCATGTTATTGAGGGTGATTTGTTGATGTGAGTTTTTAACATTAATTTGTTGTTTTTCATTACATTGCACTGATACTTCTATTACAAGCTCTTTTCTTCATGGGAATGTAATTCTATGGTGTCACCGCGCTGGCGACCTACTGTCTTTTCAACAGTGAAAAGAAAGTAGGCAAAGAAGCGCCGCCCCGCTTAACTCAAGCTTTTAGTTAAAAAGATACATAAAAGTACCTTCTTCGCTCTCGATTTATTTGGCCGCTGCGGATAAATTTGTTGGGAACAAATTTAAATATGCTCCGCATTACCCGAAGGGTAAGTATCAGGGATGATACGAATAGCTCACAAATCATAAAACAGATTTGCTCAGACATCCTCGCGTAAAACCCCAAATAAATCACTCTCTCATCAGCTTGAGTAATGGGTTACAACATCAAAACCAAACCATCTCAACTTAAGTTTTCTTTTTCTGTTCAGGCTTCATATCGGTTTTGACTTACCTTTCCTCTGGAGCTTGCCGAAAATTGTATTCATGTAGGGGCAAAATCACAGGGATATGATTTTGAGTTCTGTTAAGCCTGGATGGCGCATCAGAACGACCCGGTAACAGAGTAAATGACTAACAGGTTAATATACTACTGGAAGCCGTCAGAACA
>JAPHSS010000053.1 GCA_026195255.1 Gammaproteobacteria bacterium | reverse complement strand
TCGTTAAAGCAGC
This sequence comes from Gammaproteobacteria bacterium, assembly GCA_026195255.1. GTDB lineage: Bacteria > Pseudomonadota > Gammaproteobacteria > SZUA-229 > SZUA-229 > SZUA-229. Next base: position 7,245 of record JAPHSS010000053.1, on the reverse strand, counting down.
CGTTAATGTAGTTTTACCATGGTCAACGTGACCGATAGTACCCACATTTACGTGGGGTTTATTACGTTCAAACTTTTCCTTAGACATTGTATGCCTCCCCGGAATATTAAATTAAAATTAAACTTCTAAAAATCTGGAGCTCATAACCGGATTTGAACCGGTGACCTCTTCCTTACCAAGGAAGTACTCTACCGACTGAGCTATATGAGCAAAACTTTTTACCGCTAGCTCAATTAACCGCTTCAGCAGCTTTATCAAAACATCCCCTTCAAACTAGCTTGGGCATGTATTAATTGGAGCGGGCGGCGGGAATCGAACCCGCGTCATCAGCTTGGAAGGCTGAGGTAATACCATTATACGACGCCCGCAAGTAGACCCCTGTACCTACCAGTCACAGATAACTAAATCTGGACTTACAAATTTGGTGGAGCGGGGTGGATTTGAACCACCGAAGCCGAAGCAGCAGATTTACAGTCTGCCCCCTTTGACCACTCGGGAACCACTCCAAAAACTGGAAGCCGCATATTTTGAATGACAGGAGTCAGACTGTCAATAAAAAGCGGCCCAATTCCTGCTTATCATTTCATAAAAGAAAGATAATGACAGTTTTTGGGCCGCTTAATTACACACAAGATGTAAACAAAATATGCAGCGATGACTCATTAACATGGGTCATCTAAAATATGGTGCCGGCACCATGAGTCGAACACGGGACCTACTGATTACAAGTCAGTTGCTCTACCATCTGAGCTATGCCGGCAAATTCATTTTTCACTACTACCGGATAACCCCATCTGAGCTATGCCGGCAAATTCATTTTTAACTACTACCGGATAACCACATCTGAGCTATTCCGGCAAATTCTTTTCTATAACCGTAAACTCTTTATGAGTTATACGCTTAATTCATCTCAGGCAAGATATGTACTTTGCGAGAAGGAGCGCAATTCTAGTGAAAGAAGAAACATTTCGCAATGGGATTTTGATATTTATTTAATTTATTTTCTTTTAAGTCGAATAATTTTGAAATTTACGCGTTTTCAACGACACAATTTAACAATAATGCTGAAAAAAACGAATCAAATCAGCATTCCGCTCATAACTCACTGTTTAGAAGTAATTAACAATCCCTTGCCAATTGAGACACGCCTTCCGATATATACTCATCAACCGAAAATCCCGGGTCACCACTGACCTCATCAACCTTATAGTCCAACCAGTAAATATCATAATCTCGATAAATAACTTCAATCTCTGCTTTGAAACCTAAATCAATCACTCGTTTCATTCTCAAATTTGCGTGTTTGGGCTCTCTAAAATGCCCTAAAGAAATGCTGTTTTTAGCCTTTCCACTTAAAACGATATAGAAATCATTAAGCCCCTTCTGCCTAAGCTGTTTAGCGAGTAATTTAGCCTGCTTTCTATCTGGTAATGCCGGCACATATACCCAGTATCTGTGCTTCTCAGCCTCTTGCCGCTTTCTAACCGAAAGATCAGTCACATATTCAGCTATTGTTTCACGCAATTGCTGCATTATATTTTTATCTTTAAATGGGCCCAACGTATAACACGAAACCTTGGCCACCACTGGTTCAACAACCTCATTATCACCAGCAGACCCTTTATCTTGCTCAAACTCTTCATCCGTAGTGGCATTATTTACTGATAATTTATCAGTCTCAGAAACCATGGTCTCTCCTGGCGGCTCATGTAATAACTCCAGGGTTTTAAGATTATCCGCCAGGGGTGGCATGAGATTACTGTTAGCAACAGGGTTTAGATACTCCCACCCCGCATAAAGCAAATTTAGTAATATTATAAAAACCAGTAAAATACGCATATTGTTAGTTTCACAACCTCATTATTATTCATTTTCTTTTACTGACACTATATACAGCCCCTGCAATACTAAATAAGGATCGTATACATTATCAACAGTAAGTGCCGACGAAACCCACCGCCCATCACCCCCTGTCACTAAACAATGTAACTTTGCAGATGACTTATTTTTGTAACCGTTAATAATACCAGATATGCCCTGCAGAATAATCTGACTACAGCCCATTATTAAAGCGTCATTGGTCGAACTGGCAAGCCCTGCGATTTTCGGCTCTAAATAGACTGCGCTTTTATCATGTTTGATGTTTTCAGCACTTTTCATTAATGATTGAAGCATAGTTTGATAACCTGGCATTATTAAACCACCCAAATGCTTACCACGTGAATCCAGTGCATCAAAAGTAATGGCCGTCCCGCAATCAATCACACAGATTAATTCATCCTTTTGCGCGTGACATTTATTGAAAGCAGCTAGCATAGCCAGCCAGCGGTCCACCCCCATCTTTTCAGGATTCTGATACGAATTTACTACGCCATTCTGTATAGAACGAGTAACGGCAAACTCAACACTCGTTAAGATATTTTGACTTACCCACTGTTCAAACCGACTTCTGATCTTTTCACCCGCAACGCAACTAACCATCAAACTTGTTGCCGAATCTGGCAAACCGGCTACATCTAACTGTGCCTCAAAGTTTTCCAGCGTATAATCAAAGCAGCCGTTTTCTTTAATCAAGCCACCTGAAAACAGCGCCCACTTAATTCGACTATTACCAATATCAACCGTTAACATGTGTATCTAACTTCAATTTAATGTCAGCCGCATAATACGTTTTTTCCTCATTGCCCACCCTTACAATAACACTATGATCTTTATTAAACCCGATTACATGACCCTCAAGCTCTTCTTGATCTGTTTTCACATTAACACGTCGCCCTGTCAACACATCAAACTGTAACCAGTCATCAACAAATGTCTCAAACCCCGATTCCACATATCGCACCATACATTCAACAATTTCTTCTATTAATTTTGCTGCAATATAATTGCGATTAATCTTTTTTTCATACACTAAATCAAACGCAGCATTAAAATCTTTTTTAGGTATTAATGAATTAAGGTCAGTCCATGGCTGCTCAATATTTGCTATTGCAGACTCGGGCATTTCTATATTCAAGCCTAAACCCACAACTACAATCACCTGACTGGCTCTTATCCGCGTTTCAACCAGGATACCCGCGAGCTTCTTATCATCAACTAACACATCGTTTGGCCACTTAAGCCCGGCTTTGACACCTTTTGACCTTAACAGTCGAACAACTGCCACACCACAAGCCAGCGACAAACCTGCAATATCTTTTATTAACGAAACATCAAAAACAGAACCTGTACTCATATAGATATGCGCAGCAGATGGTGATTGCCACACATTACCGTTACGCCCCCTACCCGCAGTTTGTTGATCAGCCAGACAAACAATAAAACGATTTTTTTGCAGCAACTGAGATTCCAGCACCTCATCATTTGTAGAAGTTGTTGTTTTGAGCACATCAAAACCCGCCAGTCTCTCCACAGTCTTACTGGAGAGATAACTAGAAATCAGCTTCTTATCTAATTTTTTTACAATAGGCAATTTTTCAACCATTCATTTGTCATACTTTTTAATTAAAATATCTGTATTCTGCTATCTGTACTTTTGAAGTAAATTAGCTACACTCTAATGTAAAGATTATCAGCTGATAGGAGAAGAAATTCTATCTGCTTGCCGATAGTTTTATACCACAGATTTTTTTAAAAACTCATATTTGTCAGACATAAAAACACAACTTTCTGACGGTTGTCCAAGGAGACAAAGTGGATTTAGCAACCTTACTGGGGCTGATTATAGCCTTCGGTTTCATTTTAGGCGCCATAATATCTGGTGGCCCAATCATATTATTTGTCAACGTCCCCTCTTTACTTATCGTAATTGGAGGCAGTATCGCCGTTGTGTTAATGCAGTTTACACTTAGTCAGTTTTTCGGTGCCTTCAAGGTCGGCATGAAGGCCTTTTTTAATAAAAGCGTAGATGCGGGTGAGCTGATTGAACAAGCGGGTATTTTAGCTAACATCGCCCGTAAAGAGGGCATGATGGCTCTTGAGTCACAAGAAATAGAGAACCCATTTCTTAACAAGGGGATTCAATTATGTGTTGATGGGCACCCCCCCGACCTGGTTCGTAAAATGCTGAGCAAAGACATCAGCCTTACAATTCAACGCCACGAACTGGGACAGAAAATATTTACCGCTCTTGGTGGTATTGCTCCAGCCATGGGTATGATTGGCACCTTAATCGGTCTGGTGCAGATGCTGGCCAATATGGATGACCCTAAATCAATCGGGCCAGCAATGGCAGTCGCCCTTCTTACCACACTTTATGGCGCCATCATTGCTAATGCCTTTGCATTACCCATTGCCGACAAATTAGGCCTCAGAAGCCAGGAAGAGAAAACCAATCGTACATTAATTCTTGAAACAATTAGTGGTATACAGGAAGGCATGAACCCCCGTGTTCTTGAAGAGCTATTGAAAGCTTTCCTTCCCGAAAGCCAAAGAAATTTAGAGGGCAGTGAAGACCAATAGTCACATCTAATCTGAAATGGAAGAAGAAAAAGTAAAATGCCCCACCTGTCCACCCGCCTGGTTAGCAACCTTTGCTGATCTTATGTCTCTGCTTATGTGTTTTTTTGTTTTACTCCTCGCATTTTCAGAAATGGATGCGTTGAAATTTAAACAATTAGCCGGCTCTATGTCTCAGGCATTTGGCGTTCAACGCGATGTTAAAACAAAAGAAATTCCTAAAGGCACCAGTATTATTGCTAAAGAATTCACACCTGGTCGCCCCACTCCAACAGCATTAAAAGTAATGAGGCAGCACACCACAGATGATCGTAAAAAAAATCTGGATTTTAGAAAAGGCCCTGAAAACACGGATAAAGCTGATGAAAAAACCGAGGCTGCCAGACGTCTTGAGCAACTAAAAAAAGCCCTTAAAGATCAAATAGCAAATGGCTCAATTGAAGTTTCTGGTGACAACGAAAGAACAATTATAAGAATCAGAGAAAAAGGCTCATTCTCATCAGGTAACGCCACATTAAATAGTAAATTCAAACCTGTGCTCAGGAAAATCTCCAGCGCTCTCGAAAAAACACCGGGGAAAATTCATATTTCAGGACACACAGACAACATTCCAATCTCTACCTTTAGGTTCAGATCAAACTGGGAACTCTCTTCAGCAAGAGCTGTATCTATACTAGAACATATTTTAAGCGTAAACAAAAACATACCAAATGAACGCATTGTCATTCAGGGGTACGCCGATACGATTCCACTGGTACCAAATACAACTCCGACTAACAGAGCGACTAATCGTCGAGTCGAAATTGAAGTTATCAAACAAACTGAGACTGTTAAAGATATGCCAAGTTTAATTAAATTTTCTGAGTAACCTACATGATAAAAATTAACGAAGATGAGCGCCGTGATTTTTTTAGAATAGATGATGAAATTTATCTAGATTTTGAAGCTATATCAGAAGATGAATACGCGGATGCCCCAAACACACTAAAGGATTTGCATGAAAACGCATTTAGTCTAAGCGCAGACTTTGCAACACTTAACAACAAAACTCATCCACTTCTAAACAATATCAAGCAACTTCACCCGGACATTGGAGAATACCTTGAAGTATTAAACAGTAAAATTGATAGCCTTAGCCAACAAATGCTTTATGATAATTCTTCGTTTGACCAGGACAAGGTCAATCCTGCTAACCTGAGCGCATCTGGAATTCAGTTTAGTAGCAGTGATAATTTTGAAACAGGCCAGGCGATAAAACTTGAGCTGGTATTACTACCTGAGAAAATTGGTGTTCTGGTTTTTGGACGAGTCGTAAAATCCAGTAAAAATCACCTGTCTGTAATGTTCGAATATATGAGACCTGAGGATCAGGAACTAATGATTAAACACAATTTAAATAAACAAATGACGGATCTAAGAGAAAAAAAGGATTCTGAATAATGCGGAAAAGACTTTTTAGAATAATACCTTTTAACTATTTAACTCCTTGAATATTACAACCTGATTACGACCATACTCTTTTGCCTGATATAAAGCATGATCAGCATTTTGTAAAAGCAGCGCTCCGATTTGCTCTGTATTCAAGCTTTTATCATTAATCGCAGTCAGTATTTCAAGACCTATAGATACAGTAACATTCAACCCTCCCTGACCACAGGTCAGTCTTGTATCCACTTCAACAGCTTTTCTTAATCGCTGTGCAATCTCGGTTGCACGTTCTAACGATACTCCGGGCAATACGACAGCAAACTCTTCTCCACCATACCTGGCAACAATATCACAGGCCCGAACTTGCTCTTTTATCAGACTAACCAAATGCGTTAAGACCAAATCACCCACATGATGTCCATACGTATCATTTACTTTTTTAAAGAAATCCACATCAAGAAACATACAGGCAAGGTTATCCCCCTGACGCAAACTTCTTTCAATTTCATCAGTAAAACGTAAATCAAAATAACGCCGGTTATATGCCTGTGTTAACGGATCCTGGTATCCGATTTCTTTTATCCGTTGTTGATTCAAGCAGTTTTCGATGGCAACCGCAGTCATTGCAGACAGCTTTTGTAAAAATGTCGTTCCTATACCCGTTTGGTATCGATTTACATCTCTGCTTAATAACAATAAAGTACCAATAATTTGGTTATTTCGCATCAACGGCAATAAAGCCGCACTATTGCAGGAGTCTATATCTTCGAGCTTTTCATACATCCATTTATATTGCGATAAAACCTCTACACCCAATACAGGATGCTTATTTAAACTCGAAATTTTCTCTTTATCCGCTTTAGTATCAAGAATAATTAGCTTTGACTCATACATCAGCTTTGCATCAGTATCATGCCCATAAAAAAGCCTTTCTGTATCATGATCAAAGTCGATTAAACACATAACAACATCCTGCAACTGAAACCTTGCCTGCATTTGAAATAATACATAATCACGTAATTGAGCAGGGGTATTAGCAGAAATCACTTCAAAGCCAAATGAGTCGAATAACGCCTGCTTCTGCTCATTAGTTCGAGCACGCCGCAGTAAGTTATCTAACTGACGTTTGAGTTTGCGATTTTCATTGAAAATAGTGTCTTCCATCGTCAATAGTTTATAGCAAAACTCGACTTTAAATGTGAGATTTTATCTGATTTTTATCAATTATATTGTTTCATCATTAAGCCATGATCACTCCCCCATTCCTTCTCTCGGGGAAAGGTCAGTGCTTTTCTGCCCTGTCCCCTTAACCCATACCACCGAGAGTTTGGCGGAGTAGGCTCGCTACACTGTCAGCTG
>JAPHSS010000044.1 GCA_026195255.1 Gammaproteobacteria bacterium | reverse complement strand
TGAGCTATTCGTATCATGCCTGCAATGCAAGTTCTTTTAACTGATTAATTTTGTCTCTTACCGCAGCAGCTTCTTCAAACTCTAAATCCTGTGCATGTTTAAACATCTGTTTTTCTAACTTATCCATTTCATTGCTGATTTCTTTCATCGACATATGTGCGTATTGCGCCTGCTGCTCAGCTACTTTTAATGTATGTTGCAGATGCCTCTGCTCATAACCCATACCCATAACATCCAGAATTGATTTTCTAATGCCAGTCGGGGTTATACCGTGTTTGTCATTATATTCTTTTTGTTTTATGCGACGTCGTTCTGTTTCACCTATGGCTCTTTCCATTGACCCTGTGATTCTATCGGCATATAAAATAGCACGGCCGTTTAAGTTTCTTGCAGCACGCCCCATGGTTTGAATTAATGATCTGTCGGAACGCAGAAAACCTTCTTTATCTGCATCGAGTATGGCCACTAATGAAACTTCAGGAATATCTAAACCTTCTCGTAACAGGTTAATACCGACTAACACATCAAACTCACCTAAACGTAAATCACGGATAATCTCCATACGCTCAACTGTATCTACATCTGAATGCAAGTACCTTACTTTCACCCCATGTTCACTCAGATAATCGGTTAAGTCTTCTGACATACGTTTGGTTAAAGTGGTAATTAATACCCTTTCTTTTTTCGGTACCCGAATATTTATTTCCGACAGTACATCATCAACCTGTGTCGCCACAGGTCGAATTTCAACGATCGGGTCTAACAACCCGGTTGGCCTCACCACCTGCTCTGCAATCTGGTCTGAATGTTCTGTTTCATAAGGGCCCGGTGTTGCTGAAACATAAATAGTTTGTGGACGGATGGCTTCAAACTCTTCGAACTTCATAGGGCGGTTATCTAATGCCGAAGGCAAACGGAAACCAAAATTAACCAGGTTTTCTTTGCGCGACCGGTCACCTTTATACATCGCACCAAGCTGTGGAATGGTGACATGACTTTCATCTACAATTAATAACGCATTATCCTGCAGGTAATCGTATAAACAGGGAGGCGCTTCACCCGGCTTACGACCAGATAAATAACGGGAGTAATTTTCTATGCCATTGCAATAACCTAACTCACGCATCATTTCCAGATCAAACATAGTGCGCTGCTCTAAACGCTGAGCCTCTACTAGCTTATTATTATCTCGTAAATGCTCCAGGCGTTCTTTCAACTCCACTTTAATCTTGTCTATGGCTTCATAGATTACCGTTTTAGGCGTTACATAATGCGACTTGGGATATATCGTGAGACGTGAGACTTTACGCAACACTTCACCCGTTAATGGATCAAAAAAACTTAGTTGCTCAACTTCATCGTCAAATAACTCAATGCGCACCGCTTCATACTCCGACTCAGCTGGGTGCACATCAATCACCTCTCCCCGCACACGATAGTTTGCTCGCCCAAGCTCCATATCATTTCGGGTATACTGCATTTCCGCCAGACGACGTAATATATCCCGCTGATTAATCATGTCACCCTTGACCAGGTGTAACATCATAGATAAATACGATTCCGGATCACCCAGTCCATATATCGATGATACCGATGCGATAATAATAGTGTCCTGCCTCTCTAACAGAGCTTTTGTAGCAGACAGACGCATTTGCTCTATATGTTCATTAATCGAGGCGTCTTTTTCAATGAAGGTATCACTGGCCACCACATAGGCCTCGGGCTGGTAGTAATCGTAATAAGAAACAAAGTATTCCACCGAGTTATGTGGAAAGAGTTCTTTCATCTCACCATATAATTGAGCGGCTAAGGTTTTGTTTGGCGCAAGAATCATCGCCGGGCGTTGCGACTGCTGAATAACATTCGCAATAGTGAATGTTTTACCCGAGCCAGTAACACCTAAAAGCGTCTGATTTAACAAACCATCTTCCAGCCCGGACAGCAAAGTTTTAATGGCTGCAGGCTGATCCCCTGCAGGTGTTTTATCCGTTTCTAATTCAAATTGTTTCGACATTATAAAAAACTTTAAAAAAAACTGAAAAAAAATGCGTTTTACTACCCTTTGGGATAGGACAAACACAAGCAACTTTGTTTATACTCACACTCAGAAATATAAAAAACTCAATCAGACAGGGTATATCGCTTTGGCACAGGCATCCAATAGAATTCAAAAAGTAAAACCTTCACCCACATTAGCCGTTACCGCATTGGCCCAACAATTACGTTCCGAAGGCAAAGATGTCATTGGTCTTGCCGCAGGTGAGCCCGATTTCGCGACACCTGATCACGTAAAACAGGCGGCGATTGAAGCTATCAACAACAACCAGACCAAATATACTGCGGTTGATGGTATGCCCAGCCTGAAACAGGCTATTATAAACAAATTTTCTAAAGATAACGGTTTAAACTACGCAGCAGACCAGGTACTGGTTTCATGCGGAGGTAAACAGAGTTTCTTTAATATGGCTCAGGCATTACTGAACCCCGGGGATGAAGTCATTATTCCCACGCCTTACTGGGTGTCCTACCCCGATATGGTACTACTGGCTGATGCTGAACCCGTAATTGTACAGGGCGACCAGTCACAGGGCTTTAAAATCACCCCGGACCAGCTAAAAGCTGCCATAACAGATAAAACACGCCTGTTTGTCATTAACAGTCCTTCTAATCCATCGGGTAAATCTTATTCTATGGCTGAGTTAGAAGCATTGGGTGACGTATTACGCGAGTACCCTGATATCATCATTGCCACAGATGATATGTATGAAAAGATCCTCTGGACTGACGAAGCCTTCTGTAACATCGTTAATGCCTGCCCCGATCTTTACGAGCGCACAGTTGTACTAAATGGCGTCTCCAAGGCCTATGCCATGACAGGCTGGCGTATTGGTTATGCTGCCGGCCCGGCTGATCTAATCAAAAACATGAAAAAGATCCAGTCTCAGAGCACCTCTAACCCCACTTCTATTTCACAGGTTGCGGCCCAGGCAGCACTCGAGGGTGACCAGTCTCGCCTTGATGAGATGAATAAGGCATTTAAAGAGCGCCACGATTTTGTACTGGCTGAACTTAATAAAATTGATGGTGTAGAGAGCATTGCCAGTGACGGCACTTTTTATATCTTCCCTGATTTCAGCCAGGTGATGAAAAAAATGGGCATAAAAGACGATGTCAAACTGGCAGAAAAGATTCTTGCGGAAGCCGAAGTTGCTCTGGTTCCTGGCTCAGCTTTTGGTAGTCCTGGCCATATGCGCATCTCTTTCGCCACAGATATGGGAAGTTTAGAGAAAGCACTGGATAGAATTAAGAAATTTGTTGGTTAATCAGTAAATTAGTGTTGACCGACAAGGGGCGAATCAGTAATATAGCGGCCGTCGAAACGACATGTTTCGAATAGCAATAACATTGCAAATTTCTACTATTCCCTGATAGCTCAGTTGGTAGAGCAACGGACTGTTAATCCGTTTGTCCCTGGTTCGAGTCCAGGTCGGGGAGCCAAATTTCATAGCAGCTTCACATTTGCTATATAAAACAACGAGTTAAGCAATTTTGCTAGCTCGTTTTTTTTTGCCTGTAATTTTTGTCTATTTCTAAGTCATTCTTTTATAAGCTAATTTTGTTCGAGTCCAGCTCGCGATAGCGTATTCTCTTACTGGGAACCATAGAAACTAAATAAATGAAAAACAATGAAAATGATTACAATAAAAAGAAACGTCCTAGAACTAAAACACCTACTAAAAGTTAACGATAATATTCCAGAAGGTGATAAAAAACAGTTAGGTATTCAAGCGCCTAGTGAGTTTTACCTGTTTATGAAAGAAGCCTGACTCTATAGGTGATGGATTAGTAATCAGGTTTTTAATTGCGATCAGCGGGTGGTGTTGCAAAGGTAAAAACACCCGCAGCCAGCGCGTGAATTCTAATTAGTCGAATGGTACAACCAAGCTAAAGCTCTGTTTAATGGGGGGGGGCGAACTGCTCGATCTCTAACCTAAAACCCCTTAATTCACCCATAGAAGGGTCTTAGTCACATTTAGAAAGTCGTTTACAGGCTGTTATGAAGCCATTTTTCTCTATTTATCCTCAATATTCTACCTTTCAATCCAATACATGGAATAATCACATAATTGTATGTATAATTACATGACCACGGGAGGAGAAGACCATGAGCGCATTACTTAGTAGAGTAGATCAAGCCGTGTCTGTTACAGACATAACAAGATCAGCTAAGAAATATTTTGATAAATTAACTACTGGTAACCAAGATCGTTATGTCATCATGAAAAACAATGCACCTGCTGCGGTTATGCTTGCAATATCCGAATATGAGCAGATGGTTGAAGAGCTTGATGATTTACGTGTTGAAATGATGGCACTAGAGAGAATGTCTAAAGTAACTGAAGACACTGAACTAGTAAGTCTTGATGAAATGCGTGAACGGTTTAAGTAACCAGCTAAGGAGACATCATGTCTTACGCCGTAAACTTCTTGCCGGAAGTGTACGAAGATTTAAAAGCATTAGGAAATGCAAAAGCTAACCGAGTTTTAAAGGTTATAGAAGAACGTATACAAAATGGCGAACCTGAGAAAACAGGTAATCCATTAAGAAGTGACTTAAAGGGATATAGACGAATAAGGACAGGTGATACTCGAATCGTTTATAAAGTCATAGAAGATAAAATTGAGGTACTGGTAATAGCTGTCGGGCCTCGTAGAAATGATGAAATATATAAAGTTGCGCGTAAGCGTATTTAAGTAACCATTCGGAGTTGTATTAGAATGAGATATATATTTTTATTATTACTATAATCATCATCGTTTCAGGCCTTAAGTGATGTAAGTGCAGTGCCAATCCCCGCATCAATTTGGTTATTCGGTTCAGGTCTTATTGGGTTAGTTGGATTTGCTAGACGAAAGAATATGTAACGATTAAATATCAAACAATAGAAGCTCCTTTGGGAGTCGTTTTTGTTTCTACCGAATGCCCCTATAGAGTGATGGTAGTCATTTCAAACATAAAGCCAAATCCAAGTAGTAACACCCTACCATGTACGTATCGAAAAATGCAGACAAAAAAAAGCACCTACATTTCTGTAAGTGCTTGATTATACTGGGGTGAGTGACGGGACTCGAACCCGCGACATCCGGAATCACAATCCGGGGCTCTACCAACTGAGCTACACCCACCATAAAATGGTGCGCCGATAGGATTATTCCGGGCGTCCTGCCCTTCACCCTTCGGGCCATGGGCAATAAAATGTAATTGACCATGTTCAAAATTGTTCCAGACAATTTTGTCGAACCTGCTACCCCCAGCTTAGAAGGCAGATGCTCTATCCAGATGAGCTAAAGTTATATAACTCATTTAAAATGGTGCGCCTGACAGGACTCGAACCTGTTACCCTCGGCTTAGAAGGCCGATGCTCTATCCAGATGAGCTACAGGCGCATGTACTAGTCCGTCCAGATCTGCAGGACTGTGTAAAGCATTATCGATTATTACGACAAAACCTCACATTATTTTATTTGGCCCCGTTATAAATAACGTGGGTAGAGAGATTATAAAATACATCCCTGTATTTTGCCCTACGGGTCAGGCTGATAAAAAACATCAGCCTGCTAAAAATGGCTCCAGGCCATTTTTTCGAACTCTTATCGTTCG
>JAPHSS010000034.1 GCA_026195255.1 Gammaproteobacteria bacterium | reverse complement strand
TTGTTTACTGCGACACGGGGCGACGTAACTCAACTGGTTCTTATTTATAGAATGAGCGGTGATTCACTAGTTGTTTTTAAAAGATGGAATAAATTCTGCACCTGAAAGCGTATGGAGTGTGGGTCAGTACATCGAAACCTATGTATTCCCACGCAGGAGCATGGGAACGAGAACAACATAGCCACAGAGGGCACTAAGAAAAAACTTTCAACTCGTTCCCACGCTCCCGCGTGGGAATGCATAGCTAACCAGGTAACACATACTCAACAACCCTCTTTACTCCTGTCACCAGTATCTCACACCATAATAATTCAAAATCGAGGGTCAGATCTTTCATTGCCACATATAACTCACACCAGCCTCAGCCCAAAAAAAGTTCGATGAGTTTATAAGTTACTCTTAAGTCACCTACACTACACATAAAACATAAAAACGGCTCGGATAAAAAGTACTTTCGATTTTTACTAACCAGATATTCACACTAAACTAATCTATTAAATTATTTACAAACACCTTAAACAGAAAAAAATAACTATAAACATTCATTTATATTTCACAATTGAATTAGTGAGCACAAGCAACATGCGGCATTTTGTCGCAGCGTCGTCTTTAACTGAGGCAAATTGTCGCAGCTCCTTAATTTAATTTTTAATTTAAAAATTTTATCAGGACATGCGTGATAAAGAATTCACAAAAATAAATTACTGAGGTTTTATATGGGTTTCTTTAATATTGTCGCTGACATAAACATTGCTTAAACCGCTATTTTTATAGGTTAATATGTTACCAGGCAATTAAAGCTTATTTTATTTAGGTTATATGACAAACTTATACTGCGGTATATTACATAGATCTTAAAAACTGTTGATCTAACGCATAATTTCTCATCTTAATAATTAAATTAGTTTATTTATTATTTGTATTTGATTAACATGCCAACAATTAAATATTACTGACAGGTTAGTTTAACTAAAACAAACCAGATTTTATGATTTTCTAATAAAATAATTTTTCAAATCCCATGAGGTACTTAATGAAAAAAATAACTTGCTGTTTACTTTTGTGTGCGCCACTTGCACATGCTGATGAAATAAATCTTGGCTCTATTATGGTCGAAGGTACTAAAATAAGTGATGTGAGTGGGGATGAAGTAAAATCTGCTGATCTTGCAGAAGCGCTGACAAAAAAAGTACCGAGCATATCACTTGTTCGACGCAGTGGCATAGCCAACGATATAATTTTACGCGGCCAGAAAAAAGACAATATTAATGTACTTATTGATGATGCAAAAATATATGGCGCCTGCCCCAATCGAATGGACCCTGTCACATCTCATATTCTGACAAATAATATCGACAGCATAGAAATTATTGAAGGCCCATACGATGTGGAAAACTTTGGTACATTAAGTGGTGCTGTCAAAATCACCACGATTGAACCTGAAGCCGGACTTTCCGGTGAAGTAAGTGTGAACCTGGGTAGCTGGGATTATCGTAAAGCTGCCGCCAATATCAGTGGTGGAAATGAGACAGTTAAGTTTCTGCTGAGCGCCTCAACAGAGAGCAGTGCTCAGTATGAAGATGGCAATGGCGATACCTTTGCAGAACAGATCGAGCGATTAAATCCTCCGAGCATGATGCCGGCCATGGACCCACGATATAAAACAGAATATGCGGATATAGACGCGTATGAGAAGAGCACATTACTGGGTAAAATTTTTGCCAATATAACTGATGACCAGCAATTGAAGTTCAGTTATACCGCAAATAGAACTGATGATGTACTGTACCCATCCAGTAAAATGGATGCACTGTATGATGATTCCGATATTTATAACCTTGACTATACGATTAATAATATTGGCAGTTTATCTAAATCTCTGAGTTTTCAGGTTTACGATTCACAAGTGCAGCATCCCATGTCGACTTTTTATCGAATTTCATCAGGCCCTGCTTCTGCTAATGAAGTGATCAGTTATCTTGAGACTCATACTCAGGGTATTAAGATTATGAACAGTTTTAATGCGGGTGATTCACTTGAGATAAACCTTGGCCTGGATGCCAGTATTAGAAACTGGGATGGCACCTATGAAGGCAATGGAACCAGATCAGGTATTACCGGCAGAAAAAGCATCGATGATGTCGACACACAAAATAGCGCTGTGTTTGCAGAATTAAATAAAAAGTATGACAAAACCAGCATCAAAGCAGGTGTACGTTATGATGATACAAGCATAAAACCCGGCGGTACTGTGGGCCAGCCTGATAATGATTACAGTTATTTCAGTGCAAATGTTTTTACAACATTTCAGGCAAGTGATAGTACAAAATATTTTGCAGGTGTAGGTCAGGCATCACGAGTACCTGATGCAAGAGAGCTTTACTTTATTAGCTCAGACAACACGGTTGTTGGTACACCGGATCTGAAAGAAACAACTAACCTTGAATTAGATATGGGTATAGAAAACAGATATGATAGTTTTAATATTAAAACCAAAGTATTTCATAGCTGGTTAACCGATTATATTTATTACAATTCAACTGTTCCCGCAAATAGATTCGAGAATATTGATGCTACTATCTATGGTTTAGATGTAAGTGGTGCTTATTATTTTAATGATGAGTTTAGCCTTGATTTTGGTGCTGCATATCAGCGCGGACAGAAAGACCAGGCACTTGCTGGACAGACCAGTACAAATCTCGCCGAAATCCCGCCGCTTAAAGCAAACCTGGCACTTAACTATGACTACGGTCTAAAAAGCACCGCCTCTATCGAACTGGTAGCGGCTGATGCGTGGAGTGACTTTGATGGTGATAATGGTGAGCAGGATATTAGCGGTTACGGCGTGGTTAATCTAAAAGCCAAACATGCTCTTGGTAAGGCCATGGAACTAACGTTAGGCATAGATAACATCTTTGATAAGGCCTATGCGGTTAGCAACACCTATAAGGACTTAACCCTGCTGTTTGATGGATCAGGTGATGTTATGCTGATGAACGAGCCTGGCACTTATTATTACGCTAATTTGGCATACAAGTTCTAACTTGAATAACTTAAGTCATATGTAAAAAATGACTTGAGGTTATAAATAAGTCAAAGACACCCACTCTATATAATCCAGAACTATATGGTGGGTGTCTTAACAACACTTTAACAACAGGGGTAACAACAACGTTTTTACATCAACAGCAGACACTCCCTGTCGCAATGTTTCTATTGGTGAAGTTGGTTGTACGCTTTGCGTGCCGAGTAAATTAAAAACATTTGCCTCAGAGTAAAAACTCTTTTAGTGATTTTATATAAGAGATTACTCTGCTCCCATTACCATTGGTGATTCTTCGCCATATTGAAGATTTAATAATTTCGTCGATACAAACCAGCGATACCCGTGAGTTAGTACAAACAGATTGTCATATTCATTATGGCTGATGTTTGGCATGGCTGGCCCACCCGCCAGCTCAATCATCTGTGGTACAGTGTTGCTATGCCCCGCAACAATCACTGTTTGTCCTCGGTGATTAGAGAATATATCGTCAATGGTCATTTGGGGATCAGCTATTTCTGTCATAGCAACACCCAGTGCATTAGACAACGGCGTTACCGTAAGCCGGGTTCGATTCGCTCCACTGTGATAAATGGCAGTTATACCGGCTTTCTCTGCAACATGAAGCAGTTCACTCGCCCTGTCTGTACCCGCCTGAGTTAAAGCATCATTATCTCCATCACGGTCCGCATGGCGAACAAAAATTATGGTAGTGATACTGAAGCAATACCACCAGCATAAAAAAACAATGACACTGATCGAAATCAGACTAACTGGATAAATTATTTTTCTATTCATTATGTTCTCTCTATTGATTCTCATAAACGATTGACTCTTTTTTTAAGGCAATATACTGACAAGTAGCCAGCGTAATTTTCAAAGATTAAATCGTATTAATAAATACCAAACATCAAACTAACCAGCGTCACGTAACTTTAATTAATTTAGCTAACAATCATCTCCTTTAAATTTTTCTTCAATGGTTACTTATTTTATAACCGTAGGGGAAACATTATCAGAAGACGAATCAGGGCATTTAAGTAATTCGCGAGTTGCAACTGTACATAGCTGGTCAATTTCAGCGCTGTTATTGAAACCACATCAGGTGTATTACTAAATATCATTTAATTAACCTCCCTGAATATTTTAATTAAACATCAGCTATTAGAGAATACACAATGACATCATCTCAACTAATGAAATATTTTTTATTGACTCAATACATCCTAACCTGTCGCAACGTGGTGTAAACAAGTGATTTTAGTAAGTCTATGTAGGAATAATCTGAATTTAACATTATAGGGTAAGATGTTTTTCCTCTGTTTTAATATGTCTGAAGAAAAAGCACAAGACCTGCCCTGATGATAAGCGAAGATGTTAGTAAAACGATGGTTCGATTACTGGATCAAAAAAACTCCAGTACAAATCGTTAATTTTTAAATAGCAGGGGCACATGAATTGTGCTCCTGCATTTAAAATCTATAAACTACATAACAATATAAAAACACCCATCTCAAGATATTTTAGGGGTTTGACAAATCCTAAGCACTTCCCTGCCGCAGTGTTTCTATTGGTGGTGTTGAGAGTACGCTTCGCGTGCCGAGTATTCCGGCACTGACAACGATAACAATACCACTAACCAGCCCGGTTATAGCAACTGTAATATCGAATGTATAATCAAACTTGAATATATAAACAGCGAGCAGCCATGCAAGTGATGTTGCTGCAAGGCCGGCGAGTAATCCGGAGATTGCACCGAGCAAACTAAACTCTGCGAACAAGCCAAGCATCAGGGTTTTTCTGCTGGCACCGAGTGTGCGCAGTACTGCGCTTTCGAAACGCCTCTCATCCTGATTTGACTGGATAGCAGCATACAACACAGCCAACCCTGCCAGCAGGGTGAACATGAAAACAAACTCTACCGCGAGAGAGACACGATCGATAATACCGCGAACACGTTGCATTATGATCTCGATATCGATCAGCGTAACGTTGCTAAAGTCTCGTACCAGCTTGCCTAACTGCTGTCGTTGTTCGCTGTTCAGGTAAACACTGGTAACCCAGTTAGCCGGTTTGTCTTCTAACACACCGGGTGGTAACACGGTGAAAAAGTTAACATTAAATGTATCCCAGTCGACACTGCGCAAGTTGCTTATTGTGAGATCAATTTTTGATCCATTGATATCGAAGCTAACAACATCGTTTACCTGTAGCCCTAATGTTTCAGCCAGTCCACTCTCCAGTGATAACAGTGGCTGACCATGATCTTGCTGGTTCCACCACTGACCTGAGACTACTTCGTTATCCTGTTGCATTTGTTCTGCCCAGGAAAGGTTAAACTCACGGGTAACAAAACGTTTTGCGCGTTCGCTCTGGTAATTTGAGCTATCTACTTTCAGGCCATTAACCTCAACGAGACGCGCACGTACCATTGGATATAAGCGTGTCTTTTTTACCCCTAGCGAGGTAAAAAAGTTTCTTATCTCGTCGACCTGGTCTGTTTGCACATTAATAACAAAATAGTTCGGTGCATCCGTTGGCAGGCTTTTTTGCCAGCCATCTAGAAGATCGGATCTTACCGTTGATAATAACAGCAGCACCATAATGCCGAGACCAAAGGCGACTATCTGTATGACGCTACTGCCCGGGCGGCGCGTTATGTTTGCCAGACCAAAACGCCAGGCAATTCCCACTCGTGCACGTTGGCGATTAAGTAACATAATGAGCAGATATGCGCCCGCAGCCAGTGTAATCAAGGTTAGCAAAATACCACCGATGACGAAAACGACCAGCTGCAGATCACCGATTTGCCAGTACAATAACAATGACATACAGCTGATGACGGCGATATAAATCGTCCATACGCTCACTGGCTGTTTTGGTATGTCCTTACGCAGTACGTGCAACGGCGGCACCCTGTGCAGTGACAGCAGGGGTGGCAGCGCAAAACCGATCAGCATGATGATGCCGGTTGCATAACCCAGTATCAGTGCCTTCCATGAGGGAGGCGGTAGTTGCGTCAGTACCAGTTTATCCAGCAGTTCGGTGATCACCAGCTGGGTCAGTGCCCCCAGCAGACAGCCGATTGTGCTGGCCAGTAAGGACAGCCATAACATCTCCAGAGTAAAAAGTTTGATAATGGTTTTCTGTGAGCTGCCGAGACAGCGCATCATGGCGCTGGTATTGAGGTGCCGGGTGCTGAATCGATTGGCAATTGTCGCCACTGCGACACCAGCAAGCAATACGCTAATAAGCGCCGCCAGACCAAGAAACTGCCGCGCACTCTTTAAGGCGGTATTGAGTTCTGGCCGCCCTTCTTCAACGCCGATGATTTGTTCACCTGGCTGCAGTTGATCTTTAACAACATCGTGGTAGTCATTAATAGACTCACTGTCACCGGCGATCAAAACCCGGTAACTGACCAGTGCGCCAGTGCTGATTAAACCGGTTGCATCGAGGTCTGCACTGTTCATCATTACCCGTGGCGCAACACTGAACAGGTCACCGGCACGATCCGGCTCGTAACGTATAATCTTGCGTATTGTGAACGACACCTCGCCTAGTTTTATGCTGTCACCGATTTTGAGCTTGAGCAATTGTAGCAAGCGGGCCTCGACCCAGAGTTCGCCAGGTGCCGGAATACCGGTAGTGGCTTCGTCTGCACCAAAAGCACTATCACTTACCCGCAGCACGCCACGCAGTGGATAACCCTCACTAACCACTTTGACTTCTGCGAGCTGGAAAGACTCGTCTGCAAACAGCACGCTACGAAACTGCTGGGTGGTGGTCACCCTGAAATTATTGGATCGCGCCTCAATGATGTGATTGTTAACATCCGCTCGCCTTGAGCTGATAACAAGGTCACCTGCAATCAGCTCGGCTGACTGCATCTTCAGGCCACGCTCTATACGATCGGTGAAAAAACCTACAGCGGTAATACTGGTAACCGCGATGATCAGTGCTATGGCGAGGATTGTTAGCTCTCCTCCACGCCAGTCGCGCCACAACATGCGCCATGAATTATTCCAGAAGAAACTGATGCCTGGATTGCGTTTTGGCGGGGATTGACGATGCATATGTTTTTGCAGTGTCTTGTCGTTGCTTATTGTCATCTCCTAACCTTCTTCCTTCAAGCGGTCTTGCGTAAGCAGGCGTCCGGCCTCCAGGTTAAGCTGTTCGCTGCATAACTCTGAGAGTTTCACATCGTGTGTCGCCATGATTAGTGTTGTTCCCAGTTCTGAATTTAGTTCGAACAATAATTCAATAATGCGTCTTCCGGTTTTACTGTCGAGGTTACCAGTTGGTTCATCGGCAAACAGGCAGCGTGGTTTGGTCGAAAATGCGCGTGCGATGGCGCAACGTTGCTGTTCACCACCTGAAAGCTGGTTTGGATAATGGTGAAAACGTTCCTCCAGGCCGACCCGTGCCAGCAGTTCTTCAGCCGTCTTGCGGGGATGTGGCGCCTGAGCAAGCTCGAGCGGTAACATGACATTTTCCAGTGCAGTCAGGCCAAATAACAACTGAAAATTTTGAAACACGAAACCGACACTTTCTGCGCGTAACGCAGCGCGGCCGTCTTCATCAAAGTCATTGAGATTATTACCGTCGAGTATCACCGCGCCCTGTGTCGGCGTATCAAGACCGGCAAGCAGGCCTAACAGGGTCGTTTTTCCCGAACCTGAAGCACCCAGTATTGCAAGTGAAGTACCCGCTTCTACTGTAAAGCTGATATCATCTAACAATGTTAAAACCCCATTACGGGTCGATACCTGCTTACCTAACTGACGGGCCTCTACAAACGTTTTTGCAACCTTGTTCATCATGATAAAAATTTACTCCGATTATTTTCTCTCAACTATTTTGCCTGTGCTGCAAACCATGGTATTGACTGTTTGCATTGTCTTCGGTTCCATACTTGCAGTAAACCCCGATTTATATGCCGCAGATAATACACCGCAAAACATTCTCGTATTAGGTGACAGCCTTAGCGGTGCCTTTGGCCTGAATTCTGATGATGGCTGGGCAGCCTTGCTGCAACAGAAAATCAACCGTCAAAAGTATGATTACCGTGTAATTAATGCCAGTGTCAGTGGTGATACTACACGCACTGGACTGAGTCGTATCCAGTCAGCACTGCAAACGCATACACCGTCAATTGTTATCATCGCACTAGGTGGAAACGACGGTCTGCGTGGTTTACCTTTTAAAGAAATTGAAAATAGCCTGCGAGAACTAATCCAGCATTGTAAAGCACAGGGCGCACAGGTTTTACTCGTCGGGGTTCGATTACCGCCCAATTATGGTGCTGTCTACAATCAGAAGTTTGCCGAAATATATATACGATTAGCAGATAGTTTTCAGATTCCACTGGTGGCAAAGATGCTCGACAAGGTCGCCGAAAACAGGCAATTGATGCAAGCTGACGGTATGCACCCTAAAGCAGAAGCACAGCCGCAGGTAATGGAAAATATCTGGGCAGGTTTAAAACCACTGTTATAAACATAACTAAAGGTTGTTTTACTTATTTCTGCTTATCGGTTTAGCCTGTTTATCGGTTCTCCGCCAGTTCGCTAAAAATCTTTATGTATTCATCGGTTTTGTTTTTGAAGAAAGTTTTCTGTTTAGGACTCGCCTGATTAATTATTTCGACAGTTAACCGCGCAATGATTTTTTTGTTAAGGTCGGATATAAGCTTAAGCTGTGGCTGGTCGTTAATACTGAAACGCTTAAAAAATTGCTCTAATTGTTTAGATTTTATTTCTTCAGACTCTGAAGTTTTCAGAATCTCCTGAATACTGCGTTGCCATAAACGCCTTTGATCCAGTCGTAATGCTGCACTGTTATTTAATTCAGCTGCGGCTTTTTCTATGACACGTTGCTGTTCATAGGATATATATCCCAGCCAGTTTTCGTAAGTCTCTAATGTGGTTTCGGTATATTGATCGATGCGTTCGTCGTTATAAAGATCGACATATTCATCATAATAATCTTCATTTTTATCTTCGATGCTCGCAAAAAGTTCTTCCTGCTGCTCGGCGTTTAAAAGGGGTAATAATTCTGCCATCTCTTTATTGAGCTTTACCTCGAGTGACTGCCACAACAGTTGTATCTTTACTATGTGCTGCAAAACGAGTTCTTCATTCAGTGGCGATTGAATATCGTTCTGAAATGTTCGTAACAGCTCGGCATATTGTGTGAGCTGTGTATTGCGATGCCAGCTGACGAGTGAAATGGTACGCTGTTTAAGCTTCTCTTCGAGCACATCATCCAGTGAGACCAGGCCTTCTACGTATGAAGGTATAAGGTAATCGAGACGGTTATAAACTGTTTTTAATGAACACGCGCCAAGCAACAGGATGAAAGAAATAATTAATAGTGGTCGTCTTTGTAACATGGGCATGCTTCATCCTGAATAAAATCTGTGTAAGTAGAATTATCATGAACAGATGTTCTCTGGTTTTAAAGAAGTCGTGTTTTTTTTATTTGATTCAACTCTATTACGACCGTTAGATTTAGCGAGATATAATGCCTCATCTGCATCATTAATAATTTCAGAAATACTTAATGAGTCTTGCGCATGAAAAGTCGTTATTCCCTGGCTAATAGTTACATATTTTTCAACTTTAGAGAAAGCATGCTCAATATTTGCATTAATAACAGCTTCACGAATAATATTAGCGACCTGCTCTGCACCTTCTAACTCTGTAGAAGGTAAAATAATTATAAACTCTTCTCCACCATATCTTGCAATAAAATCAATAGATCGCGGTAATGCCTCACTCATAACTTTAGCTACAGAAGTTAGGCACTGGTCGCCTTTTAAATGGCCATAATTATCATTATATAATTTGAAGTAATCGATATCGATTAATATCAACGAAAAACACGAGCCAAGACGACTGGATCGAGCGTATTCTTCATCTAGAAACGTATTAAATTTGCGTCTATTAAATAAACCGGTCAACACATCCTGTTCTGAGCAGTCTTTTAACTGAACATTCAAATCTGACAATTCTCTGGTTCTCTCAGTCACCGTTTCTTCCAGACTTTCAACTATTTGATGTAGTGTTTTAGAGTAAACACCTAATTCTAATTGAACCTTACGGATACGTAACACAACAATGACTGATAATATGCTCGCTATTACAGCGACCACTGTAACAGCTTGTATATTTCTTTTCTTAATAGATAAAAGAGAGCGATGACTCTTTTCTGTTAACCTGGCAATTTTATTCTGCTCGATCGAAACCAGTTGGCCTAATGACTTGATTAATTTTTGCTGACCAGGCAAAACAACATCATATAGAATATTCTTAGCACGTAATTTATTCTCTTCTGAACCCATCATTGAAAGCTCTACTGCTGATCTCTGTGCGGGTAATATCTTAGATATTGTTTCATCATTTATTTTAACTATACTCTGCTCTTCTTCCGTTAACGGCAGAGCTAATAATTGTGTTCTTAGTAATGTAAATTGACCGGCATACGAATCAAGCTGCATATTAAGATCATCTTTCTTAAAATAATCTTCTGTGTCTATAATTTCTGATGTAATACGGGTTCGGGAACGAGCCAGCTCCATTAACTCGCTATTTATCAGCATTTTTTTACTTTCAATCTCTTCTTCAGATAAGACGACTTCAAGTTGATTTAAAAATTCGTTATACGTATAGGAAATAAAAAAAACTAGCGATAAGAAACCTATAACAATGAATATCGACATAGTCACTAAACTGCTACTTTTTGAATAGATATCACTAATAAGTTTGCGTTTTTTCATGAAGAAATATTAAATTCGATGCACCCGATTCACGTCATTTAAAATACTATAAATGTCCTGTTTAACATGTGTTATAGACTAATATTAGACTTTTTGAATAATCAGTGTAGTAAAATTTCAGTAAACGCTTTATGAGTCGCCTGTTATTTGAATATAATGATGGCTTGTGAGGTCAGGTAAAGCGACTTCTGATCTAATCTATCTAAATCAGCAGCATAATCTGTTTTCTATAAACAACACAGTGAATTTTATAGCGAAACACCTAAATTATACCTTAAAATATTTAAGCTGAAGTACGCAAAACACGCTAGCTTACTGACAGTAGCAATAATACCAGGGTGAGAAACCCGCATCAGGAGTCAGTTTCCACTAATATAGGAAATCAGGTAACATATCATTTTCAGCTCATTCACACGGTTATAGATAATATTAAAGGTAAAAACATGATAATCAGTAATATGGAAATTATTCCAGGAAAACGAATACAGGAGCACCTGGGCCTGGTACAGGGCAGTACCGTGCGAACCAAACATCTGGGCCGAGATTTGATGGCCGGCATAAAAAATATATTTGGTGGCGAATTGCTCGGTTATACAGAATTGTTACAGGAAGCCAGAGAAGAAGCCGTAAATCGTATGAAGCAACAAGCAGAGTCGGTAGGTGCAAATGCCGTCTTGAATGTACGTTTTTCAACTTCCTCTGTCACACAGGGAGCCGCAGAATTATTTGCCTACGGAACAGCGGTTATTCTGGAGTAAACCATGTTTGATTTAGTCATATTAGTCACACTTCTGGGCCTGGGGTATTTCTTTGGACGTTACTATGAAAGCCGACATTACAAATCAATTTTTAGACGTGAAGCGGAATATCAAAATATTTTAATCGTTGCCAGTCGAATTCCCCCTGTTACAGAAAAGCCAGATGCCTCATTACTTGTTATGGGCAGCGTAGTTATTTCTGTTGATTATTTCAAACGTTTTTTAGCATCATTACGCTCACTAATTGGTGGTCGTGTAGTGTCCTATGAAAGTTTATTAGACCGAGCCCGAAGAGAAGCTGTTTTACGAATGAAAAAACAGGCCAGTACAATGGGAGCCGATAAAATATTCAATATCAAATATGAAACCGCGTCTATTTCAAAAAACGCACGGGGTGGTATCGGCTCAATTGAAGTTCTTGCCTACGGCACTGCATTTATTCCGCTTAAGGCCTAAAAGATATCGTTTTGAAATATCGTAATCCAGAAATACCTGAAGGTATCAATACAACAAAAACGAACCCGTTAAAAGAATTTGCATTTTTAACCTCAGTTGTTATTGCTGGCATTATTATTATCACCGCTATTCTGGCATTGTTAATTGATTCGGCAGCTGAAATCATTCCATTTGAATTTGAAGTATCGGTTTCTCAAGATATTGCAAAAAACTTAAATAAAGAGCGCAATAAGGTAGATGATTACCTGCAAGGTCTCGCGGATCAGATCATTCCACACATGAACTTACCTGAGGACATGAAAATACAGGTGCATTATGTGGATAAGGATGTGGTTAATGCCATGGCGACACTCGGCGGGCATGTAGTTGTATATAGAGGATTGCTTGAGAAACTACCAAATGAGAACGCCCTGGTTATGTTACTTGGCCATGAAATAGCCCATATTAAATTGCGTCACCCGGTTAAGGCCCTGGGTAAAGGCGTGATAATTAGCCTAATGATGAGCGCCATTTTAGGAAGCTCATCGGATTCTGTTAGCAAGCTTATTAGTGATACCAGTATGTTGACCATGTTAAGTTTTAGTCGTGACCAGGAGCAGACTTCTGATAATGAAGGCATTAAAGCTTTAAATTCTTATTATGGCCATGTGCAGTCTGCGACAGATTTATTTCAAATATTTAAAAGCGAACATGAAAAATCAGGTGTTAATGTTCCTCAGTTTTTAAGCTCTCATCCAGATATCGAAAGTAGAATACACCATTTAAATAACATTAGCAGACAACAAAACTGGATTCGACAAGGCAAAATTAATTCTATACCCGAGCACATATTCAAAACAAAAAAAACAGCATCAGAGACTACCTCCCGTTTTCACTAATATATAAATTCGTGGAAATTAATTTATGCCAGCATTCATTACAATTACAGCAGAATTATTTCAAGCCGCTAAAAGTAACTAAGAAAACTTATATTCGACAGCCAAAGTATGGCTGGAATTTGACTTTGTTCCCGCAGTCAGTGTATTTTGAAGCTCGGTTAGATAGTGTGTTCGATATATAACCGCTTATGCTGACACGGAATTTTTAACAGCCACCTTACTGCCTTATATTATGAAGTTCAGTCGACACTTCTGACTTTAATTTACTATAGTTAGATAAGCTGTTAATTAATCATAATGCTATAATATGTGATGTATTTTCTATACACAGAAGAAATATACCCTCATTACGAGCATTAGAGTTAGGGAGATATTTCTCTGTGGTTATAATTGCATCAGTATATACCATCTGCACATGTTCACTTTACCTGCTAATCATAGGACATTTTTTTAATGCGTGAACACACTTTTCAAAACATCTCCTTAACTACATACACAAGAACTCTAAGCTTTCTACCGGTGGCACTTGTTGGTATTTTTTTATTGATTCTAGGTATTTATATTGATCGCATTAATACCTATGCTAACCAGCAGGAATTTAAAAACACCTTACTAAGCAAGCTGAGCGTTATTCGAGCAAAGCTAGAAGGCAATATCAACAGTAACGCAACTTTAGTAAAAGGGCTTGTAGTAGCCATAAGCCTTGAGCCAGATATGTCGACGCAACGTTTCACCGCACTAACAACACCGTTGCTTAGCGGTCGTTCGCAAATACGCAATATTGCAGCAGCACCTGACTTAGTTATACGTTATATGAACCCGATAGCAGGTAATGAAGCGGCGATAGGCATAAATTACCGCGATATTCCACAGCAGTTTAATGCAGTTAATATGGCCCGTGAGAAGGGAGAGCTGATATTAGACGGGCCGGTTGATCTGATTCAGGGTGGACAAGGTTTTATCGCACGCATACCTGTGTTTACTACCCCTGAATCTGGGAATACATCTAAATTCTGGGGCATTGTATCGTCTGTTATTGATGTTGAAAAATTCTATAAAGCAAGTGGTTTGTATGATAAGGACCTTAATTTCGATATTGCAATCAGTAATCAGAGTGACACAGGCAACCAGGCCAAAGCGTTTTTTGGTGACCCAAAGGTGTTTGACTCCGACCCAATAGTAACTCAGATATCTTTACCCTATGGATCATGGTTACTTGCTGCCACCCCAAAAGAAGGCTGGTTAATTAACACTCAAAGCTCTACACCATTCCGTGCCGGCCTGCTTGTAACGGGTTTAGTAATATTTATTCCACTACTTATACTTAGTGTGTCAATAGCAAAACGCAGGGAAAGCGAAAATCGACTGCGTTTACTCTTCGAACTTTCACCGGTAGGCATTGCTCTTAACAACTTCGAAACAGGGGCCTTCATAGAAGCCAATGATACTCTGCTTAAAGCTACTGGTTATACATATGATGAATTCATGAACCTGAGTTATTCGGATATCACACCCGTAAAATATAAAAAAGATAAAATACTTAATTTAGAAAATCTGGAAAAAACAGGCCGATATGGCCCTTACGAAAAAGAATACATTCGAAAAGATGGCAGTCATTATCCAGTATTGTTAAATGGCATGATGATTAACGATACATCAGGAAAGAAAATGATCTGGTCATTCGTTGAGGACATCAGTAAGCGTAAACAGGCAGAAAAAAACCTTCAACGCTCACAAAAAATGGATGCCATTGGCCAACTTACCGGCGGTATAGCGCATGATTTTAATAATATACTGGGCATTATTCTTGGTAACCTGGAACTACTTTCAGATGACCTTAGCGATCAATCAGATAAGGTTAATAAACGAATTGACAGCATTAACAAAGCAGCTCAACGTGCTGTAGATTTAACTAAGCAACTTTTAATATTTTCAAGAAAAAAGCCTGCCCAACAAACCTGTACAAATATAAATAATCTCGTCGAAGACATGGAAAATCTTATTTCTCGATCGATCACACCTGAAATAGATGTCTCACATCAACTTGAAAATAACTTATGGTTATGCAAAATTGATCAGGGTGAATTTGAAGATGCACTACTTAATTTAAGCATTAATGCACGAGATGCCATGAAGAAACATGGCAAACTAATTATCAAAACACGTAATGTAACACTTAGCCCCAAATTTTGTGAACTTATTGACGATTCCCGTCCCGGCGAATATATAGAGCTATCTGTAAGCGATAATGGTACAGGTATTTCAGCAGAACATCAGGAACACATATTTGAACCTTTTTTCACGACTAAAGATGAAGGAAAAGGCACAGGCTTAGGTCTGGCTATGATATATGGATTTGCACAACGTTCAGGTGGATTTGTAGACGTTACCTCTAAGGAAGGTATTGGCA
The DNA here is from genome assembly GCA_026195255.1 of Gammaproteobacteria bacterium. Classification (GTDB taxonomy): domain Bacteria; phylum Pseudomonadota; class Gammaproteobacteria; order SZUA-229; family SZUA-229; genus SZUA-229. The sequence continues at coordinate 62,152 of JAPHSS010000034.1, read as the reverse complement.
GTACGTTTAAAATTTATTTTCCCAGAGCTGAAGACGATAAAGTACAGCCCGTCATTAACAAAAGTCAAAACACAATATTACCCGAAGGTTCTGAAACACTTTTAGTCGTTGACGATGAAGCCGTATTACTGGAGCTCGCACGTGAGCAACTAGAGAAAAAAGGCTATCGCGTACTTACCGCGAATAATGGCATAGAAGCAATAGAAATACTTAATAATGAAAAAAGTATTAACATGTTATTTAGTGATGTGGTTATGCCGGGTGGCGTAAATGGTTATGAGCTGGCAGAACAGGCAATTAGAATAAACCCTAAAATCAAAGTACTATTAGCCTCCGGACATACAGGGAAAGTCATGAAGGAAAACAGCGCTAGCCAGGCATTGTTTGAAAAAAACATGTTAAATAAACCCTACTCACAAAGTGAAATGTTAACAATCATTAGAAAAATTCTTGATGAGAAATTAACATCTAATTAAACATGACTTACAAGAACAAATATGACCGATTGTATTTAATAACAAACTTCCCTGTTAAATTTTCCCTGTTAAACTTTGTTAATATTATAAAGTATTGTGCTCTGCCCCATGAATTATGGCACTAATATTTAAACCTGGTCTATTTGTTATATGATAAAAAAAACTTTTTACATTTTAATATTAATGTTCTGCTTCATCACGGAGGGTTTTATGAGCGGCATGGCATCAACTACAGTACATTCTAATTATTATACATTTTATATAGACACGGGCATTAGCGTATCGCTAGCACCCCCTCCGATAATAGAGGGAGTAGATATGGATGATAGTCATTATATTTCTGATTATTTTGACAGAAAAGAACAGGCTTTACTTGAGACTGCTGCTAATTATATGGCGCTGATAGATCTATGGGTTGAAGATGAAATCAGTACTTACAAAACACCCCTCACAGATATTTATTCTAAAAAAGCAAGCTCTCAATTATCTTATATCTGTAATCTTAGAGGTGACTCAGATACAGGAGAACAGAATATTACACTAAGTCTTAAATATGAATTAGCAGAAGAAGCAACTCAGATTTTACAGAAACGGCTTTGTTTATGGAAAGAAAAATATTTACCAAAAAAACTAATTCCTATTGAAATTAAGCATTTTAAAAACATTACTGAGGAAACATCATTTGGCAGCTTTACTGTCATGGGTGGAAACCTGAGAAGTGACGTAGCCTTAAAATGGGCTGAATACCAGCTCAATAGTCTGGAAAAATGGATGCCCGCAGTAGAATTAGCCGTAACAAAAATTGAAAACAGGTTTAAAGTTAAAATAATATCTTCACAGTCTATGAATCAGAACAATAATATGTCACACGCACACAGAGTAGGCTCTGCCTGGGGGCCAGTGTTTTATAGTGCATGGTTTGAAGAGGAAGATAAAAGATATGCAGAAGAAGTCAGCTACGCCATCAAAAATTATATTCAAGAACAGGAGTTTTCAGCTCAGTTAACTGATGCTCTACCTGTAGATACACAGCAGTATTTAAAAAACACTAAAAACATAAACCCCATCATCCCTGTTGTCAGAAATAAAATGAAGGATGAAATTGTGAATATAGAAAATGACTTACAGTACACATTCAAACCTTTTGACATCAGCATTACTATCAATATAGGCAAATCTGCCTCCTACCCTTATGACTGGGAGGCTATTCAAAGTTTGCATGAAAATCTATCGCTTTTTAAGCGAATACTGAATGAAGCGGATGAAATTGGTATAAAAATGAAACAAAATGGCGTCTCTATAATCGAGTTTAGTAACCATACCTGGGATATCATGCCCGATAATCGGATAAATATGACACTGCTTATGAACGCCTCTAAAAACAATAACGAATGGTCTATTGACATTCATGTCGATGAACTAAAACAAAAGGAAAAACTGCAGGAGTTTTATGAAATCTTACTTGGAAAAAGAAAATCTGATACAAATGGATTAAAGATTAAAATCATTTAATATAAATACCATAACGAACTTAGATAAAATTAAATCATTAAAGGTAACTATGACGTTTAACAATAAATTATAAGTGTAAACGAACAGCACTTGTCACCACCCCATGAGCATTTACTGTCCACTAAAGTGATGATAGATCATAACACCTTTCCACGGGCTTATTCAGCTGAAGTAACGTTAACTTACCGTGGTAGTGATAGTGGAATTAATTAAATGAATTAAGTATTAAATACTAATAATTCAACGTTTAAACTTAAGAATATAACCTTTGAACTCTTGCTCAAGATAGTCTGTATGGCTTGGCTTTTGTTGTGTAGAAGTAAAACCGAATTCCATCATTCGTGAACTTAGTTTATTTTTTCTTCCGCGCCCCGGGTCAACAATAATTACTTCACAGCTTGGTTTAGCATGCACTTCAATAAAATTAGCCAGTAATTCGATATGACTATCCTCATACAATAAATCACTACCAATGATCAGATCAAAAAGTCCGAGTTTGTCATTTTTATCAGCCCAGTCTACTTGCTCAAAAGCAATTGCTCTGTCTTCATTAAGTAAAACATTTCTCTGTAAAAATTTCTGCGCTTCCGGATGATAATCAGTTGCAGTAATATCAGCGCATTGTTTGTTTAAAAGCAAGCTGGTTAGCGCCATTCCACATCCGAGCTCAAGTATTCGTTTTGAGTCAGTGTCGTAGTCAACGGTGAAGTGCGCAAGAACCAGGCTTGATGGCCAAATAACCCCAAATATAGGCCAGGCTGCAGAACATATGCCGAGTTTTTCAGCAATACCTGTAGGGTCGTGAAATTCCTGCTTGTTGCGTAAAGTGCAAAGATGAATATCCATATTGCCAAACTCGACGGTCTGGTAAGATAAGCGTAGATTTGTCATTAAGCTGCCTCAATATTTGGGCGCTAAGCCAGCTATCTGAGGATAAATGACAAAACGAGAGTATCTCCTAGGGTATAGGACTTTGCTCAAAAGGCAATGTATTTAAACCATCAATCACGTTTTGACAGGGCCTGCGTTAATACACAGGGAGCGCCATTGGCGCCAATAATTCGATAATATATCTCAACTTAATCAGGCAGTGGAGATACATGGAATAGAATGAGACTTTTGTCTTTTAGACCTGACATAAATCATTCGACGTTTTAATCGCCAGATTCGTAATATTACGTGTTATTTAATCTGTTAAAAACGGCTTTTAGTTTTTACATGTCTTTACTAATTTATTGATTGATCAGCTCAGCGTTTATTGCTTATTAAAATCATCATTGAAAAAGCGAATCTGGCCTTTGCCATTTGCTTTTGATTCATACATCGCTGTGTCAGCATGTTTAATCAATAATTCACAGGTATCCCCGTCACTGGGAAATACCGCTATACCGATGCTGGCTGTGACTTGCAACTTCTGACCAGCTAATAAGTGGTGTTTCATTAGCGAATCAAAAATCCTCCTGGTAATAATATTAATTTCCTCAAGGCCCTTCACGCTCTCCATCAATACAATAAACTCATCACCACCGAATCGTGCCACCGTATCGATATCTCTCACCTCTGCCAACATACGTTGAGCAACGTTTTGTAAAACCTCATCTCCATAGTTATGCCCCAGATTGTCATTAATGTTTTTAAAACCATCCAGATCTATAAAAAGAATCGCAAACTGAGTTTTCTGTCTCCGCGCCTGGGCCATTACATGTTCCAACCGATCATTTAATAATGTTCGGTTGGGCAAGCCGGTTAAACTGTCGTAATAGGCCATCTTTCGTACAGTTTCCTCTGCGCCAAGTCGGTTGCGCACTTCCTCACGTAATTCGCGAACTCGACGAAATGAAAACACACTAAGCGCTACACTGAGTATCATCAAGAGACTGAACAGCTCGTCCAGGTCGAAATGTTCATGTTTTCGGCTAAAAGCGTACAATTTTTCAAAGGCATTATATTCTACCGCAAATACAAAGCTAATGAGAGATAACACGATTATCACGACCAGGTCTTTAAAGGCTCTGGACGACATCAATTCGCCAGAGATAAATGATACCTTTTGGCTACTGGTGACTTTATTATCAAGCTTGTCTGGATCAGGCATAGTATTAACGTATTAGACTGAAATAATATATATAATGATCATAGCAGCTCTAAAGAGCGATTTTTAGACAAGCTTACATTTCATTATATTAATTCACATTAATACAGAATCATGGTTAGTATTTAACTAACCAGTTTCGTAATTTATGCAAGTGTCACGCACTTCCTGGCAGAAACTATTGATGGATTTTTTATTGGTAGAAGCCGATAAAATTAGTCTTATATCTGGTTTATTTCTTGTATTTCCATTTAACAAAAATATACTATGAAAAGTCTAATTTATGCGTTAACGTCCCCCATACTTCACAAAGTATTTTATATATGCAAACCTTATAATTTATTAGATGGGGAGCTTAAATAACACAGGACAAAGCATTATCTCAAACTGGAAAAATAGCGATAGCTTTTAGCTATCACCACCATAGTAACAAACAATTTTATCAATCGTTAGATTTTGACTAGAGTAATTATGTAACTGGCAGTAATGATTAGCAACAGCAACTAACTAAACTTTCGAGGTATGTAAAATGAGCGACAAGAAAAAGCTAACCCGGACCAATGGGGCACCCGTAGGTGATAACCAGAACACATTAACCGCAGGGCCTCGTGGCCCGATGCTGTTACAGGATCTCTGGTTCCTGGAAAAACTGGCACACTTCGATCGTGAAGTTATCCCCGAACGTCGTATGCATGCCAAGGGTTCAGGTGCCTATGGCACCTTTACGGTAAGCAATGACATTAGTAAATATACCAAAGCTAAAATATTTTCTGAACCAGGTAAAAAAACGGATGTATTCATGCGTTTCTCAACTGTAGCCGGGGAACGTGGAGCTGCGGATGCTGAGCGTGACATCCGAGGTTTTTCGATTAAGTTTTATACCGACGAAGGCAACTGGGATATGGTGGGAAACAATACACCGGTTTTCTTCATGCGTGACCCGTTAAAATTTCCAGATTTAAATCATGCAGTAAAACGTGATCCACGCACAAATATGCGTGATGCGAATAGCAACTGGGATTTCTGGACACTGTTACCAGAAGCCTTACATCAGATCACAATTTTAATGAGTGACCGGGGCAACCCTCGCACCTATCGTCATATGCACGGTTTCGGTAGTCACACTTTCAGTTTTATTAACGCTGATAATGAACGTTACTGGGTCAAGTTTCACTTCAAGAGCCAACAGTCTATTGAAAACCTGACTGACCAGGAAGCAGAAGAACTGGTTGGTAAAGACCGTGAGAGCCACCAGAGAGATTTATACGAAAGTATTGAAAATGGCGATTTCCCGCGCTGGGATTTTAAGGTGCAAATCATGCCGGAGAAGGATGCTGCTGACTATCGATTCCACCCTTTTGATCTCACTAAGGTTTGGTCACACAAGGACTACCCCTTGATAGATGTCGGTGTACTGGAGCTTAACCGTAATCCTGAAAATTATCATTCAGAAGTAGAACAGGCGGCATTTAATCCAGCGAATATCGTACCGGGCATAGGTTTTTCACCCGACAAGATGCTGCAGGGCCGTCTGTTCTCTTATGGTGATGCGCAGCGATATCGCCTGGGTGTAAATCATGCTCAGATACCTGTTAATGCAGCACGTTGCCCTGTACACAGCTTCCACCGTGATGGTGCAATGCGTGTAGACGGTAACTATGGTAGCAGCAAGGGATATGAGCCAAATAGTAATGGCGAATGGCAGGAGCAGCCTGAAGTCAAAGAACCACCGCTAGAGCTGTACGGTGCCGCAGATCACTGGGACGCCCGTGAAGACGACGATGATTACTACACTCAACCTGGTGATCTGTTTCGTTTAATGAGCCCTGAACAACAGCAGGTATTGTTTGAGAATACCGCACGCTCGATAGGTGAGGCTAATATTGAAGTGCAGAAACGTCATATTAGTAATTGCCTCAAAGCTGATTCAGCTTATGGTGAAGGTGTAGCCAAAGCTTTAGGTATTAAGCCTGGTTGAATGCCTGAATAATAAGTTAACACTCTTATTCACCCGGTTAGTAAAAAGCAGTGCGCTGAAGGCTCACTGCTTTTTACTACCGACTACTTAAAACCATAAAATAAAGACGATGAAACTAACAGTCATATACTCTTAATTAAACAAGTCACACAAGCCCCTATACTCCTCCAACGCCTCAGGGTGCACCAGATAAACACCTTTTTTAACCCTGAAAACATACTTGGTTTTAGTCACACTGAGCTGCCCTGGTTCTATGGTAGCTGCAGGTAAAAACGAGTTAATATAATCTGATTTAATATCCTTAAAACGCGCCTTAAATTCTTTCAGTGAAACAATAACCCCGCTATTTTCAACACGCCCTATTTCACCATTAACTACCGCTAACAGAAACCGGTCTTTTAGCGGCAGTGAAGTAAGATCTGCTGATTTAATATTTTTACTGGTTAAACGATTCAATTCAGGTTTAATGATTTTTGTTTTAAGCTGTTTTCTAACCATGCTCACATCTCCATTAAGTGATTACATAAATCTCTCTATAAGCGATGTAAATCGTCTGTTAGCCAGCGGTTTGTATTTTTTGATTGTTAAGGTTTATAAACATATCCAGAATACGTATTCTTAAAAAATGATAGAACAGGCGCGAAAAGGAAACCCGGCACTCAAAAGAGTCCCGGATAAACAACCACAGGCTAAAGCTGATTTACGGTTTTTACCTGTTACGGCGAGTCTATTGGGCCCGGTTTATTTTGCATGGCATCTAGTAACTCTAATGCCGCAGCAATATCCACTGGATTTAATAATAATCGCATCTCCCTGCTTCGTGATTCAATATCACAATAAACACGCACCAACCGACTTCGCGTCTGAACAGACAGGGGTAAGCGCAGCACACTATGCACATGCAGGCGTAAGGTTTCCAATAGTTCGGCGAGTGTGGAATCTATAAGGTGGTGGTTTATTGGGGGTATTGGGCCAGAATTTGCGCCTGATACATCGCCAGGCATAAATTGAGACTCATTATTGATCACGAAATGATCAGATTTGTGAGACGTGTAAGTTTTTGCGTAGAATTTACTTTCAGCAAAGCGGTATCCTAGCGTATGATCAGTATCAGCCATATTTACCTCGTTTTCAGGTTTTGTGGTTAGCTGGCTTCTGGTGTTCGTGCACCTTTGGTCAGCGATTAAAATTTAAGGGTTCAGGGTTAAAGTTAGCCGATAAAAACCTCCTGTATTAAAAGACAAACAAACTCTAGCACACAGTTTGTTTAGATGGCCAAGGATTTTTATAAGGTTTTTATAGGTAATTTTCCGGGTGTTTCGTGTAGGGATTAATCCCCTACGAATTACCCTGAATTCAATTACCTGTTAAGCCAGTTAACAGGTACTGTCTAAATTAAAAACCGGCTTAACAATGTGCGGTAGAGATACCCCCACATTTGATAAGGCAACTATTAATTTTGCAAATAGAATTGCAATGAACAGAGAAGTTTTAGACTAATAATAATCCCATTGAACGGCTAAATATTCAAAAAATCTATAAAAGTAAGCGAATTCATTAACAACGTTTCAATTTAAGAATACACATTGCTACACCACTTCACTAACACTATTTGTGCAAGTCATGTGATAATAATCAGCCATGTAATTTTTTGGGCGTTATTATGTTTATCAGTGTACTAGAGTTATTCAAAATTGGTATTGGCCCCTCAAGCTCACATACACTCGGCCCTATGGTGGCAGCTAATAATTTTATTGAACGAATTAACAAACTTAATATTATAGAATCAAATGTAAATGACACATTTATACAATGCACACTTAGAGGCTCACTGGCGTTTACAGGCAAAGGTCACTCCACAGATCGCGCCGTTGCTTTAGGATTGCATGGACACCTGCCCGCCAGTCTTTCCAATAAAGATGTTGAGAAAATAGTTAGACAAATTATGAAAAGTGATGAGCTTTGTTTAAACGACAAGCTCACTGTATTATTTAAGCCTGAGAAACATATTATTTTTGATAAAGGAGCGCCCTTACCCGAGCACCCTAATGGTATGATTTTTGAGCTGATTGATGGTAACAATAATACATTATTTTCAGAAACATATTTTTCTATAGGTGGCGGATTTATTAGTACCCTTGCTGAAATAAATCAGTTACAGGCACCACTGAAAATGCAACCCTCAGCTTCATGTCAATACCCGTTTGATTCGGCAAACTCGATGTTACAAATGGCAAAGGATAATAACACTTCAATAACACAGATGAAGCAGATAAATGAACTTGAGCACCTCACTGAAACAGCACTTTTTGAGGGTATAAATAAAATATGGCAATCAATGCAAAAGTGTATTGAAAACGGCCTGCAAGCCGAAGGCACACTACCAGGTGGCCTTAATGTCTCACGGCGCGCTAAAGATCTATATGAAAGCCTTAAAAGTAACCCCGTTAATGTAAATATCAATGACTGGTTATGCGCTTATGCGATGGCCGTAAATGAAGAAAATGCTGCAGGCAATATGGTAGTAACTGCTCCAACAAACGGTGCAGCAGGTGTTATACCCGCAGTTCTTTATTATTTTGTTACGCACGAAAATGGCACAGATGAACAGGTACGGGATTTTTTGCTTACTGCCAGTGCAATTGGTGGTTTAATTAAACATCGAAGTTCTATTTCCGGTGCTGAAGTGGGCTGCCAGGGTGAAGTAGGCTCTGCGGCAGCCATGGCCGCTGCAGGTTTGTGTTCGGTACGTGGTGGCACACCTCAACAGGTAGAAAATGCTGCCGAAATGGCCCTTGAACACCATCTGGGAATGACGTGTGACCCGGTTAATGGTCTAGTTCAGGTGCCATGTATTGAACGCAATGGTTTTGGTGCAATTAAGGCGCATGCAGCTGCTTCTCTTGCACTCAGGGGTAACGGCATTCATTTTATGCCACTGGATAATTGTATTGAGGCCATGAAACAAACCGGATTGGAAATGTCTCATAAATACAAAGAAACGTCACTGGGTGGGCTTGCGGTTAGCATTACTGAATGCTGATATAAAACGTTATATTACACATAAGAAAATGAGGCAGTAATTAGGATAATTCTGCTTTAATTCGAGCACCCCATTCGTAGTTGTCCCATTAATGCATAAAAAGCGTTGATAATATCTCAGCCACACTCTTACGTCTGCGCTTTAGTCGATAAACCATATCCACTGAATAATTCATCGGGAGTTTTTCCTTTTCTTTAACTTCGTCATTCGTTTGAGTGATGCCTGTTAAATATAAGCAAACTAATATTTAATTCAACTTTAAGAACATTTTAAACAAGCATGGAGCCAATATATATAGCGAAAGAACTAGAACCTGTAATCATATGGTAGATTGATATGAGTAGTCCGATGAGTGTTACCAACAGAGCCAGGGACCGACTAGACAAATTCAAGAAGTATAATGAATACAGGTTGAGCGCGTATAAAAACACGCTTAATCAGGAACAGGCGTTATTCATCGATGCGATACCAGTATTATTCCATATTAATCCCTATTTCATCTCTGGATGTAACAATCCCGATATGCCCTGTGGAATCAAAAATCTAGATATTTCTGATGAGGAAGTAAATAAAAGTCTAAACTGTATCGATAAAAAATATGCTGTAAGTGAGGAAGACAAAAATATTACATGCATAATAGAAGGCATATATTTGCAAGAATGTTTTAAAAACAATGAAAGACTCCTGTGGATTGTATTTGATAGTAATCTAAATTACGACAAAATAAACCTGTTAAACAGAAAGGCAATATATATAGAAAACCTTCTTAAGAAGAAAAGAATAACTATTACCTTGTTCTTAACTTCTGTAGATAATCTAGACAGCCAATTTTATCAATACTTCGATCGAAGTTACCATATAGATAAAAAATTTTTAATTGACGAGTTTTATGCTGAATCTATTATAATTTGTGGAAAAACACCAGACTGGTGGCTCAACTCCGATGAAGACACCGATGAAAAAATTGTAAATAACGAAAACTACTTACATATCGACAGCGGTAACAGATTAAGGTTAAGAGATTATTACTCAACTGTGATCTGGCATTTATTGGGCGTATCTAAAAATCCAATTTCAACCTGGTTAGAACTGTTATTAATCCTGGATCAAGTTAACAGAAAGAATGAATACAGAACATTTTCATATCATTTAAGATCATTAGTGCAAACAGGTTATTTTGAATCCAGCAACAGCGACATCAGGAAACTTTATGCTGATTATATTAAAATCATTATTGGCTCAATGAATATTGAAGATAGATTGATAATTAATAAATCATTTCTTGAAATGCTATCTTCTCAATCTAAAACCTATAATGTTAAAACAGTATTTGATTATTTTTCTGATAAACCCCTTGCTGATAAACCAGAAGAAAAAAGCAAATGTATTAACATTGTTCAATATATAAAATTTATTAACAATATATACAAACTAACTGAAAACTTGTTTATTACTATCCAAAAGGTAATTGAGAATAAAGATGAGTATATATTTAAAGAAATAAACGAACTAGACTTTATCTCAGAAAGCTTATTATTACGCCTGAGGCGAAGTTACAATAACTTCCACATCATGCCTGAAATAAACAAGGCATTAATCTATCAGGAAAAGGTGATGATTAAAGTGGAGAATGCTGTATGGCATTTATATAGCTCACCTGATGAAGGCTCTGAACTAATAAAAACATCTAAAAACATGATTGAACTGTTATCCTGGGCTTATATCAACAGAATAATAGACACCAACACAAGAATAGCAACCAACTCTCCAACGCACAACGCCACCGCCATTGATATGCTCAATATCATAACTTTTATAAGAGATAATACAAAAATTAGTTATTTCGATATTTCAGATTTAAATGCATTCTCATCTACAGCGCATCCAGTTAAATCACTTATATTTGTTAATAGCCAGGCTGACACCAGAAACCCCTTAATTTGTCAGTTAAACATCTTTAACACTGGTGAGTTTCATGTATCACAATACAACAACTATGAAGATTTTATTGCTTGTGTTCATGGCTGGAACTGTTCTTCTATTGATTCAGAAAACGTCATTACACCCGACATAAGAGTTATGGGCGTAAAACCCGGCGAATCACAAAAAGTCGGCACTGACATCCTGGATTTAATTAAAATAACGGATAAAATATTAGGCAAACATGAAAGTTTAAACAGCCGTATCATTTTCAAAAAAGATAATACATATTATATCTCACATTCAAAAAATGGTATCGTAGACACACATTCATTTAATATGCAGACTAATTTATTAAAACATCTTGAGTTACCACTAGAAGAATTCACTAAAACCGTTTTTATAGATGTATTTGATCAATCACCAATGCTCGAATATCTTCTTAATAAAAACAGAGACAATGTAATACAGTTATTTTATCTAATTGAAGGAAAGCAGGTAAAAATGTTTGTATTCGATGAAATGGGCAGTTTATTTACTTATAGCCAAGATCATTTCAAACGGCAAAGTTATATCAATAACTGGATGAAGTTTATAACTAATACACTGAACCACTTATCCAGCCAGAAAAAAGTAGAAGTTAACCAGCTGCTAAAACTGGATAGCTTTAATTACGAGCACGTACAACTGAATGGCAATCAGTTACCTGATTCTGAAACCTGCTATTCACTTAATTTAAAAATTAACAAATGTAATGATAATACCGAGATAATATTTGAATGTAAAAACAGACAGTTTAAATCTACCGGCCCTGGATCTGATATTTATTCAGACATAAATAACTTTATCTCGAGGAGCATTCCCTCAGGCGATGATATACCAGTATATATTTCAGATATTAAAATTGAACCGCCAGTTATTTCAGATAAAGATGATAGGTCACTACGATTATTTGATTATTTAAACTATAAGCGTAACGTTGAGTGCCAATTAAATAAAAACCCCAACAGCTTGATTTAACTGTGTATTATAGCACCTTAAGTTTCTGACGACATTAAAGCCATTAAACAACTGAGTTGCAATACCAGGAAAGCCATGTAGTCGTTTATAAAACTGCCTACAGCTCGAAATCATGAAGGATATCACTTCACTACATAATACTGATCTCATATAAAAATTATACCTATAAACTAATAAACCATATATGATTTATTTTTCACTGAGAAAATTGAGGGCTAGAAAGGTAATGCAAAATTAAAGTTATTTCCGTGAAAAGAAAAATTGATATTAATACAATTTCAAAAAACTAGAGATACTTATAAGCAGAATAATAAATACCTAAACTACGGTTTTTCCACCTCTTTTTTCTTAACTCCATGCTTGTCATCAAAATATTTCATCATGCCCGCAGAACCAATAACAAATAATAAGGCCACTATCAATAATATCCAGAAAAGTTTCATAACGGGTCACTCTTAATGATTCGCTTTGACCTGGCTTAAATCAAAGTAAATACAGATTATATGGAATCAGATTGTAATTATACCTAATAATGAAGTATATTATTTTAAACCTGAATCTGGCAGCTACAGGCATCACGATTTATACATAACATTCTAGAAACAAACAAAATATGAATAACAAACTCGAAGTTGCATTAAAACGCTTAAATATGATTCTACCTCTAAAAGAGCGCCAGGATAAGTGCAGTGCACAGCATAAGGAACTACACCAGCAGATGTTACGCTCATTTGTGACTTACGGACGTATTCTTAATAAAGATGAAATGGCGAACTGGGTCGACAATGTTCCGCAAGCGATGAGAGTGCTGAGTGAAAATGACATGGTCACCTTCTCCGAAAACGCAGAACCTACTGGCGCCTACCCTTTTACCATGAGTGAGCGCGAACATATTGTTTACGTTAACGGCTTTAAAGTTCATGCCATGTGTGCGCTTGATGCATTAGCGGTGGCACCCATGTTTGACGAAACCACAGAAATCAATTCACAATGCAGAGTAACGGGCGAACCTGTACATATACAGATGTCAGGAGAGACAATTCAAAACCCAGAGGAAGTACTTAACCTTCATTTTGGCATTATCTGGGGCGCGGCCGATTCAGGTGCGAGTTGTGCCGATAGTTTATGTATGGACATGATATTTCTCAAAGATACAGAAGTAGCAAAAAAGTGGCTTTCTGATGATGTGAATGGTAGAGAGATTTTCTCATTAACTGATGCTGTAGAATTTTCCAGCCGATTTTTTGTTCCCCTTCTAATATGACAGGATCTGTATAAACAACTGAATTACTGGCCGTGTCCCACTACACAGCAATTCGAGCATATTATGAATGCCCAGTAGATTATGTGGTTACTTAATTAATCGCCTAAAATCCAGTATAAAACATAGACGAACATTACAAACCTGTGTTCGCTGTTGGTTTTTATTACCCGAAAATAGAAACAAGCTGTTATCACTGCTCTGAAATGAACATGAGGAAGTATTAAGAAACCTTGCCCACAGGAGATATTTTCGAGTAGGCCCTGAAAAAGGTATGTCTTAGGCGGCTTATTAATACTATTAATTATGTATTTATTTTAATCAACCGACAATAATTACTACCAGCGCACAATATCTAAAGATATTAGGGCTTATTAATATACTATCTGGTGATTTTTTATATCAAGCACGTTAAACTCTACACATCGGCAAGACTATAAATCTGTAAATAATTGGTTAATCCACTCGCTATACGCTTTCTACGTCAAATACGTAAGTCAGCTCTACCCTGCTTCAAATTGGTGATAAATGATAAATTTCAAGAATACTCTACGTAAGGCTTCCGGCTTTATTAAAGATAAGGAAGAACAGACACAACAGCCCTCATCAGATGTTTCCATGATAAATGCTCAGGTTAAAGCTGCCACGAGCATGATAAATAGAATACAACAAGGGCACAATTTTGGTATCGTTATTGGACTGGATATTGAAACAGCCTTATATCGCACCGCCCCTGAACTCAAGATAAACACATTAATTCAACCACTAAGAGAAACCTTTATATTTAAGGGCACAGGAATTAATGTCATTAATGGCATAGATTTTTTACATCATATGCAGAATACGGGGCAAACAGAATATCCGTTTGAAATTAATACTCTACCCAAAGTCACCGAGGCTCAAAACCTGGAGATTCAAAAACAGTTAACTGTAATTTTTAACCGAATAAATACGGTATATGATTTAATTTCAAATGAGTCGTCACATAGTAATGATATAGCGAGAGACTTTATAAAATTTATTGATGAAATTAAATTCATCAGTGAATCTAAATAATTTTATTTTCATGATATTAAAACCACTGATTGGAATTGATAATATTATACTTGGTAGTTCAAAGCAGAGTATTTTTGAGCTGCTTGGGCAACCTGAATCTACAAACAGTGATGAGTGGCCGGATGGAACTATATCTGAATCATGGTTATATCTCGATTCAGGTTTAACACTCAATTTCGATTCTGATAACAATTATCGACTATCCACAATAAACACAACATCCAGGCAAGCAGAGTTAGAAGGTTTAAAACTCGTTGGTAAAAATATTAACTCTATTATTGACAAACACTCTTCTATTATTCTTGATGAAGATTTAAGTGAAAGCGTAAAAGACTATGTATACCCTGAGAAAGAAATTTCATTTTGGGTAGTCAATGATCTTATTGAAAATATAACTGTCTTTCCTGAATATGATAAGTCAAAAGATTTACCAATATGGCCAGTCACTTAACAGGCTTAAACTCTAACCTTCTAACTTTACTATATTATTAAATTTAAGGATAACAATGTTTAAATACCCGTTGTTTATTTCAATAATATTTTTGACTGCTTGTGAAGACAGAAAACCAATAAAAGTCCCCAGCTCTAAATCAGAATATTTTGGCGTCTGGCATTACTATAATGAATCAAGACTCAAAGGATACGACTTAAAAGCAACTCTTCTGGCTATAAACTCAGACAGCAGCATTATTTATAAAGATTGCTCATACAGTAAAACACAAATCATTAGCGACAAAGCAAATTCCAGCAGTAGTAGAGGTAATAGCACAGTTTTACCATCTGCATTTATCACCGGGTTCAGCAAAGATAAATTAAGTATTCAACAGAAAGTATGGATAACAAGTATAGACTTTGACCTGATTATTAATAAAGAACCCTATCAGCTAGATGGGCGGTGGCAAATGGTAATTGATAACACTGTACTCAGCAAGCTAAGAAAAAATGAAATAAACAAGTTAACTTCGTGGGTTTGTCCTGAAAATAAAGACGAAGATGAAGATAAATTTGGGAGTTGAAATATCTCTTCTTTTAAAACATTATTAAATGATGTACGCAACTGCACAATTTGCGCCCCTTATCTTGATGCAGGTGTTCGACCTGTTTTACAGGCCAACCCCAAAGCCAGAATATTAATTGCGGGTCAGGCTCCAGGCAGAAAAGTTCATGAATCAGGTATTCCGTTTGATGATGCCAGTGGTGATCGTTTACGGGACTGGCTCGGCATTACTCGCAAAGACTTTTATAACCCTCATAAAATTGCAATAATACCCATGGGATTTTGTTACCCTGAAAGCGGCAAGTCCGGCGACCTCCCACCCAGAGCTGAGTGCGAACCTGCATGGCGAAAACAGCTTCTATCTCATTTAAAAAACATAGAACTTACTTTATTAGTTGGTAAATATGCACAAGACTCGCATTTAGGTAAAACCCAGTTAAACCTTACCGATACAGTAAAGGCATGGCAGGACTACTGGCCATCGGTTATGCCACTGCCTCATCCAAGTCCGCGCAATAATATCTGGCTTAGCAAAAATCCCTGGTTCGAAGAAACATGCTTAGCTGAGCTTAAATCTCGTATCTCTGACATACTGAATGATACGTAATATTTTATAATAAACGTCTCGTAATGATCAGTTAATCATATATTACAATTCTTAATGACATAATTTTATGTATAATTCTTGAGACACTTTATAAGATTGGTTTGACAATCAATGAAAAAAAATATTTCATTTAACACAAACACTACAGACGCAATATTTCTATTTCAAATTTTTACCTCATTTCATAAATACCTCAATCTATAGAAGTGTAACTGATCTCGCCTTTTAACAGGGAATAAGAATGAGATTAATAAACAACGATAAAGTATGTGAGGCGATTCGTGAGCAATATAACCAAACAACTGGTTCAGATCATGCAATTAATTCCTGACTATAGTACATACAGCATAGATCAACATGGTTCTGGATGAGGTAATAGACGATCAATGACATAACACAAACGACTGGAATTATACTGGAACTGAGAAGTGGCAGGGTTTTAACTACTTTTCTGATGTAAATAAAGTCTTGAACCTGCTCATATAATCGGTGTAGATATGACACAGGAAATGATCTATAAAATACGTAACTATATCAGCAAAGACAATCATATTAATGTAGAATTTCAGTTGCCGATTCTGAAACCCTGCTAGTGACAGATGTTATTACCCCGAATTGTATCGCCACTATAGAGGCAGCTGCCTAAGTTATATAAAGCGTAACCCTGTCAAGTGACACACTGACAGTTCATTCAATATACATACGAGTCTAATAATGAAGATAATAACAGGTAATGGAATACATAACTTTCTTTTTGGCCAGACTGAACAGGAAGTCATAAACAGCCAGGGACAACCCAATAAGAAATTTTCTGACGAACATGGTGATACCTACGTACTTTTCAATACCCTGGAAACAACCCTGAAGTTTGAAAAAGAAAATGATTTTAAGTTGAGCTGGATTGAAACCAGTAATATTAACGCTTCATTTCCTGAGTTCTCTCCCTGGGGAATATCACAAGTTGAGATCATAACAAAACTAACACAGATACCAGGTGAGTTGCCCGAAATTGAAGACTACGGTGATTTTCAGTCAATCACATTCAATAACTCCTGGTTAGAATTACAGTTTCGCTATGAAAAGTTAAAACAGATTAATTTTGGAGTTCTATACAATGACGAAACTGAAGCTATCTGGCCAGAAATTCGGACCGATAAAAACAACTAAGAAACAAACTTTTTACGTTATCAAAATTTTCAATTAAAACATTGAGGAATTACATTATGTTAAGAGCAATTTTACTTTGTTTTTTAATTACAGCATCGTCTCCAGCGTGGTCTTTAAAATTAAAAGACTTATACACCATGGATAAAACACATCGGGCCTGGTATCTCGGTGGTTTATATGATGCAACACTGCTTCAATGGAAAGACAACGACATCAAAAACAGCTGTTTAGAAAAAATGGGATTTAATGGTTATACATCTTTAATTTCAAAATTTATTAAAGATCTGCCGACAACCGCTGAATCTGCAGAAAGAAAAGCATATGATTCCATGAATGTTGCTTCTGTATCATGGATGTTAATCGGTGAAGAGTGTAAATAATTTTTACATTTTTCATAATTTAGATGGTATTGAGCAGTTAATTAAATGAAAAAAATTTTAGTAATCGGTTATGTATGGCCCGAGCCAAATTCATCTGCTGCTGGCAGACATATGTTATCTATTTTACGGTTATTCAAACAACAGAACTGGCTGGTTGAATTCTCAAGCCCATCACAACCAACAGATCACATGATCGATTTATCCAGTGAAGGTATTTCAAGTAAAGGCATTAACCTTAATTGTGATAGTTTTGATACTTACATATCAGAATATAAACCTGATATTGTTTTATTTGACCGTTTTATGATGGAGGAACAATTTGGCTGGCGAGTTGATAAACATTGCCCCAATGCACTTAAGATACTCGATACCGAAGATTTACAATGTTTACGTAATGCTCGTCATAAGGCCCTTAAAGCTAATCGCGAAATGACACAAAAAGATCTTTTCGATGATTTAGCCAAGCGTGAAATTGCGGCTATTTTACGTTGTGATATTTCACTTATTATTTCCAGTTATGAAATGGAGCTACTAATTAATACATTTAAGGTAGATGCTAATTTGTTACATTATCTACCTTTTATGATAGATATAGACAAGTTACCCTCAAAAACCAGATCATATTCAGAACGAAAACATTTTATGACGATAGGTAACTTTCGACATGCACCTAACTGGGATGTGGTTTTATATTTACAGACAATCTGGCCCTTAATTAAAAAACAGCTACCAGAAGCTGAATTACATATATATGGCTCTTACCCTCCGCCTAAGGCAACTGCATTGAACAATGCAGATTCGGGATTCATAATCAAAGGCTGGGCTGAAGATGTTTATAAGATCATGCAGGATTACAGAGTTTGTTTAGCGCCTATTAGATTTGGGGCAGGTATTAAGGGTAAATTAATTGACGCTATGATAATGCAAACGCCGAGTGTCACTACGACGACAGGTTCTGAAGGTATGTTTAAAGATGAGAGCTGGCCCGGTATCATTAAGGATGAACTAGCAGAATTTGTAGATGCTGCAGTCAGCTTATATAATGATGAAACAGCCTGGTCAAATTCAAAAAACAATGCTTTTGATCTTATAAAATCACGCTATGACAGTAAAAAATTAGGGCCTATATTAATTGATAAAATTACAGATACTGAAACTAACCTTGATCAATATCGTTTAAACAATTTCACTGGTGCTATGCTCAAACACCATTTGATGAAAAGCACTAAATATATGTCTCAATGGATAACAGCAAAAAATGCACTGATAGAACAGGACAATACATAAAGGACAGTCGAATGTACGCGGTTATCTTTAAAGCGAAAACAGGTAAACTAGATAGTAATTATGCCCACATGGCTAAAAGAATGAGGCAATTAGCCATTGATAAGTACGGCTGTTGCGATTTTATTTCAACAACAGAGGGCAACCTTGAAATAGCCATTTCATACTGGCATGACCTTAAACAGATAAAAAAATGGAAACAGGACCCAGAACACCTTACAGCTCAAGACCTGGGTAAATCGACCTGGTATAAATCATACACAGTACAAGTTGTTGAGATCATTCGAGAATACAGAACCTGAATAATTAACATGATAAAACTAATGGGGATGCGATTTATAACATCGTACGATTAAAAAATGACCTATAAGACTATAAACATAAATTTTAATCTCTCCGTGCCTTTTTATATACAGACACTTTATACTCAAACATAAATATTAACTAATTTCATAACTATATATGCCACACAATCACTGCCATGATGTAACGAACTATAACCGCTCATTCGCTATCGGTGTGACTCTCAATATCATATTTGTAGTAGTGGAAGTTATTTATGGCATCAGCGCTGACTCAATGGCGCTTATAGCTGATGCCGGACACAATTTAAGTGATGTCATGAGTCTGTTACTTGCATGGGGAGCTAATCGGCTGGCAACAAAACACCCAACAAGTTATAGAACTTATGGGTTTCGAAGGGTGACTATATTAGCGTCACTAATCAGTGCTGTTTTATTACTGGTTGCACTGGGTGGTATCACATTTGAAACACTTCAACGCCTCTTTAAACCCCAGGCTGTTGATGCCCCAACCGTAATTATCGTGGCCGCAATAGGAGTTGTTATTAATACCGCCACTGCATTGTTATTTATTAAAGGTCAAAAACACGACCTGAATATCAGAGCCGCTTATTTGCATATGGCAGCAGATGCAGGAATATCATTTGGCGTTGTTTTGGCCGGTATAGCGATTCTTTTTACAGGATGGTTATGGTTAGATCCGGTTATCAGCCTGTTAATCGTGGTCGTTATTTTAATTAGCACATGGTCATTGCTAAAAGAGTCTATAAACCTTTCAATTGACGCGGTACCTCAAGGCATTGATATTACAGGTATAGAGAACTATCTTAACACTCTGAATAATGTCACCTCTATCCATGACTTACACGTCTGGGCATTAAGTACAACCGAAGTTGCACTAACCGTTCATCTGGTAACTATTGATAAATCAATCAACAATCCGTTTCTTGAAGAAATACAACGTTACCTACATGACAAGTTTGATATTGAACATTCAACTATTCAGATTGAGAGCGCGAGTGATGAAAACGGCTGTTTGTTAAACAATTCTAAATGTAACTGAATATTATAAGAATAGAAATAATATGTTTAAAAAATTAAAAACTTACGCAAAACAAATCACTTTATTTTCAGCTGTAAGCACACTTTTATTCTGTATTTACCTAATGGGAAATTCATATACAGCTGCAAATATTGCGTTTATTGTCTGGGCTATTACGCCTTATCTTTTTTTAGCCTTTCTCATAAACCTGGCAGCTAATAAAGTAACCACTATAACCACACTGGCTATAACATTAATAACTTGTTTATTGGGTTTAGTAACATTTATCGGCAGCATATTATCTCATTTAGATACGCAGAGTGGTCTGGTTTTTATTGATACGCCTTTATGGCAATGGACAGGGCTGCTAATTATAACTTTACCATTAGTTCTATTAAATAAAATTAAAAACCAGGATCACCTTAAGATATAAAACATGTAAGTTTTTAAATTCTGCTTATGCTGCTGCATATTTTCTTACATGATTACTAATTAATTTAATAATCATTAAGTACAACAGTTAGTCATTTTCTAATTTTTAATGTATTTTTTTATTATTAAAAACGATAGCACAAAACATTAGTTGCCTTTCACTACTTATAAATAGCCTATAGGATCACAATATATAATCTGTAACTGAAATGAATATAAAGCCATAAAAATTAGCTCATTCTAAGGTACAATAGACCTTAAACAGACTCTATTCATTATTAAGGTTATTTTTGTGGCCATAAAACCAACAATTTTTAAATTTAGAATATCTCTAACTGACTTAAGCAGGGATTACTACGACACATTAACATTAACTATTGCACAACATCCATCTGAAACTACTGAACGTATGATGGTTCGTGTATTAGCTTATTGTATAAATGCAGAGGAATTACTAACCTTCAGCAAGGGCCTTAGTAATGTTGAAGAGCCAGATATCTGGGCCAGAACACTTGATGAACAAATATCGCTATGGATAGACATTGGTGAACCCACAGTAGATAGAGTAAAAAAATCATCTCGCCATGCACAAACAGTCAAGGTATACAGCTTTAATACAAAATCAGATGTATGGTGGAATCAGGACGCATCAAAATTCAATCAACTGGATGCAGAATTTTATCGATTCGAGTGGCAGGATATTTTAAAACTGGCAGAATTTGTAGAGCGAACAATGGATTTCTCGATCACTATTACCGATAATTCGGCTTATATTGCTACCAGTCTCGGTGAATGCGAAGTTCCATGGGTACAACTAAGTTATACATAAAAAAGATAGAACACTGACAATCAATTAAATGAAATTATTATTTCGAGGTATTTTCTCTCCAATACTGAAACTATTTGAATCTGATACAGGTGATTATTTATATAAAAAATCTCATCGTGTTGTTTTAATCGTAATGGGGATATTTTTCACCGGATTAGCTTCTCTTGTATATAGTTTAGGACAGGGAGAAGACATCATTTATATAATTCCTGTCATAGTATTTGGCGGAACAGGTTTATTGAGTTTACTAATTGGTATTTTAGGTGAAGACAGGGCCGTTGCTAAAATATGGGGATCCGGCATAAACAACCGCTAATGAAACTTATCTATACTCACGAGAACCGGTTTATTGTTAGTAATGTACAGAATATTGTACAAAACGCAGGTATAAACGTCACATTAAAGAATGAATATGTGGCAGGTGGTGCCGGTGATTTATCTCCTTTTGACACCTGGTTAGAGCTTTGGGTTACAGATGATAAAGACTATGAAAAAGCCAGCGAAATAATAAGGTCGATAAACAATACTGATAATATGCACGACTGGTTTTGCAGCCAGTGCCATGAAAAAAACAGTGCATCATTTGAAATTTGCTGGCAGTGCCAGCATGAACGAGAGAGTTAAGATAACATCATCATTCACTCTACGGTAAGCATAATCACAGGAATAAGAACTGCTAACAGCACTATTATCACTAATAACGATATACCAAATGCTTTCCAGTTAGATGCTAATGCCCCACCATGTGCCACATGATTGCTTAACTCTTTCTGCTGTAGTTTTTTTGCAATTTGCACCAATACAGTAACCTGAATAATGGTAAAAACAATATTAGGAACATTCATATTTTCTGGTATGAAATAGGCTATTAAAAATAAAAAAATAGTTGCTAACACAGTATATGTTAAGGTTTTGTTAGCCATTCTCACATTGCCTAATCTTTTATAGTTCTGAGAAATTAAAAAACCTCCTGTCAAAGTTGAACCAACAAATGTGGCCAGGCCAATACCCGTTATTTTGTAGAGCTCGAAATCATATGTTTTATTCTCTTCATTTTCATCGAGATTCGCCTGGGGTGTTTTATATAAATCCTGCATATACTTCCCTTATCAATAAATTTACTACCTGCACATTCTTCACTTATCTTTTTTGCAGCTATAAAATCTAATATCAAATTTTAAAAATAAGACTGCCTGTTAGATGCAAGCTGTGCTTTATGAATATTTCCAGCGTCCGCCCTCATAGCATTGATACTAATATATCAGCAACTCTGGTTACAGACTAACTAATATCAAATAATGACCTGCTTCCAGTTTTATTCAAAGTTAACCCTTATCAGACCATACTGCAAACTCATTTCCACTGGGCTCAGAGAAATGGAATCTTCGTCCTCCTGGAAACGTAAATATATCCTTTAAAATCGTTCCCCCAGCTGCTTTAATTTTATCTAAGGTGTCTTCGAGACTGTCACTATAAAAAACGATTAGGGCAGCTCCATTACTTGTGCTGGAAAACAAATCGGCTTTATAAAAACCACCGTCAATACCCTGAGCAGAAAACGCCGAATACTGTGGCCCAAAATCTTCAAACTCCCATGCAAATACCTGTGTAAAGAATTTTTTTGTTTTTTGTATATCAGCTGATGGAAATTCGAGGTAATTTATTTTTTCATGTTCATTCATCACTTTCCCCTTTTACACTAACACTCTGAATAATTATCAAATAATAACCTTTTATTTGACATATTCAACAACTCAGGCCACAATCTTTATTGGCTTGATCAACGCCACTGTGTCCGCAGAAAGGGCTGCGCCCAGGATACAAAGCACTGAAAACTATTTTCGGTGCTCTGCTAATACATAATTTATATGATTTCCTTTTCCATCTGATCGGCGGACACAGATATTAGAAAAGGTAATTGTAATGCATAAACCGACTACTCCATCTGACAACCCGTTTCGTATTAATCTTCAGCAACAGAAAAAACGTGCTAAAGAGTTATTAAAAAGCATTCATACTCAAGACTCTGCTGCCCGTTTACGTTTTATAAACTCTCATCCTGATTTTAAAGATAATTCGCCTCCTGCTGATACTATGAAGTTGAGTGATGCTCAACTGGTTATTGCGCGCGAGTTCGGTTTAGCCAGCTGGGCAAAACTTAAAACACATATCCTGAATATGACACATGCCGTTAAAGCAATAGACACAAATCTTATAAAACCGGATGCTGATTGCGCAACTCTACATATCCGTTGCGGTACAGATTTACAAAACACATTACCTGATGCGGGTTTTATCGGCGACTTTCTCGAATACACAGACCCATATAGCCAGGGCCCGATTATTCACGATGATGACTTTTTAACGAAGCGCATCAAATTCTTACATGATTCCTTTGCTCATATATTAAATATGAGTGCTGAAGAAACAAAGCAACGTTATGAAAGATCTCACTTTAAGTTAACGAAGGCAGCTGAAACATATAAACGTATTGTATTATGGTTTGAACATGACAGCTTTGATCAGTTAATTTTAGCCAGGTTGCTTGCCTATTTTGCGGAATTTGGATCGCCGGATAAATTAGAACTTATTTCAATTAATCATTTTCCGGGTTCTGTTCGTTTTATTGGCCTTGGCCAGTTACCTGTTGAAGCAATTCGAATGTTATGGTCTCAGAGAAAAGCCGTTAATCAACAGCAATTAGAGCTCGCTAAACAGTTATGGCAAGCTCTTGGCAGGGACTCACCCGAAAATTTGTTAAACATTATCAATTCTAAAGAGATTCAATACTTACCTGAAATGCATGGCGCGTTACAACGGCACCTCCAGGAACTCCCTTCTCGATTTAATGGTTTGAGCCTTACTGAACACCTGACTCTTGAAATTCTCAATCAACACAGCATGACTGCAGCTATGTTATTTAAAAAACTCATGCTGGAATATGAACCTCTGCCCTGGCTGGGAGATGGCATGTACTGGTTTATTCTAGAATCAATGATACAGGTTTCAGCACCTGTTTTTGATATTTCAAAAGCAGACTTACAAAAACCCTGGCCTAAACGGACCTTAACCATTACTCAAACAGGGCGAAATGTTGTTTCTGGCAAACAGGACTGGCTATCATTAGAACCACCCTCCAGATATTTAGGGGGCATACTTATACAGGGCGCTCAGTCATGCTGGCGCTGGCACAGGGAAAAAGACAACTTAAGAATAAGTGTATTTTAAAGATGACTCATTTTAGGGTATGATTCAGGCACTGAAATCAAATTACCACATATTACCTGAGGACTTGATGCTTAAAAAAATTTTTCCATTTTTAAACTGGATACATGAGCTAAAAGACCCTCTAATATTCCGCGCTGACTTAATTGCCGGACTAACTGTCGCACTCGTACTAATTCCACAATCAATGGCCTATGCCACTCTAGCCGGTTTACCCGAGGTTTATGGTTTATACATTGCTTTTGTACCGGTTTTTGTCGCCGCTTTATGGGGCTCATCCCGACAGCTTGGCACTGGTCCAGTTGCTGTTGTTTCTACCATGACAGCAACCATTTTGACGCCGGTTGTTATCTCAATGCTCGCTCCTGGTTATACTCAGGAAGAGTTTATGGCCCTGTTTATACCTACAGCCATGTTTTTAACCCTGTTAGTTGGTATTTTTCAATTTTTTCTTGGTCTGTTTAGGCTGGGTGCCATCGTTAACTTTTTATCCCACCCGGTTATCGTTGGATTTACCAATGCTGCCGCCTTATTTATAGGGCTAACTCAAATATCAAAAGTTTTCGGTGTTGATATGCCGGGTGGTGCAAGTGACCACTTTCTAACAGTCCGTATCTGGGGTGTAGTACAGAACCTGCAGCAGACGCATATAGCTACTTTAAT
The DNA here is from genome assembly GCA_026195255.1 of Gammaproteobacteria bacterium. GTDB lineage: Bacteria > Pseudomonadota > Gammaproteobacteria > SZUA-229 > SZUA-229 > SZUA-229. The sequence continues at coordinate 36,866 of JAPHSS010000034.1, read as the reverse complement.
GATGGGTATAACAACCTTTGCCATATTAATTGGTATGAAACGTTATCTGCCTAAATACCCCGGCGTACTGGTTGCTGTTGTCGGCACCACTATTGTCAGTTACCTGATAAACTTCGAAGGTATGGGCGGTAAAGTTGTCGGCACAATTCCCGAAGGTTTACCCGGCTTCCAGATGCCCGCATTCAGTTATGACGCTTTTTCTAGTCTGTTATTAGGTGCGATCATTATATCACTGGTGGGTTTTATGGAAGCGATATCTATTGCAAAAGCTATGGCCGCAAGAACCAGGGACCGGGTGAACCCTAATCAGGAGCTAATAGGACAAGGCCTAGCTAATATCGCGGGTAGTTTTTTCCAGTCATATCCCGCATCCGGTTCATTCTCACGCTCAGCAGTAAACCTGAACGCAGGTGCCAAAACCGGTTTTTCTTCAGTGGTCACGGCAACGATTGTTTTACTTACCTTATTGTTTTTAACACCTTTACTTTACCATCTACCTAAAGCCACTCTGGCGGCTGTTGTTATTATGGCGGTGCTTGGTTTAATTAATATTAAAGCGGTTAAACACATCTGGTTATCCAGCAAACATGATGGTGTTGCTGCCATTGTCACTTTTCTGGCAACTATTATTTCTGCACCGCAGCTTGACCAAGGCATTATGATCGGTGCTGCATTGGCGGTTGGTTTATATTTATACCGTACCATGCAGCCTCGCGTTGCTTTACTTGGTCGTTATAAAGATGGCACGCTTCGCGATTTAAGTGTGCATAAAGATTTACCCATCGATGATAATATAATAGCCGTACGTTTTGATGGTTCGTTATATTTTGCCAATGTATCGTACTTTGAAGATGCAATGTTAAAAGCAGTCGCTGATCACCCGAGCGCCAAATACTTATTAGTCGTAGGTGATGCAATAAATCAGATCGACGCCTCCGGTGAAGAAGTGCTTCATCATCTGGTAGAAAGACTGGCAGAGAACAATGTCACCGTCGTTTTCAGCGGTCTAAAACGGCAAATTCTACAGGTACTTCGTGCTACTGGCTTAAATAATATTATTGGCGAACAACACATATTCCCGAATGAGGATATGGCATTTGATGCTATATATGACATGCTGGGCCTAAGCGAAGCTGGAAAATACTGCCCACTAAAAAAGCAGGAAATTTTAATATAAGGTCAATGTAATACTTTTTTGTTTGCGATAAAACAAAATAAATAAGGCATCCCGCTCTATACTTGCTCGCGATAAGGATAAAAAACATTAACTCATTTTAAAGAGAGTCAATTTTTTACAAAATGCATTGAAGCGTTAGAATATGCCCAGAAAAAGATTAAACCCTAAGTCTAATATTTTCGATAATTATTCGTTTAAATAATTATCGCGATTTCTTTTTTTTGAGTTTTAACTTTCTCTTTGGTGGCCTTGAACCATCATCGGCAAGTGTTGATTTTTTATTTTTTGAAAATCTATTTTTATTGTTATCACTTAAACTTTTAGGGCCGGTGCTTTTTTTACCCTGACTGTTTTTATTTTGGCTATCTCTACTCTGGCTGTTTCTATTTTGTTTATTATGCCTGTCAGATACAGTTTCTGATTTAACTTCATCTTTGCGCACTTTCTGTTTTTTAGGTTTCTTCGGTTTTTTATCTTTACGCCACAAGCTCGATACAGGTACATCATGCCTGGGTTCAAAACCATCTATTAATTTACGGGGTAAGAGTTTTTTTATCAAATGCTCTATATCGGTTAATTGATCAAACTCATCTGCACTCACTAATGAAACGGCCTGGCCCACTGCCCCTGCTCTGCCAGTACGCCCTATTCGATGAATATAATCTCTCGCCACTGTTGGTAAATCAAAGTTCACCACCTGAGGTAACTGGTTAATATCTAAACCCCGGGAGGCAATATCTGTCGCCACCAGAACCTGTACGGTTTGCTGTTTGAAATCTGCTAATGCTTTACTGCGCGCACCCTGACTCTTATTACCATGAATCGATAAGCTTTTGATGCCTTGATCCTGAAGATAGCGAGTCAGCTTATCAGCAGCATTTTTTGTTTTACTGAAAACCAGTACCTGTTGCCAGTTATGCTGTTTTATTAAATAAGCCAGTAACGCAGGTTTTTTCTTTTTATCTACCGGACACATCCATTGATTAATTTTCTTTATGTTTGTGTTTTGTGGTGCCACAGACACTTCAACAGCTTTATTTAACAACTTTTTTGCAAATCGGCGAATTTCATCGGAGTAAGTAGCTGAAAACAAAAGGTTTTGACGTTGTTTAGGTAATAAATCAAGTATCTTACTAATATCATCGATAAAACCTAACTCCAGCATCTTATCTGCTTCATCTAATACCAGTATTTCAAGCTGCTCAAATTTCACGGCATTTTGATGATAGAGGTCGAGTAATCGCCCGGGAGTTGCAATTAATACATCAACCCCTTTACGTAATTTCATCATTTGAGGATTAATTTTCACCCCACCATAAACTACCGTAGAACGTAGTGACGTATATTTGCCATAAACCTTAACGTTTTCACCTACCTGATCAGCCAGTTCACGCGTGGGTGTCAGTATAAGCGCTCTCGCCTGATTTGAAGTGGCTGCTTTACCTTTGTTGAGAATTTCTAATACAGGCAAGGTAAAAGCGGCTGTTTTCCCCGTACCCGTTTGCGCAGCCGCCATCAGGTCTTTACCTTGCAGCACAACAGGTATCGCTTTTAACTGTATTGGTGAGGCTGACGTATAACCTTTTTCATTTACTGCTTTTATTATTGAGGGGGATAAGCCAGATATTTCAAAATTCGAGTCAGAATTCATATTTATTCTATTTATTAAATGTATAGGCCCAAATAAAGACTTATAGCTTACATGAAGACTTTAATAACTGCACTTAACTACCTGCACTAACAGCTAATTAGCCCTCTCAAATCATGATTTATATCAATCAAAAAAATCTTTATAAGCAAAAGCTGATAGACGGTATATGTTAGTACTTGTATATATTCGATTTTACTAATATTATTTATTCATGGTCTAGAAAGACCTAAGCGCATGAAAAAAATCTGTTAATTAAATGAGGAAAGAAATATGAAAACATTAAACATTATCGCTGTTGCAGCTACACTTGCTCTTGCATCATCAACTGCTAATGCATGGTGGGGTCCTTTCAATAACAATGGTTATAACAACGGTTATAACAATGGCAATAGTAACTGGAACAACAATGGTTACGGTAATGGTATGGGCGACATGATGGGCGATGGCAACTTCGGCTTCAACATGAATGCTAATGGTCGTGGCAATGGCCAGGGTTATGGCAATGGCAACAACCAGTTCCAGAACCGTTATAACGGCCAAAATGGATACAACGGTGGTTACAATGGCTACAACGGTTACAACAATGGTTATGCTCCAGCGCCTTATGGTTATGCTCCAGCACCATACGGTTACGCGCCTGCGGCTCCAGCCCCTGCTGCACCGGCTCCTGCAAAATAATTACACTTTAAACAAAGCGTAGTTACTAAAAAGCTGGCACATGTGTGCCAGCTTTTTTTTGAGCAAAAAAAAGCAATGACATGTGTAATCAAGAGGTAAAAAACATCAAACTAAAATTCAGACTGAATCAGTTGAAGAAGATTATGCATTGAAAAAAGCGTCTGAACAATAAGCATAACTCTAGTTAATTTTAATAAAACTGATACAAATTAAACTAATTCTACTGACTAACTGTTATTCCTTTAACTTAAAGTTTTCATTATTACCGTAAGCTTAGACAGATGTAAGTATTTAACAATCTATCGAAGTTGCATTCCATTCGATTGGCTCTTTGATATTAGTTAACGCAGATGTCGAATAATTACTCAATAAACTCTGACAGGTATTCTGGTATGCGCTCTTCTAACCAGAATTCAGGATTCAAAATTGTTCCGGAGATAAAACCAACATGGCCTCCATGCTGACTTAATTCTAAATGAGTACTTGATGAAAGCTCTACTTCTTCGGGTATTATATCTTGTGTCATAAACGGGTCATCAAGCGCCAGTAATATCAAACTGGGTTTTTTAATTTTTTTAAGATATTGTCTGGCACTCGATCTTGCATAATAATCGTTCACCCCGCTAAAGCCATGTAATGGCGCTGTTACCAAATCATCAAACTGCCAGAAACTACTTAAGCTGTTAATTTTATCTGAATTCAAATTAATGAGTTTTTCATAATCATGTTGTCTGGCTTTTATAATTAATTTACGTTTTAAATTACCTATCAGGTGGCGTTGATATACTTTTGAGAAGCCTTTATTAAGTTTATCCGCACAGGCATTTAGTAACAGCGGTGCACATACACTTACAATTGCTTTAAAGGGTGACAGTTCACCTAATTCTGCCTGTAATTTTAATAACATATTGCCACCTAATGAGAAACCGACTGCGGCTAATGAAGAATCAGGAAATTTTTCCTGCAAGCATTTTATTAAAATTTTAGCGTCGTCTGTTTCACCACTATGATAGGAACGGGGTAGACGATTATTCTGTCCTGAACAGCCTCTAAAGTGCATTAATAACCCGGTCCAGCCGTGATTTTTTATCGCTAACATAATACCTCTGGCATAGGGTGAGTCTATTGAACCTTCAAGTCCGTGAAAAACAATGACAATAGGTTTCTTATTTTGAGGTTTTTCTGTCCACATCAAATCAAGGAAGTCACCATCATCTAACTCCAGAACTTCTTCAAGCCCCGAAAACTTTAGTTTATTACGTATAAAGGTTGGCAATAACGTTTGAGCATGGGAATTGCTCAGACCAAAGGCGGGTTTAAACGTGCTTTGTAAAATCATTATTTAATATTATCTATAAAACAGGTTATGATTAATTACATTATATGAATTAGATATAAAATCTACTAATTAGATCGTTTTCATGAATCAGAATTAATAAATGCGATGCAACAGATACTTATCTATTCCGACTCCATATCATGGGACTTATTGCCTGGCACACGGCAACGACTGTCTATAAGCAAACGTTACGGTGGTGTAATGCAAACAACATTATCATCTCATGCTTTGGATATTCAGCATGCCAGAAATTATATGAATGGCCGAAGAAGCGCCCTGGTAGAGTCGCAGAATGATGCTCGAAACAGTTCAGATGAAAGCCAGTCCAGTTTGCGCATGGTACCTGTTGACGAACCAGTCAGGTTAAATATTTGCTTATGATTTCTTTTCCCAGGACATTAAAAGCATGGCAATCAAATGGTTTTGATACTGAATTTAGCCATATATTCAAACAAGAAATCGCTCAGTTTGACCATCAAGAGTTACCATTACAGCAAGGCCTGTCTCTAAGCAGTTATGTGAGTAATGAAAAAATCAGCGCTATTATTAATAGAACAGAAGAAACACCTGATAACATTATTATAAAGTCGGGTATTTTTTATAGCGGTATTATCGCAGGTTGTAGTTGCTCAGATGACCCTACCCCTGTAGATACACAAAATGAATATTGTGAACTTCTAATTAATATTGATAAACACACGGCTGAATCCTCAATTAAGCTGATTACAGATTAAACACCTATATCCGGTCTAGCATCTCTTGCTTTATACCGTTAAAATTAGTGCCAATTATTAATACTCAATAGAGATCATACTCAGATGGGCAGAAGTTTTGAAAATCGTAAAGCATCTATGGCCAAGACGCAGGGTGCGAAAGCCAAATTATATTCTCGATATGGTAAAGAGATTTATGTCTGCGCCAAAAACGGCGGATCAGATGTCGACAGCAACCTGGCACTACGCCGCTTAATAGAAAAAGCTAAAAAAGAACAGGTTCCTGCGCATGTTATAGATAATGCACTTAAAAAAGCAGATGGTGGTGCTGGTGAAGATTTTGTACTCGCCCAGTACGAAGGTTATGGCCCTGGTGGTTGCATGGTTATCGTTGATTGCCTAACCGATAACAATAATCGTACTTTTACCGATGTTCGCCAGTGTTTTGTCAAAAATAGCGCCAAAATAGGTACTCCGGGCACCGTTAGTCATATGTTTGATCATCAGGCTCTTTTTGCTTTTAAACATGATGATGAAGAAGCCATACTTGATGCACTTATGGAAAAAGACGTTGATGTGACCGATATTGAGAATGAAGACGGTATGATTACAATACTCGCCCCACATACTGAATTTAACAAGGTAAGAACCGCTTTAAACGAGGCTTTTAACGATATTGATTTTGAAATGGACGAAATCACCTATCTGCCTCAAAGCGCCTGTATGATAACAGGTGAAGATATTGAAATATTTGATAACTTTATTAATGCATTAAACGATTGTGATGATGTACAGAACATTTATCATAACGCAGAATTTGAGGACTAAATTTAATTTATATTTAAGCCACCATAACTGATACTGGTGATGACGGCTTTTTATTATTACCTCCCGCCTATGACCTCACCTATTGATAAATCACAATTAATAAGCAGACTAGAAAATATTCTGCCCTCTGCTTCGGTTTTACACCAGAAAGAAGACCTGCACCCATATGAGTGTGACGGTTTATCTGCTTATCGGAACCTGCCATTAGCCGTTGTATTACCGAACGAAATTGAGCAGGTTCAGGCGATCTTAAAAGTATGTAATGAACTTGATGTGCCTGTCGTTGCCAGAGGCGCTGGTACGGGTTTATCCGGCGGAGCACTGCCTTTATCAGACGGTATCTTACTGAGCCTGGCAAAGTTTAAGGAAATTATAGATATTGACCCGGTACAACGCGTTGCGCGAGTACAACCGGGAGTGCGAAATCTGGCAATTTCAGAAGCCGTTGCCAGGTATGATTTATATTATGCCCCTGACCCTTCTTCACAAATTGCCTGCACAATAGGAGGCAATGTCGCAGAAAACTCCGGCGGTGTACACTGTCTTAAATATGGTTTAACCATACATAATATTCAGCAAATAAAAATTATCACTATTGAAGGTGAGTTACTCACTATCGGTGGTAGTGGCCTTGATTCACCAGGATATGACCTGCTTGCCTTAATGACCGGCTCTGAAGGCATGCTAGGGGTGATTGTTGAAGTGACTGTTAAACTATTACCTAAGCCTGAATCAGCACAGGTTATTCTCGCCGCGTTTGATGATTTAATTAAAGCCGGCAAAGCGGTAGGCGATATCATTTCAGCGGGCATCATTCCAGCTGGTCTGGAAATGATGGATAAATTAGCCATACAGGCCGCAGAAGATTTTGTACACGCGGGTTACCCGACAGATGCTGCTGCCATTTTATTATGTGAACTGGATGGAAGCCAGGCTGAAGTTGCAGAAAATATAAAACGTGTTCAACATATTCTTCAAGAAAGTGGCGCAACAGAAGTGCGTATTGCTCAGGATGAAGCTGAACGTGAAACTTTCTGGAAAGGTCGTAAAGCGGCTTTTCCAGCTGTCGGAAGAATTTCACCTGATTACTACTGCATGGATGGCACTATTCCACGCAAACACTTACCTCAGGTTTTACAAACTATGGCTAAATTATCAGCTGAATATGAGTTGCCTGTTGCTAATGTATTTCATGCGGGTGATGGCAATTTACATCCATTAATTTTATACGATGCCAACAAACCCGGCGAGTTAGAACGTACTGAGGAATTTGGCGGAAAAATACTTGAACTGTGTGTTGAAGTAGGTGGTAGCATCACCGGCGAACATGGCGTAGGACTGGAAAAAATTAATCAAATGTGTGTGCAGTTTGGTGCGCTTGAGCTAACTCAGTTTCATGCAATTAAAAAAGCCTTTGATGAGAAAGGTTTACTCAATCCGGGTAAAGCTGTGCCCACATTACATCGCTGTGCTGAATTCGGTGCAATGCATGTGCATCATGGTAAGTTACCTCATCCCGAGCTGGAACGGTTTTAATTTATGTCTAAAGACAATAGTCAGGAAATTCAGACACAAATACTGGATGCTTATAAAAACAAAAGTACACTGAAAATATGTGGCGGAAACAGCAAACAGTTTTATGGCCGTAAAGTTGATGCCAGTTCATTAGATGTATCTGAGCATAAAGGGATTATTAGTTACGAACCAACAGAGCTGGTAGTTACAGTTCGAGGCGGAACACTGCTCTCTGAACTTGAAAAAACACTTGATGAAAGCAATCAGATATTACCTTTTGAACCGCCCCACTTTACAGATCAGGCAACTATAGGTGGAACCATAGCCTGCAATTTATCTGGCCCGGCTCGAGCATATAGCGGAGCTGCACGTGACTTTGTTTTAGGCTCAAGAATAATTAACGGCAAAGCTGAAGATTTAAAGTTTGGTGGCCAGGTAATGAAAAATGTTGCTGGTTATGATGCCTCACGTTTAATGTGTGGCGCTATGGGCACACTCGGGGTCATACTTGATGTGTCTTTGAAAGTGCTGCCTAAACCTGAAACTGAAATTACACTAACTCATCAATGTGATATTAACCTGGCCATTTATAATATGCATCAGTGGGTTAAACAGTCACTTCCTGTTACTGCCAGTTGTTATGACGGTTCACAATTATTCATTCGTTTAAGCGGTAACGACTCATCAGTTAACTCTGCCAGAAAAATAATTGGCGGAGAAGTCATAGAAACTAGCCCACTATTCTGGCAACAGATAAAAGAACAGACACATAACTTTTTTAATACAGATAAAGCATTGTGGCGATTATCACTATCGTCAAATAATCTTCCTCTTGATATTCCAGGCGATACACTTTATGAATGGGGAGCAGCACTACGCTGGTTAAAAACAGATTCATCATCTGCAGAAATACGAGAAAAATTAGATGCCGTGGGTGGTCATGCCGTTTTATTTAGAAATAGTACATTGGATACTCCAGTTTTCCATCCTCTCAGCAGCGGCCTATTAAACATACATAAAAAGTTAAAGAATGCTTTTGACCCGGAAAACATACTGAACCCCGGCGTTATGTATAAAGACTTTTAACTATGCAAACCAATCTTCTACAAAGTTTATTAGAAACACCTAAGGGTCAACAGGCTAATGATATTTTGCGCAGCTGTGTACATTGCGGCTTTTGCACTGCTACCTGCCCAACCTATCAACTACTTGGTGATGAACTGGATAGCCCTCGAGGTAGAATATACTTAATCAAACAGGTACTGGAAGGCCAAAAAGCCACTCAAAAAACCCGAACACATTTAGACCGTTGTTTAACCTGTCGGGCTTGTGAAACCACATGCCCTTCAGGTGTTCAGTACGGTCGGCTAATTGATATTGGACGTGAACTGGTAGAAAAACAGACATCTAGAAGTTTCACTGAACGCTTTACCCGTTTTGCATTACGTAAAATAATTCCTTATCCGGAAAGGTTTAAGTTTTTATTAAATGTAGGTACTTTTTTTAAACCTGTTTTACCCGACGTATTAAAGAACAAGATACCTGAAATAGAAATTGCCGGTGAATGGCCGACAATTAAGCAAAAAAGAAAAATGTTAATACTTGACGGCTGTGTGCAACAAACAACTAACGCACAAACTAATGTTTCAACAGCCAATGTTTTAAATAAGCTGGGCATAGAACTCGTTCAACAAAAAGAAGTCAAATGTTGCGGTGCTGTTAGCCAGCACCTCGCTGCCTCAGAAGAAGCCATTAAAACCATAAAACATAATATAGATAACTGGTGGCAACATATTAACAATGGTATTGAAGCAATTGTTATTACAGCCAGTGGTTGTGGTGTAATGGTAAAAGATTATGCACATATACTCGAAAATGATGAGCATTATGCAGCTAAGGCTAAAAGAGTAAGCTCATTAGCCAGAGATGTGAGCGAAATACTATACAGTGAAATTTCACAGATACCTGAAGCACCTGAACTTAATAAAACTGTATCTTTTCATAGCCCCTGCACACTACAACACGGCTTACAACTAAATGGTATTGTAGAAGAATTATTAACGAAAGCAGGTTACAAGTTAACACAGGTTGAAGATTCACATCTTTGTTGTGGCTCTGCAGGCACTTATTCAGTATTACAGCCTGTGTTATCAAAAAAATTACTGATAAACAAAATAACTAATTTACAAAAAAGCAGACCCGATATCATTGCAACTGCAAATATTGGTTGTCAGATGCATCTATCAACTAAATCAGATAAACCCGTAAAACACTGGATTGAACTGCTTGAAAAAGCTATTTGTTAAAATATAAGTTTTCTCATTTATCTATACCTTAACAAATAAAAATCTGCCTATTTACTTAACAATAAAGTTATTTAAACAGGTTCACTCATCTTTATCTGGCAAAGTTCTAATATGCACATCACTTTGTGGAAATGGAATTTCCACATTCGCTTCCCTGAATGCCTTATCAATGGCAAAATTTATATCACTAATTACGCCTAAACGTCCACTTACTTCTTTTAAGAAAACCCTTAATTCAAAATCAAGTGAGCTTGCACCAAAGGCCCTGAACAAAACTTTTGGGGCCCACTGACTGACACCATGAATTAAGTTTTCATTTTCATCAGCTATTTTTAATAATATTTCTTTAACCTGCTCTATATCACTGCCATACGCAACACCCACAGGAATGATCGCTCGACCTCTCTTACTTGATAACATCCAGTTGGTAACCTGGTTTGAGATCAGTTCTGAGTTAGGCACAATCACATCCGAATTATCAAATGTTCTTATTAGAGTTGAGCGTATCTGTATATTTTGCACATAACCCGCGGTTGTACCTACCTCAACCCAGTCTCCCTTACGAATGGGCCGCTCAAATAACAAAATCAAACCCGAAACAAAATTGTTTACAATATTCTGTAAACCAAAACCAATACCTACTGATAATGCACCCGCAACAATAGCAATATTGCCAAAGTTAAAACCGGCAACAGACAAGCCTATTAATATTGATGATAAAAACATAACATAACCAGCAATAGTAACTACCGCATCTCGTGCACCTGAATCAAGATTGATCATAGCGAGCCAGTGTTTTTCAAGCTGGCATTTTATCCAGCCGGATATTACCAGTAAGCCAGAAAAAACAAACACTGCCCACAAAACCTTACTTGGAACAACTCTGTAATCTCCCAATGTAAATCCATTAATAATATAATTTTTTAACTGCGTTAACAGGCCGCCATTATAATCCCATATATTTACCAGCAACAGCAGGAAGGCACCCCATAAGAGGACTGAAAAAAGCAGTCGAATCCAGATCAGCCCCGGAATAACATTTTCACCTTCAACACCTAATTTAGTGCGAATGTGACGAGATAGTTTATTTGAGCCTTTATCAAGTGAATTAAAAACAAGCTTAAATATAGTTGTTATCCCAAAAAACAAAATCAATAACACAAAGGTTATTAATACCCCTCCCCTGACAGCAAGTGACAAATTGATATAACCTAACCACTCAGATATAAGAGTTAGCAGTAAAACCAGGTTCACTCCGCGAGCCACCCAACTTAATTTAGGAAGTTTTTTAGGATCTATTAAAACCCTTATTGTCCACACTAAATTAATCACTAAAAATAGAGAAAAGACATATCTCAGTAAATGTAAATTAGTTTCTGACATACTATTTGAGAAGACAGTATAAAATGCCAGATACCCCATCAGGGCAATAAGAAACAAAACTTTTAATCGTTGAGAAAGCTTTACCAGAATATTCCCCATATTTTCGATTATAGGTTTAGCTGGAGGCAAAGGTGAAAGAAATAAATTTGTTACTATTATAAAAACGAAATAAATGCTAACAGCAAGAGAGAACTGCGTAATAAAAAGATCATGCTCTATATTTAACGTTATATAACTTAAAAAAAGATAACTAGATATGAAAAACAGTACATAAGGAAGATAACGAGCACATACAGTAATAGTCGAATGCAGTATTAATCTGTCTAAATCGTTATTCCAGTCTGTAGCTGCAGACTGCTTGTTTAAAAATTTTCTTAAACGCAATGAAAATACTAATACCACTATAATAATTGCCAGGCCAGTAAACCATTCGAATAATTTTATACTCTGAATACCAGATCGATCTATAATAAATTCAGTTGAATCACTAAACAATTCAGCCGGGTTATTAACAAAATCAACCAGTAATTCAACTAGATTCTGTTGTTTAGAAAAATACACACGTTCTAGATCAGAGCTTTTTGCAATATCCAGTAATTCTTCAGTTTCATCAATCGACAATAACTGAACATTACATTCGGCCAATTCATTTTCAACTCGATTTTTATCCTCACTGAGCAGGTCTCTAACTGATGTAATGCTTATATCTTCACCCTCAGTTACCTCCCCTAGTCCACTTATCGATTCTTTGAGAGCTGCAAGAATTTCTTCTTTCTCTGATACGCATAGTTCCGCTGTACTTCTGAGATTAATAGCCAGTATTGTCCAGTTTGTAAGATCTTCACTTTTATACTTTTTCTTAGCTAATAATGACTTAACTTCATTTAATTCATTAATGTTTTTTTCAAATAAGATTTCATCGTAGGAAAAGGCAACCGATGAATAAACAGAGAAGAGCATGAAAACACAGGTGACTATATAATTTATTGAAGGTTTATACATAAAAACAAAACTCTTATTATTATCATTTAAAAAGATGCTGCTGATGCAAAGTTATAACTATTTTTATAAACGGGTGTTTTAAACCCCTGCTTACCAGAACCACCAGCCCGACTGTAATTCAGCTTCACAAGTTTTAAGTTGTGCGGCATACTTGCTGGCATTCTTTTTAACCTTGGCTGCGACCTTCATTAACCAGGGTTTCTGATTATATGTTTTTCTTTTAAAACCACCATGACCTTCATGATACGCAAGATATTGATTATAGGCATCCCATTTAGAGATTTTTAAGGTGTCATATGAATATTTCCCATACCAGCCAATAAAATCAACCGCATCGGCAAAATCATCTCTATCCGCCCCGTTATTACCCGTAGATTTTATATACCAGTCCCAGGTTTCATCTTTTACCTGAGCATATCCATAAGCGGAAGATTTTCTGCCTGTGGGTATTATCCACATAAAATACTGCATTTCGGTCTGTGCATCATGTGTAAAGCGCGATTCCTGATGAATAATGGCCAGCTGAACATGTATTGGTACACCCCAGCGCTTAAAACTGTCACTCACATCATCATACCAACCACCTTTTTCTTCAAAAATCGAACAACTGTTATTCATATTTCTGGGGGGACTTGTAGCGCAACTCATTATTAAAAGCGTTACACATGACACTAAAACAAAGCGTTTTACACTATTCAACATAAAAAACTGCACTTATCCATTCTTGCTAAAAATATCTTATTGTTGATTTTAACTGTTTAACAATCATTTAACAGTTATATGATTATATTATGCAGCCTATTATGCGTGACTTGATTCACAATATTAATGCAATGGGTGTTTCTTACCTTGATATTAAATTGCCATGTGCTTGAATAAGGCAACTCGCAAATGACTTTATTTGTGGATTAAAAATGATAAACCTCTTTATAAGAATTTAAAAAATATTAACAATTACTTATTAAGCAGGAAACTTATGAAAAAACTAGCTCAACGTCTATTCAAAAAAAGTTCAGATGATCATTTTGTATCGGCTGTAGGCACAAATGTAAAAATACTATTTTCTTCTGAAAACCCTTCTTTACTTGGTAAAACCATGGCAACAACAGCCATTGAAATGTCGCCACGCAGTATCAGGCTTGAAGTTGATCACCCCATAGAAATTGACTCTGTTCTGGATATTGTTGTAAAACTGGACAGCAGTGAGAGAAGTTATAATTTAACCGGAAATGTGCGTTGGCGCTTACCGTCAACCCGAGGTCAGTATCATATTGTTCTGGTATTACGGGAACGTAGAGATATACGTTCTGATTTTAAAGCCTGGAAATCTAATTTTGAGCAAAATTTTGAGTACTCTAAGGTAAGTTGATACTTTATAATACTCATGCCATAGGCCTGTACCAATAGGTATCAGGCATGGCTGCTTTAACTCGGGCAGCCTAATACCCTCAATTAAGAGAAATAAGTTCTCCTGACAAATCGAGTGTATAATTTAAATCCATAAATAAGACCTAATTTTTACTTAAACCTCTTACTTAAAGATTTATCAAATTGACTCAAGCAAACCAAATAATAGAAGAAACCCGCTACTGGTTAACATCAACCATTATTGGTCTAAACTTCTGCCCCTTTGCTAAACGGGAATTTACTCAGGATACAATACGTTATAGCGTTTCTAGTGCTATAGGTCTTGAATCAAACCTGCATAGTCTTGCTGAAGAGTTTCAATTTCTGGATAACCATTCAGACACAGAAACGACCTTACTCATGTTTAGCCATGCTGTTACAGACTTTGATGATTTTCTTGAACTCATTGACTATGCCAATCAGTTACTAGATGACCTGGGATATGACTCCGTATACCAGCTCGCCCATTTCCATCCGTTATACTGTTTTAATGGAGTCGAGTTCGATGATGCGTCTAACTATACAAATCGCTCTCCCTTCCCCACTTTACATATTATTCGCGAACGGAGCATGCAGCGAGCCATCGAGAGTCACCCTGACACAACACAAATTCCAGAGACAAATATTAAACTGGCACGTGAGCTGGGTGCAAAACACTTACAGTCACTACTGGATATTTGCAAAAACTCATGATCACCTTGTCTGAACTTGCCATATACCCTATAAAATCGACAGCTCAAATTAGCCTGACAAAGTCTTTAATCGGACCTTTCGGTTTAGATATGGACCGTAGATGGATGCTTATTGATGAGGCGGGGTTGATGTTAACTCAACGCAAACACCCTCGTATGTGTTTAATCAAAAGCAGCCTGAATAACGCTCAACTAACGGTATCAGCTGAAGGTATGCAATCGCTGAACATTATGACCCCTGACCCACAAAAGCTTATAAAAGCGACGGTCTGGGAAGACACCTGTAGAGCATATGATATGGGTAATTCAGTGGCAGAATGGTTTTCTACTTTTTTGAAAACACCTGCTCGACTGGTCTATTTTCCGGCAGATGAAATACGTCAGGTTGATCTGGATTATGCCCGCAAGGGCGACATCACTGCTTTTAGTGACGCTTTCCCCTATTTACTCATTAGCCAGGCTTCACTTGATGATTTAAACAGTCGCCTGAATAGTGCTGTAGAAATGAAACGTTTCCGGCCAAATTTGGTTGTAACGGGTAATCAGGCATTTGCAGAGGATAACTGGAAGCAGATACGTATCGGTGGCATCGTGTTTAACCTGGTTAAGCCCTGTAGTCGATGCGTGATACCCAGTATAAACCCTGATACAGCGGAAAAGACAGCCGAAATACTTAAAACACTGGCGGCTTATCGTATGCGCGAGAATAAAATATGTTTTGGGCAAAATTTGCTTGCTGACGGAACAGGAGAATTAAAAGTAGGTATGGAGGTTGAGGTTATAAGCACTTATTAAGCCTAAAACCCCAATAACTCCTTAACAAAATATAGAATTCAATCACTAATAAACAGGCTTTAAACTTCAGGGCCTAATAGAAAAGATACCTCTTCAAAACCCATATCTTCTAATTCTTCCATTAAATCTTCCCACTCATAACCCGGCAAATTATCTTCAACTCTACCAATTGCCCCTGTAGCGGCCCTGTAGACTTCCTGGTCTTGATAATCCTCGGGCAGCTTGAGCAGGCGAATTTTACTGCTGTCTTTACTGGGAAGTATCATTAACTTTGCAGCCATATTATATAACCTTTATATTTATAGGAATAAAAACACACTCTTTAAATGAAACCATTTACAGAAACGGTGTTCTATATTTGTAATATTTTACAATATAAAAATAGTACAATAAGACCATGAAAAATACGAGCTTAAGATTATTAAAGAACATGGCACTATCAAAGATACCGGCATTATTGATTTTAATTTTGCCGTTTAATCTGCCTGCTGTTTTAGCAAGCACTAACCCCCTCATCCAGTCATTACCCATTTATAGCACCCAGTACAATGTGAAGCAGGATGCATTTAAAGATGGGGCAGCTGCGGTTAAACTCGCAACCAGTAGCAAGCGCCGAATTCTAATAGAACTCGGGGGTGACTGGTGTAAATGGTGTCATAAAATGGATGATTTCTTTGATAACAACCCGGATATAAAACAAAAACTGCATGAAACTTTTGTTATGCTAAAAATCAATGTTAGTGATGAAAACGACAATGCAAAATTTTTAGAGCCTTTTCCGAAACCATTAGGTTACCCCCACATGTATGTATCTGAATTTAATGGCAGTGTGTTATGGTCTCAGGATACCGCAGAATTTTTAAAAGACGGAAACTATACTCGTGAATCCTTTCTGGCCTTTTTTGAACGCTGGAATATAAAAAATAAATCTCCTGAAGTTAAACCTCTAGAACATAAAAAATAAACACATGAAAACACCATTAATCAATCGCAGACAATTTATACAAATTCTTGCTGTAACAAGTACAGGCTGGCCATTACTAACTAATGCCGAAAAATTAACACTGGGCCAGGATACAGAAAAAGTTTATAAAAATCTGTCTGATCCCTGGTTAAGTCTTGCAGAAGTTCAGGAACATTTATTTCCAGCTGATGATAACTCCCCCGGCGCTAGAGATATTTACGCTTTGCGTTTTTTACGTAACATGTTAGATGCACCTGACACTGATGCAGAAGAAAAAGACTTTATTATTCAGGGTGTAGGCTGGTTAAATGACTTATCAGTCAAAAACCATAAAGATTCATTTATCAAACTGAGTTCAGACAATAAAGAAAAAGTACTTAGACAAATTGAGAGTAGTCGTGCAGGAAGCCGCTGGTTATCTTTAATGATGGGATATTTGTTAGAAGCTTTATTGAGCGACCCAGTCTATGGAGGGAACAAAGAGTCTAAAGGATGGTTATGGCTAGAACACATTCCTGGTTTCCCCACCCCCACAACTGAACAGGTTTATTTCAAACTTGGAACAGAGTCAAATGTAAATACACGTCGGAGAACAAAAGCATGAGTAAAGACTATGACGTGTGTGTTGTTGGCAGTGGCGCTGGTGCAGGACCGGTTATATCTGAATTGTCCAGGCAGGGGAAATCTGTACTGGTATTAGAAAAAGGCCCCTGGTTAACTGAAGAAGATTTCACCAAAGATGAAATGGCCTGTTGCAGACGCAGCACTTACACACCAAAACTGGAAGATGAACAACACGTACTTGAAGAAGAAACCAGCAGTGGAAACTGGCTCAGTGAACCAACTTCTGAATCTGGCTGGGATTTCTGGAATGGTAATGTGGTCGGCGGTGCATCTAATTTTATGAGCGGATATTTTTATAGAATAAAACCAAAAGATTTTCGTTTACTATCGGAATTTGGGCCAATTAAAGGCGCCAATGTCGCTGACTGGCCAATTAGCTACGAAGATATGGAACCCTATTTTACTAAAGTTGAAACAGAAGTGGGTATCTCAGGAAAAGTTATTCCACATAAGCATCAGGAACCACGCTCAACAAAAGATTTTCCTTTCCCTCCCACTAGTGAACACCCTGTTGTAAATACAATTGATAAAGCCTGTGACGAACTAAATATAACGTCATTGCCAACCCCCAGGGCGATATTATCAAAACCATCTAATGGTCGAAATAGTTGTGAATACTCGGGTTATTGTGGCAGTTATGGCTGCCATTCAGGCGCTAAAGGCAGTTCACGTGCAGCACTATTAGATGGTGCAGTTTTAACCGGTAATTGTGAAATAAGAAGCAGTAGCAAAGTTTACAAACTTAAAAGCAATTCTAAAGGTCAGATTGTAGAAGCACTTTATTATGATGCTGATGGTAAGGCTCAATCTGTATCAGCTAAAATATTTGTTGTGGCCTGTCATGCAATAGAAACCTCACGGCTTTTGTTTGCATCTGACGGACCAAAACACCCCAACGGCTTAGGTAACAACTACTCTCAACTTGGCAAAAATCTGCTGTTTTCTGCTGGCGGCACGGGCACTGGTGAATTTCACTATAGCGAGATGGATAAACTTACCGCTAGCGCAATGAAAACACGTGGCCCATTTGTAAACCGCGGTGTACAGGACTGGTATTATTTTAATGATAAAAAATTTGGCGGAGATGCTAAGGGTGGCGTGATTGACTTTTTATTACGTCACCCGAACCCTATTTCAAAAGCCATGTCTGTTAAATGGAATGATAACGACAACTTGAACTGGGGACATAATCTTAAACGCGATTTGAAAACCGTGTTTACAGAGTCTCAGGATTTACGTTTTGAAGTATTCAATGACTGGTTACCCACAGATAACTGTTTTGTCAGCCTTGATAACAACATCCGGGACAAATGGGGATCAGCTGTTGCCAAGGTTAGATTAGGCTATCATGAACATGATTTGAAAGTAGGTGAATATCTATCGGCTAAAGCTGAAAATATTCTGCAACAAATGGGTGCAAAAAACATACGCTCCAGTGTCAGTGGCTCACCTCCAGCGAATCTGGTCGCTGGTGGTTGTCGATTTGGAAATGATATAAAAACATCTGTTTTAGATAAAGATTGTAAGGTGCATGATGTTGATAACCTGTATGTAACCGATGGCAGTTTCATGCCGACTGGTGGCAGCGTTCCATACACCTGGACAATTTATGCAAACTCATTTCGAGTTGCGGATATTATCAAGAAGCGAGTTTAAAAGACCCGACGCATATTTTTGAGTTCCTTAAACATCATATGTGTATTTAATAAAAATACCAATAACATTATAGCTTATAGCTTTTAAGGTATTCTGTTATTTCACTATCTTGCAAACTTGTATAATCCCGGTAATTAGACAGTAACATCGCCCCACACATTTCATACCAGGTAAAACCACTACTCCAGTCAGCAACATCAACACTACCTTGCACAGCACGAGGAATGATATATATTTTTTCTGGCATATATAATAAATTAAAGGCCTGCTTTTGATTATGCAGGTCATCTATTATCTTCCAGCTATCTTCAGCACTTTCACATACAATCACATTAAGCGGATACTCAGTATTGCCCCCATTATGTCGCCAGCTTGAGTGGCTAACAGGTAAACCCTTTTCATCAATAACCATTTGAAAATGCAAATGATTAACTGAAGCATACGCACCATAACTATTATAACCCACTGCAATACCCGGTAAATTTTCAGATAAGTCATTTGTGAATTTGCAAATATAAGAATGCATATCTTTCAATAAAAACTGAGGTAAACACTTGTCACGCTGTGGAACGATTAAACCATGAATATTTGCAAACGGGTATTTATTATAAAATAAATCAATCTGTTTATTATTGTACAGACCCGACCAGAAACACTCTTTCGCCATAAATGGTTTATTAAAATTAAAATGTGACTCAATATAAGGCGTTAACATTTTGCCATTGTGGGCAAATTTAGTCATACGACTCGGCCTGAAAGATCTAAGCTGATTAAACTGACATAACCATACGGATTCGTCACGCTTTTCAGTGAGTTTTACATTATGAAATCCTAATGCATTTAATTTTAAAAAAACCAGTAAATCTTCATCCACCGCATTTATCTGCTCACCATTTAGTAATGCAGATTTATATTGCTCAAGCAGCTCTAGATATTGATATTCTAACTGTCCTCTAAGTTGTGTGAATAATTCAGAATCGTTACTAGCATTAGCCAGACAAAGAATAAAGGTGCCTAACTCTTTCTTATCTAATAACTGGCATAATCCCAGGTTAAACTGCGTTCGAAAATCGGACAAAGAAGTAAAAGGGTTATGCATAATAATTTATAAATTTAATTCAGATTTAGATAAAATTTCGCCAGGTGATATAAATCTAATCATTAATACTGGTGTCGATCCAGGTATCAAGATAATAGATACGTTGTCCTTCTGACGATTTCGAAGGCCCTATAACTTTAGCTGCAAATAAATGCTTCTCAATATTAGCTTCTTCTATGGCGTCTAACTCTGACTCACATATAAAGACACAGTTTTCGGAAAAACGGCCGCGCGAGCGTTTAGGTGCGTAAACAACAGCAAATTTGACCTGTATAACGGAGGATTGTCCGTCTATGGTAATACCTTTCATAATCAAGCAATTCTTTAGACAAGTTACAACGAATTTAGGCCTTAATGGTACATGAGAAGACACAATAAACAAGAATAGTTTATAATAGGATTGTCTCGATAGAGCCACACATCAATGCAGGATTCACTCTAAGTGCCACAAATCACCTTAACCACCTTAAATGCCCGTTATATCCATGCTTCTATGGGCTTACGCTATATATATGCAAATATGGGTGATTTACAAGCCGTTACAAAACTCATAGAGTTCAATATCAATGGCCGTATTATCGATATTGCCGAGTCACTTTTACAGGATAAACCCGAAATTATTGGTATTGGGGTTTATATCTGGAATGCCACAGAAACACTTGAATTAGTCAAATTGCTTAAAACTATCTCTCCAGAAACAACAATTGTACTCGGTGGCCCAGAAGTCAGTTATGAGTTTGAAAAGCAGGAGCTGGTTAGCTGGGTTGATTTTGTGATTACCGGACAGGCAGACCTGGCGTTTAAAGAATTATGCAGTAACCTTAATCAAAACAGGAAACCTGTAAATAAAATAATTCATCCTCAAGCTGTAGAGTTATCTGAAATCCAGCTCCCATACGCGTACTACAATGATGAAGACGTCGCCAATCGAGTCATTTATGTTGAAGCGTCCAGGGGTTGCCCGTTTAAGTGTGAGTTTTGCCTCTCCTCACTCGATAAAACCGTTTACCCATTTGATTTAGATGTTTTCCTTAATGAAATGGACACGTTATATAAACGTGGTGTACGACATTTTAAATTTGTTGATAGAACCTTTAATTTAAAAGTAGACACCAGCATACGCATCATGGATTTTTTCCTGAATAAGATGGATGCAGTTAATAGTGAAAACCTCTTTTTACACTTTGAGCTAATTCCTGATCATTTACCTGAAAAACTGAAATCAACGATTGCAAAATTTCCTCAAGGCAGCCTACAGTTTGAAATTGGTATTCAGAGCCTTAATCCTGAAGTACAGACAATTATAAGTCGTAAACAGAACACACAAAAAGTAAAAGATAACTTAAGCTGGATTAGAGAGCACTCTCATGCGCATATCCATGCCGATTTAATAATAGGCCTACCCGGTGAAAGCATTGATAGTTTTGCTAAGGGACTTAACCAGTTATACAGTTATAACCCACATGAAATCCAGGTTGGAATCTTAAAACGATTAAAAGGCACACCTATAATTCGTCATACTCAGGAGTATGATATGCGTTTCAATCCTCTTCCACCTTTTAATATCGTTAGCAATAAATTAATCAGTTTTAATGATATGCAACGTTTAAGCAGATTTGCCAGATACTGGGATTTGATTGTTAACTCTGGTCGTTTTAAGAACACTAAAGAGTTAATACTTTCTGAAAACGCATTTTACAATTTTCTTAATTTGAGTGACTGGATATTCAGCACTTCGAATCAAACCCATAAAATTTCACTTGAGCGTTTATATTCACTCTTATATAACGGAATGATTCAAACACTTGAGTTTGATACAGATCTGGTGAGCAGTGCTTTATTGAGTGATTTTGAGGTATCTGGCATTAAAGGCAGGCCTAAGTTTCTGGATGTTCTGGGTGGTGACTCAGATGCCAGGAAGATTAAGTCTAGTCAGAGACAGATCAGGCATAGTGGGCTTTGATTTTTATCTGATAACTATAATACATGTGTTGGATATTTTAATAATTAGTTTCAACTGATTGTCACCTTACAAGCTCTTATCTTTATGGGAATTAGAATTCTGTGGTGTCGCCTTTTGGTTATTAGCTTGCTCTAGTCTTCATGGGAACTAGGTTTCTGTGGTGTCGCCGCGCTGGCGAGTTACTTTCTTTTCTACAGCAAAAAGAAAGTAACCAAAGAAATGCCGCCCTTTAGTCGCTTGTTCTCATTAAAAAGCTAATGAGAATACCCGAAAATTGTACTGAAAATATTTAATCGCGTTTTTAACCTGATAGTTTATTGTTCTGTTGCCGGGTCGTCCCGGTAAGCCGTCCAGACTTATCGTGACTTAAAATCACATCCCTGTGATTTTATCCCTACAGGTATACAATTTTAGGCAAGCTCCAGAGGGAAGGTAAATCAAAACCCAATCAACCTGAAATATCAAAATAAAAAATGGGTGGTTTATTTCGTATTTTACACAACAATTTTAAACAAACCCTACATGCAACAAAGGACTTTAAGTCAAGATACCCAGAATAGATCTAATAAAGATGATTTATTCATCAACTTGAATAATGTGGAGAAATTAATCAAAATAATAAAAACACAAACACAATGTATGGGCTGTTTGTTAATGCATACTGGATTTATTATTGCGTATGCACAGTCACTCGATTCCTGATTTCTCAGAAATAACAAGATAGATTGATTTTCTTTTGATGCTCTAGTCTTGTATCGGTTTTGATTTACCTTTCCTCTGGAGCTTGCCAAAAATTGTATACAAGTAGGGGCAAAATCACAGGGATGTGATTTTGAGTTCTGTTAAGCCTGGATGGCGCATCAGAACGACCCGGTAATAGAGTAAATGACTAACAGGTTAATATACTACTAGAAGACTTTATTACAATTTTTGGGAATTCTCATTAGCTTTTTTAATGAGAACAAGCGAATAAAGGACGGCGTTCTTTTGGTTACTTTTCTTACGCTGTTGTAAGAAAAGTAACTCGCCAGCGCGGCGACACCACAGAAACCTAGTTCCCATGAAGACTAGAGCAAGCTAATCACAAAAAGGCGACACCACAGAATTCACATTCCCATAAAGATAAGAGCTTGCAAAAACTCTAACAGACAAAAACCACAAATACCCAACAGAACCCTAAAAATTAAACAGTAATATGCCTAATAACCCCTTTTGCCCCCTGTATCATCAACCACAAAAACAACAAAGGAAAAATAATCGTCTGCACAACAAAAACAACAATCAAATTTACCACCTGATGACTCATATCTGATGCAGCCTGCTTTAATGAATTCATTTGTTGCTCAATATCAAGACTCTGTTTAGTCTGCTCCATCCAGCGCCCAACCTGATTCAATAAACCTTCACTATCTACACCAATATTCTTACGTGATGACTCATTAATTTCTCTAATCTGAACAGATGCATTTTCCAACTGGCTCTGCGCCTCATTGAACTGAGGTTGTAGATAACTTAAAAATAAACCTTCGTTTATCAGGGCAATAACGGGAACTGAGAACCTTATGAAAACAAGTAATACAAAACTTTTGTTTATAATTGAGACCGGTATAAATTTAATATTAAACTTATCAAAAATACCCCACATATTCAAAATACACAATATGCCTAAAATAGACAGAACAGCACTTACAAATATAGATGAGGTAATTTCAAGAAATAATCGTTGAATCCCTAAAGACGCGCCACTCACCATAACAACCCATGAAAATCTTTCTATTAAATCATTAACTGGATCAAGAATTTGTCCTGGTGTAAAAGTTAAACCTACTCCCGCGGGCGAAAGCGCAACCTCTGTACCCTGAGCTACTGATATCACTCCATTTAAACTTCTTGAAATAGCGAATGTTATCAGGGACCGTTCAATACCTGCCTCTGTATAATTTTCTGCTACGTTATCTAACACGTTTGAATATGAAAGAAATATAATCAAAAATAATATACACGAGATAATACTCTTTTTAATTATTGCTCTATTCACAACATTACTCTTTTACCCTTTTAGTCATACGTAAAATGAGATAACCAAGTATTCCTGCGGAAAATGAAGCAATTAGAACTGCTAGTTTATCTGCTTGTTGATACAGGGCGCCATCCTTAAAAGCCAGAGAATCAACAAATAAACTCATGGTAAATCCAATACCGGTTAAAACGGATATTCCATATAATTTAATCCAGCTAGAATTTTCAGGTAGTCGGGCCAATTTCAGTTTTATAGCTAACCAGCTAAATCCAAACACGCCTAGCTGTTTACCCAAAAACAAACCTAACATTATTCCCATAGGAACCGGGCCCCACATTTGGTCTATTGAAATTTGACGTAAATCTACACCTGCATTTACGAATGCGAACAGGGGCAGTATAAAAAACGCCACCCAATAATGTAAATCATGCTCAATATCTTTTGAGGGAGAGAAATCATTGCCTTTTTCATCTTTTGCTCTTAATGGAATACAAAATGCCAGCACAACACCTGCTAATGTAGCATGCACACCTGATTTCAGTACACTGACCCATAAAACAATGCCAACTATTACATAAGCCGCTTTTTTAATAACACCTGCTCTATTTAAAATAATTAATAACGTTATTGCCAGTGCTGCGACAATTATTGAGTGAGTTGACAGTTCAACAGTATAAAAAAGAGCTATAACTACGATTGCACCTAAATCATCAATAATTGCCAGTGCCATTAGAAATATTTTTAAAGAAACAGGTATACGATTACCTAACAATGAAAGAATGCCTAAAGCAAATGCTATATCAGTAGCTGTAGGGATTGCCCAACCCCGCATACCTTGTTCATCTCCAATATTGAACCAGACATAAATTAATGCCGGTACAGCCATACCCCCGAAAGCAGCTATTGCAGGTAGTGAGACTTGAGATAAGGAGGATAAATGACCTTCGAGTAATTCTCTTTTAACTTCAAGACCAATTAGTAGAAAAAATATTGCCATCAGTCCGTCATTAATCCATAACAGCAAGGGTTTGGCTATCTCTAGAGAGCCAAATCTTACTTCAACAGGTGTATGTAGGAATGCGGAATAAAGTTCGGATAGAACTGAGTTTTTGAGAATTAACGCCAAAATAGTGGCAAAGATTAACAAAATTCCGGCAGATGATTCTTTTTTGACAAAATCGTCTATATAACTCATATGAGTTCTAATCTCTTATTCATATAATTCATTGCCTGTAATAGTAATACTCCAATTCTAATATAACTATACACAATAAAAAAGCCATGTCTTGAGACATGGCTTTGATAGTTTAAACATAATATTTTTAATTTAATTCACGCGATAGCTCTGATACTGCATCATCGCTTCTTCAACCTTATTATTTAAATGCCCCATCGGCAACTCATCAACATATCCCGACTCGATATGTTCTTCAATAGCATCAGGATGTACACGATACGTACCTTTCCTGATTCTAAAAAGATATTTAGTATGAGTAGGACTATATTGCCCTGTCTCAATTACTGCTGCCGGTAAAAATGAATTTATATAATCAGATTTAACATCCTGAAAATATAATTTAAATTCTTTTAGACTTACAACCACACCAAAGTCATCTACTTCACCAAGGTCTCCATTTGAAACAGCTTCAAGAAAACGTTCTTTTAATGTCATTTGATTACACCGATAATGTTAGTTTATAAAGCAAATCTTATATAAGTAAAAACAAATATACTTTCTTGCCGAATTATTACTCGAAAGTAACAAAGCAAATGTCGGGCCACTTTAGTGGCTCTTGATCAACGTGAGTTTGAGAATAAGGTAAGCTTCTCTGATCTTAATAAATTTAAGGCTATTTCCACCCTTATCTGGATGGTAAACTTTTACTAACTGCCTATAAGTCTGTTGAATATCTTTCCAACTAGCTGAAGATTCTAACCCGAGTACCTGTAAAGAGTCTAGCCGTTTGTCATCGTGAGGATGCCACTGGTGATAATTAGCATAAGAATTCCAGAAGCCCTTCAGTAAGGCATCGACACCCTGATCATCTGTAGAATTATAATTATCCCAGTTGAGATAATAGGCGCTTAAGGCTTCATCAGTTAATAAATCCTCAGTAGAATCAATAGATAGAGACTTTTTTTCAAGTTCATTGTCAGCAGTTAATTCAATCTTTAATGCAGAAATAAATAATGAATAACCCGAATCAATAACATCCTTTTTAAGTTGGTATAAGGCATTCATAACGACAAAGTTTTTTCTAAAAATTTTCATATTGTAACTGGTTTCAGCATTTGATCTTACAAGATCATAACCAGTACTTTCTAATATTTCCATTAACTGATAAAGACTTAATGGAGAAGCTGACTCCGTCAAAGCGCTTAAAACAGCTAATATTAGTGGGTTATCCTGAAGCATTTTTTAAATCAAAGACCCTATGACATATATCTCTAAACGCATCTGTGCGCCATTTACCAGGTTGAATACCGTAAATTCTTAATCCATTTGTTACATTATTTAGCATACTGATAATTATATCATCCAGAGTAAAACGCCCATCACTTATTAATACAATATCTGCTTTACTCCATGAATGTTTATCCTGGACTTTCAACGACTGAATAAGAACATTATTTATATCATCAACCCCATTAAATGAAAGCTGTAAAAATTCGATTATTAAACTCCAGCCCTTATGAAATTCTCATTCTAACTGAATAACTTCATCTGGCCCACTAAAGCTAAAGAGATAACAGGTTCTATTTTCTAAATAAGCTACCCGCATAGCTTCAAGTGCAATGGCTTTAGCTATATAGATTCAGGTTGTCATTTCATTGATACTGATGTATCGACACAGGGAATCATAGGTCATTTTAAATTCGAATGTTCTTCATCCTGCCAATCATGATTTAATGAGGAAGATTGAATTTCTAGTATATAAGATGACAGAAAAACCTGAAAACTGTAATTAGTCAATTGGCGTTCTAACGGTTTAGCGTCCCAAAGAAACTTAAGTTTAGAATTACTTAATATGGCTAATTCAGATGAGATCATTCTAACTACGTCATCACCATAACAGACACCTGTTACACTATTAATAGAGCGCTCATCTGGTATTATGTTATTTAGATTCTTTGACTCTTTTTGATTTAACCCTGTTTTTTTATATTTTTCTACATATTATGTCTGTTGTCGCCCAATTAATCGAATGATTGAAGCTGAGTATATTTTTTAATAATACGATGATTGTTAATAAGTCATTTTATACCTGATTTAAACTCTATAGCATTTGATAAATCCCAGCCTGTTTCACGTTGAAGTGCAAAGGATTTATTTATGTCATCCATTGACTGATAAAGGATTTTCAAGTCATCGTCTGTTAACTGCTGGTTATAACTTTGCTGTATATTATTTCTCCCTTAGTTTATCCTTTCTGGTCAGCAGCAGTTTGCCCATTACGTAATGACTTACTTTCTGCCTACGGAAATGCATCTTCAATACTATCAAGGACGTTTAGCACATATAATAGAACATCATTTGTATATGATACATTATTAAACATATTTTTTAGTAATTTTTTATCTGTTAGATTAGTATAAAATATTTCAGCCAAATATGAATCTAGCCAGGACTGTAAAGATAACAGGCTAACCGGTTCAGCATTTAGCAACTGCTGTTTAATATCTAAAACACCCGTTACTCTTTGTTGCAAACTGCATAAAAGGGAATTATCGAAAGAAGTCCTATGTTGATGCGTAATGACCCTTTGATAAATTGCATCCGGGATACTATCTCAATAATTTAATGATATTACATCTAATTGTGACATAACAAATATAAATTACTGATAGTGTGAGCTTTTTCTATAGTATTTAGCGGTTCATTTACGGTGAGAAGAGTTTGTGTCGCTGGTTTGTAATGTAATTATTTGTATAATAATATGGTACAACACTGCTTCAAAATCTAACGTGTTAACAAGACGATTTTGGGTATTATTAATATATCTCTTAATATCGATCCATCGACCATCTAAATACGTTTGTTTAAATTTATCATGAGAGTTTGATTTTTGTGTAATGTTTCTACATCATTTTCAAACTGTTGTTGCCAGGCCTGAACAAGTTCTCAATTTTTTTATCTGAGGACTTAACATCCAGATTAATAAAATATATAAACCAGTTATTTAGATCTTTAATTTATTCAGTATGTTGCCATATTAAGTGGATTAATAACAGGAAATCCCATTTATCAATATAGTTTTTACTATTCGTAAAAGCACATATCTTTAATAGATTTAATGTCTTATGGCATCTGCGGTCAGATATAGAAATTTATTTTTCAATTAGATAGTTTCGTAAATCGCAGAATAGACCACTTACTTACGAACTAAAAGTAATTGAAGCGGAGACTGCTTTTACCTTTTTAATATCCGAAAAAGTAATTTTATTTAAAATATCAAAATTATCATAGGCTACTCTGTAATATTTAATAATGATTATAATCCAGCGTCACTAACAGGTGTTACGTAATAACGAACCAGAAACCTGTCATACAAGGAGCCGATCCCCTCCTCTTCTTGGGTTTTATTACTAGCGGCTATAATACTGATTAAAGGTACTTTTACCCTGTCAGAACCCTTATCGAACTCACGCTCATTCTAAATAGTTAATAAAGAATTTAGAATCGCGCTATTGGCTTTAAATATTTCATCAATAAGTGAATAACTGGCATCTGCAAGATAATTTTTTGTTAATCTAAGATAGCAATCCTCTTCAAGAGCCTTGATAGATAAAGGATCAAAGAGTTCTTCTGGCACTGAAAAACGATGCAGTAAACGTTCGAAATAGTTTATATTTTAAAATAAATGACATAATTTACGCACGAGTTCACTTTTGGCTGTACAGGCGGGTCTAAAAGTAATAAATTCTCACCACTTAAAAGCAGCAAGTAAAGACAAATGTACAGGAATAGTACGTTCAATAAGGCCAGATTCGATGTATGAAAATATATTATTTAGTTTTATTTTCATTTACAGCTCCAGCATCATTATTTGTTACTAGTGCGTTTCCTTAGGCTTACGAACCCCAGCAAGGCGATTACCCTGTTTTTGAGGTCCACCTAACGGGAATATTTCATGCAGATAACGAGTATTGTCTTTTCCATTGTCCAGGTCTCTTTAAAATGCATAATCATGTCTCTAACAGAAGCCTGAACACTATTTTTCTCGTAATAGTCACGAATATAATAAATTATTTGCCAATGCACATCTGCTAACTCCAGCTCTTCATAGTCTGTACGAACATGGACAAAATTCTTTGACCATTCATCAATAACTAGTAAATACCCTTCGCCATCCAGTAAAACTTTTACACCATTAACGAGCGTTGTTTGAGTTTGCATATTGAGGTATTGCTTTTCCTGACATAACAGCTCCTAAATGAATCTGGTTCAATAAATTAATGTGTATCTGCGATAATACCGGCCTCTACAACACTAGCCAAACCCGTTTCACGTGCATGCTCTTCAAAACCTTTGTTCTTCCAGAAAAAAGCACCTGGCATAGTGGTTGGTACGACCATGACATAAAACATGGCCCGACTGATTAACGAAGCTGTCAAAACACTTAGTGTTAATGCAACCCATACTATGAATGATAAAACAGAAACCTGTTCAACAAACATCAAAGCCATTGAAACTAATATGTTAATCAATAACAGTCCATGTCTAAACAGATTAGTTTTTCCAAAAGTGGTTACCTGCTCATAATAAGACACTGCACCTTCACGGCCTTTCACATTCATGTGTTTAGCATGAAAATAATGACCTATCACCTCAACCACGAGTCCAACAAACATCAAACCGGCTACTAATTGTAATATATCTGTAACAGGTAAATTATTAAACATAAATATGGGTACAAAAAATAAGCCTGTAATCAAACTACCAAGAGTTAACATATTTCCATAAAATGCTGTTAACACTTGCCAATGATTCCAGAAAGGACGTGCTTCTATACGATAAATTTTATGCATAAAATAAATCGCAATTGGTCCCGATAGCGCGGCTACATATGCAAAGAAAGTAGCCACCTGTTGTAACAGTTCAACCCCTGCTATCTGAGAGTTAACTAGCACTGCTAGAAAATGTGCACCAAGACTATTAAAGAAAACAGCAATTCCAGCAACTTCTCTACTTACTGGTGAGTATTTAAGATTATTAAATGCCCTATAAAAGCGCAGTGGTTTACCTAAATGCATAGTTGATAAAAACAACGCTACAGCTTCCATACCTAACAAAACAAAAATCATTGGCAGGTAAGCTGAAGAATTAACAATCTGTACAACTGATTCTATGCCCGCAAGTTTTCCCAGAAACATAAATAGGAATGCACCGATAACCGCTTGAGAAACTAGTGTGAATATAACTAATGGATCTTCACGAGACCTTAATTTATCGAAACTCCAACTGCGTTGAAGTCCTTTCTTTTTGTCGACAACAGGCTCAAATACACCTGTTTTAATATCTTTATGGTACTTAACCGACATACTATCAGTACGTGTCATTTCATTCGGCATATCACGTGTCTGTTGGAAGCGTATATTGGGATTTGTAATATCTGTTCGAGGGAAACCGGGTATCTCCACTTTTGCCTGCTCTCTATTTTCTGGTGTATTTTCTATCACACCAAAATTCA
Organism: Gammaproteobacteria bacterium; assembly: GCA_026195255.1. Lineage (GTDB taxonomy): Bacteria > Pseudomonadota > Gammaproteobacteria > SZUA-229 > SZUA-229 > SZUA-229. The sequence goes on along the minus strand of JAPHSS010000034.1, from coordinate 6,362 downwards.
ATGCATTTCCCAAACAGGCCGATACACAGGCGGGTTTTAATCCCACTTCTAAACGATCAACACACATATTACATTTGCTAACCTGCCCTTTAACCGGATCAAGCTGTGGAGCATTATATGGACAAACCCAGGTACAATAACCACAACCAAAACAGATGTCTGGATCCTGTAACACGGCACCATACTCGGCAAATTTTGTATACGCACGTGTAGGGCAACCCTTTAAACAAACCGGGTCATCACAATGATTACAGGCCATTGAAATATTCAGGCGTTTGAAATCAGGGTATGTACCACCTTCTACATAACCGACTGAACGAAAAGCGATATGCGCAGGGTTATCATTCTTTTCACTACAGGCTGCTTCGCAAGCATGGCAACCTATACAGTTATCAGCCGTAAAATGAAAACCATGCTGTTTGTAACGATTAGGATTCTCACCAATTTCTGAATCTAAATTTATGTTCAGACTTTTTCCATGTAGTTCACTACTTACATCAACCGTTTGTATGTGTTTGCCATAACAATTGGTTTCTTTAATAGTTTCATCATTCAAAAATGCGTATTGTGGTTCGTCGTTTCTTACCTGGAACATAATTTCTCTTCGTTTTAATTGTTTTATAATAAGCAAGTATTGTTATCTATTAAAATGTCATTCCGGCTTAGGCAGGAATGATAGAGTAGTCACTCTCATTAATATCCTCTAGCTTCAACATTTCGTTGTGCGGCTTCTTTCTGATCTACCTGTTCAATACGTACTGCATTTTGTTTAAATGCAGGTTGACGTGAATGCGGATCAAGTAAACCAAGTGTGAGTCGATTAACACAATCATGAAAATGAAAAGGTATAAATACCATGTCTCTTGGAATACGTTGCGTTAACTGCACCATCACAACTGCATCACCACGACGTGAAACACAACGCACATAAGTTTGATGCTCAATACCTAACTCGACAGCCGAGTCTGGATTCATTTCCATATATGGTGTAGGTGAGAATTTATTCTGATTGCCAATTTTTCCAGTACGAGTACGTGTATGAAAATGCTCAACTACTCGACCTGAATTTAACCAGAAAGGATATTCAGTATCAGGTCGTTCATTATTATCAACAAATGGTAATGGAATAATTTTAGCCTTACCGTCAACATGAGGGAATTTACCATCGCTATATAAACGCTGCGCCCCCTTTTCATCACCTTCTCGACACGGCCACTGCAAACCGCGATTTTTTTCAATTTTATCGTAACTCATGCCAGAAATATCTAAATTACGGTGCTCGCCTTTAGATAATTCTTTCATCTCTTCAAACATATCTTCTGCATTTTCAGAAAACTTCATTTTCAAACCATTTTCAAAACGCTTAGATAAATTACTAAAAATCCATAAATCAGGTTTTGAATTTTTAAACGGTTTAGCAACATTGGTTACACGGTTTACACGGCGCTCTGTATTAGTAAAACAACCATCTTTCTCAGCCCAGATTGCAGCGGGTAAAAACATGTGTGCGTATTTTGTAGTTTCTACATCTTCATATGCATCCTGAACGACAAGAAAATCTAATTTTTCTAATGTTTTTCTAATACGTGAAGTATTCGGCATTGAAGTCATTGGGTTTGTTCCAATTAACCATAAGCCTTTAATTTGACCTGTTTCAATGGCAGGAAATATATCTGTTTGAAATAGTCCGCGCTGCTTGGGTAAAAATTCAGGATCGATACCCCAATAATCAGCAATTTCCTGTCTATGGTCTACATTTTCTAAAGCACGATGCCCTGGCAAACCCGAACAAGATGACCATTCGCGTGTTCCCATTGCATTACTTTGACCAGTAATTGACAAACTTGTACCACCGGGTTTACCAATATTACCGGTAATAAGATTTAAATTATTAATACCTACAACACCATCAGAACCATGAGTACTTTGATTTATACCCATTGTCCAAATAGACATTGCTTTATCTGCTTTCGCATACAAGCGCGCAACATTTCGAATAGTGTCTTCATCAATACCACAAATTTTAGATGCCGATACGGGATCATAATCCTCTACAATCGACTGGAACTCTTCCATACCATTAGTATGTTTTTCGATGTAATCCATATCTGCAAGTTTTTCATCAATAATAACAAATGCAAGGGAGTTTAATAAAACAACGTCTGTTCCGGGATTAATAGCTAAATGCATATCTGCAAATTGCGCCAGCATAGTAACTCGAGGGTCAACTACGATTAATGGAAATTTGCGTTTTTCCATAGCCTCTTTCATGCGCCAGTATATAATAGGGTGTTGTTCTGGAAGGTTAGAGCCAAACGCTAATAAACATTCTGTTTCTTCAAAGTCCTCGTAACAGCCAGGAGGCCCGTCCTGACCAAATGATCGTTTATAACCCGATACAGCAGATGCCATACATAACGTTGTATTACCGTCATAATTGTTAGTGCCAATTGCACCTCGGGTTAATTTACCTAAGGCATAGAATTCTTCTGTTAAAATTTGTCCGGTAGAAACAACTGCAAACGCATCTCGACCATGATCTGCCTGAATGACTTTAATATTTTCAGCCATGCTATCTAGAGCAGAGTCCCAATCAGTATCCTGATACTCGTCTAACCACGAATTACGAACCAGTGGTGTTCTACCTCGACCTTCTGTTTTAAATAATTCGTGTTCAAAAATACCTTTAATACAAAGTTTGCCCCGATTCACATCAGCACCACCCACACCACGTGAAGATACTGCCTCGCCTACCCCGTTAATACCAACTTCAATAGAACAACCGGTTGAACAATATCCACAGGTTGTATATTTCCATTCAACTACACCTTTATCTGCAATTATAATCGGATTCTTTTTTTTGCGACCGAATAACATTATCGTTGGCTCCGTGATTTTATGATTTTTATACGACACATCTAAAGCAAAGTTAATACTTTTAAACATCAATTTCAATTTAGGAGTTAGTCAGGTTATTTTAATTCTACTAATATTTTTCCACTTTCGATTTTAGTTGAATAATGTCCTGTACAACCTATATCCGGCCCTAATGCTTCACCATTAGTTAAATCTATTTTCCAGTTATGCAATGGACAGGTTACTGATTTATCATGCACAATACCCTGTGACAGCTTACCTTTTTTATGCGGGCAACTATCATTTACTGCAAATACTTCATCATTGCTATTACGAAATACAGCAATATCATTTCCACCATTTCTTACAATTCGTGCGCCTAATACTGGAATATCTTCGACCAAACCCACTTCAATCCAACGTGACATAATATGTACCTCAACTTTTAATTTTTTTATCGTATGCATGTGATGAATCACTTCTAAACTTTTAAATACATGCGAGTATTAATGAGCCTTAAATTTATATTAACCAATAACTTTAAGCGGCGTAAATTCATGCGCGTCAACACCATTTGTTGAACGATCAGTCCACGGATCCTCCTGCGACCTGGTCACTTTCTGCGAGAACTTAAAGCGTTCAGCCAATTCCTTACGCTTTTCAGCATCATCTACAATACTTTCTTTAACATACGTAAAACCTACACGTTCAATCCATGGTGCAGTACGCTCCAGGTATCGTGCTTCTTCACGATAAATTTGACAAAAAGCCGCTGCATACTCCAGCACTTCTTCTTCTGTATCAACACGTGTTAAAAAATCAGTTGCACGAACCTTAATGCCACCATTACCACCAATATGTAATTCATAACCTGAATCAACGCAAACCACACCAAAGTCTTTGATTGTTGCTTCGGCGCAGTTACGCGGACATCCAGATGCAGCCATTTTAAACTTATGAGGCATCCATGAACCCCAGCTTAACTGCTCAAGCTTTATACCAATACCTGTTGAATCCTGAGTACCAAAACGACACCACTCCTTACCAACGCAAGTTTTAACTGTTCGTAAAGCTTTACCGTATGCATGGCCAGAAACAAGACCTTCATCATTTAAGTCTTTCCAGATTAAAGGCAATTCTTCTTTCTTAACACCATACAAACCAATACGCTGACCACCAGTTACGTGAACCGTATCTAAGTCGAATTTTTCAGCAACATTTGCAATAGCGCGTAATTCTTTAGGTGTTGTCATACCACCCCACATACGTGGAATAACTGAGTATGTACCGTCTTTCTGAATATTTGCATGAGCACGTTCATTAATGAAACGTGACTGGTAATCATCTTTTGATTCTTCAGGCCATGAACTGATTACATAATAGTTAACTGACATCCGACAAGCTGCACAGCCATCGTTACTTTTCCAGTTTAGCTTCTTATATACATCAGAAATTGAGGTTAACTTTTGAATTCGAATTTGTTCACGAACATAGTCATGACTGTGCTCAGTACAGCCACAAATGGCTTTAGCTTCAGGTGCTGCATAATCACCACCTAAAGTTGTTTCTAATAACTGCTCTACTAAACCTGTACACGAACCACAAGATGAAGATGCCTTAGTATGCGCTCGTACATCTTCTAATGTGAATAAACCCTTAACCGTAATAGCATTAACCACATCACCTTTTGTTACACCATTACAACCGCAAATTTCTGCATTATCAGACATGTTAGCAACGACATTACCACCATGACCAGAGTCACCAAGGTGACCTTGACCAAACATTAATGCATCACGAATATCTGTGATATTAGTAGCTTCGCGCATTAACTTGATATACCAGGAACCATCAATGGTATCGCCGTATAAAACTGCACCTATGATTTTTTCATCTTTAATTACAATCTTTTTATAAACTCCGCGACTTGCATCACGTACTACTATATCTTCTGTTGTTTCATCACCTTTGAAATCACCTGCAGAGAATAAATCTATTCCTGTAACTTTTAATTTCGTTGATGTTACTGTGCCGGTATAAATACCAATACCATATTCTGCAAGATGGTTTGCACAGACTTTTGCCATTTCAAATAACGGCGCAACTAAACCATAAAGCATACCTCGGTGTTCAATACATTCACCGATTGCATAAATTTTTGGATCATAGGTTTGTAACGTATCGTTAACGACTATACCGCGTTCACAATGCAGACCAATCTTTTTGGCTAGCTCAATATTCGGACGAATACCGACTGCCATAACGATTAAATCTGTTTCTATTTCTGTGCCATCAGAAAAAATAATTTTTTCAACTTTACCATCACCCTGTATCTCAGTTGTTGAAGATTTCATCTTAAACTTCATACCCTGAGCTTCTAATGATTTCTTTAACATCTCACCAGATATATCATCCAGTTGACGTTCCATTAAGCAGTCCATTAAATGGACAACCGTTACATCCATACCCTGCTTAATTAAACCATTAGCCGCTTCTAAACCTAAAAGGCCGCCACCGATAACGACTGCTCTTTTCCTGGTTTTAGATGTTTCAATCATGGCATCCACATCTTTAATATCGCGGAAACCAATAACACCTGGAAGATCATGACCTGGAACAGGAATAATAAAAGGATCTGAACCGGTTGAAATCAATAATCGATCATAATTCTGGGTTGTACCGTTATCTGCTGTAACCGTACAGGACTTACGATCAACATACGTTACTTTCACGCCCTTATGTAAAGTCACATTGTTATCGTTATACCATTGTTCATCATTTAACATGATTTCATCAATAGCCTTTTCACCACATAAAACAGGAGATAGAAGAATGCGGTTGTAGTTACCGTAATTTTCTGCGCCAAATACTGTAATTTCATATTTGTCTGGTGCAATTTCAAGCAGCTCTTCAACAGTACGCATGCCTGCCATACCATTACCAATAACGACTAGTTTTTCTTTCATGTACTGACTCCATCGATGAGACTAATTTACTATTTAATCTTCAATGGAGCATTAAACATGCCAACAACATATAAACAATCTAACAGATTGAATTATATGGATAAATTATTTTTTTTACTTTTAAAACATACTTAAAATTAGTTGTAATCGCTCCAATATAGTGCGTCGCACCTTTATACTGCATTTAGTTAATGCTTACCTTATGTATAACACTATAAATTTTATGCATGAACACTTGCATACATTAAGAACAGGTTGTGCTGCACCAAAAAACACCATACCGATAGCGTTATTTATAAAAGCCCCATCTTTTGCACTCATTCTGTGCGCAAAAATATTTACATAAAAAAATATATTACCTAAGTCATTGTTTTATTTTGATATAAATTGAATGGCATTAATTTTGCCTATAAGACTGTAAATTTAAATTTCGGGATAACAAATAAATGAGCGCTTCAAATAGTATTAAAATATTTTCGTTTAGTGGCAATACTCGTATATTGCACCTTTCATGGATTGCATTTTTTATAACCTTTGTCA
>JAPHSS010000007.1 GCA_026195255.1 Gammaproteobacteria bacterium | reverse complement strand
TGATCAGGCTGCGCCTGATTGCACTAAAAACACATGCTACAACCCTGCGACACAGCGTCAAAAGGTGTAGAATAGAGATGTAATCGGAGATATAAAATGGCTTACAGTGAAAAAGTACTCGACCACTACGAAAATCCACGAAATGTGGGTGTATTAGACAAAGACGCGAAAAACGTGGGTACAGGTATGGTGGGTGCACCGGCCTGTGGTGACGTGATGCGTTTGCAGATCGAAGTGAGTGATGATGGCATTATTGAAAATGCGGTCTTTAAGACTTACGGCTGTGGTTCAGCGATTGCTTCCAGCTCATTAGTGACTGAGTGGATGAAAGGTAAAACCCTGGATGAAGCCAAACAGATCAAAAACCTGGATATCGCCGAAGAACTGGCGCTGCCCCCTGTGAAAGTGCATTGCTCAGTATTAGCTGAAGATGCCATCAGTGCAGCGGTTGATGATTATATGAAGAAAAAACAGGCATAGTTTACTATTGATGTTTCATAAAAAAAGCCACACAGTTTTGTGTGGCTTTTTTTATGAACAGAATAAATATTAGATCTTATTCATTACATTCTTTAAAAATTAAAGATTGACAGGTTGCACATATATCTTTATCCAGATGTTTATAAATACCATTAATGGCAGAGCCTTTTGAATCATAAAAGTGGTTTGCACCAATTTTTTTAACAAAGCAAGATTTGGCAATAACTTCATAGACAGATGATTTAAGTCCAACGAAATAAAGGCCACCACCGTGTTTCTTTAAAATTTTATTTTCTGAAACCAGTGCTTCTGCACCTGCAAGATCGATGAAGTTAATTCGAGATGCATCAATTAAAATATTGTAGATACGTTCGTTTTCGGCAATATGTGAAATTCGATCCTGAATATGGTTAATAGAACCAAAATAAATAGACATATCCACACGAATTATTTTAAGTTGAGGGCATTGCTTAAGGGGTTTTTTGTTTATGTTAATAAAGCAGCGCTTATTTGTTTTCGGGTCTACATTTATAGACAACGTTGGTATTTCCGGAGTAGACGTTCGCTTTAAAAAGAAAACTAGAGAAAGTAAAACGCCCATGTAAATTGCGAATTCCAGTTCCAGGAATAGCGTGCTTAAGAAGGTGACAATTAAGATGGTAGCTTCAGATTTGCTGTTTTTCAAGATCATTTCAATATGGTGAAAATCTATTAAATTATACGCAACTAATAAAATGACGCCGCCCATTGCAGCAACGGGTAAATATGCAGTTAAGGGTGCAATGAGTAATACAATGATAAGTAGGAAAATAGCTGCAAATATTGCAGACATTGGTGTTTTTGCACCCGCTTCATAGTTAATGCCAGATCGTGTAAATGACCCAGAGCCGGCGTAGCTTGAGAAAAAACTACCCACTACATTTGACATGCCCTGACCTATAAATTCCTGATTAGAATTAATGCGTTGATTAGACTTTGTAGCAACAGCACGGCTTATTGATACGGCTTCAATTAATCCAAGCAAAGCGACAGCAAAGGCTTCAGGAGCGAGAGCAGTTATGGTCTCAAAAGAAAAGTCGGGTGTAGAAAGAGGCGGTAAATGGCCGGGTATTTCGCCGACTAAAGTAATACCGTCAACGGTATCTTTTAATGCAAATGCAATCACGCTACCTGCTACCATACCAATTAATAAATTGGGGATTTTTGGCAGAAACTTTTTAATAAGCAATGCAGTAAATAATGTCGCCATGGCAATAATTAAAAGATAAAAATTACTGTTGCCAAAACCATTAAAAATATCAAACCAGGTATGAATAAACGATTCACCTTTGGGAATATGTATACCAAGAATGTGTTTCATCTGGCTGGTAGCAATAAGAATAGCCGCACCAGCCGTAAATCCTATTACAACGGTATGAGATACAAAATTTACCAGTGCGCCCAGTCTGGCAAGACCAAATGCTAACTGATATACCCCGGCAAGAAATGTCATGGTTAGTGCAATTGAAATAAATTCAGGTGTTCCTGGATCGGCATGGTGGCTAACGGCGGAAAAAATAACAATCGAAATAGCAGTAGTTGGACCAGATACCAGGTGGTGTGATGAGCCGAAAAGCGCAGCAATAACCGGCGTCACCATGGCGGTATATAAACCATATTCAGGTGGTAAACCAGCTATTGTGGCGAAGGCTACACCCTGTGGTAGTACGATAACTGCACCCGTAAAGCCGGCTATCATATCGGCCTTGATGCTCTCTTTACTGACCAGTTTAAACCAGTTTAAAAATGGGAAAAGTGCTAAAAGATTCATTTATTTGATGAGGTATCCATTAAGCGGGGATATTACGTGGCGCGGATTATAACATACAAAGATTTGGTATATTAGGTGATGCTTTAATAGATTTACAGTCTAATAGCTAAAAATATAACGGGTGCTTTTAGATCACACAGGAAATTGATCTCAGCAAGATGTATACTATGCCCAAACATAAAACCTGATCTATAAGGAACCAACCGTGCTCGAAGCTTATCGTAAACATGTTGAAGAACGCGCTACAGAAAACCTGCCTCCATTAGCTCTTGATGCTAAGCAAGTCGCTGATTTAATAGAAATTATAAAAAATCCTGGTAAAGAAGACCCAGAAGAAATATTAGATCTGCTGGTGCATCGTGTGCCACCTGGCGTTGATCAGGCAGCTTATGTAAAAGCGGCTTTTCTATCGGCGCTTGCCAAAGGTGAGACACAATGTGAGCTAATTTCACGTGTTAGAGCGGTTGAATTATTGGGCACCATGTTAGGCGGATACAATATCCAGTCACTTATAGATTGCCTTGATAATGATGAAACCGCTGCTGCGGCCGTAACTGCGTTATCACATACTTTACTAATTTATGACGCTTTTCATGATGTAGCAGAAAAGGCAAAAACCAATGCGTTTGCACAACAGGTGATCGAGTCATGGGCTGAAGCAGAATGGTTCAAATCTAAGCCAGAAATGGCCAGGGAAATTACCGTAACCGTTTATAAGGTGCCTGGCGAAACCAATACAGATGATTTATCACCGGCGACTGAGGCATGGAGTCGTCCTGATATCCCGTTACACGCTAAATCTATGTTGATATCAAAAATGCCTGAAGTAGATGGCAAGGCTCCTATAGAAGTTATAGAAAAACTCAAAAAGAAAGGCCACCCGATTGCTTATGTGGGTGATGTCGTGGGTACCGGCTCATCCAGAAAATCTGCAATTAATTCCGTTTTATGGCATATGGGTGAGGATATACCTTACGTACCTAACAAACGTGAAGGTGGTGTTATTTTAGGCGGCAAAATTGCGCCAATTTTCTTTAATACGGCAGAAGATTCCGGCGCATTACCGATTGAGTGTGATGTTGAAAAAATGGAAACGGGTGATGTTATAACCATCCGTCCTTATGAAGGCATAATTGAGAACATCGATGGTTCAGCAATTTGTAAGTTTGACTTACGCCCATTAACCATGCCAGATGAAGTCCGTGCCAATGGCCGTATACCGTTAATAATCGGTCGAGGTTTAACAACACGTGCGCGTGAATATCTTGGTAAAGCAGAAAACGATACTTTCCTAAAACCGGTAGACCCCGCAGATACGGGTAAAGGTTATACTCATGCACAGAAAATCGTAGGTCGTGCATGTGGAGTTGAAGGCATACGCCCAGGCACTTATTGTGAACCTAAAATGACGACAGTCGGTTCGCAGGATACAACCGGTGCAATGACGCGAGATGAATTAAAAGAATTAGCGTGTTTAGGTTTCTCTGCCGATTTAGTAATGCAGTCATTCTGTCATACAGCGGCGTATCCAAAACCGGTTGATATTAACTTACAGCACAATTTACCTGATTTTATGCAGTCAAGATCAGGCGTAGCATTACGTCCAGGTGACGGAATCATTCATTCATGGTTAAACAGAATGATTTTACCGGATACAGTGGGTACAGGTGGTGATTCACATACACGTTTTCCAATGGGTATTAGTTTTCCAGCCGGTTCTGGTTTAGTCGCATTTGCTGCTGCTCTGGGTGTAATGCCACTAGATATGCCTGAGTCAGTGCTTGTTCGTTTTAAAGGTGAAATGCAACCGGGTATTACTTTACGTGATTTAGTAAATGCAATTCCTTATGTAGCCATTCAAAAAGGTTTGTTAACGGTTGAGAAAAAAGGCAAAAAGAATGTTTTTAATGGTCGAGTATTAGAAATTGAAGGTCTACCAGATTTAAAAGTCGAACAGGCATTTGAACTATCTGATGCATCAGCCGAACGTTCTGCTAATGGTTGTACGGTACGTTTAAATAAAGAACCTATTATTGAATATTTAAATTCAAATGTTACATTATTGAAATGGATGATTTCTAACGGTTACGAAGATCAACGTACACTGCAACGTAGAATCGATGCTATGGAAGCGTGGTTGGCAGATCCTCAATTAATTGAACCTGATGCAGATGCTGAATATGCTGAGATAATTGAAATTGATTTAAATGAGATTAAAGAACCAATCCTTGCGTGCCCGAATGACCCGGATGATGTTAAACAATTATCTGATGTTCAGGGAACTAAAATTGATGAGGTATTTATCGGTTCATGTATGACAAATATTGGTCATTACCGTGCTGCGGGCAAGGTGCTTGAAAATATATCGAATATTCCGACACGAATGTGGATAGCACCACCTACTAAAATGGATGAACGTCAGTTAACAGAAGAAGGTTACTACAGCATATTTGGAAAAGCCGGTGCACGTACAGAAATGCCAGGTTGTTCATTGTGTATGGGGAATCAGGCGCGTGTTGCAGATAACGCTACTGTTATATCAACTTCAACACGAAACTTTCCAAATCGATTAGGTAATAATGCGGATGTTTATTTAGCATCTGCTGAACTCAGTGCTGTAACGGGTGTTCTGGGATACTTACCTACACCCGAAGAATATCTTGAGAAAGTTAAACATCTTGAACCAATGGCTGATGATATTTATCGCTATCTTAATTTCCATGAAATTGCGGAATATAAAGACGTAGCGGATAAAGTTATTCCTATAACGCTGGCTTAGTTTTTCAGCTTAAATATGAAAGCCTTATTGTTTGTTGCCTTAGGAGGAGCTGTGGGAGCAGTGCTTCGATACTCGATTTCTTCAGGTATTTATAACTGGTTTGGTCGATCTTTTCCCTATGGGACTCTGGCAGTAAATGTAATTGGTTCGTTGGCTATTGGTTTATTGTCAATATTGATGGTTGAAAAATTTAATGTGCCACAGGAAATTAAGTTGGGCTTAGTGGCTGGTGTTTTAGGGGCGTTAACTACTTTTTCTACATTCTCCTGGGATACAGTTGATTTATTACAACAGGGATTAATTCAAAAAGCTCTGTTAAATGTTTTGTTGAATGTTGTTGTCTGTATAAGTGCCGTCTGGGTCGGCACTATTTGGGCAAAGTCGATGATATAAAAACATCATTTTTGCTTATGTTGGAATGATAAGTAGGTATTAGCAAAGGGGTTTTGAATTATGCTGAAATTACCGGCTTTTTATATATTGGTGTTACCAGTAACTTAATAAAGAGAATTTGGGAGATAAGCAGAAATTTGTTGATAGGTTTTACGGAAAAACATAATGTCACATTATTAGTTTATTGCGAACTTTATACAGATGTGGAATCAACCATTACTCGAGAAAAAACCATTAAAAAATGGAATAGAAACTGGAAGAAAGGATAATAGAAAAAGAGAACCCATACTGGTTAGATTTATGGGATGAAATAAACAGATAACCCGTCATTCCTGAGTGCTTGTGTCGGAATGACAAACTATAACAGAATTTAGAGTAAAAAATGCTAGACCAAAAACAACTAAGAACCGATATAGAAAGCGTAGCTAAAAACCTGACAAAACACGGCTACCAACTTGACGTAAATAAGTTCAATGAGCTCGAAGCGCAACGTAAAGACCTGGCAGTAAAAACTCAGGATTTACAAAACGAGCGTAATACAAAATCAAAAAGCATTGGTAAAGCAAAAGCCAGTGGTGAGGATATTGCCCCTTTACTGGCTGAAGTATCTACACTGGGCGATGATCTTGATGCCGCTAAAAAGCAGCTAGATGATGTGCAGGATCAAATTCATGAAATGATGATGAGCATGCCAAATATGCTGCATGACTCAGTTCCTGAAGGTAAAAGTGAAGACGATAATGTTGAAGTTAGAAAATGGGGCGAGCCAACAGCGCTTGATTTTGAAACTAAAGATCATGTTGAGTTAGGGGCGCCTAATGACTGGTTAGATTTTGAAACGGCAGCAAAAATTACCGGCTCACGTTTCGTCGTTATGCGTGGTGATATGGCCAGACTTCATCGAGCCTTAATTCAGTTCATGCTCGATTTACATACTACTGAACATGGTTATGAAGAGGTTTACGTGCCATTTTTAGTAAATAAAGATAGCTTGAAAGGAACCGGGCAATTACCCAAATTCGAAGAAGATTTATTTGCACTGAAAGGTGAAAGTGAATACTACCTGATTCCAACAGCTGAAGTTCCTATTACAAATATCAGTCGTGGTGAAATTATTGACGCCAAAGATATGCCCGTAAAATATACAGCGCATACGCCTTGTTTCAGATCTGAGGCCGGTTCTTACGGTCGTGATACAAGAGGCATGATTCGTCAGCATCAGTTTGAAAAAGTTGAAATGGTGCAATTGGTAAAGCCGGACGACTCGTGGAATGCGCTAGAAGAAATTACCGGGCATGCTGAAGCTATATTACAAAAATTAAACCTGCCTTATCGAGTTTTAACCTTATGTGCAGGAGATACCGGTTTTTCATCTGCAAAAACCTATGATCTCGAGGTGTGGTTGCCAGGTCAACAGGCATACCGAGAAATTTCTTCTATCAGTAACTTTCTTGATTTTCAGGCGCGTCGTATGTCAGCTCGCTGGCGTAATCCGGAAACCGGTAAACCGGAGTTACTTCATACATTAAATGGTTCAGGCCTGGCGGTAGGGCGTACTCTGGTTGCAGTTTTAGAAAACTATCAACAAGCTGATGGCAGCATTAAGGTGCCCGACGTTCTACAATCTTATATGGGTGGTGTGACAGTTCTACAACCTTAAAAGTAGTCCGATAATGTAATCCGACGAGGAGAGGCAAATGTTGATTGTTAATCTGGACGAAGCTAACTCAGTAGTATCAATCGAACCGACAGGTTCGCTTGATGTAAAAGACTTTCAGGCTGCGGCCTCAACAATCGACCCCTTTATTGAAAAATGTGGCCAGTTAAAAGGGCTTATTATTCATACTGAGTCTTTTCCTGGCTGGGATTCATTTTCTGCATTAATCACTCACCTTAAGTTTGTAAAAAATCACCATGCTCAAATTAAACGTATTGCATTTGTGACTGACTCGGTTGTAGGGTCACTGGCGGAGTCGCTGGTTAGTCATTTCATTGATGCGCAAATAAAACACTTCCCTTATGCTAAATTTGATCAGGCTAAACAGTGGGTTATTTCTTAGATCAAAACTTCATTTATATGTGATTTAGCTCTGGTTTTAGAGCAGGTTCATAATTCAATATGCATCATGGATCATTTATTGCTATATTTTTCTTAACTGTAATTAATGTGACTATTCATGATGAAAACTAATAAAGGCCGTTGGTATATAAAACAGGGAGAAAGAGTTCAGGGGCCGTTCCCTAATAAATTAATTGGATCTTATTTAATTCTTGGTCGAATCACACAAGATACACTGGTTAGTCAGGATAAAAATAACTGGTCTCCAGTTAGCGATTATCCTGCGATGGTGCCTGAGGTCGTAAAGGAGGCAGGGAGCACTCTGGGTGACAGGGCATTAATGTTGGCGCGGATTCGTGAAGATGAGCGCAGTTCTAAGTTAAATGAGGCTGGTGATTTTGATAATCGTCGAGAAGATGAAGACCAGTTGATGCAGCTTCATCGGCAAATTCGAGATGATGTACAGCAAGGCTATAGTGTTAAATCTCATGCACGAATTGTCTATTCCAGTATTGCAATTTTACTGTTGCTTACCCTAATTGGCTTCTTTATAAGCAATGGTGGAGAGAGTGTCAAATTAGCAGATTGCGATGCGCTTCCCAAACCTGGAATTAACTGGGCTGCCTGTAATAAACAGGGTGAAGTGTTACGTAACCTGAATCTACAGCAGGTTAATTTTAGAAGCGCAAAATTACAAACGGCAGATTTATCTGCTGCCCAGTTACAGGGTGCTGATTTAGCTTATGCCGATTTATCACAAGCAATTCTTATTTCGGCCAGGTTAATGAATAGCAATCTTAAAGGTGCTAATTTACGTCGAGCAAATTTAATGGGTGCAGATTTATCGGGTGCCAATCTGTCTTATGCGGAACTGGTCGGCTGTAATTTGCAGGGCAGTAATTTAAAACAGGCCATTTTTGACCATGCAATATGGGTTAATGGGGAGAAGTGTTTGCCCGGTTCTGTGGGTGCCTGCTTATTACCTGTGTCTGATTAAGTTAAGTTTTACTCTATAAAATGAAGCTTGATTCTACATTCAAGCTACTTGTGGTGGCAAAATATTGCCGCCATAAAACTGTCATATCTCCTTATTATCTCTATTTTTTACAGTTTTCAGAAAAAAATACAAGAGTGTTTTTGTTTTAAGTTATTGATATATAGCAACTTATTGTTGTAGTGCTTCGAGTTGGCACAGTTGTCGCTATGTTGGTGATTAAGACTAAAACAGGAACTACCAATATGCAGAGCCAAACCTCAACACAGGAACTGATTAAAGAACTGAAAGAGGTCAAAAGTATTTTCACTAATTGTGAAAAGGTAGAACCCAAAGGTTATGACCGTGAACTTGAGCAACAGGCAAGGTTAGATTTGGCTATATCGTTGCAGATGTCCCTGGATCTGGATTGGGTAATCAATAAATTCATGGAACATATCCACGCGTATTTTCTGTTTGACGGTTTCGCTTTTAATTGTGCAGAGCCTAATGCGCAGATTAAGTATGCTCGCCAAAAAGGCCATAGTTGTTCATACAATTTACATATAGAAGATACAGACCTTGGTAAACTTGAAATATTTCGTGGTCGAAAATTTGTAGAATCTGAGTTAGTGTTACTTGAAAATCTGTTATCAATTTTAATTTATCCATTAAGAAATGCTGTTCAATTCAAGCAAGCTCTTAAGTTAGCTCATTGCGATGCATTAACGGGTGTTAAAAATCGTTCTACTTTTGATGAGTCTTTAGGTCGAGAAATTAGTCTTGCACAACGTCATGGTCAGGATTTTACCATGTTAGTTATTGATGTGGATTTCTTTAAAAAAGTAAACGATATGTATGGTCATAAAGTAGGTGACGATGCATTGAAGATTATTGCGAGTACGATTAAGCAATGTATTCGTACTACTGATATGTTATTTCGCTACGGTGGTGAAGAGTTTGTGGTTTTGCTGGGTAATACCGACTGTGAAAAGTCGTATGTGATTGCTGATCGCATATTAGAATCAGTTAGAGACATAAATATGCGGGTGAAAAAGCAGAAGATTGAGCTAACGGTGAGCATTGGTATGGCTTGCCTGAATATTCAGGATAATAGTGAAAGTCTGTTTAATCGTGCTGATACTGCGATGTATACGGCAAAAAATGACGGACGTGATCAAATTATTGTGGCTTGAATAATTGGCTGATGTATTGTAAAAATACATCAGCATGCAAATTATTTTATTAACCCATTCTCGGGAAGTTTCAAAAAAGACCAATACAGGTCAGTTAGTTCAACAGTCTATTCCTCAAACGCTTACAATCATCTGGCAACGAACACATCCAGATAAAAAATTATTGCGGTTAATAGAGTCTGGCAATACTGCACTTGTATACCCATCTGAAGAAAAAGATAATAGCGTGGCGCATTATGAATTTGAAAATTTTATATTAATTGATAGCACCTGGCAGGAAGCGCGTAAAATTTATAATCGAAGCCCTTACTTACAAAAACTGCCAAAAATAGAATTATTATCTGATAGCCAGTCAAAATATACCTTAAGACGAAATCAGCTTGTAGGTGGTTTATGTACAGCAGAATGTGCAATTGAACTGTTACTCGCTAAAGGTAAAACTGATTTAGCGATGGAGCTCGATCTTTCATTTAAGAACTTTATTTTATAAATCGAGTAGCAATACTAATAATTGATTTTAATGTCTAAATTAAGCATCATAATGAAATGAATCCAGAACCAATAAAATTATATAGTGCAGAAGCGACTCGTAATCTTGATAACATTGCTATAAATGAATTCAAAATTCCCGGTTATGAGTTAATGAAACGTGCCGGTAAAGCGACATTTGATCATTTTCAAAATACCTACCCTCTGGCGGGTTCAATACTCGTATGTTGTGGAGCTGGTAATAATGCAGGCGACGGTTATGTTGTTGCAAAACTCGCTCATCGTGCCGGATTAAGGGTCAAAGTAATAAGTCTGATTGATACGGATAAGTTAACAGGAGATGCAAAACTTGCCTGGTTTGACTGGCACTCATTGGGGCATCAACTGGCTCATTTTTCTACCGAGTTATTAAATAAATCAGATGTTGTTATTGATGCTTTACTTGGTACAGGGCTGCAACGTCAGGTTGAAGGTGAGTGGGCTGAGGTGATTGAGGCCATTAACAACAGCAACAAACCTGTTATATCTGTGGATATACCATCCGGTTTATATGCAGATACAGGATCCATTGCAGGGCATGTTATAAAGGCAAGCTCAACAATAACTTTTATTGGACTTAAGAAAGGTTTATTTACACATCACGGGGTTGATTGTGTTGGTAAGCTTTTATTTGATAACTTGTCTTTGCCGTCAGGGGTTTATAACAGGCAAGCAGAACAGGCAACTCTACTCGACTGGGAATATTTAAAACGACAGTTGAAACCTCGAAAATCAAGCGCGCATAAACACCAGCTAGGGCATGTTTTTATTTTAGGTGGAGATAAAGGCATGCCTGGAGCCATACGTCTGGCTGCGGAAGCTGCACTTAGGTCAGGCGCCGGTCTAGTGACGGTTGTTAGTCATAAAGAACATACACCAATACTACTCGCAGGGCGCCCTGAGATAATGTTAAACCCAAGTGAAGACGGGCACTTGTCTGCTGATTTTCTATCAAAAGCATCTGCAGTGGTGGTCGGGCCAGGTTTGACTAATAGTGACTGGTCACAAAATTTACTGGCTTCGGCACTGGCGTGTTCTGCACCCAAAGTAGTCGATGCGGGTGCATTACGTTTGCTGAGTAAAGAGAATGGCCCTCGTAATGACTGGATTTTAACACCCCACGCAGGTGAGGCTGCGGCACTGCTTGATAATGGCGCTGATGGAGAAGAGCTTATTAATGCTTCTACCATTCAGGATTCTCGGTTCACCAGTATTGAAATGCTGCATTTATTATATGGCGGTCATATTGTTTTAAAAGGTGCGGGCAGTTTAATTCAGTCACCAGATCAGTTGATACAGCTGTGCCCCTATGGCAACCCGGGAATGGCTTCTGCGGGTATGGGTGATGTACTAAGTGGCATTCTGGGGGGGCTTGTTGGTCAGGGTTATAGTTTAGGCTTAGCGACAAGTTTAGCGGTTTGTATTCATAGTATGGCTGGTGATATGGCGGCTGCCAAAGGAGAAACCGGTTTACTGGCGAGTGATTTATTCGAGTTTATTCGACAATTGATGAATACCGATGAGTAGTTATTCAGTTTTTCTAAAAAATGAAGAAGCACAGCTTCGGCTAGCGGCCGCAATAGCCGTGAATACACAGCCCGGCACGGTCATTTTTCTAGACGGTGAGCTGGGAACAGGAAAAACAACATTAGTTAGAGGTTTTCTTCAGGCTCTTGGGTTTCAGGGAAATGTTAAAAGCCCAACTTATACCCTTGTTGAGCCTTATATTATTGATAAACAACAGATTTATCATTTTGATCTATATCGATTAGGGACACCTGACGAGCTTGAATATGCAGGAGGGCGAGATTACTTTGATCAGCATTCTATCTGTCTAATCGAATGGCCAGATAAAGCGCAAGGTTTCCTGCCCGCTGCAGATTTACTGTGTCAGCTCAGTTATCAAAATAAAGCAGGTGTTCAGGGGCGCAGGTGTGTGATTAGCGCAAATACGGATAAAGGCTTGATTATTCTCGATAATCTATCTAATCAATTGGTTTAGAAGTATCTCCTATCTTATTAAAATTATTGATAAAAATTTAAATTCATACTTGCAATTCTCAGGAAATTTGCCACACTGTGTATAAGTAGTAAATAACTTATGCAGGTTTGTGCGTTTTGTAACGCCTTCACTGTAAATGAAAAAATTAGTTAACTCAGATGTTTTGAGGTGCGAGATGGAAAAACAGCGTCGTAAATTTTTATCACAGCTAACCAGTCAGCTTGCTGGCATAGGCTCACTCGCTGCCGTGCCGATTTTAACAAAAGCCGCCAGTTCATACACACAAGTTGAAAATATTCGTATGTCTCGCGAACCTGACAAAACACGTTTGGTGTTTGATCTTGATGATTCAGTTGAATACTCCCTGTTTAGTATGCATAAACCAGAAAGGCTGGTTATCGATTTAAAGCAAACCCGTTTAATGAATGCGGGTGACCTGGAGGAGCTACATAGCCCTCAACTTAAAGGCATACGCACAGGCGTGCGTAAGATGCATGATTTACGTATTGTTCTCGATTTAAAATCACGTACGACTCCGAATAGTTTTCTATTAGAACCTAAGGGTAATAATGGTTACCGTCTGGTAATTGATGTTAAGGAGCCTGCGGGTAGTAGAAAAAAAGAAGTTGTTAAAAAACAGAATTTAAGAGATGTCGTGGTAGCGATTGATGCCGGGCATGGTGGTAATGATCCCGGTGCAACCGGTCGATTAGGTACACATGAAAAAATTGTTACATTACAGATTGCTAAACGTCTGAAAAAAGCGATTGATGGAACAAAAGGCATGAGAGGCGAGTTAATTCGCCGTTCAGACCGCTTTATGCGTTTACGTGAGCGCATAAAGCGCGCCCATGAACTAGACGCGGATTTAATGATTTCTGTTCATGCTGACTCTTTCCCTGATGCTCGTGCACGAGGTGCGTCGGTGTATGCTCTATCCGTAAGTGGTGCAACCTCTGAATCAGCACGTTTACTGGCTGAGAAAGAAAATAAAGTAGACCTGTTATTTGGTGATGTAGATCTGAATCATAAAGATCAAATGGTAAGACAGGTACTGCTAGACTTATCACTAACCGGCACGATTGAATCGAGCCTTGATATAGGTGATGAGGTACTAAAAGAGTTAGGGCGTGTTGGACGAGTGCATAAAAAGAAAGTGCAACAGGCTGGTTTTGCTGTGTTAAAAGCACCCAATATTCCCGCTATTTTGCTGGAAACAGCTTTTATTTCAAATCCGAAAGAAGAGCGTAAGTTACGCAGTAGTGCTCACCAGAATAAACTGGCAATGGCAATATTACGTGGCGTAAATGATTATTTCTCTCGTAAAGCGCCACCTGGCACCTGGTTATCTGAAGCACAGGAGCATTACACAATTAAAAAGGGTGATACCCTGGCGCAAATCAGTGACAAGTATAGCTTGCCGGTATCACATCTGCGCACGCGTAACTCGCTGCGTAGTGATAACCTACGGGTTGGTAAAAAGCTTTATATTCCTGTTAGTTAAGCTTCGCTTAATAAATCAAACAAAGATTGTTCATTACCCTGTTCAGGCACATCTCCATCGGGGATGGACCGCCGTTGTTTGGCGCTCCGTCCCCTTAATCCATACCACCAGGAGCTGACAGTGTAAGGAGCCGACTCCGTAAAACTCTTGATGGCATCACAACAGGGGACAGAGCGCCAAACAGCGGCGGTCTTTCCCCAATGGATACGTTCCATGACATAGTCTGTCTTTGTCTTCCATGGAAATCTTGTTAAACTCTTTTTTTTCTTTCAGATAACATTTTAATGTCAAATCGTATTGAACAAATGCCTAATCAACTGATTAACCAGATTGCTGCTGGTGAAGTGGTTGAGCGCCCGGCGTCCGTGGTTAAAGAGTTATTAGAGAATAGTCTCGATGCGTCTTCTACAAAAATTGAAATAGATATTGAACAGGGTGGCGCCAAGTTAATTCGCATACGTGATAATGGCCAGGGAATTCATAAAGAAGACCTGGCTCTTGCTTTATCTCGTCATGCAACCAGTAAAATACGAAATCTTGATGACCTGGAGCATGTAAAAAGCCTGGGATTTCGTGGAGAGGCTTTACCCAGTATCGCCTCAATTAGTCGCATGAGTATTGTCTCTCGCCAGAAAGAAGCGGAAGGTTTTAAAGTTCAGGGTCAGGATGAACAGAGTGCAGAAGTAATACCCGCGGCTCACAGTTTTGGCACAACCATAGAAGTGCGAGATTTATTTTATAATGTGCCCGCAAGACGCAAGTTTTTACGGACTGAAAAAACCGAGTTTAATCATCTGGAAGATGTGGTTAAACGTATCGCTTTGAGTCATTTTAATGTTGATGTGACGCTGAACCATAACCAGAGAGCAATAAAGCACTGGCGAGCTGCACATGATCAAAAATCAATGGAACAACGTATTGCTGAAGTTTGTGGTAAAGCGTTTATTGAACAATCACAATATATGTGTTTTGAAGCAGCTAATTTAAAGCTGCATGGCTGGATTGCTTTACCCAGCTTTTCAAGATCCACAGCAGATATGCAGTATTTTTTTGTTAATGATAGAACCATTCGCGATAAATTAGTGACCCATGCTGTACGACAGGCGTATCAGGATGTTTTATATCACGGGCGACACCCGGCTTATGTTTTGTTTCTGGAGCTCGACCCGGCTATGGTGGATGTAAATGCGCACCCAACCAAACATGAAGTTCGATTTCGTGAAGGCCGTTTAGTACATGACTTTTTATTTAGGGGCATTCATAAGGCCCTTGCAGATGTTAGGCCAGAGACCCAGCACAGTAGTGAGATTACAGCTGCAGGTTCGGTTTTAAATAGTCCGCTTTCTTCATCATTGCCGCCGCAGCAGACCTCAATGTCTGGTATTTCAAATTATGGCGGGCCGACGCGACAAAGTGGAATGGCGCTTGAAGTGAATGAGCAGATAAAAGCCTATGCAAATTTATCTCGTGGTTTGCCTGTTAACGATTCCTTACAAAACACAGAGCAGTCACAGGAAATTCCGCCACTGGGTTTTGCGATTGCCCAGTTACATGGAATTTATATTTTATCGCAAACCGCCAGTGGCCTGGTGGTTGTTGATATGCATGCGGCACATGAGCGGATTACCTATGAGCGCATGAAGCAGGATATGCAGCAGGGTAATTTAGCCTCTCAACCTTTACTGGTGCCCATAGGTATGAGTTTGAGTGAAAAAGAGGCCAGTCTGGCAGAAGATCAAACTGAGATTTTTACAGAACTGGGTTTTGAAATTGATCGGAGTGGGCCAGAAAGCATTCAAATAAGGCAAATACCGATTATTCTGGCACGAGCGGATGCAGAATCATTAGTAAGGGACGTGCTCTCAGATTTGTTAAGTTATGGTAATTCAGAGCGTATTCGAAACGCAATAAATACGGTGTTAGGAACCATGGCATGCCATGGTTCCGTAAGAGCCAATCGAAGTTTAACAATTCCGGAAATGAACGCTTTGTTACGGGATATGGAAACGACTGAGCGCAGTGGTCAGTGTAATCACGGCAGACCGACCTGGACAGAGTTTACTTTAGATGCAATTGACAAATGGTTTATGCGGGGGCAGTGATACATTAGTCGTAAGTCATAAGTCATAAGTCGTAAGTCAAAGCTATGGCGCCGGAGGCGCCTCAAGTTTTTTGATTTTGACTTCAGACTTACGACTTCAGACTTATGACTATTAGTTCATGAATGATTTAATTATTCAGCCACCGAGCAATGCGCCGGCCGATAGCCCTGTCATTATTTTCATAATGGGCCCAACTGCGGCGGGTAAAACCAGTCTGGCAATAGAATGTGTTGAGCAGTTTGGTTGTGAGTTAATCAGTGTTGACTCTGCGCTGGTATATCGTGATATGAATATAGGCACAGCAAAGCCAGATGCGCAGGAACTGGCCCGCGCACCACATAAACTCATTGATATTATCGATCCCGCAGAATCTTATTCGGCTGCTAATTTTAGAGAAGATGCGCTGAAAGAAATCAAAGATACTTTAAGTCGTGGTAAAACACCGGTTTTAGTTGGTGGCACAATGCTTTACTACAAAGCCTTGCAGGATGGTTTGTCTGAATTGCCAAAAGCCGATGATGAGATAAGAGCCCAACTGGAGGCGGATGCTGAAAGTTATGGTTGGCAGAAAATGCATGAGCGACTAGCCAAAATAGACTCGGTATCCGCACAACGTATACACCCGAATGACCCGCAACGAATTCAGCGAGCTCTTGAGGTTTATGAAATCAGTGGAAAAACCTTAACTGAATTCTGGCAATTACAAAGCTCGCAAACACTGCCTTATAATTTATTGAAAATTGCATTTTTTCCTGAAGATAGAGATTTATTAAAACAACGTATTTCACAGCGATTTCATCAAATGTTGGAACTTGGCTTTATAGAAGAAGTCGAAGCATTGAGAGCTCGTGGTGATTTGAACCTTGATATGCCCTCTATGCGTTGTGTGGGCTACCGCCAGGCGTGGGAGTATCTTGATGGTTTAAGTACGTATGAAGAAATGACAGAGAAGGCAATCGTTGCTACGCGGCAATTAGCCAAACGTCAATTGACCTGGTTACGTAAAGAGAAAAATGCTAACTTTTTTGATATTAATCAGGCCATTTATCTAAAAATACTGAAAAAACTAGAAAATTTACTATGATCTTCTCTTATAGGCTTGAAATATGCATCATAGACGCAATGTTAGAGTCTAATAATAAATAAACATGTTTGGTTAAGAGCATGTAAATAAAATTACAACAAATGTCTGGGAGAAAGGCCATGTCAAAAGGGCAATCATTACAAGAACCCTTCCTTAACGCGCTACGTAAAGAACGAGTACCTGTTTCAATTTATCTTGTTAACGGTATTAAACTTCAGGGGCAGGTGGAATCATTTGATCAGTTTGCCGTAATGTTAAGAAACACGGTAAGCCAGATGGTATATAAACATGCCATTTCCACCATTGTACCGGCCAGAGCAATACGCTGGGCCAATGCACATGAAGATGATCGTGACAATGGCCATGCTGATAACGCTAGCGGTGTTGGTAACGTATAAATATATTGTTTATCCTAAAGAGGCTGCCTCTGGCAGCCTTTTTTATGTCTGCAGCTTATATATTCGATCTGTAAATACTCACTCCATCGGGGCCAGTCCCTGCCATCTCGCTTCCGCCACTTATTGATTCCGATGGATAAGCTGTCACTCCTGTGGGTTTATATTAATGCGGGATATGGTTTTCCCATTACGTGTATAATGCAGTTATCCTATCTACTCTAAAAGAGAATTAACATTGTTCGATCGTCCCGGTATTGGCGAGCAGGCCATACTTGTTCACCTTGATCTCAACGCTGAAAATCAACGCGAATACATCACTGAATTTGAAGAGCTTGCAAAATCCGCAGGTGCTAATGTGCGTGATATTGTTACTTCCAGCCGTAAGATACCCGATGCCAAATACTTTATTGGCAGAGGTAAAGCTGATGAAATTGCTCAGCTGGTTGAGGCCAATGATATTGAACTGGTGTTGTTTAATCATTCACTTAGCCCGTCACAGGAAAGAAACCTCGAGGCTTTGTTTCAATGCAGGGTATTAGATCGAACCGGTTTGATTTTAGATATCTTCTCCCAGCGAGCCCGCACCTTTGAAGGTAAGTTGCAGGTTGAACTGGCGCAGCTTAAACATTTATCAACTCGACTTATAAGGGGCTGGACCCACCTTGAGCGTCAGAAAGGCGGTATTGGATTACGTGGTCCGGGTGAAACCCAGCTAGAAACAGACCGTCGTTTACTCGGTATGCGTATCAGGCAAATAAATAAACGTTTAGAAAAAGTGCGTAAACAACGAGAGCAGGGGCGAAGCGCCAGACGTAAAGCAGAAGTGCCTACCGTGGCGTTTGTGGGTTATACCAACGCGGGTAAATCCACCCTGTTTAATGCCCTGACCAGTGCGGATGTTTATGTGAAGGATCAGCTGTTTGCTACATTAGACCCGACTTTAAGAAAGCTAAAAGTTGATAATAGCTGTGAAATTATTCTCGCGGATACAGTGGGTTTTATACGTCATTTACCCCATGATCTGGTGGATTCATTTCGCTCAACCCTGCAGGAAACCGAAGAAGCGCACTTACTTTTTCATATTATCGATGCCTCTGACGATATGCGTATGGATAATATTGAAGCAGTGGAAAGCGTCTTAAAAGAAATTGGCGCCATGAAAGTACCGCAGATTCAGATAATGAATAAAATTGACCGTCTGGAAATTGAGCCACGTATTGACCGTGATGAGCAGGGTAATGTCAAACGCATCTGGGTTTCCGCGATCCAGAATAAGGGCCTGGATTTAATTCATCAGGTGCTGGCCGATCATTTCAAACAGGATGTGGTGCAGGGGTCTTTATGCCTTTCGCCCGCAGAGGGCAGGGTGCGAGCACTCTTATATGGTATAAATGCGGTAGAAGATGAACAGATTAATGATCAGGGGCAGTTTATTTTACAAATTAATATCCCCAGGCGTGATCTTTTGCAGATGGCCAGCCGTGAATCGGTGTCTGAGCACCTGCTACTGCCAGATGATTATGTGGCACCAGCAGTTTATTAGACTGCACTAATTAAAACCCGCATACATGCCTTCTGTTTCTGTGACAGACAGGTTACAATCCGTTTTCTTAAAAATTGATAATAGTTGGAGTCGCTAATGGCTTGGAATGAGCCGGGTGGAAATAAGAATAAAGATCCATGGGGCAACCGTGGTGGTAATGGTGGTAACGATGGCCCACCAGATCTGGATGAAGTATTCAAGAAGTTCATGGGCAAACTTAACGCTGTGTTAGGTGGTTCAGGCGGTGGTAGTAACCGTGGAGCATCTTCTGGAAATAATTCAGCTGGCATTATCGCATTAGTGGTAATAGCGGCGGTGATCTGGTTATTGACCGGTACCTATAAAATTGCAGAAGCTGAGCGCGGTGTGGTGTTAACTTTCGGTAAGCACTCATACACAGTCGAATCAGGCTTGCACTGGCATTTTCCTGCACCAATACAGAAAGTGTTAAAGGTTGATGTGAGTAATATTCATGAATATTCACATAATGGCACAATGCTGACGCAGGACCAGAATATAATTGATATTGAAATAACTATTCAGTACCAGGTAGGTAGCGCAGAAGATTATTTCTTCAATATGCGTAGTCCTGTGCGTACGCTGGCTGAGGCATCTGAAAGTGCGCTTCGTCAGCACGTAGGCCGTAGCACAATGGATTATGTTTTTGGTGATGGTCGTGAAGATATCGCGGTAAGCACTCAGGAAACGACACAGCAAATACTCGATAGTTATAAATCGGGTTTACTAATTGTTCGTGTAAATATGCAGGAAGCCAAACCTCCCGAAGCGGTAAAAGCATCATTTGACGATGTAACTAAAGCCGTCGAAGATGAGGATAAATTACAGAATCAGGCTGAAGCTTATCGTAATGAGATTTTACCTACAGCTCGTGGTGAAGCGGCAAAAATGTTAGAGCAGGCAAAAGCTTATAAGCAAGAAGTGGTTGCACGAGCAGATGGTGATGCACAACGTTTTACCAGTTTATACAACGAATATCGTAAAGCCCCTGGCGTTACGCGTGATCGTATGTATATAGAAACTGTCGAATCAGTGCTTTCTCAATCCAGTAAAATTATGGTGGATGTTGAAGGTGGAAATAATATGATTTATTTACCGCTGGATAAGATGTTAGAGAATAAAGGCACCTCTCGAAGTACAGTGAGAAATGCAAGTGGCCTGATGGATAATCCACGAGATAGTGACTTTGACATTGATCTTAGAAATCGGTCTACGCGTACAAGGGAGGCAAGATAATGAATAAAATAGTCGGCATTGTAATTGCCTTGGTTATAGTGGTTGTTTATACCTGTACTTTTTTTGTTGATGAACGTGAAAAAGCGATTCTTCTGGCGTTCGGTAAAATTGATAAAGTCGGTTTTGAACCGGGTTTACACTTCAAACTGCCTTACCCATTTAATGAAGTTAAAAAACTCGATGGTCGTATTTTAACGATTGATCAACGTCCAGTTCGTTTTTTAACGAAAGAAAAGCAACATATGGTTGTTGATTCATTTGTTAAGTGGCGCATTATTGATGAAGCCAAATACTTTACGGCAACCTCCGGTGGTCGTGAGCAAAATGCAGCTTCGTTGATTTATCGTATGGTGGATGACGGCTTACGTAATGAGTTTGCAAAACGTACTGTGCAGGAAGTTATTGCCGAGGATAGAACTCAGATAATGACCTTACTGACTAGCAATATTGATAATAAAGCACAGTCTTTAGGTATTCGTGTAGTTGACGTAAGAATTAAACGTATCGATTTCCCTGAAAAAATTAGTAATAACGTTTATGAGCGTATGCGCACCGAACGTGAACGTTTAGCTCGTGAACATCGTTCTAAAGGTGAAGAAACGGCTACACGTATTCGTGCGGATGCAGATGCACAAAGTCGAATTCTGGTTGCAGAAGCATATCGTGATTCAGAAATCATGCGTGGTGAAGGTGATGCTCTATCTACCGAAATTTACGCAAAGGCATTTAACCGTGATCGTGATTTTTATCGTTTCTATAGAAGTATGGAGGCCTATAAAACAACATTCGCGAATAAAGGTGATGTCATGTTGATTGAGCCGGATTCAGACTTCTTTAAATACTTTAAGAGTTCAACTGGTCAGTCGAAGTAGTTATAGTTAGATCTTAAGCCGGACAGAAATGTCCGGCTTTTGTGTGCATGGATGCACGGTATTTTTTAAACGCAGGAGCGGTTTAAAAAGTGTGTGCATGGATGCACGGTATTTTTTAAACGCAGGAGCAGTTTAAAAAGTCTGCGCATAGATATGCAGTATTTGGTTCAGTTTTTTATTAGTATTAAAAAAGCTGAAGGTGATAATGGGCATTAATGAAGGTTTAAGATGATCGCCTGGAATGAGCTCTTTAGCGCATTAGCACTGGTTTTAGTCATAGAAGGTGTGATGCCTTTTATTAGCCCTAAGGGCTGGCGAGAAACAATGATGCAGGCAAGTCGCCTGGAAGATAAAACATTACGTACTATTGGTTTTGCCAGTATGTTGATTGGTGCGTTTTTATTGTTTTTAATGCGATAATTTGTAGGTCATGTTTTAATTTACTTATGCCGTTGTCGGTTTAATCGTTTTATGAAGAGATTTTTAAAAAAATAATGAATAA
Organism: Gammaproteobacteria bacterium; assembly: GCA_026195255.1. Lineage (GTDB taxonomy): Bacteria > Pseudomonadota > Gammaproteobacteria > SZUA-229 > SZUA-229 > SZUA-229. The sequence goes on along the minus strand of JAPHSS010000007.1, from coordinate 14,167 downwards.
CTCAGCATCTAATAATCGTTGGTTATTGCCTCAGGGGATTGAGGAAGCGCTTCCCGCCAATGCAGCTCGTCTTGAAGCCTTACGTAGAAAATTACTCGATATCTATGAAACCTGGGGATATCAACTAGTTATGCCACCTGTTATAGAGTTTCTGGATTCTTTATTAACTGGCACCGGGCATGATCTGGATTTACAAACTTTTAAATTAATTGATCAACTGAGCGGTCGTTCACTGGGTATGCGTGCGGATATGACGCCGCAGGTAGCGCGAATTGATTCTCACCAGTTAAACAATGATGCGCCTAATCGTCTGTGTTATATGGGCACTGTGTTACGTACTTTACCTGATGGGTTTGGTAGTAGTCGTAGTCCGTTTCAGGCAGGTGTAGAGTTATATGGTCACGGCGGCATAGAAAGTGATGTTGAGGTTCTCTGCTTGATGGTGGAAACACTTAGAGCATCAGGCATAAAAGACATTTCAATTGATATTGGCCACGTTGGTCTATATCGAGGGCTTGCAAGACAGGCCGGATTTAATAAAGATCAGGAAGCTGATTTATTTGAGATGATGCAGCGAAAAGCTATTCCTGAAATACAGGCGTATCTTGAAGCTCAGGTAATCGATAAAAAAGTGGCTGATATGTTAAACGCACTGCCTGAATTACACGGTGGTAAAAGCTGTTTACAGAATGCGCAGAAAGTATTCTCTGATGCGGATGATGATGTTAAAGATGCATTAAATTACCTGCAGCAGGCAGTGGCTAAATTTGAACAACGTGTAGGCAATGTAGATATTCACTTTGACCTGTCTGAACTGCGCGGTTATCACTACCATACTGGATTACTGTTTGCGGCTTATACGCCAGGTGAGGGGCAGGAAATTGCTCGTGGTGGTCGTTATGATGATATAGGGCATGTGTTTGGTCGCGCGCGTCCAGCCACTGGTTTTAGTACCGATTTAAAGACTTTATTAAATTTATCACAACAAAGTGATGTGTCATTTTCTAGTGCGATTTTAGCACCCAGTGATGACGACCCGGAGTTATGGAAAGTCGTACAGGATTTACGCGCTCAGGGTGAAAAAGTTATTCAATCTTTACCTGGTCAGTTGGGCAATGCGGCTGACCTTGGTTGCGACCGTGAACTGAAAAATATTTCGGGTAAGTGGGTTGTTAAATAAAATTATTTATCTCAATGAAGGCATAATCTGATGGGTAAGAATGTAGTTGTACTGGGTAGTCAATGGGGCGATGAAGGTAAAGGCAAAATTGTTGATTTGTTAACCGATAGAGCATCTGCTGTGGTTCGTTTTCAGGGTGGTCATAATGCGGGGCATACGCTGGTAATTGGCGACAAAACAACCGTATTACATTTAGTACCATCAGGTATTTTGCGTGACAATGTTATGTGCTTGATTGGTAACGGTGTTGTGTTATCTCCTTCTGCATTATTCGAAGAAATGAATATGCTGGAAAAAGAAGGTATTCCTGCGGCTCGGCGCTTAAAAATTTCTGAAGCATGCCCATTAATTATGCCGTATCACGTTGCATTAGATCAGGCACGTGAAATTGCCCGTGGTAAAAAAGCGATTGGCACTACTGGTCGAGGTATTGGCCCGGCTTACGAAGATAAAGTTTCACGTCGCGGCTTACGTGTAGGTGATTTATTAAATACAGAAACATTCGCAGAAAAATTAAAAGGCGTTATGGAGTACCATAACTTTTCACTGGTTAATTATTACAAAGTAGATGCGGTAGATTATCAAACTGTACTAGATGAAATTATGGGCATGCGCGATAAAATTGTATCTATGATTGCTGATATTCCGGCCATGTTACATAACCTGCGCAAAGATGGCGCAAACATTATGTTTGAGGGTGCGCAGGGCACGTTACTGGATATTGATCAGGGTACTTACCCATACGTAACGTCTTCTAACTGTACGGCGGGTGGCGCATGTACCGGCTCTGGTGTTGGCCCCTGTGATTTAGATTATATTTTAGGCATTACCAAAGCATACACAACACGTGTAGGTGCGGGGCCATTTCCAACAGAATTGTTTGATGAGATAGGCCAGCATCTGGGTGAAAAAGGCCATGAGTTTGGTGCAACTACAGGTCGTAGTCGTCGTTGTGGCTGGTTTGATGGTGTCGCTATGCGACGTTCTGCACAGGTAAATAGCATCACGGGTTTATGCATCACAAAGCTGGATGTTTTAGATGGTTTAGAAAAACTTAAAATATGTACATCATATAACTTTGAAGGCAAATCTCTGGAATTACCACCAGTGGGTGCTGATGCAATTGAAAAATGCGAAGCAGTATATGAAGAAATGCCAGGCTGGTCTGAATCAACTGTTGGCGTTACTAATAAAGATGAATTACCACAAAATGCATTAAATTATTTGAATCGCCTGGAAGAAGTTGTAGGTATCCCAGTTCATATTATTTCTACAGGTCCTGAGCGTGATCAGACAATTGTTCTGCGTAATCCGTATGAATAACTGAGATAGATATGCCATAAAAAAGCCCGGTTTACCGGGTTTTTTTATGCTTGATTTTAGGTGTAGCGGACATTGTTCAGTGCATTAAACTACTGTGAGAGTTCGTCAATAAAATAAAGCCTAGCTAAACGCCGCTGTAAATTTCTCAACAAATAAATCATAATCTGACGAAGGCAGTTTATTTATACCTGCCGCGGCTTTGCGCCCTCCACCTGTTGCAAATTGTCGACATAATTCATCTGCACCGGTTTTGTTATTCAACGGTGCACGCACACTAACAACGAAACTATTATCTGCTTGATGGGTTAACATCGCATGTGCTCGGGCAGGGTTCTCTGTTGCTAACTGATTTGCATAGACGCCACCAACACGTCGTGCCCATTTTTCATCTGGTAATATCGTAATATTATGTGTTGTTGTTTGAAGTTCTGCTTTGCAATTTTCTACCTGAGAAATGTCTTCTTTGTAACCACTGTTTAAAGTTATATAGTTTTCGTCACTTTCAATAAATTCAAACGGATTTTCATAGTGGCTGATTTTTCGGTATAAATCATCCGGTGTAAAAATAAGATCATCAAGTGAAGCACCATAACCATTGTAATTAATGCAGGTGCCGAGTAATTTCAATTGATCAAGTTGAGTAGTAGATAAGTTTAATGGCTTGGCAGCCGTTATCGCAGACTGATTCAGGTTATCCCCAAAGGCTGCGGTAACAGCCCAGGCAAGAAACTTCTGCTTTAAAAAACTATTTACCAATAGGCTAGTGCAGGTATTTGGGTCAGTATCAATTGTTGTTTGAAGCTTGTCATGTTGCGGAATATCGCCGGCAAAGTGGTGATCAAAATAATCGATCTGTGCTCCAGTGTCTAATAATCGAGTCAAATCATCTCTATTTTTATCTAACGATATATCCAGTACTAAAATTTTGTCATTGAGGCCAGCCTGTACTTTTCTCAGTAGATTGATATCGCGTTTAACGCCGGTGACCAGGGTGCTCGTTTGAGGATTAGCAAGTCTCATCTGGTGGAGTGCGCATATACCATCGGCATCGCCATTAAAAACATCAAAATATTGCATAATAAAATCCATATATAATTTCTCAAACGCCGACTTTAACAGAGTTTTTTCGTTAAACTGACTAAATATGTTATTTTTTGATAAGAAATAAATAGCGATTATTATTGTATTTTCTCAGTTTACATCCGTATATGACGTAAATACATTAAATAATGCATGGAAATTATTGAATTTATTGATAATATTCAAATTTATACTATAATTTTGGTCAGGCTAGCAACTGTAAAATAGAAGCCAGTAATAAAAAATTATACTAATGCATGATGCCTTTAAAAACGGGTTTCAGATGAGCATTTTTTGTATCAGTGGTAGGTGGGTTGAGGCCTGAACGTGGAACGTCTGGCTGTATCACACTTCATAATTACCAATAAAACTTTAGATGAAAGGCCGGTTAATACTAAATTATGCGTTTTAAATTACTATCATCAAGGAATATATCGATAAGCATTTTAATGACGCTGCTTTCGTGTTCTGCATTTGTTCAGGCAATTGATCTTAATAGCTTTGTAATTGACTCTATTACATCTCATCCTACGGTAAGGGAGCAGGTTCATGTATTTAGAGAAGTCGATCGTGATCTTGATATCGCTAATAGTGGCTGGCGTCCTAGTGTAGATTTACAGGCATCAACCGGAACCTTTGAAACTGAATCCCCCGCAACGGGTTTGCAAAAGCGTGAATATGAAAGTAACCGGGCAGAATTATCCGTAACACAAAATTTGTTTGATGGTTTTGAAACTGAATATCAAACAGAGCAGGCCCAGGCAAGAATAAGCTCTGCCATATATGAGATCTTTGATACCGCAGATAATATCGCTTTAGAGGCTGTGCAAGCTTATACGGATATGCTTAAGCAACAACAACTCGTTAAGTTAGCTGAAACCAATGTAAGTTCGCATGAGCGCATTCTTTCTCAAATTCGTGAAAGAAATAATTCAGGTGTTGGTCGACGTTCTGAACTAGAGCAAACCGAAGGCCGTGTAGCCCGCGCCCATGCAAGTTTAATTGCGCAACAAAATAATCTGCAGGATGCGGCTACTCGAATGCATGAAGTGTTAGGTCGTTATGTGGCAATATCAAATCTAACGGAGCCGGAGTTACCCAAACACCCAGGTCAATCACTGGATGAATTAATTGAGCTGGCATTACGAAACCATCCAGCACTTAAGGTTGCTGGTTTTAATATAGAAGCGGCTATTTCAGATTCGAGCAGAGCTAAAAGAAATAACTACCCAAAATTAGATTTACGCCTTGCTAAAGAGATAGGTGATGATATTGGCGGTTTTACCGGTGATACGGATGATTTAAGCCTGGTATTGAATTTAAGCTTTAATTTATATCGTGGTGGAGCCGATCGCGCTGAGGAGCGTAAAAAAATAAGTGTTGTTCATCAGAACCAGGAATTTTCAGCAAGAGTCAGGCGTCAGGTTATTAATACATTACGTTTAGCATTTACCGCAGATCAGTCATTAACAAAGCAATTGAAATACTTAAACATGTATATCAAAAATGCCAGATTAACAGTCGAATCTTATGGAGAAGAGTTTTTTATCGGACAAAGAGATTTGATTGATTTGTTAGATGCTGAAAGTGAATTAAACAGCGCACAGACTCAACAAATCGATTCATACTTTGAGCTCATGTCAGCAAGATATCGGATTTTAGAGGCCATGGGTGATCTGTTTCCGGCGCTTAATCTTGAGGTGTCTGTAGAAAAAGATGATATTACTATTTCTGAAATAAAAGCTAAAGGAGATGATTTTTTACCCCTGGATGCGGATCGAGATAAAGATAAGAAAATAGACAATGCAGATCACTGTGATAATACAGTTGAAGTAAATTCAATCAATGGATTTGGTTGTCAGAATCAGCAGGCGATTAAATTTGGATATAATCAGGTAAATCAAAAACCCATTGCAGGAGATGATCGGATGGAGCTGGAAATGAACAGCGTACTGGTTATACCTCAGCGTATTTTAATGGAAAATGATACTGATGCAGATAATGACACTTTAAGATTAATTGATTTTACGCAGCCAGAAAATGGTCATCTTGCATTTGATCAAATGAAAAACCTCATTTACAGAGCAGCAGATGGCTTTACCGGTAAAGATAGCTTTAGTTACAGCGTCACCGATGGACAGGGGGCTATTGCATCAGCCCAGGTGAAAATAAATGTTGTTGCTAAATCCAGGGTTAAAATAACTCAAACTCAGTATTTGAATTTTGTATATAAGAAAACGACCTTAACGGCTGCATCCAAGGAAAAACTGAGTAATATTATTAGCATATTGAAAAACTTATCTTACGATGAAATAGAAATTATTGCCTATACTGATAGTGTTGGTCCTGAGTATTATAATTTAGCTTTATCTGAACGCAGAGCAAAAGCGACACGTAAGTTGCTAATTTCATTCGGAATAGATCCGAAGAAGATAAAAGCCTTTGGTATGGGAGAACAAAACCCTATAGCTGATAACTCAACTGCTGAAGGGCAGGCTATCAATCGACGAGGTGAAATACACATTAAGTTGAGATCAGATGGTAATACTAATGCTGAAGCTTTGTTAGACAAGATAAATTAATCACAAGTTATAACTGAGAGGTTTTAATTACAGTGTATTCACAAGCAAGACTCACTTTTAGAGTAACCATGACGGTGCTTGCATTGAAACGCTATATTTTATGCAGGCAGCTGTTTCGTAAGTGTCTTACATCTCAGTATTTTATCACTCATTTTGTTTGATTAAGTGTCAGCAGCTGAATTTAATAAATTAAATAATATAATAAGACATGGTAAAAAAAATATCGTGTTTTTATTTTTTATATTACTAACGTTAGTTCCATCTCAACAAATGGCAAAATCATTTGTCGATGAAGCAATGATAGTAAGACTTAATCAGGAGTATGGTTCACAGGCAAAAAAAAGAGGCCAGGCGTTAAATGCATTGCTTAAGAAACTTGCTGACAAGAGTATTAATGAAAAATTAACCGAGGTAAATCGATTCTTTAATCAGTTTGAATATAAAGAAGATATTAATTTGTGGAAACAAAAAGATTATTGGGCTACTCCGGAAGAATTTATAGGCTTAAGTGCTGGTGACTGTGAAGATTTTGTTGTGGCAAAATATTTTGCATTGCGCTCTATAGGTGTGCCAGATAAACGATTATATCTGACCTATGTAAAGGCATTAAAGCAAAATGTGGCGCATATGGTTTTAAGTTATTTTGCGACTCCAAAAAGCATCCCATTAATTCTTGATAATTATAATCCAAAAATATTATCTGCTAGTAATCGCCGTGATTTGTTGCCTGTATATAGTTTTAATGCAAAGTCGCTCTTTCTTACCAATGCATCTGCCGGTTTGGGGCGTTCATTACCAACAGATAAAATTAAAAATAATAAGTGGCAAAAACTACTGGCAGATATGAAAAGGTCAAATCAATGACATTATTTAGGCAGGTTGCATTACTCGTTTCATTTGTTTATTTACTGATTGTAATTACAACAACAATCAGTGATTTTAAACGTTCAGGTGACTTTGTTGATGGCCAGTTACAAACCACAGCACAAGATATGGCGACAACCTTAGGTATAGCGATTAGCAATTCTTCATCTGTCTCTGATATGGCTGCATATGAAACTTTATTTAATGCAGTGTTTGATAGTGGTTACTATACCAGTATTAAATTAATTTCACCCGATGGTGAGATTATTCTTAAGAAATCACAGGAACTGAAAATGCAAGGGGTACCAGACTGGTTTCTGTCTTTAGTATCTCTTAATCCTGCGACAGGTGTAAGTGAGGTTATGCAAGGATGGGTTTCCCTCGGTACTCTGGAGTTAACGCTTCATCCAGGATATATCTATACAAATTTTTATCAAAAACTGAAATCAACTTTTATCTGGTTCGGGGTGTGGTTTTTGGTGGGCATGATAGTGCTCTGGATGTTATTACATAAATTATTAAAACCACTGAATGAAGTAAAACAACAGGCTGATGCAATCCATAGCAATCGATTTGTTAAACAATCAACCATTCCCCGTACAAGGGAGCTAAAAAGTGTAGTTATAGCAATGAACCGGATGATTGAAAAGGTTAATGCGATATTTGATGATCAGCAGGAAACACTGACAAATTATCAAAAGTTACTTTATGAAGATGCTTTAACCGGCCTGAGTAATCGTAAATACTTTTTCACTCAATTAGCACAGGCGCAATTAGAAGAGTCTTCGTTTCATGGAAGTATGGTGGTTATCAAAATTAATAACCTGGATTATGTGCGTGATAATTCAGGTTATGAAAAAGCCGATGAAATAATTGAAGCTATGGCAAAAATCTTAAAAGAAGATGCTGCAAATTATGCAAATGAACAATGTGCGCGCCTTACTGATGATGAATTTTCTATACTTATACCATCAGATGAGCAAACAGTTGTAAATCATGTGAATGATATATTTGTGCGTTATAAATTAGCAGTAGATATGAGTGATGAAGTGTTTTTGATTGCGGGTGTGACAAGCGTTGCCGTTGGTAGTGATATCGGTGAAACTCTGGCTAATTCGGATTTTGCATTGCAGCAGGCTGCAGTAGGAGGTTCATATTCTATCTCTGAAAAAATATCATCTGATATTGATTTACCACAGGGAAAAATGCAATGGAGAGCCTGGTTAGAGGAATGTATTTTAGCTGAGAGATTTTTTCTTGTAGGTCAGAATGTTGTTGATAATAAAAATGAAGCAATACACCAGGAAGTATTTGTAAGACTTAAAAATGACAGCAATCAAGTTGTCTCTGCAGGTTTGTTTATGCCGATGGCAAATGCTCTGGGTATAGGTGAAAATATTGATAGAGTGGTTTTTAATCTGGTAAAACAGTTAAGTGAAAATAATACAGATATTCCAATCGCTTTGAATTTAACGGAATCTGTGTTTAGTCATGCAGATGCGCTTATTGAGTTTAATCAGTTATTGACATATTTTCAGCAGTCAAATTCAAAAGTATGTATTGAAGCGAGTCATGCGATTTTGGAAAAATATTCAAATATGTGTGTAGAGGTTTCTGAAACAATTAAAAAGTCAGGAAATGTTTTTGGAATAGATAATTTGAATTTAAGTTTATCGCTGCAGTCACTACAAAAAGTACGGCCTGACTACGTAAAAATGAGCGCTAAAACTCTCTATGATATGACGCAGAGTGAAATGTCTCCTGCATTTCAGGCTTTACATACCGTTACTCGTACAATGGATATTGAACTAATTGCTGTGGGTGTTGACTCACAGGAAGTTTTTGATCATTTAAAAGCCTTAGGAGTTACTACAATGCAGGGTAACTTCTTAAGTAAACCTAAGGAATTTGTATGAGTGATAACCATCACCATTATGACCCGTTGCTAGAGTGTCTAGTTATCTTTGCGAAATTATTTGAGCGCCCAATTTCCATTGAAGCGTTAATTTCAGGTTTACCAATTGAACCGGGTAAGCCAGGACCAGAATTATTTTCTATTAAAAGATCAAAGGGCCTGTTTTCACGAGTAGCAAAACGTGCAGGTTTTGCTGCGCGTTTAATTAAAAGGGATCTCGATCAATTATCTGGTTTATTGCTTCCTTGTATACTTATTTTAAAAGATCGTAATGCCTGTGTGCTGGAAGCGATAGATAAAAAAAATAATAGAGCAAGAGTTATATTTCCTGAAATATCAGAAGGTGAAGAGTGGATTGACCTTGATCAGCTAAAAGATGAATATATTGGATTCTCATTTTTACTTAAACGTGAATTTAAGAAACGTAGCCGTCCATTGCGACTAATTAAGGCAGGCGAAAGTCACTGGTTCTGGGGCACGCTTGCCATGTCTAAAGAAATTTTTGCCAGTGTTATATTAGCTTCGGTTCTGATTAATCTATTTGTTATTGCAACGCCATTATTTACCATGAATGTATATGACAGGGTTGTGCCCAATGACGCACTAGATACCTTATGGGTGCTTGCCGTTGGTGTTATAATTATATATGTATTTGATGCTTTAATTCGTTATACGAGAACATATTTATTAGAAGTAGCAGGTAAAAAAAGCGATGTTATTATGTCGTCTATTTTATTCGAGCAAACACTTAATTTACGTATGGATCAATGGCCTAAAAGCATGGGTGCTTTTGCAAATAATTTACGTGATTTCGAAAGTATTCGGAATTTTTTTACCGCATCTACCATAGCTGCTTTGGTTGATCTTCCATTTGCAATAATTTTTCTGGTTGTCATTTCCTACTTAGGTGGGCCAATGGTGTTTATACCTCTGGTGACGATTAGTCTGTTATTAATTTTTAGTTTATTCATGATAAAACCTTTACGTGAAAGTATTGAGGCGACATTTGAAGCTTCTGCAAATAAAAATGCTCACCTTATTGAAAGTCTGAATAACATTCAGACAATTAAAACACTTGGTGCTGCTCATCACTCTCAATGGGTCTGGGAAGAGTCTTCAGGTGAGATTGCAAACAAATCTATGCGTGCACGTATGATGTCTGGCTCAATACAGGTTGTTACCAATTTGCTGGTGCAATTAAATACAGTGGGCTTAATTGTATTTGGTATTTATCAGATTTCAGACCTGCAGTTATCATTAGGCGGGCTGATTGCAGTTGTTATGCTGTCTTCACGTGCGGTTACACCGATGGGGCAAATTGCCTCTTTAATTACAAATTTCGAGCAAACACAAACGGCGTTTAAGACTTTAAACAACTTGATGCAATTGCCTGTGGAAAGATCAGAAGATAAAAAATACGTAAGGCGCTTATCATTTGATGGGGGTGTGGAATTAAAATCAGTCGATTTTGCTTACCCTGAAGCTGAACGTTTAACCTTATCGGGTATTAACTTAAATATAAAACCAAAAGAACATGTCGGGATTATCGGCAAGGTTGGTTCAGGTAAAACCAGTATTGCAAAATTAATGCTTGGTCTGTATGTACCAACCGCGGGAACTATAGCCATAGATGGTATTGATATTAATCAGATCGACCCCGCCGATTTGCGCCATCATATAGGGTATTTATCACAAGATGTTGAGCTAATGCGTGGAAGCATTAGAGATAACATGGTTTATAAAGACCCTCATATCTCAGATGATCGTTTGATTGAAGTGGCAAAAATATGTGGAGTTGATCTGTTTGTTAATAAGTTACCGCTTGGATTTGATACGCCAGTAGGTGAACAGGGTGCTTGTTTATCCGGGGGTCAGCGACAATCGATTGCACTGGGGCGAGCATTATTACTGGATGAGCCAATCTTAATATTAGATGAACCAACTAATAGTATGGATAACACTACAGAATCACACATCAGAAAAGAATTATACGACTATACTCGTGATAGGACATTAGTATTAGTTACGCATAAAGCGCCTATGTTAGATCTTGTTGAAAGGCTGGTTGTAGTTGATGAGGGTAGAATTATTTTAGATGGTCCTAAAAAAGAAGTTTTGAAAGCATTACAGAGCAAAAACAATGAAGTATGAATATGATGATCATTCGTCATCACACTATAGTGATATTGACGTTGCTTACATGCAAAGTCTATCTGCAGCTGTTGTACAACGCTCACCAAAATATTTAATGACGATGATTGTGATAACACTATTTCTGGTGTTTGTTGCGATAATATGGATGGGCTGGGCAGAAATTGATGTGGTTGTTCGGGGTAATGGTAAGGTGATTCCCGCAAGTCAGGTTCAACATATTCAAAGCCTTGAAGGCGGCATTGTTTCAGAAATTTTGGTAAAGGAAGGTGATCAGGTAGAGATTAATGAGGCTTTAGTTAAGATATCTGATGTGGCATTCGCCAGTTCTTTTGCAGAAAATCGACTTTTATATAATGAGTTACTGGCAAAAAGTATTCGCTTAAAAGCCGAAGCAAATAACACTGAATTTATTGTTCAGAAATCTGATCTGGTTATCTCGCCTGATGCATTGAAGCGTGAAGAAAGTTTGTTTATGTCTAATCGACAGCAATTACATGAAACTTTAAGTATTTATGAAGAACAGGTTAACCAGCAACAAAGTACATTAGAGGAAACCTTATCTAAGCAGCGTCAATTACGTAAGTCTCTTGATTTATTACGTCAGGAAATAAAAATTAAAGATCCGTTAGTGCGTCGTCGTATTATTTCTGAAGTTGAATATTTGCAGGTTCAACAACGTGAAGCAGAAGTTGAGGGTGAGCTTGATGGCGTGAGTATATCATTGCCAAGAATTCGTTCTATGGTTGAAGAGGGTAAAGGCAAACTTGAGCAGGCCAGATTGGAGTTTCGTAATAAATCGAAACGTGAATTGAATGAAGTACTGGCTGAGATATCACGTATTGCTGAAGCTCAAAACGCTTTAGGAGACAGGGTAAGTCGAACGACCTTACGCTCCCCGGTTAAAGGAATTGTTCAACGCCTTTATACAAATACTATAGGTGGTGTAATAACACCGGGTAGTGAAATTATGGAAATTATACCGTTTGAAGATACCCTGTTAGTTGAAGGTCGGATTAAACCTGCAGACATAGCCGAAATAGGTGTGGGTCAGAATGCGCGTTTAAAATTTACAGCGTATGATTTTGCAATTCATGGCAGTGTTAAAGGTACTGTTGCATTTGTGAGTGCGGATACCATCACCGATGATGAAGGCATGAGTTATTATCTGGCGCGTATTCGTCCTGAAAAACCCTATTTGGGGCACAAGTCAAAACAGCTGCCCATTAAAGTGGGTATGGCAAGCGAAGTTGATATTATAACCGATAAAAAAACCATTCTTGAGTACCTGCTTAAACCGATTAATCGTGGTTTAGAAAGGGCTTTAAAGGAGGGTTAATGTCACTAATTGTTTATTCAAAATCTTTATCTTTTGAGGCTCACATCAATAGTGTGATCGATACTGATATTAGTTTCAGACATAAGTTAAGTCCGGCTATACCTGGTAAGCAAGATATATTTATTGTTCATGCTGCATCATTTAAGCGAGAGCTTGAAAAATGGTTGAATGCCAGTACTAAAAAGGGCGCAGTTATTGCAATAGCGGCTGACGAGCCAGAATTAGCAAGCTTATTAGAATTTACTCAGTGGGGTGTGCAGGGGTATTTTAATAGTTATATGGGTGTTGCAAATTATGCTCAAATGACACGACTATTGGCAAATGGTCAAAGCTGGTTTCCACCGACGCTACTAAATCAGGCATTTGAAATTGCCAGATCTGTCACTCAACCTGTTAGCGGGGGCGACCCTCTTGAAGCATTGACTAAAAGAGAAAAGCAGATTGCACTGGCGGTAGCCGAAGGGCAAAGCAATAAATTAGTTGCCACAAACTGTGATATCACAGAACGTACGGTGAAAGCACATTTAACTCAAATCTATAAAAAATTGCAGGTCAAAGACCGTGTAGCGTTAGTTATTTACTTAAATAATGCCTGAATCGTCATAATTCAAAAATTAAATTCAAAAACTAGTACCTAGGTACAATGCAGTACATTCGTTTATGCCCTAATCTTTGAATACTTATCATCAAAGGTTTAGTTATGGCTACTAAAAACATAGGTTTTATCGCTGATTTAGCAGGTTCTGCACAGGTTCGTACAGCAGAAGGTGTGATTAAAGTCCTGAATATCGGTGATTCTGTTGGTGATCGTGATTTATTGATTACCGGGCAGGGTGCTAATGTTGTTATTGCATTCAATAGTGGCCAGAGACTACAGGTTGGCGAGAGTGCCCAGGTTCTGCTTGATGAATCTGTTTATGATGATGCAACCAGTTATACAGATGATCAGGTTGATCAACTAGCCGAATTACAACAAGCCATACTTGAAGGCAAAGACCTTTCTGAGTTAGAACCAACTGCAGCAGGTAACGAACAAGGGCAATCTTCGGGTTTACATCAAACACCTATTTATGAACGTGATGCACGCGAAGGGGATGTAGAAACTCGACAAACTGACATTAATGTTGGTAACAATACAAATGAGCAGCAGCTATTTATTAATGATGATTTAGTAGCAGCTGATGCGTCAGTAAATACTCCTGCACCAACTCCAACTCCAGTAACACCAGTTATACCCGTTACAAATATAAACGATGCACCAACCTTAACCGTTCAAGCCACTGCTAACGTTGCAGAAGATGGCCTAGTTAATATTACTTACGCTGCAGCAGATGTTGATGGAACGATTGTATCTACAGTTGTGAACGTTGATCCTGCACTGGGCACAGCGGTTGTTAATGCTAACGGTACAATTACGTTTACACCCACAGCTAACTTTAACGGTGATGCAACGGTTACGGTTGTAACAACGGATAATGATGGTGCTACAGCAACACAGACTTCAATCATTACGGTATCGGATGTTAATGATGCGCCCACATTAACGGTTCAATCTGTAGCGACAACATCAGAAGATAATGCAGTAAGTATTACTTATGCGGCTGCGGATGTTGACGGCACAATTGTTTCAACAATTGCCACAGTCGATCCTGCACAGGGAACAGCGGTTGTAAATGCAAACGGTACAATTACGTTTACACCAGCAACCAACTTCAACGGTGACGCGACGGTTA
>JAPHSS010000017.1 GCA_026195255.1 Gammaproteobacteria bacterium | reverse complement strand
TCACTCGCTGTGTTTTAAAAGATGGAATAAGTTCTGCACCTGAAAACGTACGGAGTGTGGGCTAGTACATAGAAACCTATGCATTCCCACGCGGGAGCATGGGAATGAGAAAAGCAGATTATGAAGCTCTGGTATTGCATTGAAATATCAGTTCTTACTGGTTTTGACTTTTATTCCCTCTGGAGCTAGCCAAAAAATGTTTCTATCGAGGGGTAAAATTACAGGGATGTAATTTTAAGTTCTGTAAGCCTGGATGGCGCATCTGAACGACCCGGGAACAGAGTAGGAATTAAGCAGCAATTAAATAATAGAGTTTAATAATTGTACATTTTTTGGGTATTCTCATTGTTTTTTGATGAGAACTGGCGAATAAAGGGCGGCTATTTTTTGCTTACTTTTCCAAATCTATTAACATGGGCTGCAGGCAAAAAAGTGAGTCGCCACAAAGGCGAAATCACAGCATTCAAATTCCCATGAAGCCCAGACATTGTAAGATCAGATATGAACAACTACAAATAAGTTTCACTTTATAACAGTGCCTGCTTCGTCGCTATTACGGATTCTTGTTAACTCGTTCCCACGCAGGTTCAAAGGAACGGATGTAGTTGTTTTTTTATGTTGGATACCAGGTTAAACACCATAGTGAAGGCTGCACAGACATAACATCTAAACACTGTGTTTGTTATAAGCTTCAACAACCTGACGTCCTCTGGATATTTTTTTGATACCATCTGACATGTTTTGTTGTTGAGACAAACTGTTTTGCTTTAACAGTTCATCACTTTTTAACATCTGACGAATACCTTCTCCAATCTCTTCCGCTTCTGACGCTGAAACAGGTGTCGAGAAAAAGTTTTCAATCTTACCAAACCGTTCAGATTCCAGCTCGGTCATAGCCTGCCAGTTTTCTTCTGCCGATAACTGATGCAGCATTTCAGTCATCTTTAGAATACTTTTCCATTGTTGTTGTCTGGCCTGTAACATGCGGATTAACTTTCCTGAGGTTTACTATTCCTGACATCCTGAGGAATACTTGTCCAGCCAGCACGAATTTCATTCATCAGAGAAAGAACTTCATCAATATTCTCTAATTTATTATTAAGGTTTGCCGCTAATAACTGACGTTGCATGTAGTCATAAAGTGACTCCAGGTTTTTAGCGATATCACCACCTTTTTCCATATCAAGCGATGTACGTAAACCATCAATAATAGTAATCGTTTTGCTAATACTCTCTCCTTTTAAGGGAATATTATTTTGCTTCATATGCATTTTGGCTGTATTCAAACGCTGAATGGCTCCATCGATAAGCATCTGCACAAGTGTATGCGGATCGGCGTTACCGACTGCTGCCTGTACACCTACCTGCTTATATTGATTCATTGCTGCTGAATTTTGCATTGGCTTTTTCCTGTCTGTTGGCTTGTCTTTATCCATCTGTTGTTTATAGCAGACTACTCACAACAAATGTCTTTAATTGTAAAATTTAATTTTTGTTAAAAGTACTACCTGGCAAAGCATCGAGTTGCTGCTGTAAAAAATCACTGGTTGCATTCATCTGACTAATCAAAATATCTAATGCCGTAAATTGTTTTCTATAACGTTCCTCTATCGCATCCACTCGTTTTGTTAAATCAAGGCGATCCTCGGCAATACTATTGATCTGATCATTAATACTGTCAGTTTTTGCCGTAATCTGGCCATCTTCTGTCTGGAATGCAGTTAACAGAGAATTTAATTTAGTTGCCAGACCCCGTGAAAAATTAATACTGCCACGATTTCCCTCAGTATTACCGGTGATCTCCAGCTGCAGTCCAGTCGCTGCACTGGTCCCGGTCAGAAGCTGTCCTGAGCCGGTGGCGACGAAACCGCCAATCGTACCAGTAACATCTGTACCCTCTGTTGAAACACCACTACTGATAAAACCCAGACTACTATTTTGTGATGAAACCCTTACGCTGGAGTCAGAACCATAAGCGCTTGACGTAATCTGAAACGCACCGGACTCATATGAAACGGAAACTCCCTGTCCATTACTCTGTAAATTGCTAGAACTATTAATACGATTTTCAATTTCCTGGGCCAGTTCATCTAAATCAGTATAAGTTGCCTGGCTAATTGAAATCGTACCGCTTGATGTTCCATCGACAATAAATGAAAAAGTATCATTACTTGAATCAATTGTAATGGGGCCCGTCACAGCTGCTGCAGAAAATTGCCCCTGTGTCGCAAGTGAACCTATTGATACATTATATAAACCTTCCTGAGTTGAAAGGCTGCTACCTGTAACGAGTACTTCACTGTCAGATGAACTCCCATTAGCATAAAATAACTGTGCAACTGAATCAAAATCATCACTTAGTGCTTCATTAAGCGCCGCACTGTCCAGCTTAAGCGTACCGTCTCTATTAGTTGTTATACCTATTGAACTAAGACTATTAAAGCTACCGCCATTATCAACAAAACCACCCATTTCACGGCGCATCTGTTGCATTAAATTTTTTGTTGTTGTATCACCCAGCAATATTCCGTTCTGTCCATCTTCACCACCATATTCGGTGAGGCTGTTAAAGACGCCGGCCATTTCATTAAATGACGCAACAAAAGCACTAATATTTTTTTCTGCTTCACTGGTGTTAGTACTACTGATATTCACCTGCACCGGGTTACCCACATCAGCAGCTTTTAAATTCAGTGTAATACCGGGAATGGCACCGGTAATGGTATTTTCTTCTCGAAAAACAGTTAAGCCATTTATTGTTAATTCTGCATCTGCAGCTGCCTGTGTCTGCTCCGCATTAGTAGCACCACCATTAAAGGCTAACTGGGATAGTCCGCTTGTATCAATATTGTCAGCCGCGGCACCACCTTCATCTACCATAATACCCAGGCTATTATCCAGACCCTGTAGATCAGACGAGATAAGCAAACGATAACCTGAACCATCATCGACTATAGATGCGGTTACACCTATGTCGGCATTATTGATAGCATCACGAACGCCGCTAACTGTATTGTTTGTGTTATCTATAACAACCGATTCGCTGGAGCGTTCAGTATTATTTGTAAAACTGGTATAGGTATCATCAGCAGTTTCAAAATCTGTGCCCGGGTCATAAACCGTGGTACCAAAATTAAATGTCAGTGTGCCATTACCAATAACATCATCCAGTTCATCAAAAGCAATAGATGCCAGGGTATGAGATTGAGCAAGACTTTTAACTTCTACAGAATAATTACCTTCCTGGGCGATACTTGATGTGGAAGCACTT
This sequence comes from Gammaproteobacteria bacterium, assembly GCA_026195255.1. Lineage (GTDB taxonomy): Bacteria > Pseudomonadota > Gammaproteobacteria > SZUA-229 > SZUA-229 > SZUA-229. The sequence goes on along the minus strand of JAPHSS010000017.1, from coordinate 110,356 downwards.
AACACATCATTATTACTCACCGATACTTTGCTGCTATTAAACAAAGATGCAGAAGTTAATTTACCTAATGAAGATTGAAATGAACTGACTGAACCTTTTAATGTACCAAAGGCACTGAGCTCAGCTTGAAGTTTAGCTTCTTTAAGATTAAGACGATTTTCAGTTGGTGCACGTTCAGCTTCAACGATCTGTTCCAGAATGCTATTAACATCCAGTCCAGAACCTATACCCGCTGCCGAAATTGTTGCCATGAAAACCTCGATATTGTAATCATTCGAGTTTAACTTGAATGATTACAATTATTAAAACTAATTACAATATTGTCAGAAAGACTGGTTGCAATTAAAAGGCCAATTATGCAGAAGTTTCAAAAATCATACCTGAAACATCACCCATCTGCTCATGAATGCTACGAGAAATACGCAACACCTCTTCAGTAGGCATCTGCCTGATAACCTCTTCTGTCTCAGAATTCACCACTCGTACGACGGTACGACCGCTGCTTTCATCAACACTAAATAACAAATTCCGTTCTATGTTTTGTATGTGTGAATTTAGATCAGTTACTGCCTGTTGTATTTCTTCACTGCTTATTTCCGCTTTTTGGGATTCAGGCGGTAAAAATTTGCCTTCTAAAGTGGCCGCCTGAGCAGCGACACTTTGCCGGCTTTCCACCTGGCCCGCATCATTCGCAGGTTTAGATTTAACAGCTGATGATGAGCTCAAAACATCTTTTGAAATCTGGTTTGTCACGATATCAGTAGACATGTTTACACCTGTTCACAGTATTATATATATTGTTAGACAAACACCAGAACACGGCGGTGAGAAACTCACCGGCCGCTTTAGCAAAACTTGTTCTGGTTATTATCACCTGTCTACCCTTACTGAAGAAGACTCAATACTAACTGTGGCTGAGAGTTTGCCTGAGCCAACATCGCTACACCCGCCTGTTGTAACACCTGGTTACGTGTCAGGTTAGCAGTTTCAGCCGCAAAGTCCGTATCCTGAATTCGGCTACGCGCTGCACTGAAGTTTTCAACTGCTGTATCCAGGCTAGAGATAGTTGATCCAAATCGGTTTTGAATCGCACCCAAATCTGCACGAATACTATCAACTTTAGCCAGTGCACCGTCCGTTATATCAATTGCTAAATTAGCACCTGTCTTAGTACTAATATCAATTGTATTTACAGTTTGTAATGAACTTGCGTTAATATCATTCGCATTACCAGAGAACATACCACCAGCAGAGGAATCGACATTAGATGCAATTGTGAAAGAACCATTTGACTGTATCTCAACATTACCACCAACTACAGTTGAGTCCAGGTCAAGTGCTGTACCATCCTGTAATGTAACATGACTACCTTCACTACCTGTAACCCTTGCACTTACTACAGTTGCAGTATTTACATTTGCTGCCGAGTGAGAAAAGTTAAGCACGTCAATGTCTTCACCAGATGAATGAGTTAACTCAATAGATGCACCATCTACACTAATAGAAGCACTAACACCGGTAGCGCCTGACTTATCGTTTATCGTGGTTGCCAGTTCGCTTAAATCAGTTGTAGTTACACTAGCCGAAACGGTTGAACCATTAAGTGTTAGTGAAACAATACCGTCTGCATCTATATTACTGATGGTGGCAGTTGTCGTTGCAGAAGCATTAACACCTGTTGAATCAGAAATTTTGTTAATAGATGCGGCTATTTGAGCAGCCGTGCTATCTTTTGCTACATCAACTGTGCCTGTAGCATCACCTGTGATAGTTAATGTTTGAGCAGAAGTAAAGTTACCACCACTTACATCACTCTGTGCAGAACCCGCAGTTAGTGTCGCGTTAACACCTGCAGCTGCATTAATAATGCTTGTAGCCAGAACTTCATCAGATTGAATATTAATGCCTGCATCTTCCATCAGAACCGTTAGGTTACCAACTTGAATAGCAGCTTCATTACCCGCACCACCTGTTTCTGTCACAGTCTGACCGGCAAAGCTAAGCGTATCTGTTTCAACTATAACTGGTGCAATTGTTGATGCAACTGTTGCGCCTTCACGAAGTACCGTAGCAGATACTGTTGTGCCTGTGTTCGCTGCCACATCAAAACCACCATCACCCGTAGTACCACCTGTAACCGCAAGTGTACCAATGTCCAGGCCACCTTCAGCAGTACTACTAACAATAACACCCGTGCCCGCACCGTTTAAGGTTGCAGTTATACCGCCAATTGCATTAATTTGTGTTTGCACTGCACTTGCAATAGCGTTTTGGCTGCCAGACATTGGAGTTACAACGGTTACCGCATTACCATCTATAGTAAACGATAAGCCGGTGCCATCATTACTTGTATCATCTACAAAGTTACTGATAGTTACAGTGGCATTATCAGCTACATCAAAGTTCTCAATACCAACGTTTGCACCTTTAGCACTGGTCAGAGTTTGAGTAGTAGAGTTAAAGGTAAGATCACCGTCATTACCATTTGAAACATTGATTGCATCAACTGCTGTTTGAACAGCTGCGTTGAAGTCTGTTGTATAAGTTGCAGTATCAACGGTAAAGCTAATTGATTCACTTTGTGCACCATCGCCCGTTACCAGGTCAAACGATACAACATCACCGTTATTCGCATTAGTAGGTGCAGCAGTTGCTGCGAATGAAGCCGAGTTTGGCTCAGCAGTCGCACGAACACCATTAATGTTGTTCAGAGCAGTAGCAATATCAGATGCATCACGATTATTACTCGCTGCATCAACATTTACTGTTGTCGTTCCGCCAGGACCTGTTACAGAAATAACCTGATCACCCATCAATGTAGCTAAAGCGGCTGTAGAAGTTGCATCAGCTGCTGCTGTATTGAAGGCTGTAGTTGATGTAGCTACAGAGAAACCTGAAGTAGCAACTTCAAGACCAACATCTGCATTATCAGTATTAACCTTGTTTATACCGATTGTATCAGCGGTTGCACCGGATACATTCACATTGATTGTCTGATTTGCTTCAGCACCAATCTGGAAACTCTGCGCTGTAAATGAACCATCGAGTAATTTCAGACCGTTAAACGTTGTCGTATTTGCAATACGGTCAAGCTCTGAAACCAGCTGGTTAACTTCAGACTGCAGGCTTAATCTATCTTGAGACGAGTTAGTTGAGTTAGCTGATTGAATCGCCAGCTCACGAACACGTTGTAGGATATTAGTAGATTCGGCAAGTGCACCCTCAGCGGTTTGCGCTAAAGAGATACCGTCATTCGCATTACGTGATGCCTGAGTCAGACCACGAATCTGTGATGTAAAACGATTTGAAATCGCCAGACCCGCAGCATCGTCTTTTGCGCTGTTAATCCGTAAACCAGAAGATAAACGCTGTAATGATGTATTTAGGTCATTCTGCGATGTATTCAGATTACGCTGAGCATTTATTGATGGAATATTTGTATTAATGACTTGAGGCATGGTTATCTCCTGAGCTTCAGTCGCCTTACCAGGCGACTTAAGGTCTTAAACTGGTTGCAGCGAATTATGTTTAATTCGTTCTCAATGATTGTATCGGCCGCTTTTGAGATAGCTTTAGCATTCATTTGCTTTTTTTTGACAAGGCCTTAATAAGCATAAGTCATTGTTTATTAAGAAAATATTAATTAAACAGGATATTACCAATAAAGAAAAAGACATCTTTTTTCAAATATATTTAAAGTTTAGCAGTGAAATTTAAGCTGTGAAGAGCACTCAGCCAGGCGGATTGCAAGTGAACTGCGGAGAAATCACCATACTCGGGGAAAGGTCACTGCTTTTTGTGCCCTGTCCCCTGTTGTGATGCCATCAAGAGTTTTACGGAGTCGCCTCACTACACTGTCAGCTTCTAGTGGTATGGGTTTAGGGGACAGGGCTCAAAAAACGAGACCTTTCCCCGATGGCGATGTGCCTGAACAGTGCTTTTCCCCGATGGAGACGTGCCTGAACAGTGCAATCTCTTTCAGCTCATAACAATCTGTCATTCATCTCGTTCGCACGGTCCTCCGTGGGAATGCATACTTAAAATAAATAATGATTGTGAATAGCAGATTAACTCTATGTATTCCCACGCAGGAGCATGGGAACAAGATATGGTTTATACCCGATGGAGATGTAGCAGAACAGCTTAGGTTTTATATATACTCAAACAGACTTAAACTCTGGATACGTACAAAAGTTTGTTGGGCTACCTGCAGGTTGGTGGTTTGAAACGTCATATTACTAATGGCTTCGTTAAGATCAAGATCTTCAATATCTGACCTCACCGCTTGCAGATGCACTGATTTAGCTTCGTTATCATCACGCTGACTATCGATAGAATTAAGACGCCCACCAATACTGGTTTGCACATTGATTATTTTATCCATCGACTGATCAATATTATTCAATGCATTATCAATTTTTTGCGATAAAAATGAATTACTCGGCGCTCCCGCAGCAAAGAAAGCGGTGTCACCCACAATTGCTGATGTAATTGATGCGGACGATGCTACCGTATTACCGTTGTTACTCATTAACAACACACCATCATTACCCGTATCGGTTAAGTTACTTAAATTTAGATTACTGAAAACTTCGCCGTTTCCACCATCGGTTCTAAATTCAATCGCATTCGTCGTAGGGTTAGCCTGAAAAGTAACACTCAAACCTGGCGTAGAGCCATTTAATGTAAAGGTACCGTCAAGATTATCAGTGACACCAGCGGCCACTAAAGCGGTTGTTAAGTTTCCTGCGGTGGCCAGATCAGTTGCGCCGGCGACTGCAGCCACATTGAGTGTAATCCCGTCAAAGTCAAGATCAAAACCAATGGCATCACCTGCGGCAAAGCCATTCGCCAGATAAGCGCCACCAAAGTTACCGGTAATATCTCCGGTTCCCGGGGTTTCAAGTTCTCTGACCAGGTCATTTAATGTGGTAAAAACATCCTGATAACGACTGGCTTCAACAGTGAACTCATCACCGGCTACCGGCGTCCCAGAAATCTGCACTTCAATACCATCAAAGGTAATTGAGCTTGCGTCATTATAGGGCCGTGGCGTTACCCCTACTACTGCACCTGCCGTATTATCAAACACTTCATAATTATCTGCATCGATAAAACGAATTGTATAATCGTGACTTTGAAATGCGCTACGATCAATAACTGAACCGGTGGAAATTTTTCCTGTGCCCGCATTGGTGCGATTAACATCTACCGAAAAATCACCATTACCGGTGCGAATCATTTGAAAAACTTCTGCACCTGAATTATTTGCAATGACCTGACGGCTGCTACCAATCTGAATAGCTGACTGACCTTCATCACCATTATATGTATAGTTACCTGCACCATCTGTTGTAAACGCCTGAGTTTTAGATTGGAAACCGGAGAAAATATAATCACCATTTTCATCTTTTGCATTAGCGTAATCAAAAAGCTCGGCTAACTTTTCTTTCATTTCACTGGCAATCGCCTGGTTACTTTCTAAATCATTTACACCGGTATTCGCTGCCTGAATAGACAGCTCACGCACACGTTGTAAAACAAGATTAGAACTGGTGAGTGTCGAGTCTTCCAGATTTAACTGCTGTGTTGCGTAGTTTGCATTATCGCCAAACTGTTCAATTTGACTTAATGCTTCATTTATATCAACTACACGCGCAGCACCACTGGGATCATCCGACGGTGACAATATTTTTTTACCTGCCGATATCTCATTTTGTACCCGCAACAAATCTTCCTGCTGCTGAAGGATATTTTGCAAACCCTGATTATGAATGAGTGCTGTAGATACTCGCATAATTACACCGCGTTAAGTAATGAATCAAATATTTCCTGTGATACCTGTATCACACGAGATAAAGCCTGATATGCCTGTTGATAACGAATTAAATTTGCTGCTTCCTCGTCTAAATTTACACCAGAAACACTTTCCCGTCTTTCAATTGCACTATTTAATAAACTCTCTTCAACTTCCAGACCAATTTTAACCTGTTGCGTAACAACTCCCACGCTGGATGTTAACGCGGTATACGATTGCTCAAACGTTGTATTACCATTATTTAACACGCCAGTAGTCTGTAACGATGCAAGCAATAATGCATTTCGGTTATCAGCGACAGCGCCCGCATTATCCTGCACTGTAAATGTATCACCTGGTCTTGGCTCACCGGTCAACTGAATCTGCCAGCCATTTTGATTGATATTAATACCATTAAAATAAACCACGTCATTTTGCAACACCGTGCCGCTTGCGCGATCAACAACATCAAATGTTCCAGACGGGTTTGCCGGATCAAAATAGATATCAACCGTATCGGTTAAATCTCCATCTAAAACATCAGTCACTGTTGGTGAAGATATTTCAATTGAACCAATATTATTTATATTAGTCGTTGCACGTACCGGGCCCGCTGCCGCTATTTGTGCCGGGTCAGATATTAATGCCTGAAAACTCACGGCACCTAAATCAGTAGGGCGAATATAAAATGAATCACCTGCGGCAGCTGCACCACCCGCTGTAATTTCAAGCCCATCAACTGAAAATGGCCCAGCGCCTGTAGCCACCGTTACATTATCACTAAGCCTGACAACATTATAATTAACACCATCAAAACCCACTTCATAATCTGAAACGGTTAGTGCGGATACATCGGTAATAGAAAAATTCATTACCCCTGTGCCGGTATTATTCTGATTCGGCGTTGCTACGGTACTCGGCCCGATAAACGTCGCCGGGTTACCTGTCGAGACCACGCCCGCTGTTGCACGTGTACTACTTGAACCGAGCGCTGACAAAGCTAATGTTGCGTTATTCGTAGCGCCATCAGTAATATTGCTAATCGCAAGATTATTACCTAATGGACTCGGCCCACCGGCCGTCTCAAACTTTATATTACTGCCATAAAGCTCAAACGTCATACTCACACCGGGGGTTGTACCCGCTAAAGTATATGTACCGTCCGCATTATCGGTTACATTGGCATCATTATCGATGCCGGTTGCGCCAAACAATAATCCATTTGCGATATCCTGGTTGGTATCACCCACCTGAACCGTATAAGCCGTGTTTACTGTACGCCCATCAAACTGTAAATCGAAACTGATGGTTTCACCTACCGCTAAACCATTAGCCAGATAATCACCTCCGAACTGTGCCTGTAAATGGCCTGTACTCACAGTGCTAAACTGATTAGTACCAAAATCACCATTTAAGTCATAACCCTGAGTATGCTGGGCGTTCATAGACTCCGCTACCGATATGGCCAAAAGCCCCATACGATTCTGAGTATCTTTTAAAAAGCTGTCTCTTACATCCAGTAACCCACCCAGGTCACCACCTACCAGTGAGTCGGTTACATCAACCGTGCCGGCACTACTTTGCATGCCAACTGAAATTCTATCAGGCTGCGCCGCATCCTGCTGTGCGACCAGTGTTGAAACAGTTGAGCCTGATACCAGTAACTGACCTGTACCCACAAGTACATTTAAGTTTCCATCGGCCTGCTCGACGACCGTAACAGCTATTTTTTCAGATAACCTTTTTAATAAAGCGTCACGTTGATCAAGCAAATCACTGGGGCGATCCCCTACCGCACTCACACTACTTATTCTTTCATTAAGACTTGCAAGCTCGGTAGTTATTGAGTTTATTTCACTAATTTCTGCACGAACACTCAGGTTAATTTCAGACTCAAGGGCCTGAAGCTCGCTACCAATAGAAGCAAAACTCTGTTCCAGAATTTCTGCTGAGCCCAATAAAGCAACCCGTGGAGCATTTGCCGAAGGATCATTGGCCACATCATTCAGAGCATTAAAATAATTATCTAATGCGGGCATCAAACTCGACTGCTCATCAGCCACAATACTTTCAACACGCACAGCATAGGATTCAAACGTATCCAGACGCCCTACATTTGATGTGCTATCACGTAAACTCAAGCTATTAAACTGGTCAATAATTCGATTAACCGACGTTAAATCAACACCCTGGCCAAAAAATGCAGGCCCTTCACGTAGTGGATTACGTGCATCAAGCTCAGCACGCTGACGTGTATAGTTTTCATTGCCAACATTAGCAATATTATGAGATGTTGTCGCCAGTGCGCCCTGATAGGCGCTTAAACCACTTACAGATATATTGAGTAAATCAGGCATAACGCCTCACTTCCTATTTTACAGTGTTGATTCTTTACAACCGTCTTCCTGCGTGAGAAGCAAACGTTTAATTAAAAACGTTAAACATCTGTTATCACTCAGGTTAGCGGCACTTTATTTAAAGCCTTTAATTCAGAGACTTTACTTTGCAATTCTTCACTTGCACGTATTCGATTAATTTTGCTGGCATAGTCAGGGTCTGTCGCATAACCTGCTCGCTGCAATTCGCTGGCATAAGATGAAGGGTCATATCCGTGCTCTAATGCTTTTTGATAACGAGGGTTTTCCATTATGAAATTGGTATAATCGTCAAATGCCTGTGATACCGAATCATATGTACGAAACGCGGCCTGCTCATGTTGCATCACACCATGTCGAAATTCCCGCGTGGTAATTTCTACCTTATCTCCGCTCCAGCGCTGGTCTGCTTTAATGCCAAATAAATTAAAACTATTAGACCCATCAGCTTTAACCGGCAAGTGTTCACCCCAGCCTGTTTCCAGTGCTGACTGTGCCATCAATACTTCTGCATCCACGCCTAACTTTTCAGAGGCACGTAATGCATGTGGCCATACATCTTCTATAAACGCCTGTTTTGAGTGCCATAAATTGCTAACCTCTGTATCGACTTGCGTTTTTTGCTGTGTCTGTGTATCTGCAGTCACAGCAAAAAAGTCACTGCGTAATCTGGATAATGTGACATTGCTTTTTGAATAAGGCATTACGGGTCTGGGGTTATTGATATAATCTTCAACAGGTTTTTCATTTATATCTGAATCAGGCACACCGCCCAACTGTCGCTCAATAACACTCGCCAGCCCAATGCCTCTTCCATTCGCAATGTCTGTACTCAATTGTTTGTCATGCATGTCCTGATACATTTTTTCAGCTTTACTACCAAACAATTCATTTTCAGGAATCGTATCCCGCATGCTCTTAAGCATCATCTTTACAAATAACGATTCAAACTGTTTAGCGACTTCTTTTATTGCTTCAGGGCTTTGCTCCCGCGCACCTTTTTTAAGATGCGCCAGAGATTGAAAGTCGTTTACTACTGCAGAGTCCGTGATCATCTAAATCACTATCAGCTCAGCGGTTAATGAACCTGATGTTTTTAGTGCTTCCAGCATGGCAACTAAATCGCCCGGTGCAGCACCGACCCGATTTACCGCATCAACCAGCTCTCTTAAACTGATACCGGGGCGGAATAAAAACATACGTGAATCCTGCTGTTCAATATCAATACGATCACGACCAACAACCGCTGTTGTTCCCCGATTAAATGAACCGCCTGGCTGACTCACAATCGGGTCAGCTGTAACACTGACCACCAGATTACCGTGAGCCACCGCCGCACGTTTCACACGCACATCGTCAGTAATAACAATGGTGCCTGTACGTGAATTAATAACAATTCTGGCCGGCGCACTATCTGGCGATACCTTCAAGTTCTCAAGAAAAGAAACAAATTCAACTTTCTGAGTAGTTGTAGGCGGGGTTAAAACCTGAATTGAAACTGAATCCAGCGCATGTGCACTGTCCGGGCCTAATTCATTATTAATGGCCTGAACTACCCTATTTGCGGTTGTAAAGTCGCCTCGATTTAAATTAAGCACAATTTTATTCATATCCGCAAACGGATTAGGCACCTCACGCTCAATGGTCGCTCCGCTGGGAATTCGCCCAACACTGGGTACATTAACCGTTACCTTAGAGCCGTCACTGCCTGAAATACCAAAACCACCGACTATCAAATTGCCCTGTGCAATGGCATATATCTTTCCATCAACGCCCTTAAGGGGTGCCATTAATAAACTTCCCCCACGCAGGCTTTTTGAATTACCTAAAGAGGAAACCGTGATATCAATTTTCTGACCGGGTTTACTAAATGGGGGTAAATCAGCATGTATAGCGACAGCGGCAACATTTTTCAGTTGAGGCGTGACACCCGCCGGCAATACTATGCCGTATTGCTGCAGCATGTTTTTAAAGCTTTGTACCGTAAAAGGGGTTTGTGAAGTCTGATCACCGGTTCCATCAAGGCCAACAATAAGCCCATAACCCACCAGGATGTTATCTCGCACCCCCGCCACACTTGCTATATCTTTAATTCGCTCAGCTGACGCATTAAACGGAATCAAGATTATGAATAATAATGGTAATAAACAGCGTTGCCAAAACATTGGCACTCTCCAGGTAATTAGATCTCTATCTGTATTACTGCAAAAGTAGGGCCAACCTCATGTTTTATAATATAAATGCAAATTTTAGTTATTTAAGCTAGTATTTATAGACCCCTTACTCAGGTGACAACTGAAATGAAGTTCTTAAATTATGTAACAAAGGCATTTGCTACTTTGTTAATTATATCGGCTCTAACAGGCAGTCCGCTTTATGCGCAAACAACAGATAAAGTTGTTCTGCACATTAGTAATCCATTAAAAATGACCATGCTAGTTAATAACATTAAAAACCTCAGAAAGAGTTTAGATAAAGATGCTGTGATTGCTGTTGTTGTAAACGGGCCGGCTGTTGCCCGGTTTTCTTCTTCGTTTTCTTCTCGAAAACAGTTAGATGAAATTTTGCAGCAAGATGCTGATGTAAGTATTTGCTCTTTTGCTTTAAAAAACAAAAACATTTCTAAAGAGCAGTTATATGAGGGTGTTTCTTATCTTGAGGACGGCGGGGTAATTAGACTCGTTAAACTTCAACAAGAGGGTTATGCTTATATCAAACCATAACGTAATGCAGACTTAACTTCCCAGTTTATGAGCTGCATTACATCTAATATTTCAAACTAAAAAATTAAAAATTAAAACGGCCACCATTTACCATTCATAAACTGACCAAACCAGCCCTGCGTATTCGCATCTGCAAGGAAACCTTCACCACTGTATGCAATTTGTGCATCTGCCAGTTTTGAAGATGGCAATGTATTATTTGGTGACACATCATTAGGCCGAACAACGCCCGCAATGCGTATATATTCTTTACCCTGATTTAAAGTAAACCACTTCTCACCCTGCACAACCAGATTACCATTAGGTAATACATCAACCACCGTTACGGTAATTTCACCGGTTAAACTATTACTTTGAGAACTATCTGCCTCACCTGAAAACTCACGTTCTGGCGCCACGTTAAATTCCAGAACATTATTTCCCTTGAAGGTTGGCTGTACACCGAACAGAGTGGGATTAGCTGAAACCAGTTCATCTTCTTTCTTGGTACTGGTACCGGCTTTTTTGCTGGCACTGGTTTTTTCATTTAGAAGAATAGTTAATACGTCACCAATATTGTGAGGTTTAGGATCTTCATATAACAAAACGCCACGAGAACTAAATAACGAGCCACTTTGATAGGTTATCGGTTGAGGTGCCACCGGTCTTACTATCGGTTGAAAATCAGCAAGCTCCTGAGGTTTTACATTACAGCCGGAAACAGACTGTATTGCTATCGCAAGTAGCGAGAATTTTATTAACTGCTGTTTATTCATACTATTCACCATAATTAGTCTTAAGTCAGAAGTCTTTAGTCTTAAGTCTTTAGCCGTAAGTCATAAGTAAAAAAAACATAAGCGCCTACGGCGCTACCGCTTTGACTTACGACTTAAGACTTACGACTTACTATTTAAGTCTATGTTTACAAGTTATTATTTACGTATTGCAACATCTGATCTGCGGTTGAAATAACTTTTGAATTCATTTCATATGCACGTTGTGTTTCAATCATATTTACGAGTTCTTCAACAACATTTACATTTGATGTTTCAACAGCACCACTTTCTAAAAAACCTAAACCGGTTAGTCCTGGTGTTCCCGTTGTGGGCGATCCACTGGACGCTGTTTCCGCGAATAAATTATTACCCTCTGGCTGTAATCCCGCTGGATTAACAAAATCTGCTAACTGAACATTACCAATCTGCGAAGGTGCCGTATTATTACCTGTTAATACAGACACCGTACCGTCAGCACCTATCGTAATACTTTGTGTGTCTTGCGGAATGGTTAAAGCAGGCTGTAATAACAAACCCTGAGATGTAACTACCTGTCCATCGGCATCCATCTGAAATGAACCATCACGAGTATAAAAAGTTGAACCATCAGACTGTTGAATCTGAAAAAAACCTCTGCCTAGAATAGCCATATCTAGTGGCTTACCTGTTTGAGAAATATTTCCCTGTGTATGCAGCTTTTCCGTTGCAACCACACGCACACCCGTACCAATAGACAAACCGGAAGGCGCGCGGGTATCTTCTGTTGTGTTACCGCCAGCCTGTTTTTTATTCTGATAAATTAAATCCTGAAAAATAGCCTGATCACGTTTAAAACCAGTTGTATTCACATTAGCCAGGTTATTTGAAATAACTGATAACCGGGTTTGCTGTGCATCCAGCCCGGTTTTCGATATCCACAATGCGGGGTTCATAAGTTTTCTCCAAAAATTCTTTTTTTATCAGTCATATTTTTTATAATTTATTTTTAAAAGTTAGCTATTTCTTAATAAACTAGCTGATGCTTCATCTAAAGTTTTAGCTTCTTTCATCATATTTATACTGGCTTCAAATTGACGCGCATTTGTTATTAACTGAATCATCTGACCAACTGCATTCACATTACTTCGCTCAAGCACTCCATTTTCCAGTTTAACTTCAGCTGCTACCGGGGCAAGGCCTCCATCATTTAACTGTAATAATCCATCTGCATCTTTTTGTAAGTTTTGTGTATTGGGGTTAACCAGTTTAATTCTATCAACAATCACTAGTGATTCAGAAGATTGCCCTACAGGCACAATACTGATAGAGCCATCACTGCCAATATCTATTTTTTCAGCGGGAGGCATAGTAATAGGGCCACCATTTCCTAAAACCGCAAAACCGGCTCCAGTGGTTAAACGCCCCGTGTTATCTAACCTGAAATCGCCTGCGCGGGTATAAGCTTCACCGCCCTGCTTGTTTTGTACTGCAATAAATCCGTCTCCATTAATTGCAACATCAAGTTCACGATCTGTGGTTGCTAATGAACCTTCAGTTAAATCAATACTATCCGCATCCTGCTGATTCATTACACGCGTGTTATAACCCGGACCGCTGACATGCCAACTGGTAAAAGTATTAAGATGTGATTTAAAACCTGTTGTATTCGTATTAGATAAATTATGCGAAATAGTGGCCTGGGCCTGCGAAGCCTGTCTTGCACTATTCGTTGCTGTATATAACATCTTATCCATTTTAAACCTCTGTAACTTCTATAACATCGTGATCTAAAGATCACTCCTGTGAGAACGAAAAAATTCAGGAGCAGTCTTCAGCTCGCGACTGCTTACATAGCTAATCTATGTAATATTAATAATTGTTTGTGTAATTGTGTTGGCGGTTTCAATTGCTTTTGAATTCGCCTGGAAATTACGCTGCGCAGTAATTAGATTCACCAGTTCTGCTGTTAAATCAATGTTTGATGTTTCCAGCGCACCGGTCTGGATTAAACCCAGGTTACCTGTACCCGCTTCTCCACCTATAACAGGCCCTGAATCAACCGTTTCCACCCAGGATGTATTACCTGTTTGACGTAAACCCTGTGGATTATCAAATTTCGCCAGTGCTACCTTACCTAAAGACGTTGTTTGTCCGTTGGTAAAATTTGCACGAACCAGGCCATTATCATCAACCTCAAGACCCGCTAACCGACCTGTAGAAAAACCATCCTGACTTAAAGACTGCACGGAGAAACCACCTTGCGCTTCCTGTGTAATCGTATTACCCGTACTATTAAAATCAATTGTTATATCTATTGGTGCCGCACCGTTGGTTAACACAAAGGGGTCAAAATTCAACGCACCCGCTGTGGTTGAGTTAGTTAAATCAAGCGTGCCCGATGCATCAAAATCCAGAGTAGCTGGTGATAACGCAGCACCCGTTTGCATTGGGAAACCGTCCATTGTTGAACGCACTTCCCAGGTATTATTTAATTCATCTGTCATCACATAATACATTGTCAAAATATGTGAACTACCCTGCGAATCAAAAACCGTTGCTGATGTTGAATTATGAAAATTAGAAGTACTCGGTGCAACCGTTGTGCCTGCACCTATTGCAGCTGTGAATTCCGCATCAATTCCACCCACTGCAGCAGGATTAATAGCCGGTGTTATACCCGCGGGTAAATTTAAATTAATACTCACATCCGTAGTAGCCTGAGGACTACCCACCGTATTGGGAACCTGTAATGCGACGGTACCCGTTAAACTTGTTGTAGCAACAACACCTGTTACTGGATCAACAGGAAAAACCTGCAAAATTTGCCCTGCACTATTTGCAACCAGACCATCCTGGTCAACCTGAAATGCACCTGCTCGTGTATAAGATAAATCAGAACTGGTCTGATTATTTCTCATTACAAAAAAGCCCTCACCACTTACCGCCATATCCAGTGTATTTTCTGTAAATTCTAAATTACCCTGACCAAACTGTTGTGATACAGCGGCTAATTGAACACCTGCACCAACAGCATTAGATGTAGTGCCTAAGGGTGACGCTGAAAAAATATCTGCGAACTCTGCACGCGAACCTTTAAAACCGGTTGTTGAAACATTAGCTACATTATTACTGGTTACATCCAGATCAGATGATGCAGCGTTTAAACCACTGAGTGAAATATTAAATGACATACTTTTATTCCTCGCTTTATCGTAATTACTGGATTTGATTAACCTGGCTGAAACCGACCGTTCCAAGATTTTCTAATTCAACTAACATCTCCTGACCCACACCACCTAATGTAAGACTTTGAACCTGATCGGCAATCTGTGGTGTTAAAGATTCTGTGGTATTGCCAAAAGTTGCCTCAACATCGATGCGATAACGCCCGGTTGGTGCTCGCTGCCCACTAAACGTTGTACCATCCCAGTTGAACGGTACCAATCCTGCTGGCTGTGGCCCCAGTTCAACGCGGCCAAATAATTCGCCATTAGAATCATAAACATTAACTGCAACATTAGATGAACTTGAATCCAGTTCCACTGCTCCATCTAATGTACCCGTTGTTGGCAAGTAACCCTGGTCATGTTCAACCAGTACCTGACGCCCTATGATATTTGATGCCTGCAATGCCTGAGATGACTGTAAATTTGTCGCCAGATCATTGAATGAATCCAGTAAACCATTAATGCCATCAACAGCACCAAACTGTGCAATCTGGCTCATAAATTCATTATTATCCTGAGGTTCTAACGGGTCCTGATTGGCAAGTTGCTCAGTCATTAATCTTAGAAAATCATCCTGACCCAACTCTGTGTTATTTTCTTCTTCACTGGGGTCAGCATAAGTACGTATCCCCGGAATACTACCGATATCATTAATTTCCATTATTTAATCCTCTTATCCCTGACCTAACTGCAGGGTTCTTAATAACAGTTCTTTCGTTGTGCTCAAAACTTCAACATTATTCTGATAACTTCTAGATGCGGAAATCATGTCGGCCATTTCTGCAACCGTGTCTATATCCGGGCTATAAACAAAACCTTCATTATTCGCTAACGGATGGTTTGGACGATAAAGTGGAATCGCGGCCGTTTGCTCCTGCATAATTTCGCGCACTTTTACAATAGTAACCTCATCACCATTCATACTTTCTGCTTCTTGTAATACCGACTCAAACACAGGATGACGTGCCTGATAAACATCACCTTCATTGCCGGAAACTGTTTCCGCATTTGCTAAATTTGATGCCACCGTATTTAAACGTAACATCTGAGCACTCATACCTGAACCTGCCACATCAAACACATTAAAAACTGACATGAATTGCTCCTAATTTATTTTGTACAATATGTTTACTTGTAAAGCACATTTCTTTCTCCCAAAGAGATGAATGATTATTCTTGTTTAACAGGTACACTACTCACCTCTAAATGCTGTTTTCAGCCCGGAAATTTTACGTGTCAAAAAACTCAAAGTTGTTTGATATCGAACAGCGTTTTCAGCGAATGCCGCTTTTTCCTTCTGTGTATCAACCGTATTACCATCTGCTGAACTCTGTTCAACCGCTCTATATTGAATATCAGCTGTAAATGCTTGCTGCTGTGAATTTATATGACCCTGATGGGTTGTTTTTAATTGCCCACCACTTATGCTCTGAGAGCCAGAATTTTGAGCATTTTGTAAAACCTGGTTGAAATCAATATCGCGAGCTTTATAACCGGGGGTATCTGCATTAGCTATATTTTCAGATAACAATTGATTACGGCGCTCAAAAAGCAGCAACGCATCATCATGTACCCCAAAAACTTTATCAAAACTCACTGGCATTAAATTTTCCTCTTGCAGGTAATATTGCAAGAGCAATGCCAGTTTATTATTTACATGTTTTTCAATCAGTTAGAGTAAAAGAGGCAATGAATATTATGATTAAGCGGCAAGTGTTGCCGCCAGGCGGAAAAGAAATTCGCTAATAAAAATCACACAGCAGCAGAAACATACCAGGCTAATATAATAAATACGAAATTTAAAAAAAGAACCTGAAGATTTTGACTTTGGACTTTGGACTTTGGACTTACGACTTAAGACTTAAGACTTACAACTTTTGACTATATTTTCAAGCAAACTTCAAACGATACACAACACCGGTGCTCGCTCTGACCATTTCAAAACGGTCACAATATTGGGCGATTGACTCGGAAGCACCCAGCATTAAAAAACCTCGAGGGTTCAGGGCATCGGCCATGCGATTGAGAATATCTTTCTTGGATTCAGCCGAAAAATAAATTAGAACGTTACGACAAAAAATAGCATCAAACTTTCCTAAAGCAGCATAACTCTTTAGTAAGTTCACTTCACGAAAATTCACCCTGCTGCGAACATTAGCGTTTACCTGCCATTGGTCGCCCACCTGAGAAAAATACTGGCGCTTTCGCTCTTCTGACAAACCTCTGGCTAAAGCCAGTGCATCATACTTTGCCATTTTTGCTGCATTTAAAATTTCCTGAGATATATCAGTGGCAACAACATCTACCTTAAAAGCCCGGTCTTTTTTCAAATACTCATCAGCTATCATGCTTATTGAATAAGGCTCCTGTCCACTTGAGCAGGCGGCTGACCAGATACGAATGGCATTTTTTTTCTGTTGTTTGTAATCTTCAAATATAGTCTGACTTAAAACCTGAAATGGATAGGTATCTCGAAACCAGAGAGTCTCGTTAGTCGTCATCGCCTCAATGACTTTGGTACGTAATGCGGAGTTTATCGATTTATTAAGCGCATCAACTAAACCCTGCAATGTAGGGATATTACTCTCTTTCATTAACCTGTTAAGGCGACTGGAAACCAGATAATGTTTATTTTCACCTAAAACAATACCACATGCTTTTTCCAGAAAACTCTGGAAATTTTTATACTCATCGGGGGAAAAGCTCGCTGTCATATGAAATCTAGTCCGCCTCTATGTAGAGGCACATTCTATTTATTGCAGTTTGATTATAGATTCTACAGTAAAATTAAGCATCAGAAATATTTTCCATACCCTCTGATGGATCTTTATTATTAATGACATTAATAACAGAGTGAGCAAGCTCATTAGGTTTAAACTTGGGTACAAAATGGTTTGCACCGACTTTTTCAACCATACTGTTATTAAATACACCACTTAAAGATGTATGTAACATAACATAAAGATCTTTCATTCGAGGGTCTTTACGTATTTTTGTAGTGAGAGTGTAACCATCCATTCGTGGCATTTCTATATCCGAAATAACCAGCGCAATTTTTTCACTTAAAGGTTTTCCATCTTCGAGCATTTTTTCCAGAGCTTCGTAACCTTCCAGGCCATCATTAGCCATTGTGACTTCAATACCAACTTTTTCTAATACTCTTTTAATCTGGTTACGTGCAACAGATGAATCATCAACCACCAGTATATGTTTAGGTTTTTCATCCGTGAATTCAGTCATGCCATCAAGTACACCATCTGAAATTTCTTCATTAACCCCCATAATGTCAGCAAATACACGTTCCACATCCAGAATTTCTATCATCTCATTATCAACATGAGTTACTGCGGTCAGATAACTACTTGCACCACTGCCCTTGGGTGGAGGCAATATCTCCTTCCAGCCCATATTAGTAATGCGTTCAACAGCTGCTACCATAAAACCCTGAATGTAACGGTTATATTCAGTAACAATAACAAAACTGTTTTCTCTGTCTTTTATGGGCTCATTACTTATAGCCAGCCCTAAATCAATGACGGGTATGGTACGATTTCTTAAATGTGCAACACCAACGACCCGGTGATTGGCTCTTGGCATATGTGTCAACTTGGGGCAACGAATAACTTCCTGTACTTTAAAAACATTAATACCATATCGCTGCTTTCCCTGTAACCTGAAGAGCAATAATTCGAGTCGGTTTGTTCCAGCCAGCTGGGTGCGACTATCAACACTATCTAATACACCTGCCATTTATGACTCCCAATCGTGATATTTAAATCAATCATTTATATTGCACAATTACTATCTAAATTAATAATACTTAATAATTAAACATAGTTTCATTTTTTTAATCTATACTCAAAATACTTAAGGCTCACTTTTTCAAATATTTTATAGGTTTAAATAGGATATTAGTCTATATAACGTGAAGTGCTAGTAAATAACGCTAAACTGATACAAAAATTATAATAAGTTAATGAGAGAAGCATGCCCAGTCCGATTATCTTAACAAAGCTTGTACTGCCGATACTTAAAGCCGCATTAGATTCCGATGTTAAACGGCTTAAACAATTAACAAATGCCAACCCTGGCTCAGTGGCAGCCATCGCGGATATTATCTCCACGATTGAAGATCACAATCAAAAAATTGCTAACGTAGCCGAATCAGGCGTTCATAGCCTCTCAGAAACTTATGAAATTTTGAATAGAAACATGCAATTGCAGAAAGAGGCCATAAATATTAATGATGCTATTGCGAGCGTCGCCACGGCTACAGAAGAAATGGCCGCTACCGCCTTCGAAATATCACAATCATCTACATCAACCGCACAGAGAGCTATCGAAAGTTACAGTAAAACCGAAGAAGGCAATATGGCTATCTCATCTATGATGGGTGATATGGACCTGCTTGAAACCGCGATGTCATCTATGTTTGGTGAAGTGCAGAAATTTGCCGGTTTTACTGATGAAATAAACAACCTGACCGCCACAGTGCGTGGTATTGCTAACCAGACCAATTTACTTGCTCTAAATGCTGCAATCGAAGCTGCTCGCGCTGGAGAAGCCGGCCGAGGTTTTGCTGTGGTAGCTGACGAGGTTAAACAGCTCGCCTCTAAAACAGAAAATGCAACTGTTGAAATCGAATCGGTAACCAACACCATGAATTCATTAATGGGTGAAGTAAGTAGCTCAATGACCTCAAGTCAGGACCGACTAACCAAAAGCCTTGATAGCCTGGAGACGGTTGCCATGGCACTCGGTGATGTCACTGCGGTTGTTAATGATGTAACTGAGCAGGTGCAAACTATCTCCGCATCTGCAGACGAGCAGCAGGCTGTATCAGCTGAAATGGCCGGAAAACTGAATCAAATCACACTCGCAGTGCAACACGAAAACCAGCACGTTGAAGATATTGCACACCATGCCAAACAGTTAAATGCGGCTATTTTGAATCAGTTTAATCATTTGGCTGGTTTAAATCAGGATCAAATTTTATTACAAACTGTAAAGGCTGACCATATTACCTGGAAGATTCGTCTTGCTTCAATGGTTATGGGTGGAGAGATGATTCCTGATAATGAACTTACAGACCATACACAATGCCGTTTAGGTCAATGGTATTACAGTAGAGGCGAGCAGCAGTTCAGTAATATTGATGCTTTCAAGCAAATGGAACAGCCTCATGCTCGTGTACATGAAATTGGCAAGGAAGTTGCATCTTTAGCATTACAGGGTCAAACAGATGCCGCAAGCCAGAAAATCGTAGAGCTTTCCGGTTACAGCAATCAACTGTTTGAACACATACAAGAATTATTAAACGAGGTTAATTCAACATGAACATCGGGTCTGTAAAGTTGAGTAGATATGCTATTTATAGCGCTTTTCTATTAAATATCGCCATAATAAGCACCTCATACGCAGACCCCACGACTCAAAGCCACGATAAACAAAGTTTACATAATCATCAGGATATAAAAGAAACCGCACGACAATTTCTTGACGCAAATATTAATAAGTCTCAGTTTTCTCGAATCAAAATCACCATGGGACAACTGGATTCAAGACTCAAACTATCTAAATGCCCTCTACCTCTAACCGCCACTCTAGCACCCGGTAGTGAGTTTGCCGGTAAAACAACCGTACATTTACGCTGTAGCACCAATAACCCCTGGACTGTTTATATTAGCGCACGAATCAATCTCTTTGGAAAAGTTATTCAAACAGCTAGCCCACTCACTAAAGGTCACATCATAAGAAAAGGCGACCTGCACGCAGTAGAAGAAGACTTAAGCCGTATTAAATATGGTTACTTTACGTCTAAAGAGCATTTAATTGGTAAACAGTTAAAACGCCGCTTGCCGCAAAATCGAATAGTCAAAGCCAATTACGTTAAAGCACCAACGTTAGTAAAAAGAGGTGAACTTGTATCTATAGTTGCAGAAAACACAGGATATTCGGTTAAAATGACTGGTACAGCCATGAACAACGGAGCTAAAGGAGAAAGAATACAGGTTAAGAACTCCTCATCTAAGCGCATCGTAGAAGGCATTATTAAAGAAGCTGGCGTAGTGAGCATAAATTAATATCATTTTTTAGCTAAAGTTATTATATAGTCGGCCGATAAAGACTGCGAGAGAGTGAAAATCAGGCATTTTAGGCCCGGAGAAAGTTATGACCAACCCAATTAACCCATTAAGCAGATCTGTAGCCGGCTCTGTTAGCATTAATACAGAAAAAACCCAGACTAATAAGGCTGATAGCAGTACAACTAGCCGTAGTAACGCTGAAGATACTGTCAGTCTTTCACAGCAATCACAGCAGGTTTCGGGATTACAACAGCAATTAAAAGACAGCCCTGCCATTGACCAGGCAAAAGTAGATTCTATTAAACAGGAAATTGCTAATGGCAACTATCCATTAGATGCTGAAAAAATAGCCGTAAATCTAATTAACCTGGAACAATCCCTGCTTGAATAATATACATAATTAAACGGAAATCTTATGACTGCTTTACTCTCTCTCTTAAAAAACATTCAGAATCATAGCCAGCAATTAATCGATTGCTTACAGCAGGAGAAGCTGGCTTTGAACAATAATCAGCTAGATAAACTCAATGAAATTTCATCTGAAAAGCAGGTTTTACTTGATCAGCTGAACCAGCTGGACAAACAACGTGCAGCAAGTTCAGCCAATGAAAACTTCAATGACTTTATAACCAATAGCAATAATCAGCCACTAATAAAACAATGGGCCTTAACTCGCCAGACTATTTCTGAGTGCCGGCATCTAAATGAAGTTAATGGGCGCATTATTAATAAACGCAGTCAGATAAATCAGGATATCATTAGTATTCTAAGCGGTCGCAATGAACAACCCGATGAAACCTATAACGCAAAAGGCAATCAATCCGCTCAGGCATCTTTGTTAGGTGGGATTGAGGCTTAACTGCTCTACCCTGTTTTGAGCATCTTGTTAGCATGCTCCGCGTGGAATACGGTTGGTTAATCTGCTATTTTCAATCATTATTTATATTGAGTATGCATTCCCACGGAGGACCGTGGGAACGAGATGAATGGCAGATTGTTATGCGCTGAAAGGGATTGCAGTGTTCAGACGCATCTCGATCGGGGAAAGTTACATAACAGTGCAGGCTTTTAGCAGACATTTAAACTATAAAAACACCGCTTCTAAGTAATTACATGTCGTCGTTATTAATCACCGAAAAAGCTCCCGGCTTTTAATCGGTTTACCTTCAAGATAATAATTCAAAATAGATCGCATTAACCTTTTTGCGTCTCTTAATGACTGTTCGCTATCAAGTCTATTCTCATGCAGATCCAGTAAGCTTTTTCCATGTAATTTTAAAATATACAACTCATCATGTACACAGGACAAACTGACAGGCCCATGCTCAAGATAGTAAGCATATTGCTCATCAGCTAATATCGCCTCATTAGTTTCTGCATTAATAGATAAATTTAAACCAAAACCAAGCTCTTCAAGTAACTGCTTTTCAAATAATCTGAGTACCGGTTCTACTTCATTCTTATCTGCTAATAATTGAACAATAGACTCGTAAAGTTGAAACACTCGCTCGTGCACATCATGTTTATACAAAAGTTTTATGATTAATTCATTAACATAAAAAGCACTGGGTAAGGCTTTACCGGTTAAGCTAAATATCTTAACTGCCTGAGGTTCTGCAGCAGTTAAAGTCGGCATCTCACCCTTACCTGACCAGCCAATAAGTATCGGCCTGAAAGGTTGCAATATACTTTTTAAGCGTGATTTAGCTCCCCTGCTGCCACGACTCATCAATGACAGGCGACCATATTCTGGTGTAATAACTTCTAATATCTGACTGGTGTCGCGAAAAGCACGATGATGAAGAATATAAGCTGGTTGATCCTGAACTCTCATATTTTTATTTTACTTTTTTACCACGGAGGCACAGAGTACACAGAGCCTGTTTTTAAAATCATTGATAAAACATAGTTTTGTACAATATAAAATTCTGAATTAATTTATAATACTAATCCGCATCATATCCCAGACTACGCAAGGAAGCCTCACTGTCAGACCAGCCTGATTTAACCTTGACCCATAATTTTAAAAACACTTTACGGTCAATTAATTTTTCTATATCTTTGCGTGCTTTTGAACCTATGCTTTTCAAACGTGCACCTTTATCACCTATAACAATAATTTTCTGGCCTTTTGTTTCCACCAAAATTAATGCATGTATACGTGTTATTTTTTCTTCGTCTTTATACTGTTCAATTTCTACGGTTGTTTGATAAGGCAACTCATTACCCAGTTCTCTAACTAACTTCTCTCGAATAATTTCAGCCACTAGAAAACGCGTGCTTCGATCAGTAAATTCATCATCCTTGAAAAAGGCCGGTGCTTCAGGTAGCTGAGTTAAGATATAGTCTTCTAGTTGTTGAACATTATGACCCTGTGTTGCAGAAATAGGAATAACATTTGCAAAGTCGAATTTCTCACTAATTTCACGAATATAAGGCAACAGCTGATCTTTATCGTTTACCCTGTCTACTTTGTTAACTAACAAAATCACAGGCACATCAACCTGCTCCAGTTTATTTAAAACCAGCTGGTCTTCGTCATTCCACTTTAAAGCCTGCACCAGAAACAGCACCACATCCACGTCGTGAATAACTGAGCTTGCAGCACGATTCATATAACGGTTTATTGCTCGGTTACCACCACTGTGTATGCCGGGAGTATCAACAAAGATAAACTGCCCGTTTTCCACTGTTTTAATACCCAATATTTGATGTCTAGTTGTCTGTGGTTTACGAGAGGTAATACTTAACTTAAGACCTAACATATGGTTCAACAAAGTTGATTTGCCCATATTAGGTCTGCCAATAATTGCGATATAACCGCATCTGAAATTTTGATCTGTCATTATTTAGTCTTAATGTTGCTGTTTTAAACCTGTCGAAATAACAGGAAGATATTACTTTTTATAGATATCCAGAACTAGTGGAATAATATTATCAGCCGCTAGCTGCTCTGCTTTTCTTCGATTTGTTGCTGAGCCTTGTGTAGTTAATTCGAGCTTGCTAATTTGGCAATCAACTGTAAATTTCTGATTATGTGCTTTACCGACAATTTCTATTACATTGTACTCGGGCAAACCTAGCTTTCTTGATTGCAGTAATTCCTGTAGTCGTGTTTTAGGGTCCTTAAGTGTATCGGCATCAGGTACATTTTCTAATTGTTTATGATAAAGTTGAAGAATCAGCATTCTACAACGCTCCAGATCACTGTCCATATACGCTGCACCAAATATAGCTTCTACAGTGTCGGCAAGAATTGAATTGCGACGATAGCCACCGCTTTTTAATTCACCACTCCCTAGAATTAAATAGTCACCAAGGTTTAAATCCTGTGAAACAAGAAACAGGCCCTCTTTATTAACCAAACTGGCACGCAACCTACTTAAGTCACCTTCTGAAGAGGAGGGGTAACGTTTATATAATTCGGCAGCAATCACAAAGTTTAATATACTATCGCCTAAAAACTCTAAACGTTCATTATTTTTAGCTGCTGCACTGCGGTGAGTCACTGCCTCTTTTAATAAATCAATTTTTTTAAATTTATAGTTTAATAATTGTTCTAGTCGAGGTAAATCAGGCTGACTTGAGTTAGGTTTCTTAGACATATAAATTATCGTACAAAAATATCTACTTCGTATTCAAAATCGGCTACAAACTTAAGGTTGCCCCAAATAGGGCCACGCTCTTCATATTTAGCGGTTAGATTGTATCCATTTTTAATTTTCTTAAATTTAAATGCGTCCTTGTCTTTAGCTAAATCATATAAGTTATTAATTCTTAGTCGCTTACGAAATAATGTGCTTATATTTTTGGCACTCATGCCTTTAATTTCAGAATCAACAGCAAGTTCATCCATTACTGATTTAACAGAATTATAATTTAAATACACTGGAATTATGCGCATTCCCATTATCACCTGAACCGCTATGTAAGCTAAAATCACGACCCAGGAAATCATTGTTAAACCTGACTGTTTTCTTTTCATAATCACTTAAACCTTATTCAATTGATTGCCCAATACGACCAAAACCAATACCACCATCCCAGTGCATCCAGATCATAAAGGCTTTTCCGACCAAATATTTTTCTGGTACAACACCCCAATAACGACTGTCATTACTATTATCACGATTATCTCCCATCATAAAGTAATGCCCTTCGGGAACAATATATTCAGCATCAAGCCCGGGGCGCCCGGGTATGATTAAAAGATTGTGCTCTACACCATGTAAATTTTCGATATATTCATTTGCCGGGTTAAATTCACCTGGCCCGCTATATTCGCCAATTCGTTTACGTTCAATCTTCTTACCATTTACATAGAGCACTTTATTGTAATACGCAATGTGATCCCCGGGGATACCGACTACACGTTTAATATAATCTACAGATGGGTCTCGCGGATACTTAAATACAGCAACATCACCCCTTGCTGGCTTTTCTACATCAAAAATCACTTTATTAAAGACCGGGACTTTTACACCATAGGCAAACTTGTTAACCAGAATAAAATCACCTATGTAAAGGCTAGGTATCATCGAGCCTGAAGGTATACGAAACGGCTCTACCAGAAAGCCTCTTAATAAAAACACGATAAGTAAAACAGGAAAAAATGACTTGGCGTATTCAACCACCACAGGTTCAGCATTACTATTAGCACTACCGTGAATATTGTCACCACTATATTCATGCGGGTTATTAATTTTTCGACGAGGTGCCAGGGCAATAGCATCAAACAGCCAGATTAAACCTGTCAGTAACGTTCCCGATAAAAGAAAAAATGCAAAATCGTAATTAATATTCATATCCAGCTCTAATATTTTTATTTAATTAATCTGTAGAAAAAGGCAACCTGACGATTTCTACTATTATTTTTAACTATCTACTTTTAAAACAGCTAAAAAGGCTTCTTGAGGGATTTCCACCTTACCAAACTGCTTCATACGTTTTTTACCCTTTTTCTGCTTTTCCAGCAGTTTTTTCTTACGACTGACATCACCACCATAACATTTTGCGGTTACATTCTTACGTAAAGCTTTAACAGTACTACGTGCAATAATCTGTCGACCGATTGCAGCCTGTATAGCGATATCAAACATTTGTCGTGGAATCAGTTCACGCATCTTATCCGCAACGTCCCTGCCTCTTCGTTGCGCCGAATCCGAATGCACTATCACCGCCAGTGCATCTACTCTTTCCGAGTTAATCAATATGTCTACTTTTGTTAGTTTTGATGCCTGAAAATATTTAAATTCATAATCAAAAGAAGCATAACCTCTACTTACTGATTTTAAACGATCGAAGAAGTCTAAAACAACTTCTGACATCGGCATATCATAGGTCAAAGCGACCTGTGTTCCCATATATTGCATATTCGTCTGTACACCGCGTTTTTCAATACACAGACTAATCACGTTACCTACATAGTCCTGAGGCGTTAAAATATTTGCCTGAATAATAGGTTCACGAATTTCTTCGATATAGTTAACTTCTGGCAAATCAGACGGATTATGAATCTTAATCACTTCACCATCTGTTTTCTCAACCTCATAAACAACTGTTGGAGCTGTTGTAATCAGGTTTAGATCATATTCACGTTCCAGGCGCTCCTGCACAATCTCCATGTGAAGCATGCCCAGAAAACCAATACGGAAACCGAAACCCAGGGCTGATGAGTTTTCGGGCTCATACTTCAGGGCCGAGTCATTTAAAGTCAACTTATCAAGCGCATCGCGAAAGTTTTCAAAGTCATCGGCTTCAACCGGAAACATACCGGCAAATACCCGTGGCTGAACTTCTTTAAAGCCAGGCAAAGGCACCTCTGCTGGCCTGTCCTGCATAGTAATGGTATCACCGACTTTCGCCGAGTCTATTTCTTTAATGCCGGCAATAATAAAACCGACCTGACCGCATTCCAGCACAGGTGTATCCATGCGTTTAGGTGTAAAAATACCAACAAAATCAACACCATAAGATCTTCCGGTAGACATTATTTGCATCTTGCTACCTTTAGCAATAGAGCCATCAATAATACGTACTAGAGTTACTACACCTACATATGAGTCAAACCATGAATCAATAATTAAGGCTTTTAAGGGTGCATCTGGATCTCCTGCAGGTGCAGGTATTTCTTCTACTATTCTTTCTAATAAATCCTCTATACCAATACCCGATTTTGCACTCACTCGACATGCGTCGGTGGCCTCAATACCAATAATATCTTCTATTTCCTGTGCTACTCGTTCTGAATCAGCTGCAGGTAAATCAATTTTATTTAAAACGGGCATTACTTCGAGCCCTAAATCAATAGCAGTATAACAGTTAGCAACACTCTGAGCTTCTACTCCCTGTGATGCATCCACTACCAGTAAAGCGCCCTCACAGGCCTGTAAAGAGCGCGAAACCTCATATGAGAAATCTACATGACCAGGAGTATCAATCAGGTTGAGCTGATAAGTTTCTCCATTTTTAGCCTTGTAATCCAGTGCTACGCTTTGAGCCTTGATCGTGATACCGCGCTCTCGCTCAATATCCATTGAATCGAGCACCTGAGCTTCCATTTCACGTTCGGCCAAACCACCACAAACCTGAATAAAACGGTCTGCCAGAGTTGATTTGCCATGGTCAATATGAGCAATAATGGAAAAGTTACGAATGTTTTGCATGTTTTATTTTCTTAAATCTACGTAAAAGACCAGCCTGGCATATAAGAAGTGGCCCGCAATTAATTGCTAAGCACTTGCAGTATTGCTGCCTGATCTAAAAAATAATGACAAATTTGCTCATCATTACAGGTAACCACTGGCACCTGTAAACCATATTGTTCAATTAACTGGGGACTGGAATCAACATCAACCTCATTAACTATGAAGTCATGAGTCTGCTGCAGCTGTGTTAGCTGCTGCAGCAGGTCCTCACAAAGATGACATCCCATACGTGAATAGACGGTGAATTCGATCACTCGTTTTCGGAAATCTTCATTACAATAAACTGATCTGCCCCCTGGCGATGAACCAGAACGGGAATCATACGGCCTATGGGCAAATTGGCAACTTTTTTACGAAAATCAGCCACATTTTTTACGTTTTTGCGGTTAAGCTGCAATAAAATATCACCTGCGGCCATGCCTGACTGTTCTGCTGGGCTACCTGCCTGCACTTTTCTGATGAGCACACCCCTTCCTAAAGCCTTAAGAGTGTCTTCATCCAGATCAATGACCTCAACACCCATGCGGTTTGATGAAGTCGCCTCAGTTTTAGCCGCCACAACCTTTTTGTTATCTGAGGGTAATTGCTCAATGATCACATTCAGTGTTTTTTCACGGCCATCTCGAAGTATCTCAACTCTGGCTTTGGAACCCACAGGCACTCTACCGACCAGTGGCGGTAAGTCGGATGAATCTAGTATTTTCTTTTTATTAAAAGATAAAATGACATCTCCCGCCATAAACCCTGACTTTTCGGCCGGACTACCCGCTATTACCTGTGAAACCAGTGCACCGACAGGTTTCTTAAGATTGAAACTCTGGGCAATTTCATGTGTAATTTCCTGTATATAAACACCTAACCAGCCTCGACTAACAGAGCCTGATTTTTTTAACTGATCAACCACATTCATTGCCACCTCAACAGGAATAGCAAATGACAAACCCATAAATCCGCCTGTGCGACTATAAATTTGTGAATTGATACCTATTACTTCACCATCAAGATTGAATAACGGGCCACCTGAATTACCCGGGTTAATAGCCACATCTGTCTGAATAAACGAGACATAGTTAGCCTTAGGCAAATTGCGCCCCTTGGCACTTACAATTCCTGCGGTTGCCGAGTGATCAAAACCAAAAGGAGAGCCTATTGCCAATACCCAGTCACCTACTCGCAAATTTTCCGAGGTGCCAATATCAACCACTGGCAAATCATTTGCTTCAACCTTTAGTAATGCAATATCACTAAACTCGTCACTGCCGATTACTTTTGCTGATAATTCACGTTTATCACTTAAACGGACTAAAATTTCATCTGCACCATCAACTACGTGATGATTAGTAATAATATATCCGTTTTCAGAAAGAATAAAACCTGAACCTAATGAGGTAGCCTCCTGCTGTTGTCGAGGTGAAGCGCCTTCTCCAAGAAAATGCTTAAACAACTCACCGAATGGCGAGCCTTCTGGTATTTGTAACTCCTCACCTAACTCCTCTCTTAATTTATTCCATGAGTGGTTTGATGGTAGTTTCTGTCGAGTACTTATATTCACCACAGCTTTGCCATTTTCTTCTACCAGGTCTGCAAATTCAGGCAGGGAAGTCGCCTGTATTTGAAAACTGCTGAATAACATAATAAAAATTAATAAATAGCGGTTACTTAACAACATGAAAGCCTCTTATAAATATTCGAATAATATTGGTGTTTTTAGTTTAATCTGAGAATAACGGCCATATTAGATCAACTTTTTAATAAGTCTTAAACTCGACGTATTAAATGGGGTTGAATAGCTTTTTTTAAAGTGCTTTGTGAAAGCACATAACGTACAAAAATCATTGCCGAAATAAAGCCAGCAATAACGGATAATATGGTCACCAGCTCACTAACAAATACATATTCTGCCAGCAGACCTGTAACCAGCATAAAAATCAAAGGCAGCAAATAAATCAGCAGAGAGCCCTGAACCAGTGCATTTTCATCTACAGCAATGATAACTGAATCCCCTACCTTAACATCCAGTGTTTTCTCAACAGTAAACCGTGAACTGCGCTTACCAACCACTTTTGCCAGACTAGACGTTCCACAACCTGATTTAACTGAACAAGTTTGACAGGCAGACTTACGCTGTGTTTCTAATAAAACACTGTGCCCATCAATCTCAATTACTAGTGCGGTTTCTTCAATCATATTTATTGAACAGGCTGCGTAGATTGCGCAATCATACGAACAGTCGATTCCGGCACTTCACCAATTGCCGTAATATATGCGCCATTTGAATATGAGCTATATGCATTTACCGGCCCCATACTTGATCGCCCTTTTAAGGTTTTCATATTTACATTTGTTGGCTCAATAAATACCGAAACAGAAGCCATGCCATCACTATAAACCATATGATACGCCGGCTCCTGTTTATTGGTTTTTACTGAACGTACTAACGTAAAACCCGCAGGCATTTTTTCTACAACCCAGGTGTTTGAGGTGATATCGGAATTATTTGATAGTGTTACTTTTTTAAAATTAACGAGTTTAGATTCATCAATCTGATTTAGTGGCGCACTGTTTAGTAATTCAATTTCACTATACATCTGCTGTTCAAGCACGCGGCCTTTATTATTTAACAGGTCACATTTCAAGAGTAACCCACTGCTTTTATCTAGCCAGAAAGTGTAGCCATAACGATGATTATCGCGAGGTGTCATTTGCATAATTTGAGTGACTTTATTTGCCACCCTGTCTTCGTCGCCCAGTTTTAAAACATAATATCGTTTTAATTTATCTCTATTTTCTGGTAGACCAGAATGCAAGGGCCCCTTATTAGCTTTTGCATCTTTACCTGTTGAAACTGTAATCAGTTTTTTTGCGGGAAAGATACTGGTTACACTGCTATTATTACGAATAATAATCTGATCTTCTCCGCTTTGCGACTCCAGCGTTTGCCAGCTCTCACCTGATTCTACTCCCTGTTTAACTTTTATTGCCTGTAAATTGTCATTCTGGCGAATTATCAGTGTTCCCTGGTAGTTTTGCTGTTTCATCGCAACACTCATTTTATCTAACCAGTCATCGACTGAACTCGCATTAACTGCCAGTGAAACTAGACTCAGAAATAATAAAAAAACAATTTTAAACAATCTTGTATTCCTTGGGGCTCACACTATTAAAGCACACGCCTCGGGCCTCGCCCGATTAAAAAATGACTAAAAATATCGATCTTTTTTACAATCAGGGGCAATATAAAAACTTACACGGCCCCTGATACTAGTCGTTAAATATATTAGCTAAATATATTAATTCATGCCGATATCAGTTTTTTTCATGGCTTTTAACTTCCGCCGCACGTACATAAGGCATCATACCCTGCATAGTCGACTGGCTTGCATAACCTGAGTGTTTCAGCATGTATTCATTTAACTGCTTCTGTTGCTCGGGTGACTTTTTATTAATATCTAATGTTGATGTTACCTGCACATTACGTGAAATTTCAGTGCTCACTCTATCTATCGGTGTTGATTGTGCCAGCTGCGCAGGCTGCTCAGCATTATCTGTACTTTGTATGGTATTAAATGTAAGCAGTGTCACCACAGCAACTGAAGCCGCTACTGCCATACCCGTCAAAGGTTTTTGCCAGCCCGAAAAGATAGACGCAAGATTAAAGCCCTGTTCCTTAGTGTGAACAACGGGAGTTTCATTATGTGGCGCTTCTTTTTCGATTGCTCGATGCACAGCAGA
This sequence comes from Gammaproteobacteria bacterium, assembly GCA_026195255.1. Taxonomy (GTDB): domain Bacteria; phylum Pseudomonadota; class Gammaproteobacteria; order SZUA-229; family SZUA-229; genus SZUA-229. The sequence continues at coordinate 78,975 of JAPHSS010000017.1, read as the reverse complement.
GCTAATATCCATAAATGATGACTGATCTAACTCATCGCGTATCACGTCACCCATTAGGTTATAACGCTGCGAAGCTTCAGCATCCGCTATTGGGTCTCGCTTTAAATCTTGCATAAAAGACTGTAATTGCTGTTCTTCTAATGCACTATCCAGTAATGCTGATAATTGCTCATTGTTTTGTTCTTTACTCATCACACTCACCTAATAATTACTGTCTAGCAGAGGTTTAAGCTGCGTATCTATTGCTTCACGTGCACGAAATATTCGTGAACGAACAGTGCCGATAGGACAGTCCATGACATCGGCTATTTCTTCATAACTCAGGCCTTCCATCTCACGCAGGGTAACCGCTTCTTTTAAATCTGACGGTAAATCTGAAATCGCTTTATGAATAACCTGTTTTATTTCCTGCGCCAGCAACTCTTTCTCAGGTGTAGCGTACTCACGTAACCAGTCAGCACCATCATACTGTTCTGCATCCTGAGCATCCACAGCCGAATCTGTTGCCTTGCGACGTGCAGACACCAGATAGTTTTTTGCTGTATTTATGGCAATACGGTACATCCAGGTATAAAAAGCGCTATCACCACGAAAGTTTTTAAGTGCTCGATAGGCCTTTATAAATGCTTCCTGTGTTACATCCTGAACTTCATCACTGTTTCGCACAAATCGTGCAACCAGTTTTATAATGCGGTGCTGATACTTCAGCACCAATACATCAAAAGCTTTTTTGTCACCTTGTTGTACCCGTTCCACCAGGGCCTGATCAATTTCGCGCTCGCCCATACGGGCTTTTCCTCCACTCGACACTTTTGATGTTTCCTGTGCCTTATTATTTATGTCATCTCTGACCTGTAAAGTTCGTTTAGGCGAAATCACCTTAATTGGTGTACTATCACTACCTAACCTCGGAACTAAATCTGCAACTATACTGGGGACAATACCTGATTCGCATACTGACATAAAGACTTACCTTATATTTTACAATGTCCAACAAACTAAACAGTAGACATACAAATCGTTACGAAGTTCTAATTATTGGTGGTGGAGCCGCAGGATTAAGCCTTGCGCTGAATTTGCCCACGAATATGCAGATTGCTGTCATCTCCAAAGACCGGGAAACCGAAGGCAGTACTTTTTACGCCCAAGGTGGTATATCCGCTGTTTTACGAGGCAGTGACTCATTTGAATCTCATATTGAAGACACCTTAAACGCCGGTGGTGGTTTATGCGATGAGGCGGCAGTGAAGTTCACCATTGAAAATGGCCCACAGGCAATCAGCTGGTTATCAGACCTGGGCGTGCCCTTCACCACAGATAAACACAAAAATGGACAAAAAACCTGGCACCTGACACGTGAAGGTGGTCATAGCCATCGTCGGGTAATTCATGCTGCCGATGCAACCGGTGAAGCCCTTGAAACCACACTGATTAACCATGTTAAACATAGCGAAAACATTACCTTACTAGAACATCATATAGCAGTGGATTTAATCACCGGCAAAAAATTAGGGCTGGAACATAACCGTTGTATTGGCGCTTATGTTTTAGATAAAAAGAACTTACGTGTACAGACTTTTCAGGCCAAACATGTGGTTCTGGCTTCTGGTGGTGCAAGCAAAGTATACCTCTATACATCTAATCCTGATGGTTCAACCGGTGATGGCATTGCAATGGCGACACGTGCCGGGTGCCGCGTAGCAAATATGGAGTTTATGCAATTCCACCCTACCTGCCTGTATCACCCAAAAGCCAAATCATTTTTACTCACAGAAGCATTACGCGGTGAAGGCGGCCGTTTACTACTGCCCGATGGCAGCCGTTTTATGCACAAGTTTGATAAACGAGCAGAGCTTGCCCCCCGTGACATCGTGGCACGGGCAATTGACCATGAAATGAAACGTTTAGGGGTGGATTGTTTATATCTGGATATCAGTCATAAACCCGCGGCTTTTATTCGTTCTCATTTCCCCACCATTTATGCAAAGTGCAAAGAGTTTGGCATTGATCTGACAAAAGAGCCCGTGCCGGTAGTCCCCGCTGCTCACTACACCTGTGGCGGCGTAATGACAAACCTGCACGGTCAGACTGACATTGAAAATTTGTACGCTATTGGTGAAACAGCCTTTACCGGGCTACATGGTGCCAACCGTATGGCCAGCAATTCATTACTTGAATGCCTGGTTTTTGCCAGAGCCGCAGCTAAACACATAACAGAGAATGAAAATAAACATGAATGGGACGCCATAAAAGCCTGGGATGAAAGCCGCGTAACCAACTCAGATGAAGAGGTGGTAGTTTCCCATAACTGGGATGAACTCAGGCGTTTCATGTGGGACTATGTAGGCATAGTTCGCACCGATAAACGCTTACAACGAGCCAAAAGGCGTGTTGATTTATTATTGCTGGAAATAGAAGAGTACTATGGTAATTTCCGCGTAACCTCTGATTTGCTAGAACTTCGTAATCTGGCGGTAGTAGCTGATTTAATTATTCGTAGCGCCATGCAACGTAAAGAAAGCAGGGGTTTGCACTATACCCTTGACTACCCAAAAACCAATGACGTGCCTGAAAACACAATTTTAACACCCTGAAAAACAAACAGCCTTTAGCTGATTTCGAGCAGCCATTACCTTAACCATAATATTGAACAGATAACACACATGACAAACTCTCCCCCTTTAGCTTTAGTAATAGAACCTGAAGAACTCAACTCTATTGAAAATAATGAAGATTTACTAATTGTCGATTTATCAACCCCTAAACAATATGCACAGGCTCATATACCGGGCGCGGTATTTATAGATTACGCTCATATTGTGGGCATGAACCGCCCCTATACCGGCCTGTTACCAGATGCACAGCAGTTTGCACATATTCTGAATTCTTTAGGCATCAAAGCTGATACCCGGATAGTCGCTTATGATGAAGAAGGCGGCGGCAAGGCGGCGCGTTTGATCTGGACATTACATGCCATGGGGCACAACAAAGCCAGCATGCTTAATGGGGGTTTAATTGCCTGGTATCGTGAAAAACACCCCCTAAGTAATGAACCCGTCGTCAGCACACCCAATTCGGCTGATCAGTTATATAACGTTGATTTCAGCCTGCAACCGGTAGTCGCAGATACAGAATATATAATAAATAATCTTGAAAACAATAAAATCGGTTTACTCGACGCCCGTAGCATTGGTGAATTTACCGGCACAGCAAAATACGCTCAAAAAACAGGCCGCATTCCTGGAGCAAAACATTTTGAATGGACACGGGCAATGGATGAAAATACAAACTATCGCCTGTTAAGCAGGGAAAAACTACAAGCCATGTTAGATGAACTGGGTCTGACTCAGGATAAGGAAATCATTGTTTATTGCCAAAGCCATCATCGCTCGGCGTTGTCTTATTTAATGCTGAAATACCTGGGTTATGAGAAAGTCAGGGGGTACCCCGGGTCGTGGAGTGAATGGGGTAATCGAACTGATACGCCGATTGAGATATAAAACACTCTTTGCCACAGGAGCACGGAGCACACAGAGTTTTTATTATTGCAATGCTTTTCTGCGTGTAGTCTGCATCTCTGCGGCGAAGAAGCCTGATAATTTTAAATCTTCAACACAAACTCACGGTAATACACCAGCTCATTAATCGAGTCTTTAATATCATCCATTGCTAAATGTGCTGAATCTTTCTTAAATCCTTTAGCGATATCAGGAGCCCAACGAGCCGCCAGCTCTTTAAGTGTGCTGACATCCAGATTACGATAATGAAAAAACTCTTCCAGCGCTGGCATATAGTTGGCTAAAAACCGGCGATCCTGACAAATACTGTTTCCACACATGGGTGATTTTCCAGCTGGCACCCATTGCTCTAAAAACGCTATAGTTTGTGCTTCGGCCTCAGCTTCATTAATTGCGCTATCTTTCACACGCTGGGTCAAACCAGACTTGCCATGCTGAGTTGTACACCATTCATCCATACCATCAAGTAACTCATTACTCTGATGCACCGCTATCATCGGGCCTTCAGCTAAGATATTAAGTTCTTTATCTGTAATGATTGTAGCAATTTCAATAATCACATCACTGGCGGGTTCAAGACCGGTCATTTCAAGATCAATCCAGATTAAATTTTCCGCGTTTACACTAGCTGCCGGCTGAGGCATGGTTTTCTCCACATCAAATTATTTATATAAACTTACAAAATACACAGTAGAACATTTTTATTAGAAAAGCGATAATCAGCATGTAATTAATAAATTGAGGTTTACATGCACAACTTTGCAGTTCTATTTTTAGCTTTTTTTGCTCTCTCTATAGTTGTTAAATTCTGGCTATCTCAGCGCCACCTTTCTCATATTCAAAAACACAGAGCGCAGGTGCCCGAGGCTTTTAGCGAAAAAATAAGCCTTGAAGAACACCAGAAAGCCGCAGATTACACCTCAACTAAAGTTAAATTTGGCCGTTTACCCCTTATATATGATGCCGCTATTTTATTAGCCTGGACATTCGGCGGTGGTCTGGAATTACTCGATCAGTTCGCTCGTGGTTATGAACTAAGCCCAATCTACACGGGTATACTGGTTATTCTCAGCATGATGTTAATTTCATCGCTGCTTGACCTGCCCTTTTCCCTTTACAGCACATTTGTAATTGAAGAAAAATTTGGTTTTAATCGCACCACACTGAAAACATTTATTATTGATATGTTTAAAGGTGCCACACTAGCACTGATTTTAGGCGTGCCTTTAATCTGGGTTGTTTTATGGTTAATGGAACAGGCACTAGAATTACAGTTCTGGTGGGTATATGCCTGGCTTATTTTAACTGGCTTCAGCCTCTTTATAGCCTGGGCGTACCCTACCTGGATTGCCCCCATATTTAATAAATTTTCACCGCTAGAAGAAGGTGAAACACTTAACCGAATTACCAGCCTTTTAAAACGTTGTGGTTTTAATAGTGACGGTATTTTTGTTATTGATGGATCAAAACGTTCAAGCCACGGCAACGCCTACTTTTCAGGCTTCGGCAAAAACAAACGTATTGTTTTTTATGACACCCTGCTTGAGTCACTAAGTGATGATGAGCTCGAAGCGGTGCTGGCTCATGAATTAGGCCATTTCAAACGCAAACACATAGTTAAAGGTATGGCCATTTCATTTGCCACCACATTTATTGGTCTGGCTATATTAGACTGGCTAATGAAAGCAGAATGGTTTTATAATGCGCTAGGCGTTAGCACTTCATCAACCTATATGGCACTATTACTATTTACAATTGTAGCGCCTGTATTTACATTTTTACTAAGCCCGATAATGAGCATGTTCTCGCGTAAAAATGAATTTGAAGCCGATGACTATGCAGCAGAGCAATCAGAGGCTAAATACCTAATACACGCACTGGTGAACCTTTATAAAGAAAATGCCAATACACTTACACCAGACCCGTTATATTCTGCGTTTTATGACAGTCACCCCCCTGCACCGGTGCGCATCGCGAATTTGGCTAAGCACTAATTATTTTAATAAAGAGAAATAGATATGAAAAAAGCAATTCACTTTCTTTTAACTGGCCTTCTTTTAAGCCTGGCGAGTAATCTTTATGCCGCCGATGACAAACATCACGACGGCAAAGATTTGCACGATAAAAAATGCGTTAGCTGTCATGGCGATAAAGTTTATACCCGTGAAGATCGCATGGTGAAAACCATGTCTGCATTAGAGCATCAGGTAAACAACTGCATGAAAGGTGCGGCAAAAGCCGAATGGTCAGAAACTGAAACCACCTCTGTTGTTGATTTTTTAAATGATCGTTATTACAAATTTTAACTTTATTTAAGCAGATGATTTACACACCTGCATTAAATGTCATGCTGAGCGAAAGCAGAGAATCGAGTCACATACTCTATTCTAAATGTGCACTTAACCAGCCATTTCACTTTGCTCAGCACGACAAAAAACCAGCGCTTTTTTTCATACAAAATTACGCCTTGAAATAATGCCAAAAAACCGTATCAACGACCAGCAACAAAGACGCATTAAAAATATTCAACAGAAACGTCGTGAAAAAGTAGCCGATAATCAACAGCACAAATCAGATAAACTTTCACAGCAAGGGCTTGGCCCCGAACAATCTGGCCTGGTTATCACCAACTATGGCCGCGCCTTAATAGTTGAAGACAAAGAAAAAAAATTACACCGCTGTGTAGCCAGACGAAACCTGGGATCACTGGTTTGTGGTGACCAGGTAATCTGGCAAGCCGCCCTCGCAGATAATAATGAAGGCGTAGTAGTGGCCGTTGAAGAACGCCAGTCACTGTTACAGAAACCCGGTTTTGGTGGCAAACTCAAACCCATGGCCGCCAATATAGACCAGATCATTATTGTCTCTGCAGTACAACCAGAACCCAAACCCTATCTAATTGACCGTTATCTAATTGCCGCAGAAAACCTGCCGGCCACACCAATAATTCTCATCAATAAAATCGACCTGCTGGATGATAAAAACAAAGATAACATTACAAAACTGGTAAACGATTATCAGAACATCGGCTATAAAGTAATCACCTCCAGCAAGGTAACGGATAGTGGCTTCGATGATTTATTAGAAACACTGCAATCACACACGAGTATTTTTGTAGGTTTATCAGGTGTCGGTAAATCTTCTTTAATTAACCACCTGATGCCCGAGCTAAATATTCGCGTCGGCGAGCTTTCTGCGGCAAGCGGAGAAGGCACACATACAACCACCAGTTCAACACTTTACACATTGCCCTGTGGTGGTATTTTAATTGACTCACCCGGCGTACGTGACTTCGGTTTATGGAATTCAACAGCCGAAGACATACTTCACGGTTACATTGAATTTAAAAAATACATAGGCCACTGTAAATTTTCAAATTGCAGCCACCAACATGAACCCGGTTGCGCCATTCAGCAAGCATTAAAAGACGGAGAAATTTCACAGCTCAGGTTTAATAGTTATTTGAAAACCATCAAGGATTACACAACTTAAACTCCGCAACAGGGTCAGACCACGACAAAATTAGTGCTTGTCGATCAATCGTGATCCGCCCACCGAATAATACTTTCCTTAATAGGTCAGCACAGTCGTGTTATCGGCAAACAATGCTTTCAGAGTTCCTGTAAATTTAACCCCGTCGATGACCTCATTCTGTTTCATTCCAGCAACATTTTCCATACACATTTTACAGATAATGACCTGACCACCCGATTTCATAAAGGCCTGTAACATTTCGGGTATCGTTTTCCCGTTTGCATATCTGTTCTGTGGGATAGTTTTATCTACCCATCTAACACCCTGCGCACTTAAAAATATAGTTACCTTCATATCTTCGGAACTCAATACCTTGCTACTGATGCTGACGGCCATGGCGGCACGGTCAAGATCATCAGATATTAAATTAACAAACAGTTTTTTATCATCGTCGTCTGCAAAGGCGGCTGCGTTTAAACCGAAGTATAGAAAGATAACCAATACTAAAGAGAATGCTTTTTTCATTATTATGCCCTGTTTAATTACTATGAATTTATTAAATGATTAGTTATTAACTTTTACCAGTTCGTGTGTGTTTAACACAATGACAATTATCATTTATCGACACGATAAAGTAATAAGGGCTAATGCTAAGCGATATATAAGAAATAACTAAAGAGAAAAAGCCGGGGTCAGGTCTTGCAATACGGCATCACAATAAACAACTAATAGAATAAACTGGGATAAAGAACAATTATTTTGAATATAAGAGTTTATTGATCTCTGACCCTGATTAACTCCCTGATTAACTCTGATTAACTCGTATGCCCTTATATGCTGCGATATACTTCTCAACATGAATCACATAACACCGAACAACATTCACCTAACCTTTTAAACCTTTGATATTAAAATATAATTATTTCAGAACCGGGTAACTTAATCATCCATAACAACATCAATGTTAGTCACTGTACAAACAAATACTAAACGTGCAATATAAGCGTTATTAATAACAACTAAAAACAAGACTATAGAGAATTCTACAGATCATATTATTGGGGTTTTCTACCTGGTTCACTGCTGACGTCAACTAACAGAATGAAGGTATTGAAATGAGCACTGAGAAACCTAAAATTGCCTGCCTTCCGAACGGGCCGTATTATTTGTTAAATGATCCCACGCCACGTGTAATCCCAAACATTCAAAAATCTAACGGAGACCCCTGCGCTACGATCACCGGTGTGGCGTTATGCCGCTGTGGTGGATCAAATAACAAACCGTTTTGTGATGGTACTCATGGTAAAAATGGTTTCACCGATCAGAAACTGACAGATGGCTTGATCAACAAACGTGTTAGCTACATTGGCAAGCAGATTACGATCCACGACAACCGTGGAATATGCGCCCACGCCGGCCACTGCACAGACAGTCTCAGTTCGGTATTTAAATTGAATGAAGAACCATGGATTGATCCCGATAGTGCGACAGTCGAGGATATTATCAGCACAATAGAGAAATGCCCGTCGGGAGCGCTTAGTTACACAATCGATAATGTTGAGCATCGAGATCATGATCAGGAGCCGATGGTTACGCTCACAAAGGATGGCCCATATGCAGTTTCAGGTGGCATTGAGCTTGTTGATCAAGCGTTAGGTGAAGGAGCGTCAACGGAACACTATACGCTTTGCCGCTGCGGGGGATCAAAAAATAAGCCGTTCTGTGACGGAACGCATTGGAACATAGGCTTCAAGGATGAAAAAAATTAATGGTTGCTATCATCGTGAACATTGCCATTGCTGCACGGGACCTGTGGCCCGTGATTCAGGACGTTAACTCCAAAACTAAAATATGTCACCTCTACTTCTGAAAATCATTAGCTCCATAATAATAGGTATGGCTATCTGGGGTTTAATATCTGGCAAAATAATGGCTGGGTCAAAAGGTCTACAAGCAAATTATTATACCAGGAAAGATAGTCCGTTTTTATACTACTGTTTTACCTGTATTTACCTGTTAATTGGTGTATTTTTGATATTCATAGCCGTTTAGTAGAAAAGGCAAGAATCAGTCCATAAATATATTTATAAATAAACCCGGACATTGAACAATTATTTATATTATTAAAGTATATTGATCTCGACCCTGATTAATTAATAAAACCAATAGTGATCTAAAACTTTACGAACTAATGAGTGAATCACTCATAATTATCCAGTATAGCGAAAATAAAAATGCCTAAGAAATTGTTCAAGCGTGATCTCCTCTTCGCTACAGTCACTTAACTCGAAAGTCAGGCTTTAAAAGACAAAGGTATACCGTTAATTATGGATAATAAAAAAACAGGCTCTATTGCAGTAATTAGCACTACAATCATTTCGATATTAATAGTCTTATTACTTGACCCTATCAAGCAAAATATTGAATACCATAATTTTACAGACCAAAGAACCTATTTTGGTATACAAAATTTCTGGAATGTTATTTCAAATATTCCATTTTTATTAGTTGGTGTTATTGGCCTATATAACATCATCTATTCCACTAAAATTAAAATAATAACTAGTCTAAAAATAGTATATATACTATTTTTTCTAGCTGTTTCAATAGTTGCTATTGGTTCATCTTATTATCACATTAGACCAGACAATGCCTCTTTAGTCTGGGATCGCCTGCCAATGTCTATTGCTTTCATGTCACTACTCACTATTGTCATTAGCGAATTCATCTCTCCCAAAATTGGCAAGACATTATTATGGCCGTTAATTTCAACAGGTATTTTATCTGTCTTTTACTGGCACAGCGTAGACGATTTAAGACTATATATGTTAGTGCAATTCTTACCCGTCTTAGTAATACCATTGATACTACTATTCTTTAAATCCACATTCACAAATACATATGCTTACTGGTTTTTGTTGTTAATATATGTAATAGCTAAACTAGTAGAACATTTTGATACTGAAACATACAATGTTTTATTCTTTATCAGTGGACACTCAATAAAGCATGTTATTGTAGCCTTCGGTGTATATTTACTACTGACTTCTTACAACAATAGAGAGCGAACCTGACATGGGTATAACTTCGACCTTTTTATGCGTCGCGCCGTTTCACTCTGTTCTGTCTAAAGTGGCCGCTTAGCCAGCCGGAACCAGATGCATACTAAACTATACAGCGATGCAAAGATTGTAGAGTCATGGGGCATAAATGCCCTGCCATGGACTACTGCAGTACGTGAGGGACAGATTGAAAGTCGCAAACAGATTACGGATCAAGCCATCATCGAGACCATTCTCAACCGCCTGCCACGTTCCGTCCTTGATATTGGCTGTGGTGAAGGCTGGCTTGTTCGTGAACTTGCGACAAGAAATATAGATGTTACAGGTACCGATGTTGTACAAAAACTTATAAAAGAAGCCCGGCGCGCCGGTGGCGGAGATTTTCGCTTGCTGTCTTACGAGGAGGTTGCTGCTGGCAAACTAAAAGTCTCGGTCGATGCTGTTGCCTGTAACTTCGCGTTACTCGGAAAAGAATCGGTTGAGGGAATATTTGAAGCTGTGCCATCCCTGTTAAATCCACATGGCACATTTGTAGTACAAACCCTTCACCCTGTGATGACGTGCGGCGATTTGCCATACCGCGATGGCTGGCGCGAAGGTTCATGGGCCGGATTCAGTAGCGAATTTTCTCACCCGGCACCGTGGTTTTTTAGAACCCTGGAAAGCTGGATAAAGTTGTTCGTTGATAACGGCTTTAAATTATGTGAAGTACGTGAGCCGATCCACCCAAAGACTCTCAAACCAGCTTCTATAATTTTCATTGGAGAAACAGCTGACTAACACGTTGCTGATCGTACACAAACTACTCTGCGCTTCGTTTGTACCAAACAGCTTTAACGTTATGCGACAATACCCCAACCATCTTTTATATAAAAGGAGATAGCGTGAAAAAAGAACGTGATATCGAAAAAGATTATTCAACCTCAGAATTTGTAGCCAAACTTCGTCGTCTAGCAGACGCTTTAGAAAACGGTGAAAAATTTGAAATCCAAATCGCCAATGAAAGAATTTATGTCCCGGTAAGAGCTAAATACAATATCGAACATGAGCGTGATGACTCAGGTGAAGAAATTGAGTTTCAAGTACAATGGTCGCATGAATAAAGCTTTCATATAAAAATGTACAACGAGACACGTCATCTCAATAATTAAACTGTTAAGTGTAAAAAGGATAAGACATGGCATTACCAAAACACAAAGATATAACCCATTTAATAAAATGATATAGGAACAACCATCTCATGATATTTCACAATACAGAAAAATTAAAAATATAACAATGGGTCGACGACAAATGTTAACCATTCTCAGCTGTCACCGACCCCTTTAATTCCGACCCCTTTAATTTTTAATTCTAATTACCCCTTTAATTATTTTCCTTTAATTTTTTGATTTATAGTTATATATGTCATCTTATTTTTGATACTATAAATATTATGTAGTTCAATGATACGCCCAGTAAAATATGATTGAAATAAGACAACAAATTGATTCCGATGCCGAGGATGTTAAATTCATAACTGCGGTTACAACTGATGAACTACGAACCGTCTATCGTCCAGTAAAACCTTTCGTAAAAAACAAAAATGAAAATAACAATGAAAAAACAATTTATATTGTTGCAGTAGTTAATGAAAACGTAGTTGGTATAGCTGAATATGTTATTTATGATAATAGCATTTTAATTCGTGGGTTAGCAGTATCACCCATGCATCGCAGACAGGGAGTTGCTAAAGCAATAATTGATCATATTACACTATGTGCTAAAAAAGATATTAGAACTCAATTAACACTAAGCACCATTAAAGAAACAGGGAATACGCATGCTTTTTTACATATGGGATTTACTATAGACTCTGAAGAAATTTCAGAAAAATTTGAAGGCATTAACGGTGAACAAGTAACTATTGTTAAGATGACTAAAAATTATCATAAATAATCGCTAGCAGTGGAGAAAAGCAAAACCAAAATTTTCATATCTTCAGAAAAATTATCACAGAAAATATTTTTACCTCATTTCTTACAATATATCCTTCAGAGATGATGATGTTTTTTAATGAGTAATTGTCTTTTTACTATTTAAATATAACTGGTGCATAAACTCTTTGGTTCAATCATATGAGTAACCTGGCAATTTAAAGGACACTGCTAGAAACAATCCTGAGTTCTTATATCAGCCTACTTTTCTCACTATCACTTTAACCCCCTATACAACTAAGTCATTATTTATATTTGTTTTTAGAAAACCTGGCGTACAAAACGGGTAATACAAATAATGTAAGTGCCGTTGCGGTTACCAGTCCGCCTACTACTACTGTTGCTAATGGCCGTTGAATCTCAGAGCCAACGCCGGTTGCTAATAACATGGGTATAAGACCTAGAGCGGCTATGGATGCGGTCATGAGCACAGGGCGTAAGCGAGATAATGCGCCTTCAAAGATAGAGCGCTCGAGATCAAGGCCTGCTTCGTAACGTTGATTAATGGCATTTACCATCACTACACCATTTAACACGGCAACACCAAATAGTGCGATAAAACCAATTGAGCCTGGCACTGATAAATACTGGCCGGAAACATATAAGGCAGCGATGCCACCAATTAATGCTAATGGAACATTCAGCATTATTAACAATGCCTGACCCACTGAGCTGAAAGCAAAATACAACATCAGAAAAATTAAACCAAGTGACAATGGCACAACAATCATCAGGCGTTTCTGGGCTCGCTGTTGATTTTCAAATTGGCCACCATATTCAACGGAGTAACCCGCTGGCAAATCAATATCGTTTTCTATACGATTATTAATCTCTGCAACCAGCCCGCCCATATCACGACCATCCACATTCGTTTGAATTACCACTCGTCGTTGTACATTATCTCGGCGAATTTGTGGTGGCCCTGATTCAATAGCGACTTTTGCAACATCACCAAGTGTGATCCATGCCCCTCCAGTGGACTGTATAATTAATTTATTTATGGCTTCAATATTATTACGATATTGTGAGTCTAATCTCACATAAATATCATAACGCTCATTACCATTAATCACCTGCCCGGCTGCTTGCCCGCCAATAGCATCACTCACCAGGCTCATTACCTGATTCATTGGAATATCATATCTGGCCAGTTTATCGCGATCAGGTCTGATCACTAACTGTGCTTCTCCGGTTATTTGCTCCATGGCGACACCAACTGTTCCATCAATTGATTTCACCAGTTTTTCTATTTCGCCACCTTTCTCTGCTAATACGCTGAGATCTGGCCCAAACAATTTAATGGCAAGTTGTGCCTTAATACCCGATAACAACTCATCTACACGAGTCGCAATGGGCTGGGAAAAAGAAAACAGTAATCCGGGAAACACCGACATTTTTTCTTCCATTAATACCTGTAGCTCCTGTCGGTTACTGGCACTTGTCCATTCATCGACAGGTTTTGTTCCTACATAAATTTCTATATTTGAAACCGGTTCAGGGTCTCCGCCTATTTCAGCACGCCCTACCCGACTCGTTGCATAGTCCACTTCAGGGAACGTCATAAGTAAACGCTCCATTTCATTGGCAACTTTGAGTGATGTATCCAGGCTGGATGATGGCGCAAGTGTGACCCTGACGTTTAAGGTGCCTTCTTCCAGCTCGGGCACAAACTCTGTTCCCAGAAATGGCACTAAAGCTAATGATAAAATAAATAAACCAATGGCCGCGCCAACAATACGTGATTTAAAAGCAAGTGCCTGCATAAGACGTTTTTGATATTGTTTTTCAATCGGTGAAAAAATCGGATTATTTTTTTCTTCAATTCTTTTTGTAAACAGATATGAAGCTATTGCGGGTACAACAATCAGCGCGATAAGTAACGATGCCAACATTGCCAGCACGATAGATATCGCCATAGGTTTGAATAACTTACCTTCGACACCTTCTAGTGAAAACAATGGCGCAAACACAATCGTAATAATCATCACCGCAAAAAAAACAGGCCGACCGACTTCTTTTGCTGCTTCTATTATGCGTAAAGTCATTTCACTTTTATTATGATTTGCATCATTAGTTTTATTATACGGTTCTGCTGCTTTGTCTGCATGACCAAGACGACTAAAGATATGCTCCATCATCACTACAGAACCATCCACCATCATACCTATTGCAATTGCAAGCCCACCTAGTGACATTAGATTGGCAGATACTCCCCAATATGCCATGGCCATTAATGCAAGCCCTATAGACAAAGGCACCGATAGTAAAACGAGTAGTGTGGCGCGAATATTTAACAGGAATAACATAAGCACAATAACGATAAGTATAAAGGCTTCAACCAATGCTTTACTCACGGTGTTAACCGCTTTTTCCACCAGATTAGCCTGATCATAAACCGTATCAAGCGTCACACCTTCTGGTAATGCCCGTTGAATTATCGGTAAACGAGCTTTTATGCTATCAATGGTTTCTTTGGTATTGGCACCCATGCGTTTTAATACAACGCCCGTCATTACTTCACCAAGTGATAACGCATTACCTTGTTCATCACGTCGCGATAAACTAACCGCACCCTGGCGTATTTCTGAACCAAATTCTACCCTGGCCACATCCCTGACATGAACCACAGTTCCATTTTCTTCCTTCAAGGGAATATTCCCAATATCTCTTAAGCCGTCCTTGCCTGAACGTAACCAACCGACACCACGAATCACCAGTTGCTCCTGACCCCGGTCCATATACCAGCCGCCGGCATTACGATTACTGTCTTCAATTACACCTGCTATATCAGAGATATTAATGTTATAAGCCAGTAACTTTTTTAAATCGACCTGCACCTGGTATTGGCGCACCTCACCACCAAAAGAAAGAATTTCAGTTACCCCTTCTACTGGCATGAGCAACAGTTTCACAACCCAGTCATTTAAACTGCGCAATGCCATGGTGTCATATTTCTGCGCATCATCTGCACGAAGAATGTACTGAAACACCATACTCAAACCCGACGTATTAGGGCCAATCTCAGGTATACCTATACCATCGGGTACCTGTTCTTTTGCCGCTTGTAAACGTTCAAAAACTAATTGGCGCGCAAAATAAATATCGGTGCCTTCCCTGAAAACCACCGTCACCATTGACAAACCCGTTTTAGAAATAGAGCGTACTTCTTTGACATCGGGAAGGCTGTACATTACGGCTTCTACCGGGTATGTAATCAGTTGTTCTACTTCTTCAGAAGCTAAACCTTCAGCAACTGTATTAATAGTTACCTGAATATTTGATACATCAGGAAACGCATCAAGATTAAGTTTGGGAATTATCAAACCGGCACCCAAGAGTATAGTGAGCAAAGCAATCACCACTAAAAGACGACTAGCGACAGATACCTCAATCAATTTATTTAACATGTCACATGCCTTTAATGGTTATGTATATCAAAGCCACTTTTTGCCAGCTCTGACTGAACAAAAAAAGCACCTTCAATAACAACAGATGTATCAATAGCAAGACCTTCTATTACGGCTTTACCATCAGTGACACGAATCAGTTTAATTTCAACAGGTTTAAATTCACCCGGTTCATCCTGTTGAACCAGAACTTGCCAATCTCCATCAGGGCTACGCAGCACTGCTGACTCAGGTAAAGTTAAAACCTGTGAATCTGTAGATGTTTCAATGCTGGTATTAACAAATAATCCGGGATGCAAAAGTTCCTGAGGGTTATTCGCTTCAAGCCGTATACCCGTTGTCCTTGTAATTTCATCTAATGAATGATGTAACTGAATAACTTTTGCTGATAGTTTATGACCATCAAAGTTGATACTGGCGTTATTACCTATAGAAACCTTTCTTGCATCCGCAGGTGAAACATTCGCGATTATCCACAAGGTAGATTCATCTGTAATACGCATAAGTTCATAACCGGGTTCCACCTGTTGCCCTAAGATATAATTTTCCTTTAGAACCGTTCCATTTTGAGTAGCGACTAAATCAAAGATACCATCAGCCTGGGAAAAGTCTTCACTTGTTAATAAATCATTAAGCTGTTGTTCTGTCATGCCATAAGCTTTTACTTTAGCTTTTTTCAGTTCCCAATTTGCTTTTGCCTGCGTATAACGACTCTGAGAAACGACTTTACGACCAAGTTTTTTGACTCGTCTCCATTCACTATCTGCTACTAACAGTGCACCCTGGGCTTCAGCCATTTCAACGCTGGATAATGTTAAAACAGGCTGATTTGTTTTAACCTCTTGCCCCAGTACTACGTGATAACCAATAATCTGTGCCGTAATGCGAGGTGTTATAGAAACGGTTTTGTAACGATTTAATTTAACTTCTCCAGGGGCGTTAATTACAGAACGCAGCGTTTCAGCCTGCAAAGATTTAACTTTAATTCCTGCAGCCTGCATTTGTTCTTTTGATAGTTTTATGACACCTTCTTGATGTTCGTCATGATTTTCTAACGCCATGGCAGAATTTAGTAATAAGCTACCCACTAACAGCATAAGTATTAAATTTATATTCATGTTAACTGTTTCCCAATAATTCGATATTGATGCCTAACCAGTCATCAATGCTGTCGGTCATACTCATCCAGTCGAAAGCAACTAGCCAAAGCTGGTTACGCAACTCAACACCTGTCGCTTGCGTTTCAAGCGCCTGCTTTAGCTGCAATAAATACTCTGACGCACTAAGATCACCTGCCCGCCAAAGTTTTTTTATCAGTCGCAATTGTTGCTGAACATTGTCACCACTGTAGTCACGCCAGTTATTCCATGCATTTAATAAATTACGGTAGCGCTCAGTTGTCGCGATAAGATTTGCGCGAGTATCACGGTATGCCATATGCGTACGTTGCTCACTTGCAATAAAAACTTGCTGTGCAGCATCGACTTCTGCACTGTAGTTATTACGAATATTTAACGGAATGCTAAGATTTAAACCGACTAGAGATTCATCACCTTCTGAACCGGCAGAAATACCAATAGTCGGGTTCCAGGCGGTCTCGCTTTTGCGTAATAAAACCTGCTGTTTAGTAACCTGTGTATCCGCTAGCAAACTACGAATAGCCGGCAGTTTTTGTATAAAAACTTCAAGATTATGATTCAGTTTTGGTTCGAAAAATAACTCGGGTAAAGCGGGTATATGGTCTGGCATAGAACCTGTTAAGGCTCTCAACTTTTCACGCGCTGCAGACATATCTGACATCATATTGGCCTGCTCCATTAGTGCCTGATTGTAAGCCAGTCGTGCTAGATTCAACTCGACCTGACTTAAATCACCGGCTAGATAACGGCGCTCTGAAATATCCTTAAATTCCTTCATTAATTTCAAAGTTTCGTCACTAAGATTAGATAATTTACTTTTCGTCTGTTTTTCAGCGAGGTGCTTTAGTAGATCACTAATTAGAGATTGAGTGGCGATTGCATAATCTGCTTCTGCCTTATGTAACTCTGCTTTTGAGACTGCTTTACGACTACCTTGTTGATCACCCCAGTCAATCGTTTGTCTAATACCAATGCTTTTTGTGGTTACATCGGTTTCCTCATATTCAAACTCAAGCTGCGGGTTAAATACAGCCTGATCAGAGGCACGCAATATAGCTTTAGCTGATCCAAGCTGCGCTTTTGCAACGATTAAATCTGGATGATCGTTAATAAAACGCAGAATGAAACTACTTAATGACGCTGGCGCCTTGCTGGTAATCTCTGAGGCCACTACTAGCGTATTCACCATCATAGTAAAGGCAAATACAGGGCCCCACACAGCAAACGACCGGGGATTTACAATATTCATGTGTTGTTCCTGATTTAAAAAACCAAATACAGGTTATGAACTAAATTCACAACATGCTTAAAATTTTATAAATCAGGCTTGAGGAGGTTCAGAAGGGGGATCCAGGTCTTGATATTTAATTGAATCATCGAAATTGATGAGAGCCATAAACCCCGTAACAGGAAAAATTGAATCTATATTCGAGATGATGCCGAGCATATGTAATGACAAGTGGCACGAATGATCATCGCAATCAGCTTCATTATTATTACTTGCTAGCTCTGCTTCACCCTGAATGTGTGCCAGATGTGACTCACCTGATTCCTCTATATGCATATTCATTGCTGAGGCGATATTAACAGCCAGCAAGCTGAAGAGGATGAGCAATGTAAGAATCGGTGATTTCATAAGTGTGAATATGGCATGTAAATGTAATTTAATCAAATAGTCATGTACGCTTAGTCTTTTTAATAATAGACGTTAGTGAGACAAAACTAATATAGATATCAACTTAGGTAGACAGTTTATACAGAAATTAAACCCTCTTTGAGTCGGGATCGATGTAGTAACAAACACCGAAAAATATACCTGTAAATCAAAGGTTTAAATTAGTTAAAAACAAATTTAAATAAATGATAGGTAATACCATATAGGTATATGACTATATATGGCAATTTATAGTTATATATGGCATCTTATTATTAATATTAAGCATTATTTCCAATATCAGGCACTCTCTATAAATCACTGTCAGGTATATAAAATGAGCATAAGTTACGAATACAACTCAAATCATGGATATATACATACCAAAGTTACGAACACAGTCACTGTTAAAGAAGTACTTTCTTATATTGATTCAGTACTTGAAGATAATAGAATAAACAAACCATTTTATGAGCTTGTAGATTTTTCAGAAACAGATAATTTTGATTTTGGTTATTATCAATCAGAGCAAATTTCTAATAAGTTAGCGCAACTTACAAAACATAAAAAACTTCAAGGCACATGTTTTGTTGCCACTAAGGATATAGCTAAAGGTATGTCTAATATTTTCAGGGTTAAGAATGAAAATAAAGGTATAGATATGCAAATATTTAATAATATTAATGATGCATTAGTCTACATTAAAAACACCCGAGAATAAAATCACCATGCAAAAAATAATGAAAGTGGAGTTGCAGATTTTTATTATTATCGCTGGTTGTTCGAGCAGAGGAACTTACGAAAGCATCCAGACGAGCAATAGATTTGAGTGCACTAAACTTCCACCATCTCAGTATGAGGAGTGTATGTAAAACGCAAATAAATCATATGATAAATATGAGCGTGAGCGAAAAGAAAGTTATAGGTGAGTAATATTTTAGTTTGGCCAGTTTCTTTGTCTCGTAGTAATAACTTATATGCATCACAGGCAATCAACAAGAGGAAACGTTATGATTAATATTTCACAATTAACTGAGTTTTTAGGATGGGCATCAGTAATCAATCTTGCTTATCTTGTTCTAGCCACTATAATTCTTATGTTTATGAGAGGCTCAATATCTTCAATTCATAGCAAGATGTTTGATATAGATGAAAAGGAATTAAGTTCTAAGTATTTTGATTTTTTGAGCCATTATAAAATTGTCACATTAGTTTTTATAGTTGCACCCTATATTGCTTTGAAAATCATGAGCCAGTAAGTGTTTAACAATGCCAACTAATTCACCTCCTTAGGCTACGTTTCAGTCGGCAAATTATGATGGTATTAACTTTTAAAACAAGGAATAAATATGAGCACATACCCAAGAACATTTTCGCATATAGGAATTTCCGTCCCAGATGTTGAGAAAGCAGCCAAATTCTATAGCGAAGTTATGGGCTGGTATCACATAATGGAACCCACCATCATTACCGAAGAGTCAAACACGCCAATAGGACAAATGTGTATTGATGTATTTGGTCAGGGCTGGGGCTCTTTCAAAATCGCACACATGTCTACTGGTGATAAAATTGGCGTCGAGATGTTTGAATTTAAAAACAATGAAACCCCAAAAGACTTTGAGTACTGGAAGACGAGTACCTTTCACTTTTGTGTTCAGGACCCGGACATTGAAGGTCTCGTAAAAAAAATTGTCGAACACGGAGGAAAACAGAGGATGCCTATCCGCGAATACTACCCTGGAGAAAAGCCCTACAGGATGTGTTACGTCGAAGATCCATTTGGTCTCATCTTTGAAGTTTATTCACACAGTTATGAATTGACTTATTCACAGGGTGCTTACTAGAAGGTTTAACTCGTTCCAATGTTCTCGCGTGGGAACGAGTTAAAAAGATATCATCGGCCAAAAACAATTCAATTTTTGTCGAGTATAAAGGTATACTAACGCTCCTTTTAGCCTATTGAACGCTAAGCCTGAATATGACACAAATCAAATTAACAGAATACAGCCATGGTGCTGGTTGCGGTTGTAAAATTGCGCCCGCGCTACTGGAAGATATTTTAAAAACCTCCTCTGCTCCTTTTACAGATCCTCGGTTATTGGTGGGTAACGATACTAAAGACGATGCAGCCGTATTTGATTTAGGTAATGGCAGCTCGGTTGTCAGTACAACCGATTTTTTTATGCCTATCGTAGATGACCCCTTTGAATTCGGACAGATTGCCGCTACCAATGCAATTAGTGATATTTATGCAATGGGTGGCACCCCTTTAATGGCAATTGCTATTTTTGGCTGGCCCATCAGTAAGCTTGGCACCGATGTGGCTTCTCAGGTTATAGAGGGTGGACGGCATGCCTGTAAATTAGCGGGTATTCCATTGGCCGGAGGTCATTCGATTGATACACCTGAACCTATTTTTGGTTTAGCCGTTACCGGGACTGTTGATAATACTTTATTAAAACGAAATGATATGGCAACTCCGGGCTGCCAAATTTTTCTTACTAAACCGCTTGGCATTGGCATATTAACCACCGCAGAAAAAAAGAAACTATTAAAAGACGAACATAAACATTTAGCCTCTGAAATTATGTGTCAGTTAAACAATGCCGGTGCAGAGTTTGCCAGGTTACCATATGTTACTGCAATGACGGATGTAACTGGTTTTGGTTTAATGGGACACTTATCAGAAATCTGTGAAGGCAGTAATGTACACGCACAGATTAAATATTCCGCAGTTCCAAAATTAGCAGAAGTTGAAAATTATATTTCATTGGGCTGTTCACCAGGTGGTGCACAACGTAATTTTGATAGTTATGCCCATAAATTAGGGAACATGACCGATACACAGAAAAAAATTCTCTGTGATCCACAAACTTCTGGTGGTTTGTTAGTTGCAGTTAAAAATGATTTTGCAATTGAGTTTATTAATTTTGCAAAAACATTAGATCTTGAATTATCATCTTTCGGGGAACTGCTTACTGCTTCGCCTGATTTACCATTAATTAAAATTGTTTAAAACTATGCATGTTTACAATTAGTGCAGTAATCAGGCTTAGATTCGATTGTCTGACAACAGATTATAGTTTTCCTAAGCATCTATCATCAAACAAAGCAATCGAGCCCGATCCTATTGGGTAGCCTCTGCTGGATACTGTTTTTCCAATTTAGCTACCAACATGAGCCAAAACGCGTTATAGAACAGGCTTTTCTGAACTTAGAACATCTACTTAAATTGTTAATATTTTAAAAAAAATCGCCATGAATATTCAGATTAACAATGCCGATTGTTAAATCTTAATCTATACTGTTTGAATGGACGTCTAATTTATCAAGCAGCATCTAAAAGGACTCACTTACTGGATATGCTATTGACAGGTTATAAAATGTGAGCGAAAAACACTCCACAACAAATGAAAATCTGCTAATTCAGCTTACCTCTGCGCAGGAAAAAATTGCTCGGCTTGAGTTTCAACTAAGGCAATTTCGGTCGAGTTCAAGCAACCAACACGAGCCCTCTCAGACTAAACCCGCTAGCTTTCTGGATGATTTTGGAATTCCGTTTCAAAATATAATTGACGCATCACCCGTACCTTATGCATTAAATGATGATGAAGAAAATATCGTTTACCTAAACCCCGCTTTTACCAGAACTTTTGGTTATGATTTATCTGACATACCCACATTAGATGCATGGTGGCCAAAGGCATACCCAGATGAAGATTACCGTAACTGGGTTAATACTACATGGTCACACCACCTAAGCAATGCCATCAAATCTGGCGACCCATTTAAACCTGTTGAATTAAAAGTAAGGTGTAAAGATAATAGCACTCGCTATATTATTGCGTCAGCCGCATCCATAACCGATTCATATAAAAATATACACCTTGTTACTTTATTCGATAATACTGATCGTCAAGTTGCACAAGATGAATTAGAGATAACCACAAGCCTCCTGAACAATGTCATTAACTCCACCCCCGACCTGATTTTTGTAAAAAATACGCAACTACAAACCATTTTATGCAATGAGGCGTGCGCTAACGCTGTTGGTAAAAGCCGAGACGAAATGGTTGGCAACACAGATATAGAGAATGGCTGGGACCCTGAATTAGTAATGGGTAATGACAAAAAAGGCAATAAAGGCTTTATACATGATGACAGAGTGGCTTTATCAGGTAAGAGCATACTCAACTCTAACGACCTGGCAAATGTAAATGGTGAAATTCGAATATTTGACACCAGAAAGACCCCCTTAAAAGACTCTGCAGGAAACATATTTGGTCTACTGGGTGTTTCCAGAGATATTACCGAAAGACAACGAGCTATAGATGCCTTACATGAAGCTAATGCAGATTTTTCGGCTACCTTAAAAGCCATACCTGACATGCTGTTTGAACTTGATGAGGAAGGTCGCTATCTCAATCTATGGGTTAGTGATTTAACACTGCTTGCAGCTCAAAAAAAACTTTTAATAGGCAATTTAATTGATGAAGTTTTACCTGAACATGTAGCAAAAGAGGTACATTCAGCATTAACTGAAGCGGCTAAAAGTGGTTACTCTCAGGGACAGATAATTCAGCTTAAAAAAAATCAGACCATTCACTGGTATGAATTATCTACCGCACTCAAACCTTCTAAAACTCCGCTCAAACACTTTATTATGCTCTCCAGAGACATCACTACTCGTATAGAAACAGAACAACAGCTGCGACATAGTCAGAAAATGGAAGCCTTAGGTAAGCTAACCGGAGGCATCGCTCACGATTTCAATAACATGTTAGGTATAATGACCGGTTACGCTGAGTTATTACAGGAAAAAATTACAGACAATAAAAATAACCTTTATGTGTCAAATATTATACAGGCAGGTGAGCGCGCTAAAACGCTAACATCTAAACTGCTCGATTTTTCAAGAAAACGTACACCCAATGCCCAGGTCACTAATATTAATGAATTAATATTACAAAACCAGCATATGCTGGAGAAAACGCTAACTGCAAAAATAACATTAAAATTAGATTTATTCGATCAAATATGGCCCGTGTTTGTAGACCCTCAGATGTTGACAGATGCAATTTTGAATTTAAGCATTAATGCAATGCATGCTATGCCTGATAATGGCACACTTACATTTAAAACTAATAATGTGAATATCTCACAATCTGATGTTACAAAGTTATCTTTAAAAGTCGGGGAATATGCACAACTAACTATTTCTGATTCTGGCTGTGGCATGAGTCCACAGGTTAAAGAGTTAATATTTGAACCCTTTTTTAGCACTAAAGGTGAAAGTGGCACCGGCCTTGGGCTTAGTCAGGTTTACGGCCTTATGCAACAATCCGAAGGCTCAATCACCGTTGACTCTATTGAAAACAAAGGATCAACTTTTACAATTTACTTCCCGCGTCATATAAAACACCAGGAACCTGAACAGCTAGATATTAAAAACACAACTGATACAGAAAACAAAGGCCATGAAACGATACTCATTGTAGATGATGAACCTGCATTACTAGAGCTGACAAAAGACATATTATACGCTCATGGTTATAATGTTTTTTGTGCGGAAAATGGTGAAGCAGCATTAAAAATATTACACAATGAAACTATTGACCTTGTACTGACTGATATGATTATGCCTAAAATGGATGGTAACCAGCTAATTATTGAAATGAAAAAAAAGCACCCACATATTAAAATTTTAATTGCCAGTGGTTTTAATGACCATCAGCCTAATGATTCTATTAATAATGATTTATTTGAGAACCAGTTAAGAAAACCGTATAAAAGCCGCGAACTCCTCAACAAAATCCGCAGTTTACTAGACCCCAGAACCTGATCAGAAAATCTGCTTATTTATGACAGGATAATAAAAAATATTTTTATTTCTTTTGGCTACGTTTTAGCTTAAAAAAGTTTTGCAACAAAAGCCTACACTCTTCTTCAAGCACACCGCTGGTAAGGCTTACTTTATGATTATGAATCGGATCATGAAGCAGGTTTATTGCACTGCCAGTGGCACCGGTTTTTAAATCAGCTGCACCAAACACCAGACGTTGTACTCGCGCATGAATGATGGCACCCACACACATAGAGCAGGGCTCTAATGTGACATACATTGTTGTATCAACTAAACGATAATTATTTAAAACTTGACCCGCATTTCGAATCGCCATAATTTCAGCATGAGCTGAAGGGTCGTGTGACTGTATTGGCTGGTTCCAGCCTTCTGCTATGAGTTGATTATCCTTTACGATGACAGCGCCAACAGGCACTTCATCTTCATTTGCGGCCTGTTGCGCTAACTGAATGGCACGTTGCATCCAGTATTCATGAGAAAAAGACATTATGAAAAAAAACTTCTCCACAGAAACACGGAGGGCACAGAGATATTACTTGAAGAAATGCCTTTCTCCGTGAGCTCCGTGTCTCTGTGGAAAATCATTATTCCCATTCAATAGTGCCGGGTGGTTTGCCGGTTATGTCATATACAACACGCGAAATACCATCTACTTCATTTACGATTCGGCGACAAACCAGATCAAGAAAATCATAAGGTAAATGCGCCCAACGAGCTGTCATGAAGTCTATTGTTTCAACCGCACGTAATGAAACAACCCACTGATAACGACGACCATCACCGGTAACACCCACAGATTTTACTGGCAAGAAAACGGTAAATGCCTGTGACACACCGTGATATAACTCGTGTTTATATAGTTCTTCAATAAAAATATGATCAGCTAAACGCAGGGTGTCAGCGTATTCTTTTTTAACTTCACCCAGAATACGCACACCCAGGCCCGGCCCCGGGAACGGATGACGATAAACCATGTCATAAGGTAGACCTAACTCAACACCTATTTCACGCACTTCGTCTTTAAATAATTCACGTAATGGCTCACACAGTTTTAACTTCATGTAATCAGGCAGGCCACCTACATTATGATGCGACTTGATTAAATGCGCCTTACCGGTTTTAGAACCTGCTGACTCAATAACATCAGGATAAATTGTGCCCTGTGCAAGCCACTTTGCATTTTTAAGTTTGGCAGCCTGTTCTTCAAAAATATCAACAAATAAATTACCAATAATTTTTCTTTTAGCTTCTGGCTCTGGTATACCTTTAAGTGCTGTCAGGAATCTATCTTCTGCATCAACACGAATCACCTTAACACCCATGTGATCTGCAAAGGTTTTCATTACCTGATCGCCTTCGTTAAAACGCAATAAACCATTATCGACAAAAACACAGGTTAATCTGTCACCTATGGCGCGATGTAACAATGCGGCCACTACGGATGAATCCACGCCACCAGACAAACCCAGTAACACTTCATCTTCACCCACTAACTCATGAATGTTTTTTATAGAGTCTTCAACAATATTATCTGCTGTCCATAAGTTTCCACAACCACAGATATCATGAGTAAAACGTTCTATAATTCGCTTGCCCTGATTAGTATGTGTCACCTCAGGGTGAAATTGAACACCGTAAAATTTCTTCTCTTCATTTGCGATTCCAGCTATCGGTGCTGATTCAGTTGAGGCCATCAGTTTAAAACCCTCTGGCATAACTACAACACGATCACCATGACTCATCCAGACATCAAGAATACCGTAACCTTCTTCCGTAATATGGTCTTCAATATCTTTTAATAATGACGTATGCCCACGAGCACGAACTTTTGCATAACCGTATTCATGGTCGTCTGCAACTTCAACCTTACCGCCCAGCTGCGCCGTCATGGTTTGCATGCCGTAACATATGCCAAGAACCGGTATACCTAATTCAAATACAATTTGCGGTGCAACCGGAGACTCACCTTCAGTAACAGATTCAGGACCACCGGATAAGATAATACCTTTCGGTTTAAATGCTTTAATATCTTCATCACTTACATCCCACGCATATAACTCACAATACACACCGGCTTCACGAATGCGCCGCGCGATAAGTTGAGTATATTGAGAACCGAAGTCGAGTATTAAAATACGATCTGTATGAATGTTTTGTGTGGTCATGTGATAGGTCTGTTTTTAATCAAATAATAAAAACCCTGTTACCCACAAATACTTTAAGCGTGAATAACAAAGTCACTTTTATTTTTTACAAGAATTCTATGTAATACAGTAACTGTTCTGGTTGCCCCTGACAGGCTTCAGATCAAGGCAAAAAATGTGAGTTTACGGATTTGATGGTAGAGCCGTAAATATCCATTTTTTAACGAAGATATGGAGTCAGCCAGAGGTGAGCCGGGTTACTACGTTCGGTAATTCGGCGCTTCTTTTGTGATCGTCACGTCGTGCACATGTGACTCTTTCATGCCCGCACCAGAGATACGTACAAACTCAGGTTTAGTGCGCATTTCTTCAAGATTTGCACAACCTACATAACCCATACTTGAGCGAATACCACCAAGTAACTGATGTATGATAGCTGTCATTGGGCCTTTAAAAGGCACTCGACCTTCTATGCCTTCAGGAACCAGTTTTTCAGCTCCGGCATCTTTGTCCTGAAAATAACGGTCACTTGACCCCTGCTCCATTGCTGCAATAGAACCCATGCCGCGATAAGACTTATACGAACGCCCCTGGAATAATTCAACTTCACCCGGTGCTTCTTCAGTACCGGCTAACAGGCCACCCAGCATAACGCAGTGAGCACCTGCTGCCATGGCTTTAGCAATATCACCTGAATAACGAATACCGCCATCGGCAATTAATGGCACACCTGTGCCTTCTAATTCTTTAGCAACATTAGATACGGCGGTAATTTGTGGTACACCGACACCGGCAACAATACGAGTAGTACAGATAGAACCGGGGCCTATACCCACTTTCACCGCGTCTGCGCCCGCATTAACCAAATCTCGTGCCGCTGATGCAGTTGCAATATTGCCTCCAATCACCTGCACATTCGGAAAGTTAGCTTTAACCCATTTAACGCGATCTAACACCCCTTGTGAGTGGCCATGCGCTGTGTCGACCACAATCACATCTACACCCGCATTTGCCAGTGCAGTCACCCTGTCTTCAGTATCGGCGCCTGTACCAACCGCAGCACCCACCCGTAAACGACCTAGTTCATCTTTACAGGCTATAGGAAAGTCATCTGATTTTTGAATATCACGCACCGCAATCATACCGCGAAGCTGAAAATTATCATTCACCACCAGCACTTTTTCAATTCGGTGTTTATGCAGCAAGGCTAATACTTCTTCGCGACCAGCACCTTCTTTTACTGTAACCAGTTTATCTTTTGGGGTCATAACACTTGAAACCGGTTTATCTAAATCAGTTTCAAAACGACGGTCACGTGAGGTAATGATACCGACCAGGTTTTTACCTTCTAGAACTGGTAAACCGGAAATTTTGTTTTTACTGGTTAACTCGGCAACGGCACGAATAGTTGTATCAGGTGATACCGTAATCGGATCACTGATTACGCCAGATTCATATCTTTTTACTTTAACAACATTTTTGGCCTGCAACTCGATCGACATATTTTTATGTAATATACCGATACCACCTTCCTGGGCAATAGAAATTGCCAGTTCAGCCTCGGTTACAGTATCCATCGCAGCTGAAACCAGTGGAATATTTAGTTTAATGTCTCGGGTGATCTGAGTACCCAGTTCAACATTATTGGGCAGGACCGTAGAGTGGGCGGGAATCAGCAGCACATCGTCAAAAGTTAGTGCTTCCTGGGCTATACGCATATCGGCTCCTGTCTGGTCTGGTTAATCGATTGATTATATAAGAAAACACTGAATAATTCATCATCAATTTATAAATGTTTTTGATTACTATCGCCGACATAACACACTTGAATCCCACCAACTGTGAGTTACAATCCCTGTCTGATTGTAAAATCAGACAGGGATTTTGGAAAACAGGGAAATATAATATAAAAAAAACAATTATGAGGTCATTTTATGAACCACGCTAAACTCTATGCCGGCATTGCGCTGGCATTTGCACTGCTTTCTGGGTGTGCCAGTAATGGCACTTCCGACAACACTGCTGCTGCAACTAAAGCAGGCTACAACGCAGCTTTGATAAGTGCTAACAAATCACTTAAAGCGGCCGTTGAGGCCAACTATGTATGGCGCGACAGTATAAAAATACTACATAAAGCTGATAAGGCGGCTAAAAAAGGTGACTATGAAACGGCCATCAAACTAGCCAATAAAGCTAAACGCCAGGGCGATCTGGCGCTGGAACAATCTAAAACAGAAGCCAACGCTGGCCCTCGATAGATTTAAAAACCAGGTCAAACAAGCTAAAAATCACCCGGGTCTGTAGCTAGCCCGGTTTTTTTTCGCCCTGAGATTACTTTACTTCGTAAGAAACTCCCCCTCAACGGACGTCTCCTTTCTTTTTATAACTAAGTCAGAAGTCAGAAGTCTTAAGTCTTAAGTCGTAAGTCCAGGCGGTGCTCCTGCGGAGCAGCATCTTTTTTTGTGTCTCGTTTTTGACTTATGACTTCCGACTTACGACTCATCTCCGATGAGTTCCATCTTGGCTTATCCTGCAATACAGATTAATATCCCTGCCATGCCAAATACCGAAAACAAAGAGCGCACTGTTTACAGTGTTTCTGAATTAAACCGAACTATACGCGGATTACTGGAGAGCCAGTTTCCTCTTTTATGGATAGAGGGTGAAATATCCAATTTAGCGGAGCCCGCCTCGGGGCATATTTATTTCACATTAAAGGACGCCAAAGCCCAGGTACGCTGTGCAATGTTTAAAGGGCGCAAACAACTCTTACGATTCAAACCTCAAAACGGCCAGCAAATACTAATTCGCGCAAAAGTAGGCTTATATGAGGCCAGAGGTGAATTCCAGCTTGTAGCTGAGCACATGGAAGAAGCCGGTGACGGCGCTTTACGACGAGAATTTGAAGAACTGAAAGCACGCCTGGCTAAAGAAGGCCTGTTTGACGAATCACTCAAGCAACCCATACCAGAATTACCAAAATGTATAGCCGTCATCACTTCGGGTACCGGCGCAGCGATACGTGATGTTTTAAGTGTTTTAGGGCGCCGATTTCCGTCTATACCTGTTCAAGTTTACCCGGTTGCGGTACAGGGCGAAAAAGCAGCACCGGAAATTGCAAAAGCACTATATAGAGCGTCAAAAAGCAAAACATGTGATGTTATTTTATTAGTAAGAGGCGGTGGATCACTAGAAGACTTATGGGCATTCAATGAAGAACAGGTGGCGCGCGCCATTGTGCTTTGTGATGTCCCCGTCATCAGTGGTGTTGGCCATGAGGTTGATGTAACCATTGCCGACTTCACCGCTGACCATAGAGCGGCCACTCCAACAGCCGCCGCCGAGCTCGTTAGCCCCGACCAGCAAACCTACCTGCTTAAACTGCAGGCATTTCAACGTCAGTTCATACGCCTCATGCAAACTGAACTGAGTCGTTTAAATGAGCAGTCAAAGTGGTTACAAACCCGGCTTAAAACACAACACCCTAACAGTCAGCTTATGCAGCAAAGCCAGCAACTAGATGACTTAACAAGTAATCTACAGTCTGCTTTTCAGGTTATTCTCAACGAGAAAAAACACGACTTGAAATATCATACTCAGAGCCTGTTAAATAATCGTCCAGACCAGTTTATTGACTACCAGAAAATACAGCTTGAAGATTTGAATAGTCGGCTTGTCTATTCGTCTGAACAGTACATTGAAAATAAAATGTTACAACTTGCCAACCTGTCACGAACAATGCAGGCTGTCAGCCCATTAAATACTTTAGCCCGTGGTTATAGCATTACCCGTGATATAAATGGTGAAACCGTGACCAATGCACGACAATTGCGTAAAGGCGACAGAATCGTTAGTCAATTTAACAAGGGAAAAGTCACCAGCCGGGTAGAATAATTCGTCAGTTTTACCCAAAACTGGAATGAATTACTGAAAAATCCAGCATTCTCAATATTAAAACTCGCAAAATATACAAAATACAGGTAAATTATCGTGTTTTATTGACTAGCTTCCATACAGGCCGGTCATTTGTATAGAATACCCTGTGTGGTAATCACACCAGAAAAAATTATCGGAGATTTTCGATGCCAGCAAATACGGCACCAATACACGGTTTTAAGCCCTATAAAGAAAAAAAGGGCGAAGAATACATGAATGAGAAACAGCTTGAGCATTTCCGTAACATTTTAAGTGCATGGAAAGACGAGCTGATGCAGGAAGTTGACCGCACAGTAGGTCACATGAAAGACGATGCAGCCAATTTCCCTGATCCTGCTGATCGCGCTTCACAGGAAGAAGAATTCAGTCTTGAATTGCGCACCCGTGATCGTGAACGCAAACTGATTAAGAAAATTGACGAATCGATGAATGAAGTTGATACAGGTGAATATGGTTATTGTGAAACCTGTGGTGTTGAAATTGGCATACGCCGATTAGAAGCCCGCCCAACTGCAACACAATGCATCGATTGCAAAAGTCTTGATGAAATCAAGGAAAAACAAAATAGAGGCAAATAAGCCCTTGTATAAAAAGCCGGGTTTACCCGGCTTTTTTACGTCTGGAGGTAATAGAAAAAGAAAATAAAGCTAATTCATTTTTCCGCTTTTAAAATTTTCTTTTCCCCTGTAATGCAAAAACAAACACCCACATACCGAGGTCGTTTTGCACCGTCACCGACAGGGCCTTTACATAAAGGCTCTCTAGTTGCCGCCATGGCCAGCTATTTAGAAGCAAAAAAAAATAATGGCCAGTGGTTAGTTCGAATGGAAGATGTTGACGAATTACGCAATGTAAAAGGTGCCGCAGATTCTATATTACGTAGTCTCGAAGCATTTGGTTTTGAGTGGGATGAAAATATTCTTTACCAGACAGCTCGCAAAGATGCATATATAGAAGCCCTTGCCACACTCAAATCACAACATCAGGTTTATCCCTGCACCTGCAGTAGAAAAAGTTTAAAAGAAAAAGCCCGACTCGGTAAAATAAGAAACGGACAGTTTGGTTTAATTTACCCGGGCTATTGTAAAAACAAGCATTTTTCTAATTTCAAACCTGATGAATACGCTATTCGAATTAAAACCCCCGATAAAAACTACAGTTTTAATGATGAGCTACTTGGCCACAACACACAGAATTTAAAAACTGATCTGGGTGATTTTATAATTCGACGCAGAGATGGTTTGTTTGCTTATCAATTAGCAGTAGTAGTAGACGACGCCTACCAGAATATTAGTCATATAGTTCGCGGCGCTGATTTACTAGATTCAACTTCGCGACAACTTTTTCTTCAACAGAGTTTGAACTACTCGCAACCACATTATGCTCACTTTCCCTTAATAGTACATAAAAATGGTGACAAGCTGAGTAAACAAACAGGCGCTACAGGCATAGGTGATATTGCAGATATTCAATTATTAGTTGAATGCCTTGAATTTCTCGGACAAAAACCACCAGCAGAACTTGTACAAGAGTCACTAGCTGACTTCTGGCAATGGGCATTAGAAAACTGGCAGTTATCTTTAAGCAAAACACCACGAGTATCTTGATAACTCCAGCTTGTCGTCATTATCACGAATGACAGCCCTTCTCCTTACTGCCATGCTTCGCATGTTAAAATTTTTACAGAAGAGTTTTTCTCGTATGACGAATTAGTGACTGGTTATTTTCATGTCTCATTTAGTTTATTACACGTAAAAGTAACTAACCTTATATCTAAACAATAATTTCAAAGTGTTATTAGAACACTAGCGCTAAAACCAGTTATCTATGCCTCTTACTTTTTACTGCTACAGAAATTTTCTGACCAATTTATATTTTTATAATCAAAGCCACTTACAATGCTGGGTTTAATGATTTCAAAATAAGGCGAAATATCAAAATCACGGGGTGTAAATAAACTGTAATGACGTATATGCATAATTTCCTTTTCAATATTCCTGGCACCCTCTCCCTCATGTTTCTCAATCTCAGGTAATATAGGATAACAAATAGATTGAAAAGCCTGCGCTATTAAAGTTGAACAAATTGCACGCGTAGGATCTCCACTGCCCAGCGCAATCATTCTTCTTCTCCAGCTAACGGGTACAGGTGGCGTTGGCAATAAATACCGCACAAGATCAATAATATTTTTCATATCATATTGATGACCAATTCGCTCAACAACAAAATCTATCAATTTTTTATTATCAGAACCTGATAAATTTTTAGGCCTGCAAATTCGTGTATGCATTTTTTCATATTTTGATAAAGGCACAATAATCACGCCTTCTTCAATATCCGCTTCAATCAATACTGCGGCTTCTTCTCCTGACTCCTGAAAAACATTACCTACATAAATAGCCGCATGTGACCAGGTTGACTGGGTTAAATATTTAATAGCTACGCTTATACGCGTATCACCTTCTACCAGTAAGACATCACCGGGATTTAATATACTCGACAACAAACCAGGCGGATGTGTTGAAACCGCTTTATAACTTTTTAATGGTGAATCAAGATAGCGACCTAACCAACGAGCTAATCTGTTCATAAAAATAATTTTCCGGTTGTTACCCTACGCAAGAAAAAACTCTTTAAAAACATAAACCAACTTACTCATCGATACCGTAAAAATATTTTATAAACGGCTTACGAAAGCGCTCGTGACACATTAAACAGGTGTCTTGCAGGGTTGCAAAATCCGCTATGACTGCGTGACCGTCTTTACTGGCCGCTGTCTTTCCAAGTATTGTCGCCGCTTCATGGGTTTTATCATCAAAATTTTTAAAAACTCGCATATCTGTATTGATATAAGCGAAGATTTTCATTTTCTCAAAAACAGGTGGTTGTGGATGATTAGCTATCAAGGGTGCGGTTTTTTCAACTAAGCCCCAGTTTTCCTGTGAAATACCATGGGTGATTAGCTGCATATTCTGCCCCATGTCCTGCATAATTTTTTGCAATGCCAAAGGCTCTACAGGATCTGCCAGCGCTTCAGTTACCATCGGCACAGATGTTAAAGCAACAATAATGAACGCCAGTATACTTCTACTTGAGTAAAACATTTTTAAGCCTGTGTGTATGGAAAACAATATTATGCCATTAATTATTCAATTAAATATTTCTATTATTAATATTTTGATTAAAGCCTTTCTTTTATGACTTCAACTTAATTAAACTACTACAGTTTGATAACATTATTCCTCAGATCTAAAAACACTTAGGTTTGAAAAATAATATTGCATTAGCTAAATATGAAATAGCCTGCCCCTTAATAGTAAGGCAAAATAACAAAACCTAAATGAAACTGGACTATACCTTCAATTGCGCTATTTTCTAAGGTATCCTTCCTGTTACAAAAGAAAGTACTAAATGAAAATGGAGCGAGCATGTCCGAAAATACTATAGATTCCGTTCTAATCGAGGAACGAAAGTTTCCACCTTCAAGCGAATTTGCTGATAACGCGGTTATCAACAAGGCCAGGTTTGATGCCCTGTATAAAGCGGCTGCAGACGATTATGAAGGTTTTTGGGCTGATCAGGCCCGTGACATGCTGGACTGGCACACCCCATTCACCGAAGTACTGGATGACAGTAATGCGCCTCACTTTAAATGGTTTGCAGATGGCAAACTCAATGTAACCGTCAACTGTATTGATCGCCACCTGGCAGACAAAGCTGATAAAACAGCCATTATATTTGAAGGTGAAAATGGTGATACACGCCAACTCACATACCAGCAACTGAGCAATGAAGTTAATCAGTTTGCCAACGCGCTAAAAGCGCGTGGCATTAAAGCGGGTGACCGGGTAGTTATTTACATGCCCATGACGCCAGAAGCGGTTATTGCAATGCAGGGCTGTGCTCGCATAGGTGCTATCCACTCTGTTGTATTTGGTGGCTTTTCTGCCGG
The DNA here is from genome assembly GCA_026195255.1 of Gammaproteobacteria bacterium. Classification (GTDB taxonomy): domain Bacteria; phylum Pseudomonadota; class Gammaproteobacteria; order SZUA-229; family SZUA-229; genus SZUA-229. The sequence goes on along the minus strand of JAPHSS010000017.1, from coordinate 44,850 downwards.
ATCGTTACGTGACCGTATAAATGATGCTGGCGCTAAAATGGTAATTACCGCAGATGGTGGCACCCGTGGTGGAAAAATCGTTGAATTAAAAGCCGCCACCGATAAAGCACTAGAAGGTGGCTGCCCAACCATTGAGTCAGTTATGGTTTATCAACGCACCAAGCACGATATTAAGATGCAAATAGACCGCGACTTCTGGTGGCACGATGCTGTTGACTCAAAGAGCACCGAGTGCGAACCTGAATGGGTTAACTCTGAACATCCCTTATTTTTACTTTATACGTCTGGTTCAACAGGCAACCCAAAAGGCATTCAACACTCAAGCGCAGGTTACCTGTTAGGCTCCATAGTTACAAATAAATGGGTCTTTGACCTGAAAGACGACGACATCTTCTGGTGTACTGCCGATGTGGGCTGGATTACCGGCCACACTTATGTCGCTTACGGCCCTCTTGCGGCAGGGGGCACGATTGTCATATATGAAGGAGCCCCCACCATTCCTGACCCCGGGCGCTTCTGGAAAATGGTTGAGGCACATAAAGTGTCTATATTTTATACCGCTCCCACTGCCATTCGCGCGTTAATGAAACTGGGTGATGACTACCCTAACCAGTATGATTTATCTTCATTGCGCCTCTTAGGCACGGTTGGTGAGCCCATTAATCCTGAAGCCTGGATCTGGTATCATGAAGTCATTGGTAAAAAGCGCTGCCCAATTGTAGATACCTGGTGGCAAACTGAAACCGGCGCCAATATGATCGCCCCACTGCCTGGTGTAGTCGCCACCAAACCCGGTTCATGCACCCTCGCACTACCGGGCATAGACGCGGATGTAGTTGATGAAGAAGGCAATAGCATCACTCAGGCAAATAAAGGCGGTTTCCTGGTTATTAAAAAGCCGTTTCCTTCACAATTACGCACTGTCTGGGGCGACGATCAACGTTATATTGATACTTACTGGCCTAAATTTGGTGGTAAGTATTATCTGGCGGGTGACTCGGCACGCAAAGATGCTGACGGTTACTTCTGGATTATGGGGCGAATTGATGACGTTCTGAACGTATCGGGACATCGCCTCGGCACAATGGAAATAGAATCGGCCTTAGTGGCTCACAAAAGTGTCACCGAAGCTGCCGTTGTTGGTTACCCCCACGATATCAAAGGCGAAGCCATTTTTGCCTATGTTGTGTTACGTGGTGAACGGCCTGCAGGTGGGGTTGATGATAAACTCACACAGGAACTGCGTACCTGGGTAGGTGAACAGATTGGCGCTATCGCCAAACCTGACCAGATTCGCTACTCTGATAACCTGCCAAAAACACGTTCAGGTAAAATTATGCGACGTTTATTGCGCAATATTGCACGCGGAGAAGAGATTACATCGGATACTTCAACCTTAGAAAATGAAGATATTCTTTTACAGCTACAGGGTAAAGCTTAGTTATTCGCCAGTCTTAAGCCTAAATGCGCCGCAGGCGCTATGGCTTTTGACCTGCGACTTAAGACTCAGGATAATTAATTTAGGTCTATTTTTTACGAATCATCTCGGGGCAATCAACAACATTACAGTCCCTTACATCATCTTCCGTACGCTCTTTGTCTTTCACCACTTTTTCTCGAACACGATTATATTCATCCATATCTTGCCAGCCGCCCATTTGCACCTTATATTCTTTATTAGTTACTGGCCCTTTTGTTGTTGTCGAGCATGCACTAAACAGCACCAGTAAACATATTAATAGAAGACTCTGTATGTGTGGCATTGTCGTATCCTTTAGTAAGCGTGAGATTTAAATTAGTACAATGTTAACAGATAAAAGCACCATCGAAGCCATCAAAAAGTCCAGAAAACAAATTACTATTTTATTTTCAGACATTGAACACTCTACTCGACACTGGGAACGCCGGGGTGATGTTGATGCGCGTATGTTACTTGATAGACATAACCGCCTGCTTTTCCCTGTGATACGTAAATTCAGGGGAAAAATAATCAAAACCCTTGGTGATGCCATCATGGCGTCATTTAATAAACCCGAAAATGCCGTAAAAGCAGGCATTGCTATTCAACAACGATTATCTGCTGAAAGGGACAAAGACAAATATTTTAGCTTACGCACTCGTATAGGCATACATACTGGAAAAGGCATCGTTGAATATGATGATATTTTTGGTGATGTGGTTAATGTAGCCGCAAAAGTTGAAAGTAGCGCCGAAGCTAATCAAATACTCATTACACATTCAACCCGCGCGCGTATTAGCTCTGATGAATTTCAACTGACTACATCCAATGAACTAAACCTCACGGGCAAACGCAAAACCATTGCCCTCTACAGCTGTAACTGGCAAGAACATAAGAACCTTATTTCTAATATAAAAGCTGACTCTATCATGCCTTTATTAAGAAGCCAGAAAATGGAATTAATCACCTATGTTGCAACCTCATTAATGGCTGTGTTTTTTATATACCAGTACTATTTACGATTTTTATTAGCTGATGCAGGCTTTTCATTCAGCTGGTTTCAAAATACAACCTATATTCCATCTGATTACCCGGTGATTCTTCTATTACAGACACTAACCTTAAGTGGCTTTGCCATTTATCTGTTTCGCACCGATTTTATTTCAAGAGCGATGCTGAGAGTCTTAAGCGGTATATTTGGTGCTGGTTTAGCACTCTTATTATTTGCCACTTTCAACCACTACACAGATTTACCTTTTAAGAAACGCTGGTATGAACCGCTCTACGAATCTTCAAATTTATTTGTTGAGGTACTGCAAAATAATACACAGTTAAATATGCAAGCGAGTAAGAAATCACCCATTATCAGTATATTGCCTAAGGGTGAGATTTTTATATACATAAATTCTAAAACAGAAAATGGATTAAGATGGGATCAGGTTAAAATCAGCAACACAGAAACCGGCTGGATTCCACGAAAAATTCGTGCTGCTTTTGGTGTTGCCGAGGAACAACTAACCAGGACCAATAAGTTCTATTTTAGATATTACGATTTATATGGTTTAATAATTGTAATTATTGCTTTTATCTGGGGATATATGAGTTATAGAATTCGACCCAGTTAAAGCATAAGTCACACACAAGAATACAAATTAATTCTGGAATTAGTTATGTCAAATAAAATAACTTTCGTTTTTATTTCTGCCTGCCTGCTTATATTAAATAACTGCAGTTTCACAAGCCAGAGTCGCAGCAAAAGCCCGCATTTTGATGGATCATTAAAATTCAGCGGCGAAGCCATTGAAAATGCAAAAATAATTCTAAGCCTTTCAGCCAATGACAAACTTTGCCTTAAAGGCAAAAAATTTACGACGACTAATGCACAGGGAGAATTTAGTCTAAAAGCAGCTACAGAAGAATACACATATACGCCTTTTGTAAATTATGCCCTAGACGAATGGACACTATGTGCCATTTACAATGAACAGACATACACTTTATATTCAAATAATCGATACGGCTCGGGTAATGTTACGGGCTCTATTTTTCTAGAATGTGATTTGGCATTAAACCCCGTTAATAAACCTTGTGTTGTTTCACATTAAAACCCCATTTTTTTAAGCAAAACTTGATAAAAGCATATGCCTGAGCTATATCTCATGCGTAAGCTCAGATTGTGAGAAAAAAATACGGGGCTCCAAAATCAGACGATTACTCTTATGCATAAGCTTATTAGTGCTAATAAACCCGGCGAATCATAGTCAGGCTGAGGTTTTTTCCAGGCATTTATCTGTGATCAGTTCAGCCGACCCAGAGAGCAACGCTATACAGTCATTTGTTATTATCAAAAAAGGCTCGTTCATCAAACAGGGCATTAAACATTCGAGCAAACAAAGCACAATCAGTCAACAAACCCCGTTCGTTATAAAATTCACCGATAAAATTGGCCCAAATCAATTGCTAAAATGGGATATCAAGGTACAAGACAAACAACATGGAACGATCAAATTACTCTCAAAGTTTACTGGTAATGGTCGTATGTTAAGTTCAGGATACCATTGGCAATCAAAACCACTTGACAGTAACGTCAGAAACAGACAACAACTTATATTTAGACCTGCACCATTCTCGCATCAACCCGCAATATATAAAAAAGGTAAAGGTCCCCAGGGAAAGAGAAGAAAGTATGGGGGTGGAACACGGAATATAGACGAGAAAAAATACAACCCGAAATTTTCATATCACGTAACCTTAAGTGTCTTGGATAACGGCAAAAAAATAGGCACACATAAGGCAAATATCAGCATGGATCGTATTGATATGATTCGCCAGGAGTATATTAATCATTATGATATAAAACGTTACGGCCGTGGTGACAATGGAAATATTCCAGTTCCAAAACGCCATGAAATCAGCAGCATACCTGAGAAGCCAGAGAAATTAGCTGGTAACCCATTAACCGAGAGTCAATACGAACTCATCATCAATGACGGCATGTTAGACCTTGCAAAAAAAATAAGCAGCACTTACACAGACAGCCTTAATAAACTTAAATCTGAAAATTCATTTTATGACCTGCATATGAAAAAATTAAATATTCCAGATAATAAATTATGGATTACTAGTGGCTGGCGAAATCCTGAACGCAACGAATGGTATAGTAATGCCGTAAATGGCATTCACCAACGAGGGGGTGCTGTCGATTTAATCATTATGGCACCCGCTAATTCGCGACAATCTTCTATTGGTTACTGGATATTATGGAATGCCCTGCAAGAAAAAAAATCCGAGATAAATGCATACTGGCAACTTGAGTCTAACGGTAGACCTATGACAACAAGAGAATTTAAACAGGATATTGAACCTGCAAACGGCATACCCGATGCGTTTGATAAAGCGGACCACTTACATGCAAATGTTAAATATTAATTTTAGTACTTTATTAATCTGCATAATATGCAGTTTCCCCCTGTCAATTTCAATGTGCCTGGCAGACAGTCGTTTTATAGAACAGTTTCAAGTCGAGCCTGTTATAGAAGAATCACTCGCCAATAGAGTAACTGAGTATTACAGTGAAGATATAAACTTACCACTGACACAACAACGAATAGAGTTACTGGAATTAGATAACAAACTAGATCAACTTAGCACCATCCATGTAAACACTGCTGTTTTCTGGTTTATTAAGGGGCTCCATCATAAGAACATGACTTCATATTATACTGAAGAAAAAAACTTGCCTCTGGCAAGCAGTCATATGAAACGAAATAATGAAGCATTCAAAAAATCGATTCAATTGTCCCAGTTACCAGACAACCAGTTAAGTGCTTCGATATTCAGCACAATGAAACACAGCTTGCCAGAGGATTTAAAAATCGAAGCAACAAAAAATGAAATAGTGCTAGGAGGAAACGGAGATAATGATAGTTATTACTGGTATTTACACTGGAGTAATATTGATCAGTTAGAAAAAGCCGGGCGCAAACAAGAAGCCAAACAGGCCTACAAAAAAATGCAACTTGAATTGCAAAGTAGTGGCGCTGATAAGTCTATATACCAGGAACTAACCAGAAAAATAGAAAATGAAACGCTTAAGCAGTCAGCGCAAGCCAATATCGAAAAACCTAAACCTGTTATACCCAGCAAAGTTAAAGAAAGAGTTAAAGAAAAAGTTTATGAAACAAAATATATCGTAATACTTTCAGTCATACTACTTTCGATAGCAAGCATCGTTGCGGTTACTGCATATGAGGTTTTACAAAATAGAAAGAACAAGTAACCCCATATTAAAAACAACTCAAAAACCTTAACTGAAAAACATTCGCTCAAACTCGTTAGCAGCTAGCGGCTTTGACCAAAGATAACCTTGCCCATAAACACAACCATGATCAGTAAGAAACTGTTTTTGTAACTCTGTTTCAACGCCTTCAGCAATCATGTTTAAATTTAATGCTTTTGCCAGTTGAATCATAGCTATCACTATTGCGGTATCTTCTACATCTTCTGGTACACCCTGAACAAATGAGCGATCAAGTTTTACTGTATCAAAAGGAAATTCTTTAAGATATGACATCGACGCATAACCCGTACCAAAATCATCTAAAGCGATGCGAACACCCATCTCATGAATTTCATGTAGTATTTCTTTTGCACTGTTATAATTATCCACCAATGCACTTTCTGTTAATTCAATTTCAATATACCCGGGCAGTATCTGTATATCTTCAATGAGCTTTTTACAGTGTTTGAGTAAACCACCTTCCTTAAAATGTCGAGCCGATATATTTACAGATAAATTATTCACAGGGTAACCTGCTGCTTCCCATTTTTTAAATTGCTGACACGCTGTATGCATGACCCACTCATCAAGTTGAACAATTAAACCTGTTTCTTCTGCAATGGGTATAAATTCATCAGGCGTGATAAGGCCTTTTTCAGGATGCTGCCAACGAACAAGTGCTTCCATACCCTGACACTGACCTGAAAGCAGATTAACCTTAGGTTGATAATAAACTAGAAACTCTTCATTTTTTAAAGCAACTCGAATTTGGTTTTCAAGATCAAGCCTGCGCATTGCCTTTAAACTCATTTCATGTTCATAGAACTGAAAAGTTTGTCTACCTAACTCTTTTGCTTTATACATAGCAGTGTCAGAATTTTTTAATAATGTACCGAAATTTTCACCATCCTGAGGGTATAATGCTATGCCGATACTGCCACCAATATGCACTTCTTTTTCAAAAATTTCCACTGGCTTGTCCAGGGTAGCCAGTATATTTTTTGCAACCAGCACAACTGACTCAGCCTCTTCCAGATCTTCAATAATAATTGTAAATTCATCTCCGCCCAACCTGGCGATAGTATCTGTTTTACGTAAAGTTTCAGTTAAACGTTGTGACACTATATTCAACAGCTGATCACCCGCAGCATGCCCCATGGAATCATTAATAACTTTAAAATGATCAATATCTATATATAAAATTGCAAACTTTCCATTTTCACGCTGTGCTCTGGAGATAGCCTGGTCAATTCTATCCATAAACAACATGCGATTTGGTAAACCGGTGAGTGCATCGTGATATGCAAGGTGACGAATTTGCCGCTCTGCATCTGCGGCAAATAACATGCGGGTGGTTCTGTGTTTTAAAACTGACCAGTTAAATGGTTTGGTAATATAATCGCAAGCCCCCACGTCAAATGCCCTGGCAATAGACTGGTCATCATCAAGGGAGGTTGCCATTAATATTGGTGTTTCTTCGCAGCCACTAATTTTTTTAATTTCTTCAGTTGCACGAAAGCCATCCATTACAGGCATAACGGCATCCATTAAAATCAAATCAGGGGTTTGTCTAATCGCTGCCTGAACCGCTTCAAGGCCATTAGCGGCTTCAATTACATGATGCCCACTTTGCTCCATAGAGTGCTTTAACACTAAACGTATTGATGGATCATCATCTGCAATTAAAATAACAGGTGTTTGCTCTAGCTTTGAATCATTCCCTAAACCGGTAATGTCGCCAGATGAACCGCTGGAATTTGTCATAGTTTATTATTATTTATATTTATTTTTATTTAATTTTAAATATTGCAATCCGCAATATAACATCTAAGTGTAAAAGCATAGCACAGCAAATAAATTCTGCTTAAATCAGCCTCATTAATCACAATATAATCAATATTTTAAATCTTCTCCTGCTCTTCAGGTTTATATTAGTACTAAGCTGAAAGACCTTTATTTGTTATTTCAAACACATCTTTTGCCAGATCAGGTGTTTCATATATCCTCTGTAGTTGAGCCTTCATCATCAGTTGACGATTAGCAGCATAGTTTTTCCACTGTATTAAAGGCAATAACAGACGAGCTGCAATCTGTGGGTTGGTTTTATTTAACTTAATAACGATGTCTGCCAGAAATTCATAACCCTGCCCTGATAAGTGATGAAATTCAACTGCATTCGACTGGGTAAATGCACCCACTAATGAGCGCACCCTATTCGGCACATTTAAATCAAAAGCCTCATGCTCTAATAGTGATTGCACTGATTGAAATGCGTTTACGCCAGTAGCCGTGGCCTGCACAATAAACCATTTATCAATAACCAGAGAATCATCACTCCACTGCTCATAGAAATCAGCCAGCGCCTGACGACCATCACTCTCAGAATAGTGAGCCAGGCAGCGCAAGGCTGATATTTGATCTGTCATATTATTTGCATTTTCGAATTGCTTCAACGCCATGTCAATTGTGGCTTTTTTGGCAGTTTCAGTCTGACTACACATCATATATGACAGGCAAATATTTTTTAAACTACGCTGCCCCATTGCATTAGGGGTCAGTAAGTATTCACTATCCTGACAGCGCTTATAAACATCTACAAATTCATCCATCAATTCAAAAGCAAGTGTTTGCTTGCAGAACTCTCTAACACGATAGATAGCGTCAACATCAATAATTGACATGTTTTGCCCCATATAATCTTCACTGGGCAAACTTAAAATTCGTGCTGCCAAAGCTTTATCGAGCGAGTCATCAATTAACACCTGTTTTAGAGTACTAATGAAAAAGCTATCGAGTTGCAGTTTTTTACCTTGCTGATCATCTTCAACCAGCGCCAGCATTATGTTTAATCCTAACTCCTGCGCACAATTCCAACGATTAAACTCATCGCTATCATTTGCCACAAGAAAAGCTAGCTGTTCATTATTTAACGGATAATTTAATTTCACTGGTGCAGAATAATTTCGTAATACAGAAACAGCTGTATTCTCTTCTACATTATTAAATTCAATTACCTGTTCAGGCTGGATAATATTGGCTATTTGTGCAGCAGATTTAACTTCTTCGCCGTGCGCATTAATTAAACTTAAACTTAATGGAATATGAAATGGTTTATTACTATCTAAATTTGAAGATTGCTTAACTGTTAAACTTAAGCGTTTTTCAGCTGCATCATAACTAGACTGTATATCCAGTTGCGGTGTACCCGCCTGACTATACCAGCGACGAAACTGAGTTAAATCGATTTTACTGGCATCTTCCATTGCTTTTACAAAGTCTTCAGTTGTTGCCGCTTCACCATCATGACGATCAAAATACAAATCCGTACCTTTACGAAAATTTTCTTTTCCCAACAGGGTATGAATCATGCGAATAACTTCTGCGCCCTTGTTATAAACCGTTACGGTGTAAAAATTATTTATTTCTACATATGAAGCTGGCTGAATAGGATGTGACATGGGGCCGGCATCTTCAGCAAACTGTCTGGTGCGCAGGACATTTACGTCATCAATACGTTTTACTGAAGCCGAGTTCATATCAGAAGTGAATTGCTGATCGCGAAATACCGTAAGCCCTTCTTTCAGGGTTAACTGGAACCAGTCACGACAGGTAACACGATTACCACTCCAGTTATGAAAATACTCATGCCCGATTACCGCTTCAATATTTATAAAATCGGTATCCGTTGCCGTATCTGGACGCGCCAGAACATACTTGGAGTTAAATACATTCAAACCTTTGTTTTCCATCGCGCCCATATTGAAATCATCTACTGCGACAATCATATAAATATCTAAATCATATTCACGACCAAATGTATCTTCATCCCATTTCATCGATTTTTTAAGCGATAACATGGCATGCTCACACTTATCTATATTATGGGCCTCTACATAAATACGGCAGTCTATTTCACGTTCATTCATAGTCACAAACGTATCTTTAATGCACTCTAAATCACCCGCCACCAGAGCAAATAAGTAACAGGGTTTTTTAAAGGGGTCTTCCCAGGTAACACTGTGTTTACCATTTTCTAAATCAGTTGCATCTACCGGGTTACCATTTGAGAGTAATACAGGGTATCTGGTTTTATCGGCGACAATAGTGGTAGTGAATTTAGCCATAACATCTGGCCGATCAAGGTAATATGTGATTTTACGGAAACCCTGAGCTTCACACTGGGTACAGAAATTACCTGATGATTTATACAAACCTTCAAGAGATGTATTAAGTTGCGGTTTGATAAAGGTTTCTATTTGCAGGGTAAACTGCTCAGGCACATCTGGAATCCATAAACCTTCATTTGTTACACTAAACTGACCGTCACTTAAGGCTTTATCATTAATCAGAATAGAACCTAGAAGAAGATCCTCTCCGTCCAGCTCGAGAATACTCGGGCCGTGCAGATCCTTATTCCTGCGCACTTCCATCTCAGAGACAACACGCGTTTCATCTTCACCTAGTTCGAAATGCAAACTGATAGAATCAATCCAGTACGCTGGTTGTTTATAGTCTTTTAGATAGATAGTGTTTGGTGTGGTATCTCTGCTCATTAGAATTCCTGTAGTGATACCATGAAGATACAACAATTTTATTTAATATCAAGAGCTTATAAAATTATTTCAACAATACAGAATGTGTGGATAACTCATTCGTCAGGTAAAGGCAAGTTGATAACATGGTCTTCTAACTGCTCTGGGTGAATAAAATCTTCAGATACCGCAAAGCCATCTACCGTAACCCCTACCTGTTTAACGCTATTTTTATCACCTGAAATTAATGGATGCCAGTCAGGCAAGGTTTTATCCTCTGACAATAATCGATACGCACAGGTTTCAGGCAACCACTGGTATTCTGACAAGGCCATGTTTTTCACTAATAAACACTCCGGCACCAGAAATTTCCTGTTTTCATAATCCTTACATCGACATTCTTCGATATTTAATAAGTGACAACTTACATTAGTAAAAAACAATTCTGAAGTATCTTCATTTTCAAGTTTTAATAAACAGCAACGAGCACACCCGTCACACAAAGACTCCCATTCTTCATCGCTCATTTCTGATAACTGTTTATTTTTCCAGAACTCAATAGCCATAAAACCAGCTTAACCTTTTGATTCTATTAGCTCTATACCATTACCATCCGGATCACGACAAAACAGTGCAGCGCGGCCTGAACGGCTTTTTGTATAGAAAATATCGAGAGAAGTGAGCCTCTGCTCTATTTCAGACAAATCTGTCACTGTCATTGCCAGATGCCGGTCTCGACCGCCATGTTCGGGTCTATTACTAACCGGATCAGGGTTTTCGACTTCAAGTAGATGGATTTGCTGATGCCCCACGGTTAACCAGGCACCCGCGAAATCGAGGCTCGGGCGCTCCTCACATACCTCCAGGCCTAAGACCCGGGTATAAAATGAAACCGCCTGCTGAGTATCAGCCACAACCAAACTTACATGATGAATAGATAAAACAGCCACTTCGCCTCCAGTTTTGAGTATAATGAGCCGCCATTTAACAGCCTTAGTAATTAACTGCATTTTACATGAACCCGGATCTCAATCGACTACATCCTTATCCTTTTGAAAAACTGGCTAAGCTCAAAGCTGGCATCACGCCCAATAATGCGCTGAAGCATATCGCTTTATCAATTGGTGAGCCCAAACATGAGCCGCCCGCATTCGTGCTTGAAGAGCTGGTCAACTCATTGGCTAAAATAGCTAATTACCCGCTTACCAAAGGCACACCAGAATTACGCCTGTCTATTGCAAACTGGCTGGTTCGACGCTTTAAACTCCCGTCGAATAGCCTTGATATAGAAAAGAATATATTACCTGTAAATGGCACCCGTGAAGCTCTGTTTGCTTTTGCACAGGCCATGGTCAAACGAAAAACCAGTACCCGGGGCGGCGCACTGGTTTGTATGCCAAATCCGTTTTATCAGATTTATGAAGGTGCGGCTATTTTAGCCGGCGCTGAGCCCTGCTTTTATAATACAACTGCGGATACCAGTTACCTTCCCGATTTTGAAGCCATTGATGACGCAAGCTGGCAACGTTGTCAATTAATTTATATTTGCACACCGGGCAACCCAACTGGCGCTGTTATTTCAAAACAGCAAATGCAATGGTTAATTAATAAAGCAGAAGAGTTTGATTTTATTATTGCATCTGATGAATGTTATTCAGAAATATATTTTGATGATGAAAAACCACCTTGTGGTTTATTAGAAGCCGCAGCTGACATGGGCAACACGGATTATAAACACTGTGTTGTTTTTCATAGTTTATCGAAACGCTCTAACCTGCCCGGCTTAAGATCTGGTTTTGTAGCAGGTGATGCAGAAATTATGCAGGCTTTTTTAAAATACCGCACCTATCATGGCTGCGCTATGTCAGGCCATCATCAGTTTGCCAGTATTTGCGCATGGGATGATGAACAGCATGTTATTGATAGCCGTGCGATATACAGAGAAAAATTTAATACTGTATTAGAAATAATTTCGCCTGTTATGGACGTTAAATTACCTGATGCAGGATTTTATCTATGGCCGAAAACGCCAATAGCAGACACGGACTTCGCACAGCAGTTATTTGCAGAAAAAAACATTACGGTATTACCCGGGCAATATTTATCGCGTACTGCGAACAATATAAACCCCGGCGAAAACCATATTCGTATGGCTCTGGTAGCAACACTTGAAGAAACTACTGAAGCCGCACATCGTATTAAAGATTTTTTAGAAACACGCCAGGGTAGCTATAAACAGACACGCTAATTCACTGCATTTTTAATCCGCATAAAATTATCAGGTTTATTTATAAACACCCTCTAAACTGGAGATCAGTATGAGCGATTTACAAAGTACAATTGAAGAGGCATTCGAACGCCGCGCAGACATAACACCACGTAACGTTGAAACACACGTGCGTGAAGCCGTTGAAGAATGCATTAACATGCTTGATTCAGGTGCTGCACGTGTCGCTGATAAAGCAAGTGGTGACTGGGTAGTGAATGAATGGTTAAAGAAAGCGGTTTTACTTTCTTTTCGCATTAATGATAACGAGTTTATTAAAGGTGGTTTCACCAACTACTACGATAAAGTTGAATCTAAGTTTGCCGATTACAATACAAAAGATTTTCGCGAATCAGGTGCACGGGTAGTACCACCTGCAACTGCACGTAAAGGTTCATACATTGCACCTAATGTTGTGCTTATGCCATCTTATGTAAATATTGGCGCTTACGTTGATAGTGGCACAATGGTAGACACATGGGCAACCGTAGGCTCATGCGCACAAATTGGTAAAAACGTTCACCTGTCTGGCGGCGTTGGCATTGGTGGTGTTTTAGAGCCATTACAGGCAGCACCTACAATCATCGAAGATAATTGTTTTATTGGTGCACGTTCAGAAGTTGTTGAAGGTGTTATCGTTGAAGAAGGTTCTGTTATTTCAATGGGCGTTTACATTGGTCAGAGCACTAAAATATTTAACCGCGAAACAGGTGAAGTTTCTTATGGCCGCATCCCTAAGGGTTCTGTTGTTGTGTCTGGCAACCTGCCTTCTAAAGATGGCACATACAGCCTTTACTGCGCGGTAATTGTTAAACAGGTTGATGCAAAAACATTAAGTAAAACAGGTTTAAATCAGTTGCTTCGTGATATTGAATAAAAGCTAAGAGCATTTTTTGTCCGCAAATGCACGCGAATAAACGCAAATTTTTATGGCTTATGCGCCTACGGCGCATTACACCAGTATATCTTTTTATTTTATTTGCATTTATTTGCGTTCATTCGCGGACACATTGCTTTTAAACATCACACTTCTGTAACCCACAAATATAATCGCCGACAGCGCAAGACTATAAACAATCATCGCCCCTGCAGGTAAATCAAATACTGTTGCCAGCATTAAGCCCATAACATAACCCACAGAACCAATTAAATAACCGGTTAGTACTGCATGTTTTGTCATAGCCCTGATAGCTAACGCCGGGAATATCAAACTTGCAAAAACCAGATAAATGCCGACTAATTGCACCGACACGGTGATTGATATCGCAAAGACTAAATAGAAAACTAATGAATTAACTCGCTGTAAAAAAACAAACCATGAAACAAGAATGATTGAATATAGTATGGCCGCTGGAATGATTTGATCAAAACCCACCCACAGAATTTGCCCGACTAATAATTCTTTTAATTGCTCACCACCCTGGGGATTTGTTGCAAGTAATAAAATACTACCACTCGATGCAAGAACAAATAATGAACCAATAATAGCTTCCTGTATTTTTGGCCAATGTTTATCGGTATAGTTAAGACCTAACACACCCATAATAGCTGCACTCATTGCAACCAGTTGAGTTTGCCAGCCACCTGGCTGCCAGTTTAAGCTGTACGCAATAATTAAACCGAGACCGGCTATTTGTGCTATAGCCAGATCAAGAAAAATAATACCCCGCTGCAATACTCGCCGACCTAAAGGTACGTGTGTTGATATTACTAACAAACCAGCCAGTAGCGCCGGCCCGAGTATATTCAAATCAATCTCAAGTCCATTCACTTAAGCGCACCGTTTAACTTTTCTATGCTAACCGTAAACAGATCAAACAAATTATTTACCTGATCTGTTCCGCCAATGGTATAAGGCAACTCAACAACTGGCGTATTGATGATTTGAGAAAGCCGTTTAGCTGCACGTGGATTTTGATATGGCGTATACACAATCATTTTTGCAGGCTCGGTCGTTAATGTTTTTGTTAACATTGAGAGGTGCCCCGGGGTTGCCGGCAAACCCGGTTTTGGCTCTAGCGCAGCGGCAATTTCAATACCTAACCAGTCAAATAGATATACCCAGTCCCGGTGGTGCACAACAATACGTTGCCCCTTTAATGGTAACGCCTGTAACTGCCACTGTTTAATAGCCTGTTGCCAGCGTTGGCTAAAATTTTTAAATCGTTGTTTATAATAAGCAGAGCCTTGCGGATCAATATCACTTAAACGTTTAAACAAAAATTCCGCAATAATTTGAATGCGTCTCGGATCAAGATGAACATGCGGATTACCCGATGCATGCACATCACCTGAAGAACGATCTAAATTGACTGGTATATCCAGTCGCTCTACTACGCTAGCCGCTTCAAAGTAACCACTTTTACCGGGTTTTATTTTGTTATTACCTGCCTGCCTTAATAACAGGGGTAACCAGCCACTTTCAAGTTCTGCACCACTACACACCACTAAATCTGCTCGTCTAATTTTAGCAATCAAACTGGGACGCGCTTCTATATGGTGCGGGTCCTGATATGCCGTTGTTGCCGCATAACTACTCACACGTTCACCGCCTAATTCATCGACCAGTGATGCCCATTCGGGTTCACAGGCAAACACATATATACTGGCCAGAACCGGTGACGTCATTAGCAAAAAAAACAATACAGAAAATAGTTGTATCACATTTTTCATGTTTCACTGCTCCTTAAAAACGATGCGCGCCATGGGCACCCAGTGTGACAATATATTGCATAAACATCAGCGTATCACTGTCTTCATAGGAATCGTCTTTACTCACTTGCAGGCGTATACGGCTGTATTCACTGTGTGAGTAATCCAGCATCAGAGTTGAACGTTGCGGGGTATGTCCCTCATTATCTAAACCTGCTTCGAGTAATACCGCTGAGTCTGATCCCTGATTATCTGAATCCAGTCGATCATAGCGATAACCAATACGCCATCTCGGTATAAACTGATAAACACTCTGCAAATACCAGCCAGACTGCTCACCCAGATATGTTGTCGACTCTAGTGGGCTGCTGCCATCGAGCTCGACTATACCCTCTTCATCACGCACAAAATACTCCGCCTGAATTTTCAGGTTTTGCTCGCGGCTGTTACCATTGGGTGCCCACTTCCAGACAAAATCAATTCCATTAAGCGAACTTTCACCACTATAGGTTGGCACCTCTATTACACCAACACCATGCTCATGAGTTGCTGAAGCGCGATTCTCGATATCCGCACGCCAGTGAGAAAAACCTAACTGCCATGCATGGCTGACACCCACATCACCGCCAAACTTTGCAAACATCGCATAAACACCATTACCATCATTCGCCGCACCGCCAGCGGGAAAACGCCCACCCCGAGTCGCCTCTATGCCCAGTTTAAAATAGGTTTGCGTCGGTACTAACCAGCTAAACTGCAAACCATCATCAATGAGCTGACCACCAAACAGTCCGCGATAAACCAGTGATGCATCGGTGAAATCCCAGGCATGAGGATGCTGGTTATTCATATAACCGATATCTGAATAAAAACGCCCCGCTTTAATCGTAAAACCATCACCAATCGACAGTGTTTCGATATATGCCTCTTCCAGCTCAACTTCAGTTTCACCCTCATGCTCGGCAACGACGGTGGTAAGTTTGCCAAAGAACATATCATCAATATTGCTACTGAAACTTAGTTCGTTATGACCTAAATTAAAGCCCTGCCCGCCACGAGACGCCTCGCCACCCAGCATGAAACCTGGCAGCTCATAGTCACTATCATTTGAATAACTGCCGTAACGACCGTCGAGCGTTAGCGTAATATCCGGATTAAAACTGGCCTGAGTGGCCGCAAAAGCCGTTGCATAAAAGCAGGCAAAGCTAAGCCCACCTATAACGACAGGTAGTGTTATATAATTTTTTTTCATTGAAATGTTTTCCCAAATCAATCACTGAATAGAAATAAATACCGAAACTTATCGGTAAGATTTAAAGAGCGTGAGATCTAGATAAAACGCGGAGGAGCACGCGCTGAATAATACTGAAAACCAGTATTAATAGCGCTGACAAATACACTTTCAGTGTGAAATTGGAGGAATGAGTGGTCAAATAAATTCTCAATAGCTGGCGGAACAGCATGATCAAGCGCATGTGCACTTAAACAATAGTCGCAGCTTTCGCTGGAATCATGTATATGATAATCATGATCCAAACTTCCCAACTGAGTGAGAAGCAATACAACAAGAAAGAAAGATAAATATAAACGTTTCATTTAGGTTTGATTATAAAGCAAAGCTTGATATTTAACGAGACCAGCATCTCAAATTAACTGAAATTAGAACGAATAGACTAATAGACGGGTTAGCTGTAAACAATATCCCCTCAACTTAATGCCCTGCTGGAAAAATTAAAATTGGTGCATGAAAATGAAAATCAGGTTAATTATCGTCTAAACTAATATATACGCAGCCTGCCATTATAATATTAGATGAAATTAAAAAACCAGATCCTCTTAATACTCGTCATAAGCGGCTTTTTTCCTCTAGTCATCGCTTACATATACACTATTTGGTACAGCTCCAGCATTACAGAACAACTCACACTGGAAACAGCTGAAAAGCGCCTGGAGGTTTCTGCTGAGAAACTTTCATCTTTCTTCAATGCCCGCCTTGCTGAAATAGATATTCTGGCACAAAACCCATTAGTAAAAAATATGGACTTTAATACGATGCGCCCATATTTAATGAGCCATCTTGCACAGAAAAAACAACATTATGAGAAATTTATTGTTGGTAGAGGTGATGGTACATTCCATAACACGTCAGGTGGCAATCCCGATGTAAATATGCTGAGAACGTTTAACGATCAATCTCCTGATGCAAAGCCAAAGAACATTCGAAAGCGTGATTACTGGCAAGTAACCGTTGGTAATAATCAGTCGGACAATCATCGGCTCTACATTTCAAACCCGATGATTTCTTACACTACTGAAGTCAAACAAATTGTTGTTACTTCATCTATTCACGATGACACGGGAAAAACTCAGGGTTTGTTAGGTGGCTCGCTACCATGGAAAAATGTTGAAAAGAAAATCAATGAATTACGACAGGATCTAGAGAAAGAATTTTCAGGACTCGCTCGATTAGCCCTGATTAGTAAAGATGGTACTTATTGGTACCACTGGGAAGCAGATAAAATCATTCATTTTAGGAAAGATTCACAGGGAAATTATATTTTAGGCCCTAACAATGAAAAACTTTCTATAAGCACCAGGCTACAGGATGCAACCGATATAAATTTAAGAACAAAAACTAAGGCTATCCTGTCAGGCAAAGAAACCATCATCACCAGCAGTTTAAATGATGAAGTCATTCATCATATTTTTAGACCTGTAAACATTTCTGGTTATATACTGCAACTTACAATTCCCGATAGTGTATTACGCGCTCCCATGTGGAGCCTCATAAAAGCGTTAATATTAATATTTGTTATATCTAGCTTAATTGCCATTTTTCTTGCGTTTGTTTTATCCAGGCTTCTAACGTCGCCATTATTAAATTTCACTAACTCTGTCGGAAAGTTAAAAGATGGAAAATTAGAAAAAATCCATGTTAAAACTAAAACAACTGAATTTGAAAACATGTTTGGTGTATTTAATCAATTAATATCAATAGTTCAGGAACGTGAAGACTCATTACAAAAATTAAATATAGATCTGGAAGACCGGGTTTTAAAACGCACAATAGATCTGGAACGAGCAAACAAAGATCTGGTAAATGCCAAAAATATTGCCGAAAAAGCAAGTAAAGCAAAAGGCTCGTTTTTGGCCAATATGAGCCATGAAATAAGAACACCTATGAATGGAATTATTGGCTTAACCGAATTAACATTAAGAACTGATCTAAATGATAAACAATTTGAATATTTATCAAAACTAAAATCATCGGCGGATATTCTTCTACATATTATTAATGACATTCTAGACTTTTCAAAAATAGAAGCAGGCAAGCTGAATATTGAAGACAAGGATTTTGACTTTAATACTGTAATTGAAAATATAACTAGCATATTTAATACAAGAGCACTTGAAAAAAACATAGAACTTATTATAGACATAAATGACAATGTACCAAGAATGCTAAGAGGTGATTCAGTACGCGTATCTCAAATCTTAATAAACCTTATTAGCAATGGTATTAAATTTACAAATAATGGTTCAGTTAAGTTAGTTATTAATGCCAGAAAGAATGATTTTATACATTTCATGATTATAGATACTGGCATTGGAATTTCTCCAGAACATCAGAAAAAACTATTTCACTCTTTCACACAAGCCGATAACTCAACATCAAGGCGATTTGGTGGAACAGGTTTAGGCTTGTCTATATGCAAACATCTGGTTAACTTAATGAAAGGCGACATCTCTTTAACTAGTGAACCGGGCAAGGGAAGTTGCATTGAGTTTGAACTGTTTTTACCAAAAGGCACAACCGAGCCTCCTATAATACCTCCAGACTCAGATAAGCAATATCGTTCCGACATATTGGCCAATAAACAAGCCTTGCTTGTAGAAGATGTAATGATTAATCAGTTAATCGCAAAAGAAATACTCACACAATCAGGCATGTTTATTGACACAGCTAACAATGGAAAAGAAGCTGTCAAGATGGCTTCTGAGAAAGCATATGATTTAATATTTATGGATATTCAAATGCCAGAAATGGATGGATATGATGCAACCCGGCTTATACGAAAAATACCTTCGTATAAGGATATACCCATTATTGCCATGACAGCTAACGCTATGGCTGACGATAAACTAAATTGTATAAAAGCAGGCATGAGTGGTCATATCTCAAAACCTCTTGATATAGATAATATTATTTCAGAAATAGAAAAGTATTTTCATTAGTTTCGTATAAGACTATAAACTATTTAACACCTTCTCTATGGCTTCCATCACCTCTTCGATTTTTTGTGGCTTAAGTGCATCGTTATGAGGGTCTGCAAATCTACCGACGTCATTGTCATAATATTTTCCTGAAGCTGTTGAAAATTCATCTGCCAGGGCTAATCGGATAAGTATATCGACACCAATACGTATATCATTACCCGCCATGCCAAAACCTTCTTTCACCATCTTGGTGGCAAGCAATGACCCCGGATTCACCGCTATAAAAACTGGCCCCTTATCCTTGTGTGCTAGCGCCATATAACGAGACCACATAGTCATTGCCAGTTTACTTTGTGCATAAGCATTTAGGTCATCGTTCAACCTGACCTTACCGGTCAATGCTCCCAGGTTAACTGGCGACTGAGCAGCAGAAGACAGGCTGATCACTCGTGCACTATTATCCATCAATGGTAAAAGTTTTTTTGTTAACAAATAAGGCGCCAGAGTATTCACTACAAAGCGAACATCCAGACCGTCCTGCGTAATGGGTTCATGTGTTTTAAGAATGCCTGCATTATTAATCAACACATCAATTTTGTCGTGCCGTTCTCTGACTGTTTTTGCGAGTGTTTCTACATCGCCCATGTTCGATAAATCAGCCAGATAACTTTCAACTTTCTCGCCACCTGTTAATTCAGAAAGGATTTTTTCTGCGGCTAGCAGTTTTGACTGGTTACGCCCATGCAGTAAAACACGGTACCCCTGTGAAGTTAATATTTTTGCTGTTTCCAGACCGATACCATCAGTCGAGCCGGTGATTAGAATCGTTTTCTGCAACATATTATCTCCCTTATTCTGCGAAGTTTGGAAGAGTATCATCCGCCAGACGTTTTAAAGTTGTTTCGGTATCTGCCTGATTAAAGCGCAAGTTTAGCGCAACATGGTTAATGCCAATTTCCTGCAGTGAATTCAGATAAACTCGTAGATGGTTTACACCGCAACGAAACCCTAAATGAATTGGCTGAGGTGGTGCAGCTGCATTATCAAGCAGATCAATATACAACGACTGCACTGCGGGCTTAGCAGGGCCGCCCACTTTTTTAACTCTAGCCCGCCAGTTAGAAATAATTTTTTCCTGCGCATCGATATTTCGTGGATAAGTTATCCAGCCCTCACCATTCTGGGCAATCCAGTCTGGGTCTTGCTGACTTCCACCGGTAATCAGCAATGGCAACTTGCCAGCTGTTGGTTTAGGCAGCATATCCATACCGCCATGAGGATTTCCGAAAACATTTTCAAAAGACGCTGCGTTATCCGACATGCGATTTATATATTCAAAGCTTGCACGAAATCGATCGCCACGATCGTCAAAAGTCATATTCAGTGCGGGATATTCTTCTGGCCGATCCCCCGAAGCAACACCTAAAAGTAGTCGTCCGCCCGACAATACATCAATACTGGCCGCTGCCTTTGCAACATGTGCCGGGTGGCGTAGCGGTAACACAATACTCGCAACACCCAATGCGATGGTTTCAGTTTTTGCCGCTAGCAACCCCAGATAAACAAAAGGGTCGAACATCTGCCCCGCATCACCAAATGATGGCACATTAAACGGCACGTCTCTCAACCAGACAGCGGAGAAACCTAGCTCCTCAGCCAGTTGAACACGCTCTATATGATGATCCATAGTTGGCACCGGGCCGTTTGTATAACTCTCTAACGGCGCTACCACACCCAGGCTTAACCTGCCTGGGTGAAACGTAGAGTTATAACCCTGATTAATAATTTGAAACCCTGCATCACTATTCTGCATAGACATTTTTTACTCCGTACTACTAAATGCACTTAATACTTACCCTCAAAGTTACCCTGCTCGCTAGAAACCTTCTAAAACAATCTTTCCAATTGCTTTACCCGACTCAAGTTCCGCATGTGCAATCTTCAAATTTTTCGCATTAATAATACCGAGATTTTTACCTGAAGTAGTCTGGATATAGCCCTGATCAACCAGATCTGCAACGCGAGTTAACAGTCTCCCCTGCTCATCCATATCTGCTGCATTAAACATAGAACGCGCAAACATAAACTCTATATGTAATGACTGACTCTTAAATTTCAGCTGCATAACATCGAGTGGTTTTGATGGATCATCAATCATCGCAATCTTGCCAAACGGTGCCAGCAATTCGGTATAAGTATCGAAGTAAGATTCGGTAGCATTGAGGCTGGCAATATGTGTAACCTGCTTGATACCCAATGCTTCTATTTGAGGTAATAACGGCTGTGTATGATTAATCACATGATCGGCACCTAGTTTTTTCACCCAGGCTACTGAACTTTCTCTGGAGGCTGTAGCAATGACAGTTGCACCGGTAATAGCTTTGGCTATTTGAATTAAAATTGACCCCACTCCACCAGCTGCACCGATGACTAAAATCACTTCATCTGATTTCTCTGACGATCCAGGAGACTGTTGTTTTATAGCCAGGTGTTCAAATAACAATTCCCAGGCGGTGATAGTGGTCAGTGGAAGTGCCGCAGCTTCAGCATCAGACAGGCTTTTAGGTTTACTGCCCACAATGCGCTCATCCACCAGCTGGTATTGCGCATTACTGCCCTGGCGGTTTAAATCGCCTGCGTAATAAACCATATCACCAGGTTTAAAATTTGCTGCCGCATCACCTGTTGCAACCACCTCACCCACAGCATCCCAGCCAATCACTTTATAACTGTCGTCATCTGGTGCCACTCGTTGACGAATTTTGTAATCCACCGGATTCACCGCAATCGCTTTGACTTTAACCAGTAGGTCGCATCCGCTTGCAACAGGTTGCGGTAGTTCGATATCGATTAATGACTCAGGCTCATTTATAGGTAATGATTTGTTATAACCAATGGCTTTCATGGTGTTTCTCCGATTAGGTGTTCATTTAGTCAGTCACTGAGAAGATATTAGCGCTTGATTACCTAATTAAAAACAGCATAATATTTGAATCATTATCAAATTAAATTTGACAATATGTTATTAGAAGACCTTCAAGTGGTACTTAAAGTCGCCGAATTCCGCAGTATTACCGCTGCGGCAGCGAGTCTGGATATGAGCACAGCAACCGCCAGCGCGGCACTTAAGCGGGTAGAAAAGAATCTGGGAGTTGAGTTATTTATCCGCACAACGCGCCAGCTGAGATTGTCGCATGCGGGAGAAAGGTATATCCCGCAGTGTGAACAGGCCCTGCATATGCTCGATCAGGCCAAACAGAATATGAAACATGACCTTGATACGGTGGATGGTGAACTGCGCATCGCACTTTCTTCAGACCTGGGCAGGAATCTGGTGATTCCCTGGCTTGATGAATTCATGGAAACTCACCCCAAAGTCAGCTTAAAAACCAATATCAGTGATAGCGATATCGACTTTTATCGTGACTCGGTTGATATCGCCCTGCGTTATGGATCCCCTGATAATGCAAAACTTTATGGTTTTAAAATTTGTAATGTACCGGTTTTACTCTGTGCGACACAGACCTACCTTGATAGAAACGGCTCACCCAAACACCCTCATGACCTGGTTACTTATAACGGACTTTTCTACCAGCTGTACGATATCATTCATGATGTTTGGGAATTCTCTGACGCTGATACAAAATATAAAATCAAAATGAGTGGTAACCGCGCCGCCAATGATGGCGATCTGGTAAGGCGTTGGTGCGTTGCAGATAAAGGCCTCGCGATTAAATCCAGCCTGGATATGTCTGCCGATTTATTATCAGGAAAGGTTATTAATGTTATGCCCGAGTTTAAACCCAGATCAACAGAACTATGGCTTATCTGTCCGAGCAGGCAATCAATTACTCCGGCTGTTCGATTACTCAGAGACACACTGCAAGAAAAGTGCACGGGTATTTTAAAGCAACTCATTGAAAAAGATTTTTTAGACGATAGTGTTCTTACTTAAAAAGAGCCACACTAATCTGAGTCGCTGTCTACCATTTACGTGTAATTAGTTTTCCTATCACAGCTGATTTATAAAGCAGAAACGTCTGCCAGATTACCCGAAATATCGAAGCCGTTCCCGAATTGGGAAAGCTCCGATATAACTTTTATTCACCGAGAAGCGTTTAAGAACCACCTCGTTTTGAACGTTTTTCTTTCATCGCATCAAACTTTACAAGCTGTTCAGGGGTTAGCTCTTTACGAACTTTATGCATGGTTGTTATGCGCTGCACGGTCATATCTGCCATGATTTTTGATTTGGCATCTGCCAGTTCACGCACCTTGTTAACATCAAGCGTTTTAGCACGGCCCTGTTCACGCAAAGCATTTCGAATGTCACCCATCTGCTCACGTTTCGCCTGCATTTGATCACGTGACTCACTTTTAATATTACGAATCGTCTGACGCTGCTCTTTAGTCAGGTCGAGCTTTTTCATCATCTTTTTCATACCACCACCCCGGTAATCACTCTTCTGATCACCACGTGAATTTCCTCCAGGGCCATCACAGGCATGCGTGACACCGACACTTGCTACACCCAGACTACCTGCCAGTAAAGTTGCTAAAATCAAGTTACGTTTTTTCATGTGTTTCTCCGGTTTAATATCGTTTAATTCTGTGCAACAACAATCATTGCTGCCTTGATGTTCATTATGCATAAAACAATTGCAACATTGGGTCAAAGTCAGGTAAAGCTATGTAAAGATTTGTAAAGACATCTGAACAAAAGCTTAATTTGTGCCAGAATTCAGTTAACCAGATAACGCATCACAGGCTTATGACACACATTCTTATCATTGACGACGATACCGAACTATCTTCCATGTTAGGTGAATACCTGTCAGCTGAAGGTTTACATATTGATTATGCCTTCGATGGCAAACAGGGACTAGAAAAAACCCTGGCTGGTTTATATGACGCAGTCGTGCTTGATGTGATGATGCCGGAGTTAGATGGCTTTGAGGTTTTACGCCGTATTCGAAGCCAATCCAGTGTTCCCGTTTTAATGCTCACTGCCAAAGGCGATGACATTGATCGCATTGTTGGCCTGGAAATAGGCGCTGATGATTATTTATCCAAGCCATTTAATCCACGTGAATTGCTGGCACGTTTACGCGCTGTTTTACGTCGCACCCAGAACAACAGACAACATGATCTACCAGAGAATGAAACAGGACAAGAGCCAGTACAATATATAGGGCCGCTGAAAATTAACCCATCATCGCGCACAGCACTGGTGCGTGGCCAGGTTCTCGATTTAACCAGCACTGAATTCAATCTATTACTTAACCTGGTAAAACAGGCCGGTAAAATTGTTAGCAAAGAGAACCTGTCTGAACATGGCCTGGGTCGAACACTGGAAAAATATGATCGCAGTATTGATATGCATATGAGTAATCTGCGCAAAAAAATGGCGCAATATGAGCTGGGTTCAATGATTGTTACAGTGCGTGGTCAGGGTTATCAACTATCCGATGAAACATCAGACGGAGCATAAGGCGAAGCATAATATGGGTCGATTATTCTGGAAAATTTTCCTTGGTTTATGGCTGACTTTATTAGTCACCGGCACAATTGTTGGCGGACTGGTATGGCAACACAATAAAGAACGCATAGAACAACTGGAAGTAATAGCAGATAACCCTCGAGCAGATTTCAGGGTAAACGCCTATGCCAGAATTCTTCGCAAACAGGGTCGTGACGAACTACAAAAAGTCATTGACCAGCGTATCAGCGAACATCGTCGAGCCTTGCCGATATTAATTGTTAACAATGAAGGCATAGACCTTCTGGGCAGACCAGTGCCACGCTTTCTGTTAGACAAGGCCCGCGAAGCCGTTAACGATCCACAACAAACAGCCATTCAACAGGTAAGCACACCAGAAGGCGAAGCATTTTTATTATTTGTACCACACCGTGACATTCGCAGATTACAACATAAAAACAGTTTTCCAAAACACCTGCCATCGGTACCATTAATCATTGTCTTACTTGGCAGTTTATTTTTCAGTGCAAGTCTTGCCTGGTATATCACGCGACCTATTCGTCATTTACGCAAAGCCACAAATCAGTTTGCTGAAGGAAAATTTGACACCCGTGTTATGAACAACATTGGTAATCGCAAAGATGAAATCGCAGATCTGGCCAGGGACTTCGATCATATGGCTGAACAGGTACAGCAATTAGTTGCTACGCAAAAACGTTTATTGAATGATGTCTCACACGAATTGCGTTCACCACTGGCACGTTTGCAGGTAGCGATTGAAATGATACGTCAGCAACCTGAGAAAACCGGCGAACTGATACAGCGTATCGAAAAAGAAAACCAGCGACTTGACGAATTAGTTGGTGAGCTGCTGACACTCTCACGACTGGAAGCCGATGTTTATAATAATGAAAATGATTATTTCGACATTAACGGTTTAGTCACCTCTATTTGCGATGACGCAAGTTTTGAAGCAAACAACCAGAATAAACAGGTGGTTTTTAACAGCACCAATGAAATTTTAATAAATGGCAGTATCGAACTGTTACGCAGAGCAATTGAAAACGTTATTCGCAATGCAATATATTTCACACCTGAGCAAACTCAGGTCACGATTACTCTGAAAAATGAAAACAGTCATATCATTATCACTGTTTGTGATAGTGGCAATGGTGTTAATGAAGAAAAACTAAGCGATCTATTTCAGCCCTTTGTGCGTATCAATGACAGTAATCAAAATATAAAAGTACCCGGTTACGGCTTGGGTCTTGCTATTGCAAAACGTGCCGTTGAGATACATAAGGGTTCTATTAAAGCATTTAATCATGAAGATGGCGGACTGTGTATTGAAATGCGCTTTGCAGTTTAATCGAGAAGACAGTTATCCGGACAAGCTATAAATAACTCGTTCCCATGCTGCCGCGTAGGAATGAATACGGATAGTGGTTTTCTATCTATCTTAAATTCACCCAGACGAATTGAGACACAGTAGTTTCTTTATAAAAGCTTTCCCTATGGCTGTTTGGTATTGTTTGCACGTTTTGAAATAAATTATATTCTGTCAGTTTTTTATGCATTCCCACGCAGGAGCATGGGAACGAGATAATGGGGGTATTAGTATGGATGTCCGGATAAACTGTGAGTGTCCGATTAAACTGATAGGCTTACCCCGCTAAGGCACATCCCCATCGGGGAAAGGCCGCCGCACGACTCTGTACAACTTCTGGTGGTATCGATCAGGGGACAGAGTGGAGTGCGCCAAACAGCGGCGGTCTTTCCCCGAGGGATAAGTGCCCAGGCCGTGCACAGATATTGATTCATTTAAAACTAATTTATTTATTGTATAGCCACCGCCACCTGACGATTCAACTCGTTCCCATGCTCCCGCGTGGGAATGCATACGGATAGCGGCTGTCTCTCAATCTTAAATTAACCCACACGAATAGAGATACAGCAGTTTCTTAATAAAGGCTTTCTCTACGGCTGTTTGGTAAGCGCAGGAGCGCGTAGTAAATAAACGTTTTATGGACAAAGCAGATTTTTCTAATATGATAATCTTTATCTTCTGACATTCAATGGTTTACTTCATAACGTTATGAACGGATTAATTGAACGATATATCGATGTTAAACGACATGAAATAACGCCGTTAATCTATTCTTTTGTTTATTTTTTCTGTCTGCTGTGTGCCTATTACATTATTCGGCCACTGCGTGACGAAATGGGAATATTGGGTGGCATCGAGAATTTGCCCTGGGTATTTAGCGGCACCTTTATTGTTATTTTGTTAATGGCGCCTGTTTTTGGCTGGTTATGCTCTCGCTTTCAGCGCTCCAGATTACTACCGATTGTTTACCTGTTTTTTATTAGCAACCTGCTTATTTTCTATTTTTTATTTCTTTCTGACATTTCCAGTTCGATAGTTGCCCGTGGTTTTTTTATCTGGGTGAGTGTTTTTAATTTATTTGTTGTTTCTGTATTCTGGAGTTTTATGGATGACATTTACGACAAGGACCAGGCAAAACGATTATTTGGCAGCATAGCTGCCGGCGGCACCACGGGTGCTATTGTTGGGCCATTTATAACTAGCTGGCTGGTGCAACCCTTAGGCACAGAAAATCTTTTACTCATTAGCATTACTTTTATTAGCCTTTGCCTGTTTTGTATTAAAAAACTTTCACAGTGGTTTGATTCTCAGCCACAAGCTCAAATTGATAAATCTTATCAACAGCCCATGAGTGGTCACTGGTTTAGCGGTTTTACGCTCATAATAAAATCAGAATATCTGTTGGGTATTTGCCTGCTGATTTTACTCTACAGCACATTGTCTACTTTTTTATATTTTCAGCAGGCGAGCATTATTAAACTGAGTTTTGAAAATTCTGAACAACGCACAGCGGTATTTGCAATGATTGATCTTGCGGTTAATGTGTTAACTCTCACAATACAGTTTTTCCTCACTAGTCGCATTGTAAAACATCTTGGATTGAGCTGGACACTATCTATGATACCCATTTTACTTTGTGCTGGTTTTATAGCACTGGCACTTTCCCCGGTACTTGCTGTTCTAATATTTGTGCAGGTATTTCGCCGTGCGGGTAACTACGCCATTATGCGGCCTGCACGGGAAATGTTATATGTTGTTCTGGGGCGTGAAGAAAAATATAAGGCAAAAAACTTTATTGATACGGCAGTTTATCGCGGTGGTGATGCGATGAGTGCATGGGTGTATGATGGTATGAAAGTGCTTGGGCTTAGCATCAGCCAGATCGCACTGATTGCTGCACCACTTGCTGCCATATGGGCTGTAATCGCATATCAGCTCGGACGGCAGCGCGAACAAATCGCCAAACAAACTGGAGATGATAATGGATAAGCATATAACTGATATAGATTTAAGTTTAGATTCTGAAAAGCTGACGCATTTTAACCTGCAACGCCGCCATTTATTACAGGCACTCGTTGCACTGGGTTTATCATCACCTCTTGCGAGCAATTTAATACACGCCTCATCAAAAAACCTGATTCAGAAAAAAATCCCCTCTTCCGGCGAATTATTACCGGTAATTGGTATGGGCACATCACGCACCTTTGATGCACTCTATGACGATGATTTATTAAATAAATTACAGCTGGTTATGCAATCATTTTTTGATAACCAGGGGGCATTAATTGATTCATCACCCATGTATAAAACATCGGAAGAAGTCACCGGGCTGTTATTAAAAAAAGCGCACAACAGCCAAAAACTTTTTGCTGCCACCAAGGTCTGGACTTACGGCAAACAAAGCGGCATAGAACAAATGCAAGCGTCACGCGAGTTATGGGGTATTAAACGTTTTGACCTGATGCAAATACATAATCTGCGAGACTGGAAAGTACACTACTCGACACTGCGGACAATGAAAAAAGAAGGCAAGATTCGCTACATTGGTGTCACCACTTCGCATGGCCGTTTTCATGATGAGTTAGAAGAAGTTTTAAAAAACAATCATTTTGACTTTTTACAACTCAGTTACAACATCAGTAATCGTGATGTCGAACGACGACTGTTGCCCATTGCACAGGATAAAGGAATTGCTGTCATAGCCAACCGTCCATTCCAGCGAGGTGATTTATTCCAGCAGGTGCGTGGCAAAAAACTGCCTGACTGGGCCACGGATCTTGGTATTTCTAGCTGGGGACAGTATTTCCTCAAATTTGTGATTTCTCACCCCGCCATCACCTGTGCGATTCCAGCCACTACAAAAGTTAAACATATGCTTGATAATATGGGTGCACAGTTTGGTGTCTTACCTGAGCAAACGCAACGCAAAGAGATGATTAAATATCTGGCTTAAAATAGCAGGAAAAACGCAAATGTTAAATTTAACCCGTTTCCATGCTCCCGCGTGGGGATGCATAAAAAACTCACTGTATTTCATTTATCTCAAAACGAGCAATAAATACCAGTCAACCTTAGAAAAACTCATATAATAGGCACTAGTATGGGTGTCCGGATAAAACTATTAAGAAACTTTAAATTTAACTGTTAACGTAAACAATCTCAGAATATTATTTTGTAATGCTTATGAAACTCATTTATGTACTTTTAGCACTCGTGGCTTTATTACTTGCTTCGCTTTTAATCTTACGATTGTTAGATTGGCGCGCAGATCAATCTGAATGGCAAAAATTGACTTCCTTACAGCCTGCAAATCCCGAGCAGTACGATCCATCAATGGTGGCAAATTTACCAGAGCCAGCACGGCGTTTCTTTAACTTTAGCATTGCACCAGGCACACCTTTATATACAGTGGCAGAAATTGATATGGGGGGCCAGTTCAGCCTGGGTTCTCTAGAAAAGCCTGATTATCAAGCCATGCAGGCTTACCAGGTCCTCGCTGCGCCTCATGGTTTTGTATGGCGTTTGAAGTTACCCGGTTTAGTACCCGTATCTGGCTCTGATTCTGCAAGATGGACAAGATTTAGAATATTGGGTTTTATTCCGGTAGCACGGATGGGGGGCGAATCAGACCACAGCCGATCGGCCTATGGTCGTTACGTAGCTGAAGCTGTATTCTGGACACCCGCTGCAATATTACCGAGAGCAGGTGTGACCTGGGAAGAAATTGATGAGAACACGGCTCGTGTCACCATGACACACGAAAAGATTTCACAAGCCGTCGATGTCACAGTAAATGCCGAGGGGCAGCCTGTTGAGGTTTCTTTTAAACGTTGGAGCAATGCAAACCCGGAAAAAATACACCGCTTGCAGTCGTTCGGTGGTTATCTATCAGACTTTCGTATTGTACAGGGCTTCAAATTGCCGTTTAGTATTGAAGCGGGAAACATGTTTGGCACCAACGAGTATTTTCCTTTTTACAAAGCCAAAGTTAGTTCGATTCGTTTTCCTGGGGCCGACAGATGAACTGGTTAAATTGGGAGGGTTTGTGATGACTACAGATACATCAGGCGCTGACAACCGACAGATCCCCGTCATCAGCCTACTGCCATTTTTGCTTATTACTTTCGGCTTGGCCTGGGGGATTCTGGCTCTGTTTATGTTTCTGCCAGAGCAGATGACCGAGATATTCGGCAAATTGAGCGGCCAGCACCCGCTTTTTTTCCTCGCGGTATATGCACCGGCGATTGCTGCCTTCGTTATCATCACATACATCAGTGGCCCGGGGGGATTACGGCGTTACCTTTCTCGATTATTGATCTGGCAATGTTCGCCGGCCTGGTATGCTTTTTTGATTATTGGTATTCCGCTGCTGTTTTACGGTGGTTCTGCGCTGAAAGGCAATCTTTTTACTGAAGCGTTTCCGTTTGCCTCAATCCAGCCACTTCTCATAGCCTTGTTACTTGTTGCTATCAAAGGGCCGATTGAGGAATTTGGCTGGCGGGGGCTGGCTCTACCTCTGCTACAAAGAAAGTTTGCACCAATCTGGGCCGCACTGATTCTAGGTATCATCTGGGGTTTCTGGCACCTGCCTGCATTCCTGCTGAGCGGGACACAGCAGAGTACGTGGTCTTTCACGCCATTTTTCGCTGGCACCATTGCAATCAGTTTTATAGTCACAGCACTTTTTAATGCATCTCGCGGTAGCATCCTGCTGCCTGCATTGATGCATTTTCAACTCATCAACCCTGTCTGGCCCGATGCCCAGCCCTATGACACAATTTTCTTCATAACAGCTGCCGTCATGGTTGTCTGGTTCAACAAAAAAACGATGTTCACTAATGAAGGTGCCGTTACTGAGGTTATTCCCATGGCTGAAAACCGCGAGAAGCCGCGTGATCTCGGAAACAGAACAGGCAAGGTGTCTTGACACTTCTAATAAAAATGAAGAACCCCGCATGCTAAAACAAGATAAAGGAGTTTTTAGCCGTCCAGGGAGGTTTCGTTTTTGGAGCGTGATCTTCTCCATCTTCATGCTCCTGCTGGTACTGGCATGGTTTTTTTCACTGCTGACAGCATCTAAACCGAAATCAACTTCTGCGGCTGCATCCGCTCTATCTACAGCGTTTCAGTCAGCACTTGATGACTTTCAGAAGCAATATAACTTCCCGGGCGCAACCGCTGCCTTTGTGTTACAGGATGGCACAGTCGGTGTTGCAGCAACAGGCGTCTCCGATATAGAAACCGGAACCCTGATGAACACGCAATCGCGTATGCTGTCAGCCAGTATTGGCAAGACCTTTGTGGGAGCAACAACAATAGCGCTGGCTCATGAGGGTTTACTGGATCTTGATACCCCTGTATCACAATGGTTAGGAGATCGGCAGTGGTTTAACCGTTTACCCAATCATAATGCCATTACCTTACGTCAACTTCTGAACCACACTTCGGGCTTGCCGGATCATGTGCATTTGCAAAGTTTTGCCACTGCCGTGTCTCACAAATGGCGAGACAAAGACAACCCCTTTCCGCCTGAAGCCCTGATTCAGTTTGTTCTGGATCTTCCACCACTTTTCAAGGCTGGCAAGGGCTGGGCCTACACTGACACTGGCTACATACTGATCGGCCTGGTGATCGAAAAAGTCACGGCTAGAAGTTACTACGATGAAGTTAAACAACGCTTTCTGACACCACTAGGTCTTAAACTAACGGCCCCGGCCGAGCGCCGTAATCTGCCAGGCCTCGCCGCTGGATACATGGCCGCGGATAATGCTTTCGGGTTTCCCCGAAAAACACTCACTGCAGATGGCGTGATGCTGTGGCACCCAGGTTTCGAATGGACTGGCGGTGGCCTGGTGAGTAATTCACGCGAGCTTGCCCTTTGGGGTGCGGCACTTTTCCGGGGCAATGCAATGCCCCACCCCTATCTGGACGAACTTCTGAATTCAGTTCCGATTAGCCCAGACACACCCGACATCCAGTATGCTGCAGGGCTTGGGATTTATCGCACTGGCCCCTTTGGCCCGGCTTACGGTCATGGAGGATGGATACCCGGTTACAGTTCAAGCCTGCGTTACTACCCGGAACATGAAATCACCATTGCTTTCCAGATCAATACGGATATTGGCATAGTTGATAACACAACAAACGTGGTGCGTGAAATGGAGGCAAAACTCGCAGAAATTGTGATATCTAAAACTAGTAGCAATAGCTATAGCAATAAACGTTGAGCCTGATACTTTTTTTCATGGGAACATTTCGTGAGGAGCAAAAGGGAACGAGTTAATACCCCCACCCTTTACAACTGCCTGGCACTCACAAACCATCTCTAAACCTGGTAACGGTTCAGTAGTGATAACAACTGATTTGATAATCGACTTAACCCATCTCCCGTTTCTTTCATTTGATTCGAAGAGTCACTAGTCAGATCAGCTACATCACGAATGCTGATCACATTTCGATTAATCTCTTCAGCCACAGCGCTTTGCTCTTCGAGTGAGCTAGCGACCTGAATACTCATATCCGTTATCTGCGACACGGAAACCGCAATACTCTCCAGTGAAGATCCCGCCTGAATTGCCTGCTCAACACTGGCATCAGCCTTGACGCGCCCCATATTCATTACGTCTACAGCATTCACCGCTGCTTGCTGAAGATTCTCAATCATTGTTTGTATTTCATGTGTTGCATCCTGCGTGCGTTGCGCCAGAGTGCGCACTTCATCTGCCACCACAGCAAAACCTCTTCCCTGCTCTCCAGCTCGAGCCGCTTCTATAGCTGCGTTTAAGGCGAGCAAATTGGTCTGTTCCGATATACTATGAATTACGTCAATCACATTACTAATGTTTTTAGCGTCACCTTCCAGGCTATGAATAACATCAGCAGCTTTTTCTACCTCGGAAGCCAACTGGCTTATTGATTCGATAGTTGCAGTAACTACTCGCTTACCTTTAATACTCTCATTATTCGCAAGTTGTGCTGCATTTGCTGCCAATGATGTATTCTGTGCAACCTCCTGAACGGTTGCAGACATCTGGTTCATCGCTGTTGCCGCCTGCTCTGTTTGTTGTTTTTGCTGGTACATACCTTCTCTGGTCTGCTCTGTAATCGCAGATAAAGATATGGACGATTCGTCAACACTAGAAGCCACACCTTTAACTTCATTCATGACATTTTGTAAGCTGCTCAACATACTATTAAACGACTTTGCCATTGAGCCAATTTCATCCCGCTGGTCTACATCCACCCTCAGGGTAAGATTGCCGTTACTCTGAACATCTGCCATTATCAGATGAAGTTTTTGTAATGGCGTATTAATTGTTCCTACGATAACAAGGGATAACAAAACTAAAACAATAGCGCTAATTACAATATAAACACTTTGCTCAGCGAGCTTCTGAAAGAACGTTTCATCAATATCATCAATATAAATTCCCGAACCAATAACCCAGCCCCATGGCTCGTAACCGCGCACGAACGATAATTTTTTTACTGGCTCAGAAGCGCCTGGTTTTGGCCACATATAATGAACAAAACCCGAACCCTTTTCTCTAACTTTATCGGCAAAAGCAACAAACAAAGCTTTACCATTGGGATCTTTAACCGCGGAAATATCTTTTCCATCCAGAGCCGGTTTATAGGGATGCATAACCATAAATGGACGCATATCATTGATCCAGAAATAATTCTTTTCATCATAGTTAAGTGCTTTTACCGCTTCTATTACTCGTGTTTTTGCCTCAGGCTCAGTCAGCTCTCCTGCTTTTGCTTTATTCCCATAAAACTCTATTACACTATAAGCCACTTCCACTAAATTTCGTGTCTTGGTTTTTTTCTCTTCCAGAAGGCTATTTTTAAGCTCAAATAAACCACTGGAGACCACAAGCCCCATACATACCAAAGCGATTATAATAATGAGCCACAACTTTTTACCTACACCTAAATTACTAACTATTTTATGCACTTTCACCTCTCCCGAAAAATAAAGTATAGACGGTTTATCACTGTAAATTTCAATGCTCAGTATAAACTTTAGTCTAATAACCACCTTGTAATATACAATTACTAGATAATTAAACTTAATAAACTTATTTTTTTAAAAACATCAGTGCTGAGTTAATTCAAACCGGATCAGCGAACGCCCAGCCAATTTCAGTGCTTAAAGTGTCTTTTCTGGAGAGTTAATTGCCCAAGGATGAAAGGTCGAAGTAAACCAGGGCAATATCTATGCTGCTTCATGAGTATGCCAGAGATATGAAACATAGACAGCGCTTCTGCAACACGCAGTGTAAAGAGGCTTTTAATAGAAATGTAAAGCGTAATTATTCCAGTATTTTTTCGCAAAGAATTTCAAAATAATCAATTTCTAAAATCCAGTTTCACGAAATATGCCCATATGATAATTCTTCAAGTATTTTTTATGAACCCTATAATGTTGAAAAGTTATCAGTTATATAAAACACAGGTATTCCTTCCACTATCCTTCGCCCGATAAAGTGCAGCATCAGCATGCTCAATCAGATTTTCTAATTCGCAGACATCAATATCAGAAGCGGCAATACCAATACTCGTCGTTATAGATATATCATTATTGAATGCCTGTATTGGGATGCTGGAAACTCCATTTTTGATACGTTCCGCCAATTGTATTGATTTCCTCGAATCGGTATAAGGTGAAAGGAGAATAAATTCCTCGCCACCAAATCGACCTAATATATCGGTTTCGCGTACACAGCGTTTAATACGTGCTGCGACCTCTTCAAGCACAATATCACCGGTGGTGTGTCCATAGGTATCATTAATTTTTTTGAAATAATCAAGATCAATAAAAAGAAGTGACAGAGGATATTGATTACGCTTAGCCATTTTTAACTGAGCCATAGCCAGATCAGTAAACCATTCACGTGTGTGCACATGGGTCAGTGAATCAGTGCGGTGTTTATATTCCAGCTCGCGCTTGGCCAGTTCAAGCTCTTCTACCGATCTTCTCAGGTAAGCGTTACTCGCTTCAAGCTCTTTAGTACGTTTTTCAATTATTTTATGTAATCCCTGTTCAATATTATATCGCTCGTATTCAGCGGTAATCCGCTGGGCCAGAAATTCAATCGTAGGGCTTAACTGTTCGTTGTTTAACATGGGTTTATCGTCAGCCAACACAAGTATGCCGATTAAATCACCATTTGGTGATATGGTTGGCGACCCCACATAGGATTCAACTTTCAAAGTTTCTAACAATGGATCGTTGGGAAATTTTTTACATACCGAATGTTCATGTACACATACCCTTTCGCCACTCATAACTATTTTACAGGGTGTGTTCTTAAGTTCGTACTTAAAATTTGGCTGCAGCTTGCCATCCATGTAGGCAACATCTGAGTGGATGAGATCAGACCTGTTTTCACTGGCGTGCCCACAAATACATACTTAACGCCAAGCTCAGTAGAAATATTCCTGATAAGGACTTTTAAGTACTCAAGACCTGACAGGCGTTGTTCGATATTGAGAATATTACGAATAGCATTAACAGTGTCAATGACCGAGCTGGTCGAAAGTGGAATTGTCATTACTTCATCCTGATTAAAAACAATGATTTACGTTACACCCTGCCATGAAGTGCAGTCTGTTTGCCAGGTTTCTCTCCCGCAATGAAACTTATACATCCGTGAGGTGTTAATAGTGACTTTAGACTATTAAACAGGTAATTTCCAAAGCTCGCGACTGACCGTAGGTGTTTTATTATGTTTAGCAGATAAATACGAAAGTTTGTTGTTTTGGTGATGCGCTGCAGAGAAAAAATTCAAATATCGGCACTTCCAATTAGATGGGTACTTGTACTGTTTTAGTTACTATTATCAATATATCTATTCATAGCGTAAAATACTGATTCATACGTTAAAAACCGACTGAGAACAGAATACAAAACCCATGATTAAGTTATACGGCATCCCCAATTGCGACACTATTAAAAAAGCCCGCAACTGGCTTAAAGACAATAATATCGACTATGAATTTCACGATTATAAAAAACAGGCTGTACCTGAAAAAGAACTTATTAGCTGGGTCAAAAAGCTAGGCTGGGAAACTATTTTAAATAAACGCGGAACAACCTGGCGTAAACTTGATGAGAAAACTAAAAACTCTGTCACTGAAGAGTCAGCTATTAAAATAATGCTTGATAACCCGAGCATTATTAAACGCCCGGTATTAGTGAAAAAAGACTTATTACTGGTTGGTTTTAAAGCGGATGAATATTCACAACTATAAAAATTAGAATTTAATTCATCAGATGGCAGAACATTATATAGTTCCAGTCGTAATTTATGCGTTTAACAGGTCTTCACATAACCATAACTCGGCCTCTTCCACTGTTCTAAAAACCTGTATTTTTTGATTAAGGTCTCTGGATAATATTGTAAATAATTTAATCAAGGGCGCTGCTAATTTTGAGTTTGAAAGTATCGCCACTTTTGCACAACCTCTTGCTTCATTAAACTTTTTGCGCACTGTAACAAAACTCTGTATATACTCAATATCAATATGGTCAAATAATAATTCACGGGTATCGAGTAATGAGTTCACATCAGGCCGAAAAACATCAGAATTACACATTTCATCCATAATAATATCAGCTTCCTTCACCGTTGGGTTACCTTTCGCAGTAATCAACAGGTACTTAAGGTTTTCGTTATATTCTAATTTTATAGGCATTTTATAATTTGTGACTTATCCGTAATTCATAGTAAGGATGATACACATACACAGGCCACATCTACAGTGTTCTTTTAATATATAAAATCCATTATTTTTATTAAATATAATTTTTAATCGCCAGATCAGGCAAGCCCAATAACTCTGGGCTTTAGAAAAGAAATGCAGATAACACCTTGTAGTTACTCAGAAAGCCTGGAAGCAAATTGAATACTATCTTTTAATGATTTATTAGTCGTTTCAGGGCTTATGGTTTCTTTAATCTGATCTTTTATTTGCGTTGCGAGTTCCTCGCGGTCCTCTTCAATACTGGTCACATATACCTGTTCTGATATATTCAATTTTGCAGCAGGTTTGCTTTTATCAACTAAATTCAGCACCTTATCCAGCTCTAAAATGGCCTCTTTGCTAACTTGCCCCAGGCCAACTGACTGCATTAATGCCTGTGATGTATCAAATGGGTATTTCCCATATTCATTAACATAATCCTCAATTTGCTGATTCAAAAATTCAGCATTAAAATCACGATCTATGCGAATTCTGTTGTCTTTATAAAATAACATTAATACGGTTAACAACTGATTTATCTGCGCCTGTGGCAGTGTATTTAAATGTAATAAATCATTTATTTGTTCTGGCAAATCACCCGGGTAATCTTTAAAGCGCTTAAAAAAGGCATTCATAAAACGATCTAGGGTTAATGCTATATCCTGCTTACTAAAACTTGCATCATCAATATATTCAAGCAAAGCCTGCTTATGCTCATCGAGTAACTGTTTCTTTCTGTTTCTGTCCTCTTCCCGGTATTTAGAAGATGGATGAGATGATCTGTTTTCTTCTAAATCGCTTTCATGATCAGGCTTAACTGTTAAATCGTTTGTTAGAGCCGTGCCGGGAACAGGGCTGCTATCGTTTTCTGGCAATATATCAGGAATGTTATCAGCAATATATTTACGCCATATATCTGTTAAAGGTTTATCTTCTCCCTGTTGATTTAACAGACTAATTAAGTGCTGACTTAAACGATCAAAACAACGACTAGATGGAGCATTAGGACGGTATACTCTCACCGGCACCTGTGAGCAAACGGCAAACGAGACAAGCTCATCACGACTAACAAAACCAAGATAAGCCGGATGATAACCAATATATTTTGCAACAGCGCCAGAAAAGCGTTTAAAGATTTTGCGCGCATCAAATTCTGAGTTTGCCTGATTGACGACAACGTTAATACGCTTGCGATATTTGCGTTTGCGTAACATTCTTAATAAAGAGAAAGCATCTGTTAACGAGGTTGGCTCAGGTGTAATTAAAATAATACTTTGATGGGCCGTCTCAACAAAGTCGAGAACATTGTCATGAATACCTGCTGATGTATCTACCAAAATCACATCATAATGTTGTTCCAGTTCTGCCAATGCCTGTAATAAGTGTGTCTGAGCCGATCGCTCAAGCTCATTAAAATCAACAACACCTGAAGCACCGGGTATCAAACTTATGCCATTAGAATGTATAACGATTTCTGAGATAGATTTCTCACCACTCAACACATGCTGCAATGTATATTCGGGGGTCTCACGTAACAGGATATTGATATTTGCAAGGTTTGTATCTGCATCAAATAAACAGACTTTTTTGCCCTGCCGGGCCATCGCAATACCCAGATTAACCGTTAGAGTCGTTTTACCAACACCACCTTTACCACTACTAATAGCTAATATATCAGTACCGCTTTGCATCATTGGTTTAAATCGCCCCGAATAAAATGTTATTTTTGACAGTTTAATGTTTATAGCGACATAACCGCAATGATCTGAGGTGTTTTTCTTATTAATTTACGCTATTTTTCTAGAATTTATCAAAAAAGTCTTAACTTATTATCAATTTATAACAATAAGTCAGTAAAACCTCATCGATTATCAAAAAAAATCTTGTATAACAATTACTTAGATCAATATAACTGGAACATAAAAAACATTTACCACTTTTAAATGTGATATTTACACATATGAAAACACTAATATGAAGTAACCACTCGTCTAATCTTTAACAAATACAGCGTTATTTCTAACTATTATCTCGCAATACATTGACAAGATGAATATCTGTAATAATATTAATAACATGCGTAACAAAGCAGTTAAGTTACTTGAAGAATTAGAGGCAAATAAGCTACCTTCTCTCCCGCATGTTCTTGTAAAGTTATTACAGGCATGTCGTGATGAGAACATTTGCTTTGACTCTCTTTCTGAGATTATAAGCCAGGATGCATCACTCACCACCAAGGTCATAAAAGCCGCAAATTCTCCGGTATACGGGCGTGCTCGCCATTTAAATTCGTTAAAACATACCTTGATGTTTCTGGGTTTTGAGACGATTAAGTCAATTGCTATCACCGCTAGCATAAAACAGTTTTTTTCAGAATACAGCAACAAGAAAACACATTTTCTTAAGGCCTTTTGGCAGCATTCACTAACTTGCGCCACGATTTCCCGTTCATTAGCCGAGCTTACTTCTTATGCATATCCAGAAGAAGCCTATATATCAGGTTTGTTACATGATATTGGAAAACTGATGATCGAGCCTAAAATGAATGAGGATTATAGATCTTGTGAACATGGGGTTTATCCCGCTGAACATATACTAAACCAGGAAACAGAAGCTGTTGGTATAAACCACCCGGAACTTGCCGCTATAATGTTAGAGAAGTGGAATATGCCGGATGTCATATGTGATGCGGTCAGGTATCACCATGCCAGTACAGATGATATACAACAGGCTCATTTACTTGCAAAAATCATTCATTTCTCAAGTTTATTATCTTCCAATATACATAACAATGAACAACAGATAACGACTGATGCAGGCATACGCTTATTTGATTTATCAGAATCAATTATTCAACGTGTTGTTAGTGAAGCCGAAGCCGAAGCTCGCTCACTCGCAGCCTCTATGGATATAGATATAGGTGATAGCGAATCTGAAAACACTCAAAATAAAGACGAATTAAAACAAATACAACTTGCACAGGAAGTAAGAGACTCTGCTTTGGTGCAAAACAGCCAGTTTGTTATAAACGCCGATTCCAGTGATATATATAAAACAATTCAGCAATCAATCAGCCTTTTATTTGGCGTTAATAACAGTCTGTTTGTTAATCTCGATGAATCACAACAATTTTTGAGTATTGCTAAAAAACAGCACCTAACTGATACATGCCTGTTTGAAGACCTTAAAATAGATATCAGTGGTAATAGTATTTTATCTCGATGCCTTAATAAAAAACAAATTATCGACAGTTTTTCTGCCAAAGCCTCTGCTTCTTTAAGCATTATTGATGAACAAATTGCTCACGGTTTAAAAACTGAAGGTTTTATTTGTTTACCGGTTACGAACAGCAATAGACTACACGGTGTCGTGTTATTAGGCTGCTCTAATAACCAGGCATTAAAACTACTTAAAAACTCGCCTTTGCTAAAACTATTTGCCGACAATCTGTCGATTAAAATACAACAGTATCTGGATTACAGCCAGAAAACATCTGAAGCATCTGAGAAAAATAGCCAGGTATTTATAGAGCGTGCCAGAAAAATAATTCATGAAACTAACAACCCGTTAACGGTTATCAGAAACTATCTTCAATTACTGTCTAAAAAATTGAATGAAGACGACCCGGCGCAAGCTGACCTGTCAACAATTAAACAGGAAATTGATCGAATTAGTAACATCATAATAAGGTGCAAAGATGCACCAAATATTGAAACATCTGAATTTTCAGAAATTAACATTAATACGCTTTTGACAGAACTTATTTCTCTTTATAAAGCATCTTTATTTGCGACACATAATATTACATCGACACTTAATCTCGACAATAAACTGAAACCCGTCAGACTCGATAAAAACAGCATTAAACAGATTATCACCAATTTGCTGAAAAATTCAGTAGAAGCTATAAAGTCTGATGGTGAAATTATAATTACAACAGGGACAGTTAATATAAATGGAAACAACTATATAGAACTTAAGTTAGAAGATAACGGACCGGGAATACCTGCTGAGATAATGAAAAATCTCTACAACCCTGTGACCAGTACAAAGGGACAGGAACACTCAGGATTAGGCTTAAGTATTACAAAAAATTTAGTCGATAGAACCGGAGGATCAATAAGTTGTAGAACTAATAACAATGGCACTGTATTTAGTGTCCAGTTTCCTGAAACTAATTAATTGAGCTTGATATAATTTAAGTCTCATCTCTGTAAATGTAAATAGGCCCGTAGTATGCCAGAGAAGACAAACGAACAAATGAACAATGAGTTAAACATTACCTGTACTAATACTAGTGGCAACACAAATGCCAGTAACCGTACTGATGCTGTTGAAAAAATACTAATTGTCGATGACGAAAAGCTTCATCAATATAGTTTGATGGAGTTAATGAAACAAAATAACTGTGATGTAGAGTGCGTCAGTAGCGGTGATGAAGCTATTGAAATCATTCAGAACAATAACATCGGTATAGTTCTTCTGGACCTCAATATGGATGGCATCAATGGTGAAGATGTCATGCGTTTCATTTCTAAAAACGATATAAACACAACTATTATCGTGGTCAGTGGTGAAACTTCATTTGAAGCCGCAGAGAATGCGCTTAAACACGGCGCTTATGATTATATTCGAAAACCATACTCTATTGATAATTTATTAAACTCTGTTAATAATGCAACAAAAAAACGCCAACTTGAAGCTGATAATCATAAAATGCATGCTCAGCTCAGGGAGTCTGAAAAACTACATCGTTATATAGTTAATAAATCACCCGATATTGTTTACATACTAAATGAAGAAGGTCGTTTCACTTTCATTAATAAACGTATTGAAACATTGCTGGGTTATAAAGTAAGAGAAGTTATTGGAAAACACTATACAGAATTAGTGCATGATGATGACATTGAAAAAGCGCAGTTCAAATTCAATGAGCGACGAACAGGCAACCGTGCAAGTATAAATATTGAATTAAAACTTAAATGTAAAAACAATGACCATCCTCGCAACTTTGACAACCGCATACTACCTATTGAGATAAACTCTGTAGGTGTTTATAGCTCACACGAGACAGAAGATAATAAAAAATTCATTGGCACTTATGGTATCGCTCGCGACATTACAGACCGCATTGAAGCAGAAGAAATCATCCGTTTTCAAGCCTACCATGACATGCTTACTCGCCTGCCAAATCGAACATTATTAAATGACCGCTTGAGCCAGGCACTAACTCATGCTCGTCGTAACAAAACTAATTTATCAGTAATGTTCCTTGACCTGGATCGTTTCAAAATGATAAATGATACTTTAGGGCATATAGTAGGTGACCATCTATTACAGGCAGTTGCCATGCGATTACGTCACTGCTTACGAGAGGGTGATACTCTGGCCCGACTAGGTGGCGATGAGTTCACTCTATTACTGCCTGAAGTTAATAGTAAACAAGATGCCAAACTGGTCGCAAAGAAAATAATAAAATCCTTAACAATGCCATTCAAGATTGATAGTCACGAGCTATTTGTCAGCACCAGCATTGGTATTTCACATTACCCTGAAGATGGTGAATCAATAGAATCACTTATAAAACACGCAGATATTGCTATGTACTCTGTAAAAGGAAATGGCAAGAATAATTATCAGTTTTATGACAACAAAATGATTAATGCTTATTCTAATCATTTATCTCTTGAAAATGACTTACGCAGAGCTCTGGATGACGATCAATTTGAGGTTTATTATCAACCACAAATTAATATTGAGACACGTGAAATTTTCGCTATGGAAGCACTGATACGCTGGAATCACCCCGATCGTGGCATGATTAATCCTGGCGAGTTCATTGCGCTTGCTGAAGAAACTCGATTAATAAAACAAATAGGTAACTGGATTTTTCAAAACACCTGCGCTGAACTAAAACGTTGGCGTGAAATGGGCCTGGATGATATTCGAATTGCCGTCAATGTATCAGCAATTCAACTTGAGCAATATGATTTTGTCGAATTTGTTTTAGACGTGTTATCTAAAAATGATATACCTGGTGAGTTTCTCGAAATCGAGATTACTGAAAATACATTAATGCACGATACCGATGATGGCATTCTTAAATTAAGAGAATTAAGTGCTAATGGAATTAAAATTGCCATTGATGATTTTGGTACCGGTTATTCTTCATTAAATTACTTAAAACGTTTACCAATTGATACGCTTAAAATTGATCAGTCATTCGTAAGAGATATGTCAAAGAGTGATGAGGACTCTTCGATTATCAAAGCGATAATAGCTATGGCTAAAGGTTTAAATTTAAATATTATTTCTGAAGGTGTAGAAACAGAAGAACAATTAGAGCAATTAAGAACCTGGCGCTGTAAAAATATGCAGGGCTTTCTGTTTGGAAGGCCCATGCCCTGCATAGACGCAGTTGATATGCTAAAAGATCATGCACAAATAAAAATGCATATTGTAGAATAAATAGACAAGACCATTAAGAGGCAGTTAGTGTATCTGCCTCTTAATATAAACTGCCATTTTTAAATTCTCAGGCTCAAGCTGGTATTACCAGTTTTCACCGAGTAGCTCAAAATGAGATTGCGGGTGTAAACACGCAGGACAAAGCTCAGGTGCTTCTGCAGCTTCATGAAGATAACCGCAGTTGCGACAACGCCATACAACTTTTCCATTTCTTTTAAATACTCTGCCTTCTTCCAGGTTTTCAGCGAGCTCAGTATAACGCTTACCATGCTGTTTTTCTGCATTTGAAACTGCATCAAATGCATCAGCAATGTCAGTAAATCCCTCTTCACGTGCTTTTTTTGCAAATGCTGGATATAACACATCCCATTCATGTTCTTCGCCGGCAGCGGCTTGCTTTAAGTTTTCAAGAGTTGAACCTATCTTTCCAGCAGTGACAGACTCCGTTATTTCATGATCGCCACCCTCAAGAAATTTAAAAAACCGTTTGGCATGTTCTCTTTCCTGATTGGCTGTTTCTTCGAAAATATCTGCGATCTGCACCAGGCCCTCTTTTCTAGCGGCACCTGCAAAATAGGTATATAGATTTCTAGCCTTTGACTCTCCTGAAAAAGCTATAAGTAAGTTTTTTTCTGTTTCTGAGCCTTTTATACTTTTTGACATATCTATACTCCAATATTTATATTATTAATAGTAACGACTATTGATTACATCTTATTACTAAATTATCGATATTTATAATTGATTATAACCATGATTTTGATAGGTTATGACAATAATCATGTATATTTGCATAAGTAAACTTAATCTGATATTTGCTACATGAACCGTTAAACTATACCTAAATAGATGTTAATTAACAATTTTTTACAAATTTACGGGTAAAAGATGATGTTTATGACATTTCACTCTCTGATTCATAAGAAAACCTTAATATTTGAACTTTATACTCTCAAACAACTCCAAAAACTCGATTAAATAAAAACACATAGTTATATGCGACAAAATTCAGGCAAACAGCTTTCTATTAATGCACTAATTATATATATGATTAGTGCATTGCTGTTTCTATGTTCTATTGAGTTACATATACACACCGGTGATACTGCAGCAAATGCAGATCATGGTCACGCTGTATCGATTACATCCCTTTCA
The DNA here is from genome assembly GCA_026195255.1 of Gammaproteobacteria bacterium. Lineage (GTDB taxonomy): Bacteria > Pseudomonadota > Gammaproteobacteria > SZUA-229 > SZUA-229 > SZUA-229. The sequence continues at coordinate 203 of JAPHSS010000017.1, read as the reverse complement.
AACAATCTTGATAACTTGAATATAAGTGATGAAATAGAAGTCAGCCCTGATGGCATGTTAAAAATCAAACATAGCGCGCCTAATATGCTCGCTATCTTTCTAGTATTAACATTCATCTGCACTCTGTTCATGCAGATACTTATACTGCGTACAAGAGACCAGCACTTTACCTCTAAACTACCCTTTTTTGGCACTCCAGCCTT